>DASVFR010000045.1:0-17601 GCA_036379955.1 Solirubrobacterales bacterium
CTAACTCACGGCACGTCAATAAAGTGGGCCGATGAGGGTTGGGTACCTGGGGCTCGGCTCCAACGTCGGCGACCGCGCGGGGCACCTGCGGGCGGGGATCGAGCTGCTGGGTGAGAGCGGGGTGGAGGTCGAGGCGGTCTCCTCCGCCTACGAGACCGAGCCGGTCGGCGAGGTGCTCGACCAGCCCGACTTCCTCAACGCCGCGATCCGCATTCGCACCGAGCTGGAGCCGGAGGCGCTGCTCGACGCCTGCAAGGAGGTCGAGGCCGCGCGAGGCCGCGCGCTGGACGCTCCCCGCCACAGCCCCCGCCCACTCGACGTCGACCTGCTCCTGCTCGGCGACCTCGAGCTGAGGACAGGCCGCCTCACTCTGCCGCACCCCGAGGTCACGAGCCGCCGCTTCGTCCTCGCTCCGTTGCTGGAGTTGAATCCGGCATTGACCTTGCCCGACGGCACGCGTCTTGCCGATGCTCTTGAGACTCTCGGCCCTGGTCAACTCGTCCAGAAGCTGGCCACGCTCTAACGGCGGTGCCGGGGCACTCCCGAACGGGCGGATACTCAAAACGGCGGGCGAATTAGCCCGCCGTTTGTCCGGGCGGGAGTGCCCCGGCACCGCCGTCTAGGCAGCTGCCGCGCCGCTTCGCAGCGGCTGCATCCAGGCCGGCGGGAAGGCCGGCGGCGCGTCGCCCGCGTAGTCCGGGATGACGCGCCGCGCGAATCGCCCGGCGGGGCGGGCGTCGATGATCGGGCGCAGATCCTGCATCGTCATCGCCAGCCGCAAGCTTGGCGCGATCTGGTAGTCGGCGGCGTAGAGCCGCTCCCCGTCCAGGGCCCCAGACTCGATCCAGGCGTCGATGCGGTCGAGGAAGCCCGGCAGCTCCGCGAGACCGCGGCGAACGTTCTCGTCGGTGGCTTTGTTGTAGTAAGCGGTTGCCGCCATGACCGGTCCCGCGGTGGCGACTGCCAGGCCCTTGGGGATGCCGAGCTTGGCGCCATCCATGAACCCGCGCAGCGGCGCCTTGTCCTTGCGCAGGGTCCACCAGATCATCTGGCGGATCGGGTGCTGCAGCTCCTCGTCGCCGAAGCGCTCGGCCTCCTCGACCGCACGGCGCTTCTCCGGGTCCTCGGGGAAGAGCGGCGGCTCGGGTCGCAGCCGGTCCAGCTCACGCGTGATCTCACGCGACCCCTGCACCTTGCGCCCGTCGATCACGATCGCCGGCACCGTCTGCCGCGGGAACCCGCGCAGGCGGACCACGACCTTCTGCATCACCGGGAAGAGGTCGGTTCGCTTGTACTCGATGCCCTTTGCTCGCATCATCGCCTGCACGGCGGCGCCGGGATGCGAGCCGGGGATCGTGTAGAGCCGTACGTCCACGGCGGCGATCCTAACCGTCGTCGGGAATAATCGCCGCAGCAATGACTCTCCTCGCGGTCGACGTCGGCAACACCCAGACCCACCTCGGCGCCTTCGACGGCGAGCGCCTGGTCGAGCATTGGCGCTTTCAGACCCGCTCGGGCGCGACCGGGGACGAGCTTGCCGAGCGGATCGCTGGGCTCTTCTCGCTTTGCGAGATGTCGTTCGGTGAGGTGGACGCCGTCTGCGTCTCTTCTGTGGTGCCGCCGCTCGGGAGCCAATTCGAGCAGATGACGCAGCGGTACCTGAGCGCCGAATGCCTGACGATCGGTCCCGGCGTCAAGACCGGGATGCCGATCCGGATCGAGAACCCGCTCGAGGTGGGCGCCGACCGCCTGGTCAACGCGATCGCCGCCTACGAGCGATTCGGCGAGGCTTGCATCTCCGTCGACTTCGGCACGGGCATCAACATCGACGTGGTCTCCGCCGACGGCGAGTACCTCGGCGGCGCGATCGGCCCCGGTCTCGCGCCTTCGCTCAGCGCCCTGATCGAACGGGCGGCCCGGATCACCAGGATCGACCTCGAAGAGCCACAGGAAGCCATCGGCCGCTCAACTCGGGCGGCGATCCATTCTGGCTTCATCTTTGGCTTCGCCGGGTTGATCGACGGCATCGTGCGGCGGATCGAAGAGGAGCTGCCGAACCCGCGGCTGCTCGCCACCGGCGGCTACGCCTCCACCGTCGTCCCCTTCACGGAGACGATCGACGAAGTCGACGACCTCCTTACCCTGAAGGGGCTGCGTTTGATCCATGAGCGAAACACCTCGACAGCCCCCCCTGACTGATCCCTTCCGGATCGCCGACGTCGAGGTTTCCAACCGCGTCCTGCTCGCCCCCCTGGCGGGGATCGGCAACTGGTTCGTGCGCCTGCAGGCGAAGCGCTACGGGGCAGGCCTGGCGGTCTCCGAGATGGTCTCCAGCTTCGGCTTGCACTACCGCAACGAGCGCACCCTGCGCGAGCTGATGCGGATCCACCCCGACGAGCACCCGGTCTCGATCCAGCTCTTCGGCCACGATGCCGAGGTGATGCGCTCCGGCGCCGCGATCGCGGCCGAGGCCGGCGCCGACCTGATCGACATCAACATGGGCTGCCCGGTGCGCAAGGTGCGCAAGACCGGCGCCGGCGCCGAGCTGCTGCGGGACCCGGAGCTGGCGTTGGCGCTGGCTCGCGGCGCCGCCGAGGGCAGCGGATTGCCGGTGACCGTGAAGCTGCGCTCCGGCATCGAAGCGGGCGATCGGTCCGGCTTCGACCTCGCCGTGCGGCTCGCCGAGGAGGCGGGGGTCGCGGCGATCGCCTTCCACCCGCGGGCGGCGACGGTCGGCCACAAGGGCAGCCCCGACTACGCCCTCACCCGCGAGCTGGTCGAGCGGGTCGAGGTGCCGGTGATCGTCTCCGGCGGGCTGGCGAGCGCCGGGGCCGCCCGCGCCGCCTACGAGGAGTCGGGCGCCGCCGCGGTGATGATCGCCCGCGGGGCCCTCGGCAACCCGTGGGTCTTCGAGGAGCTGACCGGGCGACGCAGCCGGCCGCCCGAGCGCGCCGAGGTCGTCGCCGAGCTGCTCTGGACGATCAACCGCGCCGAGGAGCACCTCGGTGCCGATCGCGCCAATCGCTACCTGCGCAAGTTCTACCCCTGGTACGTCGAGCGGCTCGGCTCCGGTCCCGAGCTGACCGACGCCCTGCACCGCAGCGACGACCTGGACGGCGTCCGCCGCCTGGTCCGCGATCTGGCCGCTCCAGCACCCTCGCTATAATCCCGCGACTTCCGGTCCTGGTGTGGTGACGCAAGCCGTCGCACCGTGGCCGTTTTTTGAGTTTTGGGAGCCGTTCAGCCGATCCAAATCGACAAGCGAGGTCAGGACCAGTGAGTCGCCAGTCCGTAATCACCCCCGAGGGTCTCGAGAAGCTCAAGGAGGAGATCGATCACCTCTCCACCGTGAAGCGGCGCGAGGTCGCCGAGCGGATCAAGGAGGCGCGCGAGTTCGGCGACATCTCCGAGAACGCGGAGTACGACGATGCCAAGAACGAGCAGGCCCTACTCGAGCAGCGGATCGCGCAGCTCGAAGAGCGCCTGCGGCGGGCGACCGTGATCGACGAGAAAGACCTGGATACCAGCGAGGTCCAGTTCGGCTCGATCGTCCACGTCAAGGACCAGAAGACGGGCGACTCGCAGAAATTCCAGATCGTCGGCTCGACCGAGGCAGACCCGCTCGAGCACAAGCTCTCCAACGAGTCGCCGATCGGGAAAGCGCTGCTTGGCCACAAGCGCAACGACATCGTCACGGTCGAGGTCCCCAGGGGCCCGAAGAAGAAACTGAAGATCACCAAGATCGAGACCGCCTGAGAGCGCGGGAAAGCGGCGCATCTCGGGGTCATCGGCATCGGCCGCTCGCTCACGTACTGAAGTACGCTCGCTCGCGTCCTCAGCCTGCTTCCCCCGACCTGCTTGCTTTCCCGCACTCTCAGAACGTGACTGAAAAACAAGAAATTTCAGACGTTTTGCGCGATCGCCGTGAGAAGTTGGAACGTCTCAGGGAGGCCGGGATCGATCCCTTCCCGCCTGAGTTCGCGGAGAAGGAGGACGTCGCCGAGGTGCGGGCCGCGCACGAGGGGCTGGCGCCGGGGATCGAGACCGAGTCGCGTCACCGCGTGGCCGGCCGGATCGTCGGCCGCCGCGGTCACGGCAAGGCCTGCTTCCTCGACCTGCGCGACGGCAGCGGTCAGATCCAGCTGCACGCCCGCGAGGACCTGCTCGGCGAGGAGCCCTACCGGCTGCTCGTCGACCTTGACCTCGGCGACATCGTCGGGGTCGAGGGCACCGCGCTGGCGACGCGGCGCGGGGGGGAGCTATCGCTGGCGATCGACCGCTGGCGGCTGCTCGCCAAGAGCCTGCGGCCCCCGCCCGACAAGTTCCACGGCCTCGAGGACGTCGAGACGCGCTACCGCAAGCGCGAGCTCGACCTGATCGCCAACGAGGAGAGCCGCCGGCTCTTCGCGCTGCGCGCCCGCACGGTCTCCGAGGTGCGCCGCTGGCTCGACGAGCGCGGCTTCGTCGAGGTCGAGACCCCGGTCCTGCAGCCGCTCTACGGCGGCGCCCTGGCCCGGCCCTTCACCACGCACCACAACGCGCTCGACCGCGACTTCTACCTGCGGATCGCGACCGAGCTCTACCTGAAGCGCCTCGTGGTCGGCGGGATCGACCGCGTCTACGAGCTCGGCAAGGACTTCCGCAACGAGGGGATCTCGCACAAGCACAACCCCGAGTTCACGATGCTCGAGTGGTACGAGGCCGGGGCCGACTACCGCCTCACCGCGCACCGGGTCGAGACGATGGTCGCCGAGGTCGCCGAGCGCGTCCTCGGCACGACCAAGGTGCAGCGCGGCGAGACGACGATCGACTTTGCACCGCCCTGGCGGCGGATCGCACTGCGCGACGCGATCCGCGAGCGCAGCGGGATCGACGTCCTCGCGCACCCCACCCGCGAGGCCTTGGCGGAGGCGATGGGGACCGAGCCGGAGCCCGACGAGGGCTGGGGCAAGCTGGTCGACGGCCTGCTCTCGAGGTCGGTCGAGCCGGAGCTGGTGCAGCCGACTTTCATCCTCGACTACCCGGTCGAGCTCTCGCCCTTCGCCAAGTCCCACCGCGAGGAGGAGGGCCTGGTCGAGCGCTTCGAGGCGTTCGCCGGGGGGATGGAGATCGCCAACGGGTTCAGCGAGCTCAACGACCCCGACGAGCAGCGCCGCCGTTTCGAGCAGCAGGCCGAGGAGCTGGCCCGCGGCGACGAGGAGGCGCAGCCCTACGACGAGGACTTCGTCGAGGCGCTCGAACAGGGGATGCCACCGACCGGCGGCGTCGGCATCGGCATCGACCGCCTGGTGATGCTGCTGACCGGCGCCAAGACCCTGCGCGAAGTCGTCCTCTACCCCGCGATGCGCACCTGACCCGTCCTTCCGGTGCGCCTTTGCCTCGCCATGAGGAGATAAAGCGCACCGGAAGCCCGTTTGGTCGGTGGAAAGGCCGCTATGAGCGGAATTTTGCGGTCAAGGGCCGGTTGGGCGCTCTCGGTATCCTCTAAAGGAGCACATGGGCGCTTCCCGATGACCGAAGGGCGCCGCCGATACTTACTCAGCCGAAGCGAGTTGAGTGGATAGAGAGACTTTTGTTCGAGAGATTCACAGAGCGAGCCCGACAGGTAGTCGTCCTGGCCCAGGAAGAGGCCCGCACGCTGAAGCACAACTACATCGGCACCGAGCACATCCTGCTCGGCCTGCTGCGCGAGGAGGAGGGGCTCGCGGCCCGCGTCCTCGAGTCGCTTGACATCACGACCGAGCGGGTGCGCTCCCAGGTCGTGCGCATCGTCGGTTCGGGAGAGGAGGTCACCTCCGGCCAGATCCCGTTCACGCCGCGCGCCAAGAAGGTGCTCGAGCTGGCGCTGCGCGAGGCGCTCTCGCTCGGCCACAACTACATCGGCACCGAGCACATCCTGCTCGGCCTCGTGCGTGAGAACGAGGGCGTTGCCGCCCGCATCCTGCTCGACTTCGACGCCGACTCCGACAAGATCCGCAACGAGGTGATCCGCATGCTCTCCGGTCCCGGCGGCCGCCGCCAGGGCGCCGCGAGCGGTGGCGGCGGCGGTGGCTCGGGCGAGGGCAAGAAGTCCTCGAAGCTGCTCGACCAGTTCGGCCGCAACCTGACCAAGCTCGCCGACGAGGGCAAGCTCGATCCGGTGATCGGTCGCGAGACCGAGATCGAGCGGATCATGCAGATCCTCTCCCGCCGCACCAAGAACAACCCGGTGCTGCTCGGCGAGCCCGGCGTCGGCAAGACCGCCGTGGTCGAGGGCCTGGCCGCCCGCATCAACAAGGGCGAGGTCCCCGAGCTGCTCAAGAACAAGCAGATCTACACGCTCGACCTCGCGGCTTTGGTCGCAGGCTCGAAGTACCGCGGCGAGTTCGAGGAGCGCCTCAAGAAGGTGATGAAAGAGATCACCCAGCGCGGCGACATCATCCTCTTCATCGACGAGCTTCACAACTTGGTCGGCGCCGGCGCCGCCGAGGGCGCGATCGACGCGGCCTCGATCCTGAAGCCGGCGCTGGCGCGCGGCGAGCTGCAGACGATCGGCGCGACGACGCTGGACGAGTACCGCAAGTACCTCGAGCGCGACTCGGCGCTGGAGCGGCGCTTCGCCCAGATCAAGGTCGATCAGCC
The DNA here is from genome assembly GCA_036379955.1 of Solirubrobacterales bacterium. Taxonomy (GTDB): domain Bacteria; phylum Actinomycetota; class Thermoleophilia; order Solirubrobacterales; family 70-9; genus VRUE01. Next base: position 6,622 of record DASVFR010000045.1, read on the forward strand.
CTCGGTCGAGGACACGGTCAAGATCCTCGAGGGACTGCGCGAGCGCTACGAGCAGCACCACCGGGTCAACATCACCGACGACGGGCTCGAAGCCGCCGCCGAACTGGCCGACCGCTACATCTCCGATCGCTTCCTGCCGGACAAGGCGATCGACCTGATCGACGAGGCCGCCTCGCGGATGCGGATCAAGTCGATGAGCTCGCCGCCCGTCTACCGCGACCTCGAGGAGGAAATCGAGACGACGCGGCGCGAGAAGGAGTCCGCGATCGAAGCGCAGGAGTTCGAGAAAGCGGCGAACCTGCGCGACTCAGAGCGCCAGCTGACCACCCGCAAGCGTCAGCTCGAAGACGAGTGGGCCGAGGGCGAGGACGGCGAGCGCCCCGACGTCGGCGAAGAGGAGATCGCCGACATCGTCTCGATGTGGACCGGCATCCCGGTCTTCAAACTGACCGAGGCCGAGACCAAGAAGCTGATCCGCATGGAGGAGGAGTTGCACAAGCGGGTGATCGGCCAGGAGGTCGCGATCACCGCCGTCTCCAAGGCGATCCGCCGCTCGCGCGCCGGGATCAAGGACCCCAAGCGCCCGGCCGGCTCGTTCATCTTCCTCGGCCCCTCGGGGGTCGGCAAGACCGAGCTGGCGAGGACCCTGGCCGAGTTCCTCTTCGGCGACGAGGAGTCGATGATCCGCATCGACATGTCCGAGTACATGGAGAAGCACGCGGTCAGCCGCCTGGTCGGCTCGCCGCCGGGCTACATCGGCTATGACGAGGGCGGCCAGCTGACCGAGGCCGTGCGGCGCAAGCCCTACAGCGTGCTGCTGCTCGACGAGATCGAGAAGGCGCACCCCGACGTCTTCAACATCCTGCTGCAGATCCTCGAGGACGGCAGGTTGACCGACGCCCAGGGGCGGACGGTCGACTTCCGCAACGCGATCGTGATCATGACCTCGAACATCGGCGCCTCGGAGATCGCCAAGAACACCTCGATCGGCTTCACCGTCGCCGACGAGACCGGCATGTCCTACGACGACATGAAGAACCGGATCATGAGCGACCTGAAGAAAGTCTTCCGGCCCGAGTTCCTCAACCGGATCGACGAGGTGATCGTCTTCCACAAGCTGGCCAAGGGCGAGGTGAAGGAGATCATCGACCTGATGATCAACCGCGTCCGCGTCCAGGTCGCCGAGCACGAGCTGCAGTTGGAGTTGAGCGACGAGGCCAAGGATCTGCTGGTCGACAAAGGCTGGGACCCCTCGATGGGCGCCCGCCCGCTGCGCCGTGCGATTCAGCGCTACATCGAGGACCCACTTGCCGACGAAGTCCTGCGCCAGGGCGAGATGCCCGCCGGCTCCACGGTCGTCGTCGAGCGCGACGCCTCCGGCGACGAGGAGGACCGTCCGCTGAGCCTGAAGATCGTCAAGCCGCGCAAGCCGGCGCGGACGAAGAAGGCCAAACCGGAGCCCGAGAAGGTCGGCGTCGGGGCGAAGCAGGGCGAGGGCGACGAGCAGCCCGAGGGCGACGAGCCCGCCGGCGAAGACGCCTAGAGCCTTCAGCCCGTGCGTGAGCCCGGCCGTACGGCCATAGGAACCTGGAGCGGCGGGAGGTTCCTGCGCTTCGGAGAGGTCGTGGAGGAGGAGAGGCTCGAAGCGCTGTTGCGGCCGGGTGGGGGGATCGAGACCGTTCTGACTGCCGATGCGTATGGGCAGGGTGAGGCGGACTCCGTCCTTGGGCGGGCGCTGGCTGGCCTCGCGCGCGAGGACTACTGCCTGATCGGCGCGGTCGGGCACGACTTCTACGAGGGGGAGCGGGACGGGCCGCGGGGGTTTCCGCGCTTCACCGATCCGCGGCTGCGCGGGGAGGGCGAGTACGGCGACTACCTGCGAATGGCGACCGAGAGGAGCCTCGAGCGGATCGGGGTCGACTCCTTCGACCTGCTGCTGCTGCACAACCCAGACCGGATCGGCTACACCAGCGAGGCGGTTTGGGATGGGATGGCGGCGCTGCGCGAGGCCGGCCTGGCCGGTCAGATCGGGGTCGCCCCCGGGCCGGCCAACGGCTTCACCCTCGACATCATCGACTGCCTGGAGCGATTCGGCGAGCGGATCGACTGGGCGATGATCATCCTCAACCCGTTCGAGCCGTGGCCGGGCGAGCTCTGCCTAGAGGCGGCCTCGCGCCACGACGTCCAGGTCATCACCCGCGTCGTCGACTACGGCGGCCTCTTCTGGGGGGACCTGACTCCGCAGGCTCAGCTGGCCGAGCACGACCACCGCTCCTTCCGCCCACCTGGCTGGATCGAGGCAGGACTGGAAAAGCTGGAGCGGCTTCAGCCCTTCGCCGAACGGGCCAAGCTCACCTTCATCCAACTCGCCTGCCAGTGGAATCTCGCCCACCCGGCGGTCGAGTGCGTCGTGCCAACCCTGATCCAAGAGCTGGGGGAATCGGCTTGCCCGATCGAGGCCAAGCGACTGGAGCTGGCGCATCTGCCCACCGAGCAGAGGCTCACCTCCGAGGACGTCGCCGCGATCCGCGCGATCGGCGACAACGCCAACTGCATGGCCCTGAAGGGCGCCAGCCCCGAACACGAGGGCGCCGAGCGGCCCGACCGCTGGCCGCTGACCGACGAGCTGACCGCCGTCGGTGGCCGCTGGGGGATCGACCCCAGGCGCGACCTCGTCGTTGCGCACTGACGGCCGGATCGGTCGATAGCGTCGCGCCCCGTGGGGGAGAGCCGCAAGTGGTGGACGCTGGTGGGGGCCTGTACGGGGCTCTTCGTCCTGATGCTGGACTCGACCGTCGTGGCGCTGGCGCTGTCTTCCATCCGCCACGACCTTGGCGCCAGCGCCGCGGAGCTGCAGTGGGTGATGAACGGCTACCTGCTGACGATCGCGGTGCTGGTCGTCACCGCCGGCCGCTTCGGCGACATGTTTGGGCGCAAGCGGGTCTTCCTCGTCGGGATGGCGCTGTTTGGGGCCGGCTCGATCCTCTCCGGCGCCGCGCACGGGCCGCTGGCCCTGATCTGCGGCAGGGTGCTGCAGGGAATGGGCGCGGCGCCCGTGCTCTCGCTCTCGCTGGCGATCGTCTGCAACGCCTTCCCCTCCTCCGAGCAGCCGCGAGCGTTGGGGATCTGGGCGGCGGTCTCGGCGGTGGCGCTGGCGATCGGGCCGGTCGTCGGCGGCGCCCTGGTCGAGGTCGACTGGCGGCTGATCTTCTGGATCAACCTGCCCGTCGTCATCGCCGGTATCGCGATCGTGCTCGCCGCCGCGCCGGAGTCGACCGATCCCGGCGCCGGGCGACGCGTCGACCTCGCCGGCCTGCTGGCGCTGACCCTTGGCCTCGGCGGGATCGTGCTGGCGATGATCCAGTCGCGGGAATGGCCGGCTGGCCTGACGGCCGCGCTGGCCGCGCTCGGCGTTGCCTTCCTCGTTGCCTTCGCGCTGATCGAGCGCCGCGTCAGAGAGCCGATCGTCGAATTCGACCTCTTCCGCAACGGGCCCTATTTCGGCGCCAGCGCCGCCGCCTTCGCCGTCGTCGGCTCCTACTGGGCAGTGATGTTCTTCCAGCCTCAGTACCTGCAGGACGCGCGCGGGCACTCGGCGATCCTCAGCGGCCTGCTGATCCTGCCGGTGACGGTGCCGATGGTCTTCATATCGCCGTTCTCCGGGCGACTGATCGGGCGTTTCGGCGCCCGCAGGCTGATGAGCGCCGGCATGGTCTGCGGCACCGCCGGGCTGGTGCTGCTGACCCAGGTCGCCGCCGACAGCCCCTACGGCCTGATCCTCGCCGGCTACCTCCTCTTCGGCATCGCGATCGGCCTCGTCTACGCGCCGATGTCGACGGCGGCGATGGCGGCGATGCCGGCCGAGAAGGTGGGGATCGCCTCGGGTGTGCTGGCGATGGACCGGATCGTCGCCGGCTCGCTCGCGCTCGCCGCGACCGGCGCCGCCTTCCACGCGCTGCAGGCGTCGGGCGACTCGTTCACCGCATCGATCGCGGGCTCGACCTGGGTCGCGGTCGCCCTCTGCCTGATCGGCACGGCGCTGACCTGGGCCTTCGTGCGCGACCCGGCGTCCGCGGGCCCTGACCCGGCGGTGGCGGGAGAGCCCGAGCCCGGTTCGCTCCAGCACCACCGCCATCACCGGCGCTTTCATCTTTAGAGTGCCCCATTTCGCGCGTTTGCGTGAGCGGTCTCCTTGACATCGTCCATTCCGACCTGTCCACTTGGGATTAGCCAGACCGCATTGCAAAGCGGTTTTTGGCATCCTTGACAGTGATGTCAGCACCTGGTGATGAGCTCCATGAGTTGTCGGAACGCCAGGATCCCCGACTTCTGAGAGCACTCGACGTGGTTGCCCCTGGCGGCGCGCTGCGCGAGGGAATCGACAACATCGTGCACGCCAGCACCGGCGGCCTGGTCGTCGTCGGCGACCCCGGCGACATCTCGCACCTGCTCTCCGGCGGCATCCAGCTCGAGATCGACTACACGCCGGCGATGCTCTACCAGGTGGCGAAGATGGACGGTGCCATCGTCCTCAACTCCGAGGCGACGAAGATCGTCTGGGCCAACGTCCAGCTGATGCCCGACCCGACGATCCTCTCGGCCGAGACCGGCACCCGCCACCGCACCGCCGAGCGCGTCTCCAAACAGACCGAGGCGCTGGTGATCGCGATCTCCCAGCGCCGCGACGTCGTCTCGCTCTACGTCGAGGGGACGAAGTACATCCTCCAGGACATCCCCGCGGTCCTCGCCAAGGCCAACCAGGGCCTGGCGACGCTCGACAAGTACCGTGCCCGCCTCGACCAGGTCTCCAACCGGCTCACCGTGCTCGAGTTCGAGGGCGGCGGCGTCCTCTACGACGCGCTCTCGGTCCTGCAGCGGGCCGAGCTGGTCACCCGCATGGCGGTCGAGGTCGAGCGCTACATCGTCGAGCTCGGTACCGAGGGCCGCCTGATCGAGATGCAGCTGGAGGAGACGATGGTCGGCGTCGCCGCCGAGAAGACGGCGCTGATCCGCGACTACTCGGTCGAGGACTCCGAGGAGAACCTGGCGACCGTCCAGCAGTCGCTCGCCCGCATGCCGCACGAGGAAGTGCTCGACTTCGGCCGCCTCGCCGAGCTGCTCGGCTACGACCGCAAGCTGAACACGCTCGACTTCCCGGTCGCCCCGCGCGGCTACCGCCTGCTCGGCCGCGTGCCGCGCATCCCCAAGCTTGTCGTCCAGAAGATCATCCGCGAGCTGGGTGGGCTGGAGGAGGTTCTGGCTGCCTCCGACGCCGACCTGGAGGCCGTCGAGGACGTCGGCCCGACAAGGGCCAAGGACATCCGCGAGGGCCTGCGACGGCTCCAGGAGGTCGACTTGGTCGATCGGTACCTACAGAGCTGATGGCGTGATGGCGTCGTCGAAAAGAGAAAGGAGCACCCGATTTCTGAGCTAGCAGAGGAGGCCATGGAGGCGGGCTTCGAAGAAGCGGACGCTGTCCCTTACGTCTGCGACTTCGAGGAAGGCGACAAGGTCGTCTACCCCCACCACGGTGCTGGCCTCGTGATGAAGAAGGAGACCCGTGAGCTGATGGGGGAGGAGCGTGAATACCTCACGATCAAGATCCTCCACAACGACCTCACCGTGATGGTCCCCTGCGAGAACGCCGGGGTTGCCGGCCTGCGCAGGGTGATCGACGAGGTCGAAATCAAGAAGGTCACGACGGTCCTCACCGACGACGTCTCGGACATGCCGAAGAACTGGAACCGGCGCTTCAAGTACAACCGCGAGAAGATCAAGACCGGGGACGTGTTCGAGCTGGCCGAGGTGGTGCGCAACCTCGCCATCCGCGAGATGGAAAAGGGGCTTTCCACCGGAGAGAAGCAGATGTACACGCGGGCGAAGAAGATCCTCGCCTCCGAGTTCATGTACGCGCTCGACAAGGACGAGGACGGCGCGGAGGAGTACCTCGACGGCCTGCTGGAGGAGCGCTTCGCCGCCACGGCGACCGCGTAGCACCGGCAGCGTCACCGCGGTCATCGCCGCCGCCGGTTCCGGGGAGAGGCTCGGAGCCGGCGGCCCGAAGGCCTTCGTGCCCTTGGCCGGCAGGCCGATGGTCGAGTGGTCGATCGCGGCCTTCCGCGCGGCCGAGGCCCGTTCGATCGTCGTCGCCTGCCCCCCCGGGCACGTGCACGACCTCGCCGGCGGCGAGGTCGGCGTCGTCGACGGCGGCGCCACCCGCGCCGAATCGGTGCGCAACGCGCTCGAGGCGGTCGGCACCGAGCTCGTCGCCATCCACGACGCCGCGAGGCCCTTGGTCACCCCCGAGCTGATCAAGGGCGTGGTCGCGACGCTCCACGCCTTCCCCGAGGCCGCCGGCGCGATCGCCGCGGCTCCGGTCACCGACACGATCAAGCGCGTCGCCTCACCCAACGACGCCGGGTGCAACGCGTTTGACGTGCATAGCACGTCAAACGCGTTGCACCGCGTGGAGGAGACGGTGGATCGCGGGGAGCTCTGGGCGGCGCAGACTCCGCAGGTCTTCCGGGTGGATGCGTTGCGGGAGGCGCTGGCGGTAGACCCCGAGCGAGTTACTGCGGCGACCGACGAGGCGATGCTGGTGGAGCAGGCCGGTGGCCGGGTGCTGATCCATCCCTCCTCGCCCGAGAACCTCAAGGTGACGACGCCGACCGACCTGCGGTTGGCCGAGCTGCTGCTCGCCGAGCGCTAGACCGCTGCAAACCGGCGCATCTCGGCGTCCTCGGTCGCTTGCGTGCAGAGCACGCGGCGGCTCCCTGCGTCCACCGACCTGCTTGGTTTTCGCGGTCTAGGTCAGTAGGACCCAGACCAGGGTCGCCGCGAAGCAGAGCTGGCCGACCCCTAGGGCGACGCCGGCGTTGGCGGCCCCCAGTGCCGCGGCCAGCAGCGCGCCGCCGGCGAAGGCCCCGAGCAGGATCGCCAGCTGGCGGATCAACTTCGCCACCGCTCGGCGCCACCCTCCGCCGGCAGGCCGGCGACGGCTCGTGCCCCATCGCTGAGATGGCGTTGACGCCGGCGCTCGTAGAGGCGCCGCTGTATGTAGAGAGTCGCCACGCCGGCGAGGCAGATCGCGGTCAGGTTGACGGCCAGCTGCGCCATCGCCCCGCGCCATTCGGACCAGTCGGCGAGCGCGGCGGCGACGCCGATGTTGGCGGCAGCCGGGATCGTCGTCACCGAGATCAGCACGCCGACCAGCGCTCCCGACTTGGCCGAGGTGAGCGAGAGCATGCCGGCGGCGCCGGCGAAGCAGGCGACGATGAACGAGAACTCGTCCGGCTTGGAGATGAACTGCGTCAGCGGGTGCATCGAGCCGCTGAAGTCCGAGTCGAGCATTCCGGTCGCCTTCGAGAGCAGCGTGAAGAGGAAGGCGGCGGTGATCCCGACCGGGAACCCGATCGCCAGCGCGGTCAGCGAGCGGATCGCGACCTCCCGGCGGCGCTCGACGAGGGCGACGCAGAAGCCGGCGATCGGGCCGAACTCGGGGCCCACGACCATCGCGCCGATGATCAGGATCGGCGAGCCGAGGAAGATCCCGACCGAGGCGATCAGGCAGGCGAGGACCATGAAGATGAGGAAGTTGCCGCCCAGCTCGGTGGTCTCGGAGGTGCGCGCCTCGACCTCCTCCCAGACCACCGCGTCGGACGGTAGGCCCCGCGTGGCGCGCTCAGCCCGGTCGGCCGCCGCCGAGACCTGCGAGTCGATCTGCTCGAGCGCGATCGATCCGTCGCGATCGATCCCGAGGTCCTTGAGGTCCTCGACGACGATGCTCGCGTCCTCGCGGGCGACGTCGCAGAGGACGACGTCGCCCTGCGGTTGACGGGCGGCGCCGGCGAGGAAGACGAGGTTCGTCGTTGAGCGCGCCGCCTCCAGCAGGCCGAGAACCTTCTCCGAGCGGTCGGAGGGCACGACGATCCGCAGGTGGACCATGGTCCGCAGCGTATCTACGTGCCGGTGATTTGCCGCCCATATGGGCGGCAAATCACCGGCACGTACGCGTAGGATCGGGCGGGTGCTGACCGACTACCACCTGCACCTGCGGCCCGATGAGCCCGACACGCCGGCGGAGCGCTACTTCACGGCGGAGAACGTCGAGCGCTACCTGGGGGCGGCGCGCGAGGTCGGGATCGCCGAGCTCGGGGTCTCCGAGCACGTCTACCGCTTCACCCAGGCGCTCGAGCTCTGGCGCCATCCCTTCTGGGAGGAGCAGGCGCGCGACGACCTCGACGCCTACTGCGAGTTCGTCCGCGGCATGCCCCTGCGGCTGGGGATCGAGTGCGACTTCGTGCCGGGCGCCGAGGATCGCACCGCCTCGCTGCTGGAGGCGCGCGACTTCGACTACGTCGTCGGCGCGGTCCACTTCGTCGGCGAGCGCGCCGTCGACCACGAGGGCTGGGACGTCTGGGAGCGAAAAGGCGACGCCGACGAGGTCTGGCGCCGCTACTTCGAGGCGCTCGCCGAGTGCGCGCGGGCCGGCCTCTTCGACGTCCTCGCCCATCCCGACCTGGTCAAGGTCTGGGGCAGCGCCCGCCCGCTGCCCGAGCGCGACCCTCGCCACTACTACGAGCCGGCGGTCGAGGCGATCGCCGAGAGCGGCATCGCGGTCGAGGTCTCGACCGCGGGGCTGCGCAAGCCGGTCGGCGAGATCTATCCCGCCTCCGCCTTCGCCGAGATGTGCGTCGAGGCGGGCGCGGCCTTCGCGCTCTCCTCCGACGCGCACCTGCCCGAGCAGGTCGGCTTCGGCTACGACCGCGCGGTCGATTTTCTCGACGCTCTCGGGATAGGCGAGATCTGCGTCTTCGAGGGGCGCCGGCGGCGGCTGGAGCCGCTCGGGGCCGCTGTGCGGGACGATTCCGAGTCATGAGCGTCGGAATCGGCTACGACAGCCACCGCTTCGCCGAGGGCAGGCGGCTCGTCCTCGGCGGCGTCGAGATCGAGCACCCGCGCGGCCTCGTCGGTCATTCCGATGCCGACGTGCTCACCCACGCCGCGATCGACGCCCTGCTCGGCGCGGCTGGGCTCGGCGACATCGGCGCGATCTTCCCCGACGACGACGAGCGCTGGCGCGACGCCGACTCGATCGATCTCCTGCGCACGGTGGTCGGCATGATCGGCGGCCGGATCGTCAACGTCGACGCCACGCTCGTCTGCGAGGAGCCGCGCGTCGGGCCGTTCCGCGCCGAGATGGAGCGCAACCTCGCCGAGGTCACCTCGGCGCGGGTCAGCGTCAAGGCGACGACCAACGAGGGCATGGGCTGGATCGGGCGCGGCGAGGGCATCGCCTGCATCGCTGTGGCCTCGGTGGAGAGCGAATAGGCTCCCCGGTTCGATGGCCACATTCGGCTCGATAGCCAAGGGTGTCCGCCAGGCGGCCTCGGACAAGGCGTTCGAGGTCAGAGTGCTCCGCGAAGCCGGGGTCCTCGAGCTCCTGCGCCCCGATACGGCGGCGAAGATCGCCACCACCTTCCTGCGTTGGGGTGCCTCGCCGGCGACCGGCGTCGCGACCGCGGCGCTGCACCACCCCCACGAGACGATGCTGATCGACGAACGCGGCTCGCTCAGCTTCGAGCGGGTGCACCGGCGGACCAACGCCCTCGCTCGCTCGCTCGCCGCGATGGGCGTCGGCTGCGGCGACGGGGTCGGGATCATGTGCCGCAACCACCGCGGCTTCGTCGAGGCGACGCTGGCGGCGGCCAAGCTCGGCGCCAGCGCCCTCTACCTGAACACGATGTTCTCCGGCCCGCAGCTCGTCGACGTGATGAATCGCGAGGGGCCGAAGGTGCTCGTCTACGACGAGGAGTTCACCGCCCTGCTCGAGGGGATGGACGAGGGCGTCGAGCGGATCGTCGCCTGGACCGACGACGAGCCCGAGGGCCAGTCGCTCGAGTCCCTGATCGCCGCCAGCGGAGACTCCAACCTGAAGCCACCGCCCGACAAGGCCCGCTTCGTCGTCCTCACCTCCGGCACCACCGGGACCCCGAAGGGAGCGCAGCGATCCAGCCCCGACGGGCTGATGGCGATGGCCGCGATCCTCGACAAGATCCCCTACCGCTCGCGCGAGAAGATGGTGATCGCGGCGCCGCTCTTCCACTCCTGGGGCTTCTTCCACTTCGTGGTCGCCCTGCCGACCGCCTCGACCATGGTCCTGCGCCGGCGCTTCGATCCCGAGGCGACCCTGCGCACCGTCGAGGAGCACCGCGCCCAGGTGCTGGCGGTCGTGCCGGTGATGCTGCAGCGCATCCTGCGCCTGCCGCCCGAGACCCTCGACTCCCTCGACCTCTCCTCGCTGCGGATCGTCTCGGCATCCGGCTCGGCCCTGCCGGGCGAGATGGCGACGGAGTGGATGGACCGTTTCGGCGACACGGTCTACAACCTCTACGGCTCGACCGAGGTCGCCTACGCGACCGTCGCCACGCCGGAGGACCTGCGGGCCGCGCCCGGGACCGCCGGCAAGCCGCCCCGCGGCACCGTCGTCCGGCTCTACGACGAGGCCGGCCGCGAGGTGCCCACCGGCGAGGTGGGCCGCATCTTCGTCGGCAACGAAATGTCCTTCGACGGCTACACCGGCGGCGGCGGCAAGGAGGTCATCGACGACCTGCTCTGCAGCGGTGACGTCGGCCACCTCGATGCCGACGGGCGGCTGTTCATCGACGGCCGCGACGACGAGATGATCGTCTCCGGCGGCGAGAACGTCTTCCCGCGTGAGGTCGAGGACCTGCTCGCCGACCACGAGGCGGTGGTCGAGGTCGCGGTAATCGGCGTCGAGGACGAGGAGTTCGGCCAGCGCCTCAAGGCCTTCGTCGTCCTCGCCGAGGGCCTCGAGGTCTCCGAAGGCGATCTGCAGGCCCACGTCAAAGTCAACCTCGCCTCCTACAAGTCGCCGCGGGAAGTGGAGTTCCTCGAGGAGTTGCCGCGGAACGCCACCGGCAAGGTCTTGAAGCGAGAGCTGCGGGAGACGGCGGACAA
>DASVFR010000046.1:0-56767 GCA_036379955.1 Solirubrobacterales bacterium
CAGCCGTCGGCATGGCTGCGCTCGAGTAGGGCGTGTGCGGCGATACCCCGCGCCGCGGCGCTCTCGCGATCGATCTCGCCGGCCGGCACCTCGGGCGGGCTCCCCGCCTTCGCGCCGAGGCGCTCCGCGATCGAGGTGTAGGAGAGCGGCTCGGCGGGGAGCGGCGGGGGGGTGGGCGCGATCAGCGGCGCCGGCCCCGCTTCCGTCGCCGCCTCGGCCTCGGGCGCCGCGTGGACCTCGGCAAGCTCCGCCGCCCGCTCGGGCGAAGCGAGGCTGACCCGGACCTGGATCGCCGGGGCGGGAAAGTCGACGTCGAGGCCGGCTCGCGGCGCCGGCGCCGCGACGGCGATCTCCGAGTCGCGCTCGCGGTCGACGTCGAAGGCCGCGGCGATCCGCTCGACCACGGACGTCCCAGTGACGAGGCTGGGCGGCTTGGCGCGGATCACCCCGCTGAGCAGAAGGCGCTCGCGGGCCCGCGTCGCGGCGACGTGGAAGAGGCGCAGCTCTTCGGCCGCTTCGCGCTCGCGTTCCTCCTCGCAGAGGGCGCGGTAGTCGTAGAGGTCGATCGCGGCGGCGCCGAGGCGGCGCAGCTGCATGCCGACGCGCGGCGAGGCGGACTCGCGCCCAAGCGCGAGCGGGGGCGTGCGGGCGGCGGCGAGCAGGCCGCGGGAGAGGCCGGGGACGGCGACGACGTCGAACTCGAGGCCCTTGGCGCTGTGCACGGTCATGATCCGCACGCCGTCGTGGCCCTCGACCGCGCTGGCCGCCTGAGGGTCGGCGTCGGCGCCGGCGCGGGCCGCGAGGAAGTCGAGCAGGCCACGCAGGTCGCGACCCTCGGCGGCCTCGAACTCGGCCGCCATCCGCATCAGCTTGCGCACGTTGGCGAAGCGTCCCTCGCCGGAGCCTCGCATCAGCACGGCGAGGTCGTAGCCGGTCTCGCTGACGGCCGCCTCGATCAGAGCGGGGAGCGAGAGGAGCGGTGCTCTGCGGCGCAGGCCGCGCAGCGTCGTCGCAAAGCGGCCCAGGAGCTCGAGCTCGTCCGCGGGGATCGCCTCGAGCAGCGCCGGCTCCTCCAGCTCCTCCTCGTTCTCGCCCAGCGCCCGCTTCAGCGCCGGCCAGAGGTGACGGTCCCGGCCGGCCGCCGCGCGCAGCAGCCAGAGCGCGTCGGGAGAGGCGCCGCAGGCGGGCGAGGCGAGGGCGCCGAGCAGCGCCTGATCGTCGAGCGGGTTGGCGATCGTCGCCAGCAGCGAGCAGACGTCGGCGACCTGCTGCTGGGACCAGTAGCCGCGGCCGCCGACGACGTAGGGGCGCAGGCCGGCCCGTTCCAGCGAGTCCTCGTGGGCGTCGAGGTGCGTGTAGGCGCGCAGCAGGACGACCATCGAGCCGCGCGGTACGCCCGCGTCGGCGAGCTCGCGCAGGCGGGCCGCGAGCTGCCGCGCCTCGGCCAGCGACCGTGCCGGGGTGCGCGCGTCGGTCGCCGGCGCCAGCTCGATCTCCTCCTCCTCCCAGCCATCGCGACCGGTGAGCAGCAGCTCGACGGCCGCGCCGCCGCCGACCGGCTCGGGCGCGGCGGGCGCCGCCCCGACCCGTAGGGGCCGGTAGGCCTCGCCCAGGAGGCGCTCGCCGATCGCGTTGACGGCGCCGATCACCTCCGGGCGCGAGCGGAAGTTGCCGCTCAGGGGGAGGACCTCGCCCTCGGGGTCGGCGCCGATCGCCTCGCGCCGCTCGCGGAAGACGTCGAGGTCGGCGTGGCGAAAGCCGTAGATCGATTGCAGCTCGTCGCCGACCGCCATCAGCCGCGCCCGCGGGCCGCGCAGGGCCTCGATCAGCCGCAGCTGCAACCGGTTGGTGTCCTGGAACTCGTCGACGAGCAGGTGCTCGAAGCGCTCCCTGTAGTGCGCGCCGATTTCGCCTTCGAGCAGGCGGACGGCGAGCAGTTGCAGGTCCTCGAAGTCGAGCCCGGCGCGCCGCTCCTTCGCGGCGACGAAATGCGCCGAGAACAGCGCGAGCAGAGCGCCGAGATCGCGGTAGGCCGTGCCGCCCTCTCCCGCCTCGGCCGCCCGGCTGACCAGGGCGTCGACCGCCTCTCGGTAGCCGGCGAGCGCTTTCCCGCCCTGTTTCGTGCGCAGCGCCGCGAGGGCGTCGAGGCCGGGCTCCGGGCCCTCGTCCAGCAGCTCGGCAGAGCGTTCGACCAGCTCGCGCTGTCCGTTGCTCGGCTTCAGCTCGGCGAGGGTTTCGGTCGCCGCCGCCGCGGCGCGGCGCAGGGCGGCAGCGACGTCGGGGTCCGGCTGCGTCGGCAGCCGCGGCTCGCCCTCGCCGCGGCTGCGCAGCTCGGCGTGGACCGCGATCGTCAGCGCGCGCAGGCCGGCGACGTCGTAGGCGGCGACCAGTCGCTCCCGGTCCGGGTCGCCGCCGGCGAGGAGCTCCTCGAGCGCCAGCTCGAATGCCTCGCCGGCCATGCGCTCGGCCTCGGTGGCGTCGAGGACCCGAAACCGGGGGTCGATGCCGGCGGCCACCGGGTGGCTGGAGAGCAGCCGGTGGCAGAAGCCGTGGATCGTCGTCACCCAGGCGCCGCCGAGCGCCGGCGCCAGCTCGCGCGCCCGTTCCGAGCCGGCGTCCGCGCGCGCCTCGATCGCGAGGCGGATGCGCTCGCGCAGCTCGGCCGCCGCCTTCTCGGTGAAGGTGAAGGCGAGGACGGCGTCGGGCGAGATGCCCTGGTCGCAGACGATCCGGCAGTAGCGCTCGACCATCACTCCGGTCTTGCCGGTGCCGGCGCCGGCTTCGACCATGACCGACTGCGCCGCGGCCTCGATCGCGGCGGCCTGCTCGGGAGTCGGCTGACGACTCACCGCTCCTCCTCGTCCTCAGCCGGTTCGGCCGGGGCCCGGTCCCGGCGGCAGATCGGTGCCAGGTCGCAGAACTGCGGGCAGACGCCGTGGTCCCGCAGCGGCGGGCGGGGCCCCGGGTCGCGGCGGATGTCCCCAGCCCTCATGCGGGCGACGATGCGACTCGCCCGCTCGCGCGCCTCCTCGAGCACGGCGGCGAACCCTTCCTCGTCGACGGTGTCGGTGGAGTAGACGCCGCGCGAGCCCAGCGCCTCGGCCACCTCCTCGAGCACGACGCCGCGCGGACGTCGCTGCGAGGAGCCGCGCAGCGGGTGGTAGACGCCGCCGACCGCCGGCGCCTCCCAGAGCTCCTCGACGGCGAGCATGTAGAGCTGCAGCTGCAGCTTCGCCTCCTCCTCCAGCTTGCTCAGCGAGCTGACCGCGCTGGCGAGCTTGTAGTCGATGACGAGGGCGCGGCCCTCGCCGTTGCGGTCGACGCGGTCGATTGCGCCGTGCAGGCCCCAGTCGCCGAGCCGTAGCGGCGGCCGCGCCGCGTCCTCTCCCTCGCCGAAGCGAGCCTCGAGCAGCCAGGGCTGAAAGCGGTCCTCGCGTTCGGCCTCCTCGGCGAGGAAGCGAGCCAGCAGGCCCTCGACGCGGCGCCGCATCGCCCGCTCGGTCGGGTGGTCGCCGAGCCCGCGCTCGGCCGCGACGCTCGCGACCAGCTCGCGCCCGCGCCCGATCCAAAGGGGCAGCGAGCCGGGGCGGGGGAGGGGATCGCCGCCGGGGCGCTCGTCGTAAAGGCGGTAGATCGCCTCGTGCATGAGGCCGCCTTGGACGATCGGGTCGGGATCGGGGTCGAGGCGTCGAGGGCGCAGCTCGTGCTGGACGAACCAGCGATAGGAGCAGACGTCGAATCCCTCCAGCGTGGTGCCGCCGTAGGCGGGGACGGCCGCGAGGCGCTCGAGCACGACCGGATTGAGCAGCGGCCCCGGCGCCCTGGTCCTCTTCTCGGCGCTGGCCGCTGAAGCCAGGCGCGCCGTCACCCGCTCGGCGACGTCGGGGGGCGCGGCCGCGACGGCGAGCCCGGCGGCGGGGTCCCGGCCGGCTCCGCCGCCGGCGAGCGCCCGCGCGAGCTCGTTCTCGCTGGGGGCGTCGGCGAGGCGGTGGACGACGCGGGCGAGGTCGCGCTCGCGCGTGGGCCGTGCCTCCTGCGGGTCCTCGGCGCCGTCGCCAGGCGCGGTCGGTTCGAGCAGCCTGCGCACGTCGTCGAGGAACGGCGAGCGCGCTTCCGCCGCCCCGTTCTCGTCGCAGTCGCGCCAGGATAGGTAGAGCGTCTTCTTCGGCAGCGCCAGCGCGGCGTGGAACAGGTAGCGCTCCTCGGCGTCGGTTTCGCGCCGGGGGGGCAGCCCCAGCTCGAGGCGCTGGCGCTCGGAGAGGAACGGGTCCGCCCGGCTCTCGCGGCGCGGGAACTCGCCGTCCTGCAGGGAGGCGACGAAGACGTGGTCGAAGCGGGTCGCTCGCAGGCGCTCGGGGCTGCCGATCCGAACCCTGCCGGTCGTCGGCCCGGTCCAGGCGCGGATCGCCATCGCGGTCAGCGTCGCCGGCAGCGCCCGCGGGTCCGGCGCCAGACCGGGCAGAGCGGCGCGCTCTCGAAGCGCGTTGGCGATCGCGGCGGCCGCCCGCGTCTCCAGCGCGGCGGCCGGCAAGCGCGCTGGACCGGGACCCTCGACTCCGTGGACGCGAGCCATCATCGCGTTCGCGATCTCCGCCGTGGCCAACGCCACCGGCACCCGCTCGCGCCCCGCCTCGCGCAGCCTGGCGAGGTCCTCGGGTAGGGCGCCGTAGCGCTCGCGCCAGAGCGCCAGCGCCGCCGCGGCGCTCGGGGCTCGCGCCCGGCGCACCGCGCGCTCGAACCAGTCGACCCGACTCGCCGAGACGCCGGCGGGGCCGCGCAGGTAGCGCAGCAGGTCGCTGGCTCTGCCCGCGCCCAGCTCGGCCTCGAGCAGCGCGATCAGGGCGCCGCCCACCGCCGTCGTCGCGATGCCCAGCTCGGCGTCGAGCGCGGTGTGAACCCCGTAGGACTCCAGCACCGAGGAGAGCAACGGCCCGCGCCGCGCCGGGTCGCGCACGACCACCGCGACGTCCTCCGCGCCGGCGCCGCCCGCGAGCAGCTTCGCGACCTCGGCGCCGATCGCCTCCGCCTCGCCGCGCTCGCCCGCCGAGCGCAGGAGGATCAGGCTGTCGTCGGGCGCGGCGAGCCGCTCGGCGGAGCCTCCGAAGTGGCGCTCGATGTGGAAGAGGAGGGGGGAGTCGGTGTAGCTGGGATTGGGAGGGAGGGTCTCCCGCGAGTCGACGCCGATCTCGGTGAGCTGGGCGAGCAGCTCATGGCGGGCGGCAAACGCCGCGTTCCCGTCCTCGAAGGGCACGGCGACGACGACCTCGGTCGCGGCGGAAAGGGCGGCGACGGCGTCGAGCTGGTTGCCGGTCAGATCGTCGAAGCCGTAGAGGAAGACCGGTCTGGAGCGCCAGGTTGCTGGCTCCTCGCGGAGGAGGTCGATCGCCTCGCGGGCGATGCTGTGCGCGTCGCTGCGGTTCAGGCCGTTCCTCGTGCTCGCGTACGTCGCGAAGAGCGCCGCCACGTCGGTCAGATAGGCGGCGCCCTCGAGCGTCCCGGCGAGGGCTTCGACGTCGGCCGGCTCGAGCCCGCCGCCCTGCAGCTCGTCCAGCAGGCGGACGAAGGCGTCGGCGAAGCCGGGTCGGCGCGCCGAGCCGGCCAGCGGCCCGAGCTTGCCGCGCAGCGCCTCGACCGACGCCGCGACGGCGCCCCGGCGTTGCGCGGCGGTGAGGCTGGGCCGCGAGGGCGTTCCCCCCGCTGCGACGACGGCGACGAAGAGGCCGTCGAAGTCGACCACGCTCGCGCCCAGGATCGCCCCCTTCGCGCTCAGCTCCCGCTGGAAAGCGAAGACGTGATCGTCGGTGGGGACGACGAGCACCGGCTCGCGGGCGAGCGCGGCGAGCAGCGCACGCCTGACCTGGCCGGCGCGGCCCGAGTTCGGCGGTCCCTGGATCAGCTTCAGCGACATGACGGGAGCGATCCAGCATAGGTCTGCCCGCGGCGCTCCCCGAACCTCGCAAAAGGCGCGATTCCAGCGTCGATTTGCCGTCTACCGCCCCCTCTACATTCCACATCCAGATGGCCCTCTGCTTCGTAGACCCAGCCGACGCGGTCCGTGCGATCGCCGACTCGATCGGGCGCGAGGCGCGTCGTCAGCTGCTCGGCGAGGCCGTCCGCGCCTGGGTCGACGAGATCCCGGACGACGAGCTCGAGATCCACTACGCCAAGGCGCTCTCCGAGCTCGACGAGCACGACCTCTCGATGCTCGCCGCCTGGCACGGCTCGCTCGAGGCCGGCCAGCCGGTGCCCAACCGGGACTTCCTGATGGGCGCCTTCGGCTCGCTCGGCGAGAACCGTCGCGAGGCCCTCAAGCTCGCCGCCGGCTTCCGCGGCGAGGAGGCCGTCGACGCCGGCGTCACCGAGGACGACGCCCTCGAGCTGGTCCTCGGCCTGCTCTCCCCGCCCCGCCAGATGGAGCTCGCCCTAGAGGCCGTCGAGCTCTACATCTGGGACCGCGCGGGCTCGGACAACTAGCTTCGGCGAGTCGGCTAGTCGCGCATCCGATATTGACCCCGCTCTAGTGGGGTCAATGTCGGATGCGCTTCAAAATCGACCTCACGTTTTCGCGGCCGCGCGCGTTTGATGAGGCAGTGAGGCGCGAGGACTTGACGTTCGAGGTCGGAGACGACGCGTGCGCGGCGTGGTTCTATCCGGCGGCAGAAGCTGACGGCGGAATCCCGGTCGTGGTCATGGCGCACGGCCTCTCCGGCACGCGGCGAGACCGGCTCGGGCCGTTTGCCGAGCGCTTCGCCGCGGCGGGGTTCGCGGCGCTCGTCTTCGACCACCGCGGCTTCGGCGACAGCGAAGGTGAGCCCGACCTCTTCGATCCCGCGATGCAGCTGGAGGACTGGCGAGCGGCGATCGCCTATGCGCGATCGCTCTCCGGGATCGATCCCGCCCGGGTCGTCACCTTCGGCTCCTCGATGGGCGGCGGCAACGCGCTCGCCGCGGCCGCCGGGGACCGCGCCGTCGCGGCGGCGATCAGCCAGGTCCCCTTTCTCGACATCGTGCGCCAAGCGCATCGCTCTTCTCCCCGGGTCGCGGTCCGCACGCTCCACGCCGCGATCCGCGGTCACTACGTTCCCGCGGTCGGGCAGCCCGACGAGGCGGCGATGATCAACGCGCC
Organism: Solirubrobacterales bacterium; assembly: GCA_036379955.1. Taxonomy (GTDB): domain Bacteria; phylum Actinomycetota; class Thermoleophilia; order Solirubrobacterales; family 70-9; genus VRUE01. The sequence continues at coordinate 7,127 of DASVFR010000046.1, forward strand.
CGGCGGTGAGGAGGGCTGGCGCCGCGTGGTCTCGATGGGGGAGGACTCGCGCTGGCGCAACCGGGTCTCGTCGCGCTGGCTCCTGGGTCGCCCCTTCCGCCCCGCGCGGCACGCCGCCGGGCTCCACTGCCCCTGGCTCGTCTGCGTCGGCGAGGCCGATCGCGTGGCCAGGCCAGGCCCGGCGATCGCCGCCGCGCGCCGCGCCTCCAGGGGCGAGCTGCGCACCTATCCCGGAGTCGACCACTTCGACGTCTATGACGGGCCTGTGCACGAGGCCTTGGTCGCTGACCAGCTCGACTTCCTCGCTCGTCACCTCTTGCAATAGCGACGACTTGACCAATAAAGTCAAGCATGTTTATATAGCTCAACTCCAGCGGGGAAGGGGGTGATGAGCGAGATGAAGATCAACAGCGTGCGCGCCGTGCCACTGATGATGATCATGAAGGGCACCTGAGCGCAGACCGCCGAGACCTCGCATGCCTAGGCCAACGTCCTGCGAATCTCGGCAATGGCCTGCTCGTTGTCCTGGAAGTGGACGGCGTGCAGGCCAGCCTTGCGGGCGCCTTCGACGTTGACGAGTACGTCGTCGACGAAGAGGCAAGCCTCGGCCGGCTCGGCGATCCGCTCCAGGGTCAGCTCGTAGATCCGCGATTCGGGCTTGCGGCAGCCGACGAAGCCGGAGTCGACGACGGTCTCGAATATCTCGTCGACCGGCAGCATCGAGCGCCACAACGGCTCCCACTCGCGCACGTTGTTGGTCAGCATCGCCATCCGGTAGCCGCCCTGCTTCAGCTCCCGCATCAACTCGATCATCGGTGGGTTCGGGTCGAGCGCCTCGAAGTAGATCTCTTTGAAGCGGTGCATCTCGGGCCGGTGGCCCAGCAGTGGCTCCAGGTGATCGGTGAGCAGCTCGAGGAAGGCCACCTCGGTGATCTCGCCTCGCTCCATCTCGAACAGCGGGTTCTCCCCGTTCGCCTCCGCCGCGGCCTGCATTCCCTTGCCGAGCGTCTCGGTCGTGATCCCGGTCTGGTCCTGGAAGGCCATGAAGGACTGCAGCAGCGGAGTCGTCAGCACCCCGCCGAAATCGGAGACGATCGCGCGGATCTCAGCCATCGGCGTAGACGACCTCGTAGTGGCCAAGACCCTCGCGGCCCTGCAGCGACCAGCGGAAGAAAGCGATCTGGCCGCGCAGACCCGGATGGCTCACCTCGGCGGCGCTGATCAGCGAGCCGGCGCCGCGCAGCGGCTGCCCGTCCTCGTCGTCGAGCCAGAGCTCGAGCGTCGCCCGTCGCTGCACTCCGTCGGCGCCGTACTCGGTCGAGAGCAGCGTCTCGGAGACCTCGACCGGCGCTCCGTCGGCGCTGCACAGGACGGTCGCGACCCGCTCGTCGCCGTGCCCGTCGGCGCCCTGCGGCCGAACCGCGCTGAGGGCGAGCAGCCCGCCGTCGGAGAACGCGACCCCGATCGACCGCCGCACGATCTTCGCCTCGTCGCTCATCGGCGGCGAAGCCTATTGGCCGGTCCGGCCCGAGGCCCGGCTACCATGGGGCCATGTCAGAGAACGAGACCGCCGTGCTCACCGAAGACGATGTCCTCGAGGCGCTCGAGGAAGTGATCGACCCCGAGCTGGGGCTCGACTTCGTCTCCCTCGGCCTCGTCTACGACGTCGAGATCGAGGGCGAGGAAGTCTTCGTCACCTTCACCCTCACCACCCCCGCCTGCCCAATCGGCCCCCAGGTCTCCGAGCAGATGAAGGAGTTCGTCGGCGACCTCCCAGGCGTCAGCGCCGTCCACCCCAAGATGGTCTTCGACCCGCCCTGGTCCCCGGAGATGATGTCCGAGGACGCCAAGTTCGCCTTGGGGTTCTAGGCAGGGATTGCGGGGTCAGTGGGGGTCAATCGGGGTCAGTTTTATCCCCATTCCATCCCACGGATCATTGGAACCACAGGTCAACCCCTGTGGGGTCGGGCGCTCCGCACCCTTGACAAGCGCGAGTGCGGTGCGGGATGGCGGGTAGGTCGGGGGGAAGGGGGTGGAACGAAACGACGTTGACTTAGGCTGGCACAGGGCGCGCGAGCGGATCTTCGACTTCGCAAAAGCCGCATCGTCGCGCGGCTTTGAGTAAGCGTGCGCCACAGCCTGCGCAGACCTTTCGGTTCCGAGCGACGCGACGGCGGATTTTGGCCCCCTCGCGTTCGTAGTAGCGACGCGCCCTCTCGGTGCGGGTGGGCCTGCACTCGGCGCACCATTTCAAGGAACGACCGCAAAGCTCTTGGTTGCAACCGTGACAGCGACGTACAAATCCCCGGCAGCGGTTGCAACGGGTGCGCTTTCCGCCTCGTCCAATCGTGTAGCGAAACCGCTCGCCGCATTGGCGGCACACCGTTTCTCGCCGCCGGCTTCGGCAGCGGTCGCAGCGGGTGCGGTTGGCGCCGCGAGCGCGGTAGGAGAACTCAGCTTCACAGGCGACGCAGGTTGCCGATCGCGCTGGGGGGTTGGCGCTGCTCGCGCTTTGCCGCTTCATGCCTTGACCGACACCCCTCGCATCGCTGAGGACGACTGCCCCGCCCTTCGCGGTCGGGGAGCCTGCGACCGCAATCGCGGCAGGCAATGACCTTCCTCCGGCGAGCGTTGCGACGTTTGCGGCATTTCTCGCAGTGCCGTCGCCCACCCGGTGCGCCAGGTAGAGGTACTTTGCAATTGCAACACCGCGCCTTTCTCATGACGCGGATAGCGCATCTACGAGTTCCGCCAACGCGCGGTGTTCGAGCACGACCTGTTCGTATTTGTTTGCTTGATCGACGCCTTCGGCAAGCCCGGAGACGTACTCACGCAGCGCATCGTCGTCGGGGAAGGCGGCATCTCGAGCGAGGCCGGCCAAAAGCGCTTCATATATATCCAGCTTGCGATTGGCTTCGTCGAGCCTCGGGTTGCCCTCTCCCGGCTCGCGCATCTGCTCGCGAAGGTTGTTGCGCAGGTCGGTGAATAGCTCGACTAGGAATTTCGCCGATTCGGGCGTGATCTTCAGGCTCTTGGCCTGATCGCCAGACGTCATGAGCCAATAACGGCGATGTAGTGCCTACTGGCTTCGCCGGTCACGGGAGAGGAGCCGCTTCGACTAGTGCAACGTCGTGTTGAGGCGAGGTTTCGCTATCGGTCATGCTCATTTCTCGACGCGTTGGCGAGTCAGCGACGCAGGGTGACGCAGGGGCTCGCCCATATGCCCCTACGCCCCCCAGCACGGCTTATTTCCTTGCTGCCTGTGCCTTGCGCCTACTACTCCCCTGCCTCCCGCCGCCATTTCGATCTGCGCCGTTTGTTCCGTTCGCCGACCTGCCTCCCTCGTTGTCGGCCTGCGTTGCCGAGGGCGGGTGCAGATTCACAGGCTCCCAGGCCGCCTCGAAGGCCAGGAGAGCGAAGGTGTAGCCGGTCGCCTTGCTGCCATCGCCATTGGCCTGCTGCATGCGCTTTGCCGCTGCCTGTTGCTCGTCTTCGACTTCCTTGGTCGCGCGCTCTGCGATTGCCTTCACATTGCGCTCACCTTGAGGATCAAGAACAAGGAGAGAGCGGGAAATGTGATCGTGTGTTCCTTGCAGTTTGCCTGCTTTCAAGGCGTCCACCAGATCGTTGAACAGGTCGTTGGCTTGCCCCGCGCCGACCACCGCCCGGAGTCCCTTCTTGAGCCGCCGCCAGGTTTTTGCCGGGAGCAGAGATTTTGCTGTCGCCCGGTAGTAGTGCTCAATCGCGCCTCGTCGTGGCTCGGTGCGCGTCTCCTCGATCATTCCGTCGCAGTCATCGCGTAGGACTTTGACGTGGTAACTCACTTGACTCAGACCTTCATCGAGCGCTACTGACAGCTCCTTGGGACTGACCTCTCCCTGTACCGCCGCGAGCAGGATGTGTTGGCGCAGGACGTGATCGAGTGCCCTGACGAATCGCGGGTCCACGAGGACCGGAAGATGAGTCTCGTTCTCCACTCCGTTTCCGTTGCTTGCCTTGCCTCTTGGCATTTCTTGTCCCTTCCCAGGTCATCGGGGCCGTGGGAGAGCAACCGAGCGCCACCACAACAACCGCCCCGAAACCAACCGCCTATAGCCAAGCGATCAGTTCTACTTTGAGTAGTAGAACGGTTACAGATAGGAACGGGCGAGTCTATACCAACTTCTCGAACTGGTTTTCACCCTGACAGTTGATTGTTGAGCGATCAGGTTTTCTTCACGGTCAGATGGCTCTCGTTAAGCGGAGAAGGTGCAGAGTTACGGCTGCGCTCGTAGCTGAACGACGTGATGATGTAGGTGGTCCCCGGCTCACCCGACTTGGCTCGGCGGTTCGTCGCCCTTACCTCGATCTCTTGCTTGCGCTGCCAGGACGCCGCTTCCTCATCGGCCAGGTCTTCCCGTGCCTGTCCATCGAGGACGATGAGATCCCAGCCCAGGAACACGCGAGGTTCAGCAGCCATCTTCCCGGCCCACAGCGACGCCATGGCCTCGGCCAGTGCTGCCTGCACGGCTATGGCGCAGAGCGTCTGCCGATCGACCCTGCTCAAAGCGGCGTACTCCTCATCGGAGAAGTACGGCAGGTCAACCACGCAGTAATAGTCCAGGTCAAAATTGCCGACCTTCTCGGTTTTGGCAATGTCGACACTTCCGTCCTCGAGCATTTCCTTGAGGTGATAGTCAACGATGTTGAGCCGCTCTCGAAGGGTGTTGGCAAGCTGGGAGGCCGTAGCCGGGCCTTCGTGTAGCGCCGCTCTGATTTCGATGCGGACGCGGTGTCCCAGTGAATAGCCGATGGTGTTCTCAATGCTCTCTGCGAGCTTTGCTGCTTTCCTCCACTTGCGAAGTACGGAAAGACGCGCGCGCAGGCTGGCTCTTTGGTGAGGTTCATTAACCAGCAAGGGGTCGGGTGCGGACCTGCGACTTCTCTCGTAGGCAAATGAGGTGATGATGTAAGTGACGCCCTTTTCCCCTGACTCTTCTAGGCGACTGGCCGCTTCGGCCACTATCCCGTACCGCCGGCTCCAAGTCTGCACTTCCTCCTCGGCCAGCTCGTCGCGCCCTTGCCTATCTAGTTGAATGCGGTTCCAGCCGAGGAACACGCGCAGGTCCTCGGCCATCTTCCCGGCCCACAACGAGGCCATTGCCTCGGCCGAGGCCGCCTGTACCGCTATGGCGCATATGGTCTGGCGCTCCTCCCAGGTAAAAGATTCCATTTCCTCGTCGGAGAAGAGGGGCAGCTTGACTACGCAGTAGTAATTGCGGTCCATGTTGCCGACCTTCTCCGTTTTGAAGATGCCAATGCTTCCGTCCTTGAGCATCTCCTTGAGGTGGTAGGTCAAAGCGTCGGCGGGTTGGCCGATGATCCTGGCGAGTTGGGCTCGTGTGGCAGGACCCTCGTGCAACGCCGCCCTGATTTCGGCGCGAAGGCGGCTGGACAGAGAGAAGCTAACCGAGTCCTCGACGCACCGCGTCCCCTGTCCCAAGGGCCGGAGCGTTGCTATCGCCGTGTCTGCCACCACATCGCCCCCTTGCTCACGCGAATCTTTGGTAGTCAATAGCGGCGGAGCATAAGGCACCCTCACTCGGAATTTTCGCGTCGCTCAGAAATCCAACGACGCTCAGAATTTCTCTACCGTGAGTCGCTATCCCTGGCGGGAGGCGCTGGGGGCGATTCACGGAGGGAGGTGAGGAGCCATGCAGATGGCCCAAGTGCCGCAGGTCGTTCCGACCGTGCAGGTCGTCAAGCACTCGTAATCGGGTGCCTGTGAGGGGCCGATCTGGCCCCGGCGTTTGGGGCCGGATTGGCCTCCTTTTTCCGTTGGAAAGCGGCACGGGGGAGATGAAACGCTACCCGACAGCTTGTGAAATTTCCCATGGAGGTTCTTGCCGAGAGGACAGAGGATTGCGGCAATGACTGCCCTCGGTCCCAATCTCCGCGAGGCGCGCGAACGGCTTGAATTGACCCAGGAACAGGTTGCCGAGCGGAGCGGTGTCCACGCCGGGGAGATCAGCCGGATCGAGGCGGGGAAGCGCGATCCGCAGGTCTCGACGGTGGAACGGCTTGCTAGAGCCGTCGAGGTGAAGCCGGGACAGTTGCTCGATGGACTGCCACCCGCCTGATTCAACGGTGCGCTCCTGAAGACCCTGGCAGGCTTGTGGTCACGACAAAGACGGCCATGGAAGCAAGGTGAGCCATGAAGATCGGCTCTGTGAGCGCAGTCATGCCTGTTCTCGTCGTCAAGAACAACTAGAGGCAATGTCCGAATCTGGCCGGTCCCGGCCAAAGCTATGCTGGGGCCGGCTCACTACGACAGGAGGTGGATGGCGATGACGATCAAGCCATGTGCGGCGACGGTGCCGCTGCTGTCGCTCATCAAGACGCGTTGAGCGCAGGGACACCGACGCAACGGCTCTAGGTCAGCTCCGACGAGGGGTCGCAGGAGCCTTGCATCCCCATTTTCATCCCCACCACGCGGAAAAGTGGACGTTTTGCAGGCAGATCATGTGCCTGGCAACTCGTGATGATGACCGACGACGCCAAGTTCGCGCTTGGGTTTTAGACGCGCGCTAGCCGACAGCGTTTGCTGGCGGATCTCCCGCCATAAAAGTGGCGGATCTCCCGTCACTAGCTGATAGCCTTGTGGAGTGCCGGGCGTCACTGAGCTCAATCCGTTCAATTTCTCTCGCCCTGCTCCCGCCGACGAGCTGATCAACCGGGAACAGGAGCTGACGGAACTGCTCCGGTTGGCGGAGGCCAATTCCAACAGTCGGCTAACGGCCCCACGTCGCTATGGCAAGACCACCTTGCTGAAGCGCGTTCGCGAAGAGGCCGAAAAACTCGGGATGAACACCGTCTACGTCAACTTCTATGGCTTGCTCTCCGTCGAGGAGGCTGCCAATCGCATTGAGGATGCCTACCGCACGAGTTTGCATGGCGCTGTCCGTAACTTCGTGGTTGGGCTCATCCGTACCTTTAGGCCAAAGGCCAGGATTCCCAAGACGGGGATCAGCGTGGAGCCGACGCTCGATACCGATGTCGGCCGTCGTCTCGCATGGCTCCTTGACCTGCCCGTGAAGATCATGGAGAGAACGGCGAATCCAACGCTGGTTGTCTTTGACGAGTTCCAGGACATACTCGAGACCAAGCCACCCCTGGACGGGCTCATCCGAAGTCGCCTGGAGCAGCATGAGACTCAGGCCAGCTACATCTTCGCCGGCTCGCACATAGGGATGATGAGTCGGCTCTTCGACGATAGAGCGAGACCCTTCTACGGACAGGCGAAGGCGGTCAGATTGGAGCCTTTGCCAGAAGACGCCCTGGCCATCTACATCGGAGATCGCTTCACCAAGACTCGCCGAGAAGTAGGAGAAGCGCTCGAGCTTCTGCTCGATACCGCCAGGGGCCATCCGCAGCGGGCGATGCTTCTCGCTCACTTTCTTTGGGAGAAGACTCCAAAGGGCAAGGTGAGCGATGGCGTCGCTTGGGAGAGGGCTCTCACGGCGGTGCAGAACGAGCTCAGGGACGAGTTCGATTCGATCTGGGGTGGCCTCGAGGATTCCGAGAGGCGGGTTCTAGTTATCGTTGCCAGAGGGGCCGATCTCTCAAAAAAAGGCGTTCTCGAAGAGATGCAACTCGCTCGTACCACCGCTCGAGACGCGCGCGACCGTCTCCTGGCCGAGGGCTTGATCGGAGAGGTCGAAGGTGAGTCGTACGTCGTCGATCCACTTCTCGGTCTTTGGGTATCTCGAAATCGAAGAGATCTCACCGATCCCATTACGGAGTCGCCCGAGTTTTGACGATCGCTCATTCGCCTGCGGTCGGGGCGACTGCGTTCGCCGAGGCTTCTTCTTTGCTCGTCGTGGTGGTTTCCCCGTTTTCGGAGGCTTCGCACTTCCCCGAGCCTTCGTTGTCTTTCTCGTCGAGCTCGGCGACCGATTTGTCTGCGTCGACGAAGGCGACGATTTCGTCGCCCTGTTGACATTCGGGACTTTCCTCGAGGGGTATGGGGAGGGGTTCGCGCGCGGGGAGGATGCCTTCGAACGAGAAGCTCTCTTTGAATTCGGTTTCGGGCACGGTGATCAGCACGGTGAAAGAGGATTCGGTGGCGAAGTCGGACCTGTCTTCGACCAGGACTTCGGTTTCGGTGACTTCGAGGACGACGAGGTCGGGCAGCTCTTCGTCGGGCGCTTTGGTGCCGCCGCCTTTGTCTTTCTCGGACCGGTCGCCTTCTTTCTTGTCTCCTCCTTCTTCTTTTCCTCCTCCGTCTTTTTGGCCACCGCGATGCCCGCCGCTTCGGTCTCCGCTGCCTTGATCGTGATGCCCTCCGTTTCCGCCGTTCTTCTCGCCGTTGGAGCTCGCGCTCGAGCCGTCGTCCTTGCCGGGTTTGTCCTGGTTCCCGCCGATGACGTCGGACGCGGCCAAGCTGCCGCTCAGCAGCAGTGCCGTGGCCAGGGCGCTCAGGATGGCGACGAAAAGGAGGCGTCTTATGAGGCGACCGTGGGCGTGAGCAACCACGTCGTTCAGCTCGACCGGGTCGACGTCCAGCCCGGCGTTCGCCTGTCGCAGCGCTTCGGCGAGCCGTTCGATGTCGTTCATCCCGCGGCTCCATACGTGGGCCACGTGCTGCCCGCGATGCTCGCCGCGCCGCGGGCGACGTCATCGGCAACGGCGGCGGGAGCGGCGCCGGTTATCGTCGCCACCGACTGGGTGTCGAGCCCCTCGAGCAGGTGGAGGACGAGCGCCGCTCGTTCGGCGACCGGCAGGGCGATCAGCTTTCCGAGCAGATCGTTCGGATCGCCCGGCTGGCCCTGCGGGCTTGGTGCCGGCTGCGGCATAGCGGGGGGCGCAAGCTCGACCATGCGCTCTCGCACCGCGGTGGCGAGGTCGACGCTTCCCGGCGGCCAGCGCAAGTAGGTCTCGATCAGAGCCCGTTCGGCCAGGTCCCTGCCGGCTTCAGGGCCTCCAGCCAACCAGGTGCCCGTGCGGATCAGCTGGTCGGCTTCGGGGCCGAGCGAGGCCAGGAAATCGACGCTGCGCTCGCGCAGCTTCGCCGAGAACCCGGTCGGTCCGACCTCGAACTCGGTGAGCGCCGGCATCACCATGCCGACGAAGAACATGCCCGAGCCGAGGACGATCAGGGGTATGGACGTCGGCTCTCCGCCCAGAGCGATGCCTAGGACGACCATTCCAAGGGCGACCGCTGAGATTGCTACCGCTCTCGCTTCGAGGAAGATGGCTGCCTAAGCTACAACAATAGTCAACTTCTATGTACTAATTGACTATCTACCGTGGCAAGCGCGGGTCGTCCGGATCGACCTCCTCCGCGGTGGACTCATAGTCGTAGTCGCGGCGAGTGGGCCCGGAACCTGAGAGCGGGCCGGAACCGACGATCACGAAACGCCTGGTGACGTAGCCGCGCATCAGCCTGCGCACGATCGCCCGGGTCGGTGGGATCAGCAGGATCGCTCCGAAGACATCGGTGACGAAGCCCGGCGTCAGCAGCAGCGTGCCGCCGATCGCGATCAGCAGGCCGTCGGCGACCTCACGGCCGGGGAAGCGGCGCTCGGCGAGCGCCTGGTTGAAGCGGCGCCAGGCGCCGCGGCCCTGGTGGCGGAGGAGGAGGGAGCCGAGCAGGGCATCGGCGAGCAGCAGGGCAATCGTCGGCCAGACGCCGATCAGGCCGCCGATCTTGATGATCACGTACAGCTCGAGGATCGGGACCGCGATGAAGAGGGCGACGAGGAGCGCCACGGTCAGGCCGGGGCGACGGCGCGCGCCGCCTCCTCGAGCTCGGCCAGCGAGCTGCTCAGGCCCTCGGCGAAGATCTCGACGTCCTCGAGCTCGTCGTAGTCGGCGAGCAGGCCGAAGCCGACGCGGCCGTTGTAGCTCATGATCGCTACCGCCATGGCGTGGTTCTGGGGCAGGAAAGCGACGGGGAAGACCTCCTCCAGCTCCCGGCCGAGGACGTAGAGGGGAATCTGCGGGCCCGGCACGTTGGTGACGATCAGGTTGAAGAGCCGGGTCGAGAAGTTGATCCGCGAGGCCTGCGCCAGCAGCGTCGGCGGCGCGAAGTCGTTGAAGCGTGCGATCACTTCGGCGCCGAGCGCCTGCTTGGAGCGCTTCAGCCCCTCCATCTCCTCGCTGACCACCCGCAGGCGGCGCACCGGGTCCTCGACGTAGACGGGCAGCGGCCCGCGCATCGCCGTGATCCGGTTGCCGAGGTTGCCGTGCTCGTCCTCGGCCCGGATCGAGACCGGGACCAGGGCGCGCAGCTCCAGCCCCTCGGTCCGAATCCCGCGCCCGTGCAGCCAGACGCGCAGGGCGCCGGTGACGACGGCGAGGACGACGTCGTTGACGGTCCCGCCGAGGGCGTCCTTGATCAGCTTGAAGGTCGCCAGCTCCGAGCGGGTCCAGGTAAAGCGACGATGGGGGCCGATCTCCCGGTTCAGCGGCACGTCGGGCGCTGGGTCCGCAAACGCGCCGACCACCTCACCGAGGCCCTCCAGCGCCTCGCCCACCCGGCGCGCCGCCGTCTCCGGGTGGCGCACCGCCTCCACCGCCCGCTCGGCGAGCTTGACCGGCGCCGACGCGGCGTCGGCGATTCCGCGGGCGACCAGCTCGGCCGTGCTCGGCTCGGATGCCGGCACCCAGCCGTCCTCGCTCTGCGCCGGCTTGGGAATCGGCTCGAGGTCGAACAGGACGGTGCCGATGTCGACGCCGCCGACCCCGTCGACGGCGGCGTGATGGGTCTTGGTCAGGACGGCGAACCGGTCCCGCTCGAGGCCCTGCACCAGCCACATCTCCCAGAGCGGCTTGGAGCGGTCGAGCTGCTGGGAGAAGACGCGGCCGGTGAGGCGCTTGAGCTGCTGTTCGCCGCCGGGCTCCGGCAGCGCAGTGTGGCGAATGTGGTACGTCAGGTTGAAGTTGACGTCGTCGGCCCAGAGCGGCCGTCCCGCCTCCAGCGGCGGCACCATCAGGCGCTGGCGGAAGCGCGGCACCTTGTCCAGCTTGCCCCGCACGTGCTCGACGAAGTCGACGTACTTCGGCGGCGGCCCCTCGAAGACGAGGACGGCGCCGATGTGCATGTGGCTGGCCGAGGTCTCGTTGGTGAGGAACGACGCGTCGACGGCCGTCAACCGTTCCAGGTGGCTGGTTCGCGATGCCATCCTGCGATGCTAGCTACTCTCAGCTCGTGTCCCTCCCTGCCGCACAAGCCCCGAAAAAGGTCCTGCTCGCCGCCCCGCGCGGCTACTGCGCGGGCGTCGACCGCGCCGTGCAGACGGTCGAGCGGGCGCTGGAGCTCCACGGCTCGCCGGTCTACGTGCGCAAGGAGATCGTCCACAACAAGCACGTCGTCGAGGAGCTCTCGAAGCGGGGCGCGATCTTCGTCGAGGAGGAGACCGAGGTTCCCGAGGGCGAGATGGTCGTCTTCTCCGCCCACGGCGTCGCTCCGGCCGTGCACGAGAACGCCGCCGCCCGCAGCCTGCGCACGATCGACGCCACCTGCCCCCTCGTCACCAAGGTCCACGTCTCCGCCCGCCGCTTCGCCGCCGACGGCTACACGATCATCATGATCGGCCACGAGGGGCACGAGGAGGTCGAAGGGACGACGGGCGAGGCGCCCGAGAGCATCGTCCTGATCGAAACCGCCGACGAAGTCGAGGCGCTTGAGGTCCCGGACCCGAGCAAGGTCGCGTTCATCACCCAGACGACCCTTTCCGTCGACGAGACGGCCGAGGTGATCGCGGCCCTGCGGACCAAGTTCCCGGGCATAGTCAGCTCCAAGTCAGACGACATCTGCTACGCGACTACCAACCGCCAGATCGCGGTCAAGCAGCTCGCCCGCGAGTGCGAGCTGGTCCTCGTCATCGGCTCGACCAACTCCTCCAACTCCAATCGCCTGGTCGAGGTCGCCCGCGAGCACGGTGCCGCCTCCCACCTGATCGACAACCACACCCAGGTCGAGGAGGAGTGGCTGGAGGGAGTCGAGACGGTCGGCATCACCTCCGGGGCGAGCGCTCCGGAGGAGCTGGTCGAGCAGCTGGTCGAGCTGTTTCGGGAGCGCGGGGCGAGCGACGTCTCAGAGCTGCGGACGGTGCACGAGGACGTGCGGTTCATGCTGCCGAAGGAGATCCGCGAGGCGGTCGCGGCGCAGGCTTGACGACATTTCAGATGAATATTACGTGGCGTTGATTTCGCATATCAATATGCAGCTATTAGCTATACTGTTTGGGTGAATTCAGATATAAGGACTCACCGCACGACGATCGAGATCGAGGTGCCGGCGTTTGAGGGGGCGCAGAAGGCGCTTGGGACGGCTGGCTACAAGGAGACGGTGAACGAGGCTCTGCGGGCGGTCAGCCGGGGTGATTTGCTGCGTCGGGGCGCTCTTGCGATCCGTTCCGGTGACCTTGGTCTGATCGATCCGGACGAGCTCGTGAAGCTAAGGCAGCCACGTGTCTGATGCCTCGCTTCCTCGCCGACACTTCGATCTGGGCATGGGCTCAACGACCTGAGCGTCCCGACATCCGCGAAAAGCTCGCTGCCCGCTACGAAGGTGGAGAGATCGTGACCTGCGCACCAGTGATCCTCGAGGCAATGCATCGGCCCGAGACCTCGGCTCAATACCGGGAACGGTTCGATCGGATCTTCGCCCCGCTGGAGCGCCTTCCGCTCGAGAACACGAGTGTCGAGCGGGCGCTGGAGGTTCAGCGGGAGCTGGCTGCGACCTCCAACGGCAGCCATCGCCGCCCGGCGATCGATTTCCTGATTGCCGCCGCGGCCGAGGCGGCGGGCGAGGAAGTGGTGCTCTGGGGCTTCGACCGGGATCTGCGAGTCATATGCGGACACACCGGTCAGCCCAGCGAATCGGAGGAATCGACAGGGCCTGGACGCTGAGCGAGGTTCTACGGGACGCCGGCGGCGAAGCTTAGAGACCAGATTCGGAGGCCCTCGGAGGGGTCTAGCTTGAGCGAGTGCGACTCGTGGCGCTCGTGCTCGGCCAGGGGGTAGAGCTTGGGGGACTCGATGGGTAGAAGGCGGGACTCACCGCTGTCCAAAGTGACCTCGAGGGTGCCTTTGCCCTCGATCGTGGCGTAGGCGCCGCCGGCTTCGTACTCGATGCTCAGCTCGCCGTCCTCCCACGGCTCCTCCCAGGAGCCGCCGGGGAAGAGCTCGGGGGTGGGAGGCAGGACCTTGGCGCCGGGGGCGTCGGTGGGGCGGAGGGGTGTCATCGGAGTGGGAAGGCGGCGCAGGGCGTCGAGCTCGCGCAGCTCGGCCTGGATCGCCTCCTCGGTCGCCTGGTATTCGCCCTCGCCGAAGTGGAACCAGCTGAGGGCTCCGCCGGTCGACCAGAGAAAGAGGCTGGGCCAGCCCTCGCAGCCGTAGGCGTGCCAGAGGTCGCGCCCGGCGTCGACCGCCACGGGGAACTCGACATCCAGCTCCCGCAGTCCGGCCGCCACCGCTCCACGCTCGGCGCCGAACGGGAAGCGGGGCGCCTGCACCCCGAGCACGGTCAGGCCCGAGTCGCGGTAGCGGCGGTCCCACTCGGCCAGGTAGGGCAGCGTGCGCACGCTGTTCAGCTGGGCGTAGTCGATGAAGTGGACGAGGACGGGGCCGGCCGCGGTCAGGTGCGGCATCGGACGCGAAGCCTCGCCGATCCACTCGATCCCGTCGGGCAGGTCGGGGGCGGCGATGTTGTCCCGCTCTGGGCGCACCGGCGAAAGCTATTCGCTGGGCAGGTGCGGGGTGTGGCTGGTTTCCGATACTTTCTCAGAGCAATGGTCGAGATCCTGCTGGCTTCGATCCCGCTTCTGCTCCTCGTCGTCTCACTGCTGGCCGGCGTCTATCCCGGCTACAAGACGATCGTCAGGATCTCGGATCGCATCGCGTCGCGCACCCGCCGCCGGGCGGCGAAGAGCCAGTCTCCACCTCGCCGTCCCGGTTTCCGCGCGGTCGGCGGCGGGCTCCTGATCGCCTTCGGCCACGCGCAGCGCCCGCCGCCGCACGCTGCCTGACGTTCCGCGGCCGAGGCCGCGACACGGACCCCGACCGATCGGTCGGGGCAAATCGGGCGTTGGCCTCGCCGCGCTCTCAGGCAAAGGAGCTGCAATGAACTCGAAATACACGCGCGTGGCGGTCGGGATTGCGGTGCTCGCGATCGCCGTGGTTCTGCTCGTCGTGCTCAGCAACGGCGGCGACAGCGACAACACGACCAAGGGAGTCACGACGATCGCGATCAAGAACGGCAAACCCGTCGGCGGGATCGCCCAACTCACCTATAACGAGGGCGAACGAGTGCGCTTCAAGGTGGACTCCGACGTCAGCGACGAGGTCCACATGCACGGCTACGACATCATGAAGGACGTCGAGGCCGGCGGCTCGGTGAGCTTCGACTTTCCGGCGACGATCGAAGGCGTCTTCGAGGCGGAGCTGGAGGGCCGTAAGGAACAGATCCTGGAACTGACGGTCAACCCATGACGGTCGCGGTTCTGCTGCCCCTGGCGCACGCGCTGGTCTCGAGGAGGGACCTGCCGATTCCGGCATGGCTGTTTGCATGGGGGGCATCGATCGTCCTGATCGCGTCCTTCTTCGCGCTCTCGGTCGGCTGGCGCAAGCCTCGTTTCGAGCGCGATCGCTGGCGACCGAGCAGTGGCGCCCTGTCGCGGGTGCTGCTCGGCTACCCGGTTCAGGTCCTCTGCGGAGCGATCGGCGTCTTCCTGCTCGGATTCGCCGTGTACGCCGGGCTGCGCGGGACGGACGCACCCGACCGCAACTTCGCCCTCACCTTCCTCTTCGTCACCTGCTGGCTCGGGTTTCCCCTGTTCAGCGTCGTCTTCGGCAACGTCTTCCGGCCGTTCAACCCGTGGCGGGCGATCGGACGGGGCATCGGCGGCGTCTTTACGGCGCTCGCGGGCCAGCGCCCCGTCCACCTCGCCTATCCGCGGCGGCTTGGGCGCTGGCCGGCGGCGATCGGCCTGCTCGCCTTCGTCTGGCTCGAGGTCGTCTACGGGACCAGCGGAGGGGTCGCCGTCGGCCTCTCCCCGCACGCCGCCGCGACCGCCGCCCTCGTCTACAGCGTCTACACGCTGGCGATGATGGCGGTGTTCGGGGTGGAGGAGTGGTGCGAGACGGGGGAGACCTTCTCGGTCTACTTCGGGATGCTCTCCCGGCTCGGGATCTTCGCGGTCGAGGATGGCCGGCTGGGGAGAAGGATGCCGCTGGCGGCATCGACTCGCTGGGCGACGGTGCCCGCCTCGCTCGCGGTGGTGATTGCCTCGATTGCCTCGACCAGCTTCGACGGAGCCCAGGAGGGCGCCTTCAAGGGGGGGATCGTCCAGACCTTCGAATGGCTCTCTGGCGCGGGTCTCGGCCTCTCGACGTCGCTCCACCTCGCCGACACGGTCTTCATGCTGCTCTGCTTCGGTGGCGTGGCCCTCGTCTACGAGATCGGAGTGAGGGGGATGGCGACCGTGAGCGGCGGCCCACCGCTGTCGCAGCTGCGCACCGGCTTCGCCCACACGCTGATCCCGATCGCCTTCGCCTACCTCGTCGCCCACTACTTCAGCCTCTTCGTCTTCCAGGAGCAGGCCCAGTTCACCTACCTGCTCTCGGATCCGCTCGGCACCGCGACGACGGACCTCTTCGGCACCGCGGGGGCCGGGGTCGACTACAGGGTGCTCAGCGCCAACGCGATCTGGTACGTGCAGGTGGCGGCCCTGGTCATCGGCCACGTGGTCGGTCTGACGCTGGCCCATGACCGCGCCACCGCCTACTGGGGCGATTACCGGCAGGCCGCGCGCTCCCAGTACTGGATGCTCGCCGTCATGGTCTCCTTCACCTGTTTCGGCCTCTATCTGCTCTCCGTTGGGAATGCGTAAAAGTCAAGTTTGTTTTCAATGCATAGCCGGATTGTTATTTCCCCGTAAAGTCGGGGTTTCTACTGATGAACTGGGGTTCACATCTGGTTTACTAAATACGAGTCCATCACTTTGACTCTCCCTCTCCTCGGTCGCGCCGGGATCGCTAGACGCAAGGCCAGCGGTTCCGGCGCGGTCCGGGGGCCATACTGACCGGATGGCCCTTCTGCTCCCCGTCGCGCACGTCGGCCACTGGCTCTGGGTCCTCTACCTGCCGCCGATCCTGATAGTCGCCGGCTCGATCATCCGCGGCAAGCTGCGCGAACGCCGCAGGGAGCCGGAGGACTAGAGGATCTCGGCGAGGCGTTGCTCGAGCGCCGCCGAGACCTCGTCCCGCACCGGGCCCGCGGCAAGCCGTTCCACCAGCGACTCGAGGAACCCTTCGACGATCAGCGACTTGGCGATCGATTCGTCCAGTCCGCGGGAGGTGAGGTAGAAGAGCTGGTCGCGATCGACTTGGGCGACCGCGGCGGCGTGGGTGCAGCGCACGTCGTCGGCGAGGATCTCGAGACCGGGGATCGCGTCCGCGTGTGCCTCGGTCGAGAGCAGCAGGTTGCGGCACTCCTGGAAGGCGTCGGTCTGCTGCGCGCCGGGATCGACTTTGATCATCCCTCGCCACACGGCCGTGGCGCCGGCCGCGAGGACGCCGCGGAAGGCGAGGTCGGAGTTGGTGTTGGGCGCGGCGTGCTCCTGGGTGGTGTCGTAGTCGAGGTGCTGCGCGGCCCCTCCGGCGTAGCCGCCGGTTACGCGCGCCTCGGCGCCCGGTCCGGCGAGCTTGGTCTCCATCCGCACCTTGCCGCGCCCGGAGCCGAAGCCGAGCGCCGCCCACTCGAGGCGCCCATCGCGCTCGACCTCCGCTCGCGCCGTGGCGAAGATCCAGGCCCGCTCGGAGACGTCCTGGGTATTGACGTAGCGCAGCGTCGCCCCTTGGCCGACGTTCAGCTCGACGACCGCGTTGAGGAGTCCGTCGACCTCGTCGTCGGGGGATGACCAGTGCTCCCAGACCTCGGCCTCGGCGCCCTCCTCGAGCACGATCAGCGTGCGCCAGGCGACGGCCTCGCCGCTGTGCTCGAGCGGCACCTCGATGCGGATCGGTTGCTCCAGCCGGACCCCGGCAGGCACGTGGACGAGCACGCCCTCGCGCCACGCCGCGTCGTTGCGGGCAACGAACGGATCGTCGGCTGGGACCAACGCGCCGAGCCGGCTCTCGACCAGGTCGGCGTGGGACCCGGCCGCCTCCGCCAGCGGCAGCACGGTCGCCCCCGGCGCGGCGCCGATCTCGGCCTCGGCCGAGCCGGCCGCGTAGGCGTCGAGGTCGAGCGTGGAGAGGTCGGTGAATTCCCACCCCTTCGCCTTCTGGTCGGGAAGGGGTGGGAGGGTGGCGAGCTCAGCCAATCGAGCCCTCCATTTGCAACTCGATCAGTCGGTTGAGCTCGACCGCGTACTCCATCGGCAGCTCCTTGGTGACCGGCTCGATGAAGCCGTTGACGATCATCTTCGAGGCCTCCTCCTCGTCGAGGCCGCGGCTCTGCAGGTAAAAGAGCTGCTCGTCGCCGATCTTCGAGACGGTCGCCTCGTGGCCGACGTCGGCGTCGTTCTCGTCGATGCGGATCGTCGGGTAGGTGTCCGAGCGCGAGTCCTCGTCGAGCAGCAGCGCGTCGCAAACGACCTTCGAGCGGCTTTCGGTCGCCCCGTCGGCGACCTCGAGCAGGCCGCGATAGGTCGAGCGGCCGCCGTCCTTGGAGATCGACTTGGAGAAGATCGAGGACGAGGTGCGCGGCGCCGCGTGGATGATCTTGCCGCCGGCGTCCTGGTGCTGGCCGTCGCCGGCGAAGGCGATCGAGAGGATCTCGCCGTGGGCTTCCGGCCCGAGCAGGTAGATCGAGGGGTACTTCATCGTCAGCTTCGAGCCGAGGTTGCAGTCGACCCACTCCATCGTCGCCTTCTCCTGCGCGACGGCGCGCTTGGTGACGAGGTTGTAGACGTTCTGCGACCAGTTCTGCACGGTCGTGTAGCGGACCCGCGAGCTCGGCTTGCAGACGATCTCGACCACGGCGGAGTGCAGCGAGTCGGTCGAGTAGACCGGCGCCGTGCAGCCCTCGATGTAGTGGACGTCGGCGCCCTCCTCGCAGATGATCAGGGTGCGCTCGAACTGGCCCATGTTCTCGGTGTTGATCCGGAAGTAGGCCTGCAGCGGCATCTCCACCTTGACTCCCGCGGGGACGTAGACGAAGGAGCCGCCCGACCAGACGGCCGAGTTGAGCGCCGCCAGCTTGTTGTCGTTGGGCGGGATCACCGTCGCCCAGTACTCGCGCACGAGGTCCTCGTGCTCGCGCAGCGCCGTGTCCATGTCGGTGAAGATCACGCCCTGGGCCTCGAGCTGCTCGTTGACCTGGTGGTAGACGACCTCCGACTCGTACTGGGCGCCCACTCCGGCGAGGAATTTGCGCTCGGCCTCGGGGATGCCGAGCCGGTCGAAGGTGTTCTTGATGTCCTCGGGGACCTCGCTCCAGTCACGGCTGTTCTTTTCGGAGGCGCGGACGAAGTAGTGGATGTCGTCGAAGTCGATCTGGCCGAGGTTGCCGCCCCAGGTCGGCGTCGGCCGTTCTTCGAAGTGCTGCAGCGCCTTGAGCCGGAAGTCGCGCATCCACTGCGGCTCGTCCTTGTACTCGGAGATCGATTCGACCACCTCGCGCGAGAGCCCCTTCGGCGCCTTGTAGGCGTATCCGGTCTCGGGATCGTGGAAGCCGAACTTCTCCTTGTAGTCGGCGTTGATGCCGGCGAGCGAGCGCTTCTCCGCTACGACCTCAGGTGTAGCCATGGTCAGTCGACCTCCAGGGTGATGGTGTCGTCCACGACGGCCGCCGCGAACGTCTGCACCGGGGCGAAGGCTGGGAGCGTCTTCGGCCTGCCGGTGCTCAGGTCGAAGAGGGAGCCGTGACGGGGGCACTCAACCGTGCAGGTAGTTGGATCGAACTCGCCCTCGGCGAGCGGCCCGTCGTCGTGCGAGCAGCGGTCCTCGATCGCGTACAGGGTGCCCTCGCAGTTGAAGACGCCGATCTTGCGACCTTCGTGCTCGACGAGATGCATCGACCCAGGCGGCAGCTCGGCCGCCGGGCAGACCTTGATCGTCGTTGTGGTTGTACCGTCCGTCACGTTATTCCTAGCTCCGAAGTCGGATTTTAGCGGCCGAGCCGGATCGGCCGCGCACCGTAACAGGCGTTTGACTTCCGCCTCGGCGGGGATGAGAGGATGAGCCAGACCTTTTCCCGCCGACGATTGGAGCGATTGATGAGCGAGCGGACCAGTTACGCCCCCGGCACCCCCTGCTGGATTGACCTGGCGACCCCCGACCAGGACGCGGCGGCCGAGTTCTACGGAGGCCTCTTCGGCTGGAGCGTCGAGGAGGACGAGAACGCCGAGCAAACCGGCGGTTACCGCGTCGCGACGCTGAAGGGCCAGGCGGTTGGCGGTGTGATGAAACTGATGCAGGAGGGCCAGCCGCCCGCCTGGTCGAGCTACGTCAGCGTCGAGGACGTCGACGCGACCGCGGCCAAGGCCAAGGAGGCGGGCGGCAGCCTGATGGTCGAGCCGATGAGCGTCCTCGACTACGGCCGCATGGCCTTCGTCGTCGATCCGACCGGGGCCGTCCTCGGCCTCTGGCAGCCGGGCCGCAACATCGGGGCGGGGATCGTCAATGAGGCCGGGGCGCTCACCTGGAACGAGCTCAACACCCGCGACGTGCCGACTGCGAAGGACTTCTACGGCGCCGTCTTCGGCTGGACCTTCGAGGACATGGAGGTCGAGAACGTCGGCACCTACACCGGCTTCAAGGTCGGCGAGGACACGGTTGGGGGCATGCTCGACATCACCGGGCGCGTGCCGGACGAGGTGCCGGCCAACTGGCTCGTCTACTTCGCGGTCGAGGACACGGACGCCACGGTCGCGAAGCTGAAGGAGCTCGGCGGCAGCGTCAACATGGAGCCCATGGACATCGTCGCCGGCCGCTTCGCCGTGGTCAGCGACCCCTTCGGAGCCGTTTTCGCGGTGATCAAGCCCAACCCGATGGAAGAAGGCAGCGACTAAGTGCTTCCGGTGCGCCTTTTCCGGGATATAACCGGAAAAGGCGCACCGGAACGGCTGTAGTCAGATCTCCGTTGCTTCCGCGGGGCTGCCGACGGTGCCCTCGTCCTCCCATTCGGCGGGCTGGCCGAGGCTGGCGCTCTTGACGACCTTGAGGCCGAGCATCGCGCACTTCATCCGCGTCGCCGAGATCTCGATCCCGAGCAGGTCGAGGACGTACTCCTTGGGTAGCCGCAGTAGCTCCTCGCGGCTCCTGCCCACCAGCTCGTCGGTGAGCAGCGAAGTAGCCGCGGTCGAGATCGCGCAGCCTTTGCCCTCGAAGGCGATCTCCGCCACCTTGCCCTCCTCGTCGAGCCGGATCGTCACGCGCTGCTCGTCGCCGCAGAAGGGGTTGTTGTCCTCATACTCGAGATCGGGGCTCTCCAGGCGCCCGAAGTTGTGCGGCCGCTTGTAGTGCTCGAGGATCTGATCTCGGTAGAGCTGGTCTTCCATCAGAGACCGAACACCTTACGCGCGTCGTGCAGTCCCTCGACCAGGCGGTCGATCTCCTCGGGCGTCGTGTAGACGCCGAAGCTGGCGCGGGCCGTGGCGGCGACGCCGAGGCGGTCCATCAGCGGCTGGGCGCAGTGGTGGCCGGCGCGGACGGCCACCCCGTGGCGATCGAGGATCTCGGAGACGTCGTGGGCGTGGACGCCCTCCAGCTCGAAGGAGACGGGGCCGATCCGCTCTGCGGAGGCGGGCGGGCCGAAGACGCGCAGGCCCGGAACCTCCGCCAGCCGCTCCAGGGCGTATCCCGTGATCTGGCGCTCGTGCTCCAGCACGGCGTCCATCCCGACTCCGTCCATCCAGCGCAGCGCCGAGGCCATGCCGATCGCCTGCGCGATCGCCGGCGTCCCGGCCTCGAAGCGCGCCGGAGGGTCGGCGTAGGTCGTCTCCTCCTTGGTCACCTTGCGGATCATCGAGCCGCCCCCCAGAAACGGCGGCATCGCTCGCAGCAGGTCGAGCCTCGTCCAGAGCGCGCCGATTCCGGTCGGGGCGTAGAGCTTGTGGCCGGTCGTCGCGTAGAAGTCGACGCCGAGCTCAGCTACGTCGAGTGGCAGCTTTGGCGCGGCCTGGGCGCCGTCGGCGAGGACCAGCGCGCCAGCCTTGTGGGCCAGTCGCGCGATCTCCGCCAGCGGGTTCTCGGTGCCGAGCACGTTGGAGACGTGGGTGACGGCGACGAGCTTCGGCGAGCGCTCTAGCAGCGCGCCGAAGGCCTCCATGTCGAGCAGCCCCTCATCATTGACCGGCACCCAGTCGATCTCGGCCCCGACCCTCTCGGCGAGCTGCTGCCAGGGGACGACGTTCGAGTGGTGCTCCATCTCGGTGAGCACGATGCGGTCGCCGGCGCCGACGTTGGCGTCGCCCCAGGCCCGGGCGACGAGGTTGATCGCCTCGGTCGCGTTGCGGACGAAGACGACCTCGCGCCGGTCCGCGGCGCCGAGGTGGTCGGCGACCGTCGCCCGCGCCCCCTCGAACGCCGCGGTCGCCTCCGCCGAGAGCGTGTGCGAGCCGCGGTGGACGTTGGAGTGGTGGGCGCGCTCGTAGCGGTCGACCGCCTGGATCGAGGCCAGCACCCGCTGGGCGCTGGCGCCGCTGTCGAGGTAGGCGACCGGGCGCCCGTGGACCTTGCGCTCCAGGGCGGGAAAGGCGGCGCGGACCTTCTCGATCGGGAAGGGCGAGGAGCTCGTGGTCGTCGATTGCTCCATCGTCTCTCCTCGGTCAGGCGGTGCTGCCTGCCTCGACCTCATCGCGGATCCAGCCGTAGCCCTTCTCCTCGAGCGTCTCGACCAGCTCCGGGCCGCCATCCTTGACGATCCGCCCCTGGTACATGACGTGGACGAAGTCGGGCTTGACCATGTGCAGGATGCGCTGGTAGTGGGTGATTATCAGGACGCCCATGTCCGGCCCGGCGAACTCGTTGACCCCCTCGGCGACGGTGCGCAGGGCGTCGATGTCGAGGCCCGAGTCGGTCTCGTCGAGGACCGCGATCTCCGGCCGCAGCAGGGCCAGCTGCAGCAGCTCCATCCGCTTCTTCTCGCCTCCCGAGAAGCCATCGTTGAGGTAGCGGCTGGAGAAGTCTTTAGGGATATTGGCCAGCGACATGGCCTCCTGGGCGACCTTGGCGAACTCTTTGATCTTGATCTGCGCTTCACCGCGCGCCTCGCGGTGAGCGTTGAGGATCATCCGCAGGTACTTGCTGACCGAGACGCCGGGAATCGCGACCGGATACTGGAAGGCCATGAAGAGGCCGGCGCGCGAGCGCTCGTCGGGGGCGGCCTCGGTCAGGTCCTCGCCCTTGAAGACGATCGACCCCTCGGTGATCTCCAGTGCCGGATGGCCCATGATCGCGTTTGCCAGGGTCGACTTGCCCGACCCGTTGGGCCCCATCAGCGCGTGCACCTTGCCCTTCTCGACGTCGAGGTCGAGGCCGCGGAGGATCTCCTTGTCCTCGGCGCTCACGTGCAGGTTGCGTATCTCCAGCTCAGCCAATTTCACTCCGTTTCTGGGTTTGTGAAGTTCCTGCCGGTCAGGCGGCGGTGCCGACCGGAGTCTGACGCTCGCCCCGAACGCCGGGGCCGGCGAACTCGACCAGCTCGGCCAGCGTCGTGCCCGAGAGGGCTTTGGTCACCCCGCCCTGCACGCGCGTCCAGAGCAGCTTGGTCGCGCAGGCGCGATCGCCGTCGTCCTCGTGCGAACAGAGGACTTTGCCGTCGGGCGTGTCGTGGAAACACTCCATCGGCGCGATCTGGCCTTCGAGCGCTTCGACGACGGCATCCATCGTGATCTCCTCGGCGGGCTTCGCCAGGCGGTAGCCGCCGTGGGCTCCCCGGGTCGAGGTGACCAGGCCCGCCTTGCGCAGCTTGGCAACCAGGTGCTCGAGGTAGGAGAGCGGCAGTCGCTCGGACTCGGCGACGCTGCTCAGCGAGACCGGCGTCGAGCCGGGCTCGCGGCCCAGCTCGACCATCAGGCGCACGCCGTACTCGGCTTTTGTCGAGAACAACATCTGCCTAAATCCTACTGAAGCGGTCGGTTATAGGGTCTGGTGGCGGACCGTTGCGCCATAATCCCGGGACAGACCTAGGAGGGATCAAACCAGCGATGACCACGACCAAGCAATCGACCTTCAGCGCCACGCTCCGGACCACGATCCTGATGGCCTCGCTCTCGGGGCTGCTGGTCGTGATCGGCTTCCTGATCGGCGGCGCGAGCACGGCCGTCTTCTTCCTGCTGATGGCGTTCGCGATCAACTTCTTCTCCTACTTCTTCAGCGACAAGATGGCGCTGGCGATGAGCGGGGCCAAGCCGGTCTCGCAGTCCGAAGCGCCGAAGCTCTACACCGCGGTCGAAGAACTGACTGCGAGGGCCGGCCTGCCGATGCCGCGCCTCTACGTGATCCCCCAGGACCAGCCCAACGCCTTCGCCACCGGGCGCAACCCGAAGCACTCGGCCGTCGCCTGCACCCGGGGAATCCTCAACCTGCTCTCCGAAGACGAGCTGCGCGGCGTTCTCGCCCACGAGCTGACGCACATCCGTAACCGCGACATCCTGATCCAGTCGGTCGCCTCGGCGATCGGCGCCGCGATCACCTACGTCGCCTACATGCTGCTCTGGTTCGGCAACGACGACAACTCGCCGCTGGCGATCGTCGGCCAGCTCGCCACCTTCATCCTTGCCCCGATCGCGGCCTCGATCATCCAGCTCGCGATCTCGCGCCAGCGCGAGTACGCGGCCGACGCCGGCGGCGCCGAAATCTGCGGAAATCCCGAGTCGCTGGCCAGCGCCCTGCTGCGCCTCGAGCAGGGGGCGTCGGCAATGCCGATGCAGGTCAACCAGGCGGCCGAGCCGCTCTACATCGTCAAGCCGTTCGCGGCGAAGGGCATCGCCGGCCTCTTCTCGACGCATCCGCCGATCGAGGAGCGCGTCAAGCGCCTGCGCCAGATGCGCCCGAGCTTGGTCTGAGCTCTCGTCGCGCATAAGGGTGCAACGGTCCGCGCGGGATTTCCGTTGCAGATTCGTCACGCCATGCGCGCCACCTGTTGCAGACAAAAAGCTACGGTACGATCATGGACACGATGACCAAGAGCTGGACCGACGAGAGGCTGGAAGAGCGCTTCGACCGCATCGACGAACGCTTCGACGAGGTTGGCCGTCGATTCGACGCGACCAACCGGCGGATCGACGAACTCGGTCGCCACTGTGAGCAGCGCTTCGAAGGGATCGATTCCCGTCTCGATCGCATGGACACCCGTCTCGAGCGCATGGAGGAGCGCATGAGCGAGGGGTTCGAACAGCTCTACCGGCTCATGATCCGCCTCGGCGGCGTCGCCATCGCGGCCCTGATCGGTCTGCTCGCGACCCAGCTTTGAGCCCGCCCGTCATCTCTCGCTATACTTTTTGAAGTAAAGCCGGATCGGAATTAAGGTATTTAGGAGAACAGGCATGGCGACGGGCGCGCAGACGAGGGTGATCGAGGAGATCGAGCCGTTCGAGGCGGCGCAGGAGATCGAGGGCGGCGACGTCGTCCTGATCGACACGCGTGAGCCGCACGAGTTCCAGGAGTCGCGCATCGAGGGCGGCAAGCTGGTGCCCCCGGGCCTGCTCGGCGACGAAATCGCCGCGGCGGCGCCCGACAAGTCGACGCGCACGATCCTCTACTGCCGCAGCGGCAACCGCTCCTACAAGGCCGCCGAGCAGATGGAAGCGATGGGCTACACGGACGTCGCCTCGATGGCCGGCGGCATCCTGCTCTGGCAGGAGCAGGGCCTGCCCGTCGTTGCCACCGAGGGCATGACCCCCGAGCAGCGCGACCGCTACTCGCGCCACACGCTGCTGCCCGAGGTCGGGGTCGAGGGCCAGCTGAAGATGCTCGACGCCAAGGTGCTGCTGCTCGGCGCCGGCGGCCTCGGCGCGCCGACCGCGCTCTACCTGGCGGCGGCCGGGATCGGCACGATCGGCCTCGTCGACGACGACGTGGTCGACGCCTCCAACCTGCAGCGTCAGGTGATCCACAACACCGAGCGGATCGGGATGCCGAAGACCGAATCGGCCCGCATCTTCATCGAAGGGCTGAATCCCGACGTCAAGGTCGTCGAGCACAACGGCCGGCTCGACGCGAGCAACATCCTCGGCGTGATCTCCGACTACGACATCATCGTCGACGGCGCCGACAACTTCCCCACTCGCTACCTGCTGAACGACGCCTCGGTGCGACTGCGCAAGCCGGTGGTCTCCGCCTCGATCCTCGGCTTCGACGGCCAGATCTCGACCTTCGCCCCCTTCGAGGGGCCCTGCTACCGCTGCCTCTATCCGACCCCGCCGCCGGCCGAGCTGGCGCCGAGCTGCTCCGCCAACGGAGTCCTCGGGGTGATGGCGGGGACGATGGGCACCCTGCAGGCCAACGAGGTGATCAAGCTGATTCTCGGCAAGGGAGAGCCGCTGATCGGGCGCCTCCTGCTCTACGACGCGTTGGGCACCCGCTTCACCGAGCTGAAGGTCCGCCGCGACCCCGACTGCCCGATCTGCGGCGAGGGGGCCGAGGAGATTCCGGAGTCGGAGATGGGGAAGTTCCCCGACTACGATGCCTTCTGCGCCGGCGCCGGCGGCGACCGCTAGGCCGTGCAGTCCGGCGCATCTCGGGGTCCTCGTTCGCTCGCGTGCGAAGCACGCCACGCTCCCTGCGTCCCCCGACCTGCTTGGTCTGCACGGCCTAGATAGGATTCCGCGGCTATGGCGACGGTTCGCATACCTCCAGTCCTGCGTCCCCAAACGGGCGGGGCGCCCGAAGTCGAGGCCGCCGGCTCCGACGTCGGCGAGGTCCTGCGCTCGCTGACCGCTGCGCATCCCGGCACCGAGGAGCAGCTCTTCGGCGAGGACGGCGACCTCAACCGCTACGTCAACGTCTACCTCAACGACGAGGACGTGCGGGTGCTCGACGGCCTGACGACGAAAGTCGCAGAGGGCGACACCGTCGTCATCCTGCCGGCAATGGCCGGCGGTTGAGCCGAGCCGCCCGGTAACCGGCGCCTGCCGGCGTCCTCGGTCGCTCGCGTGCAGAGCACGCCACGCTTCCTGCGTCCTTGGCATGCTTGGTTCCCGAGCGGCTCGCTCTCCAGCGCTACACTTTTTGAAGTAACGGGAGAGACGCGGCTATGTCAGAACTGCTCAACAGGCCCTGTGGGGGACGCTTCGGCGACGTAGTCGAGTCGATCGGCAACACGCCGCTGGTTGAGCTGCCTCGCATCACCCCCAATCCGGACGTTCGCATCTACGCCAAGCTCGAGGGCCGCAACCCGACCGGCTCGGTCAAGGACAGGGTCGCCCGCTCGATGATCGAGGCGGCCGAGGCCGAGGGCGCGATCGAGCCGGGTCAGACGATCCTCGAGCCCACCTCCGGCAACACCGGAATCTCGCTGGCGATGATCTGCCGCCGCAAGGGCTATCCGCTCAAGGTCGTGATGCCCGACAACGTGACCAAAGAGCGCACCCAGCTGCTCGAGATGTACGGGGCGGAGATCGCCTATTCGGAGGGTGCCAAGGGCTCCAACGGCGCCGTCGAGGTGGCGCTGGAGATGGCCGAGGACTCGCGCTACTACATGCCCTACCAGTATGGCAACGAGGCCAATCCCAATGCCCACTACAACGGCACCGCGGTCGAGATCCTCGAAGAGCTCGACGAGGTGACCGCCTTCGTCGCCGGTCTCGGCACGGGTGGCACGCTGATGGGCAACGGCCGCCGCCTCAAGGAGGAGAATCCCGACACCCTGCTGGTCGCCGCCGAGCCGATGCAGGGCGAGATGGTGCACGGCCTGCGCTCGCTCGACGACGGCTTCATCCCGCCGATCATCGACATCACGCTGCTCGACCGCAAGATCATGGTCTCCAACCGCGACGCAATCGTCTGGACCCGCAAGCTCCTCGACGAGGAGGGCGTCTTCGCCGGCGTCTCCTCCGGGGCGATCGCCCGCATCGCCGCCCGCGTCGCGGGAGAGCTGGACAGCGGCAACGTCGTCTTCCTCATCCCCGACGACGGCTGGAAGTACCTCTCCTCGGGCGTCTACACCCGTCCGATCGACGAGATCGAGAACTTGGACTCCACGGTCTGGTGGTAGCTCGCCTCGCCGCTATCTGTGCCGTCCTCGCGGCGGCGCTGGCTCTTGCCGTCACCCCCGCCGTCGGCGCCCCCGGCGATCTCGACCTATCGTTCGGAAGCCATGGCGCCGTGGCGGTGGAAGGGCCATCCGGGCCTCAGTTCAGCTCCCAGGCCCCGCCGAAGCTGGCCGTCGGGCCCAAAGGGGAAAACTTCGTGCTCTTCGCCAACACGGCGCCCTGCGCCGAATTCAGCGGTTGCTCGATCGAGTGGACCGTGGCTCGCTTCAGCCCCGACGGCGTCCGCGACGCCGGCTTCAACGCGCACCTCACGGTGAAGGGGAACGAATACGAGCCGGGCGATCTGGCGGTCGGCCCGGATGGCAAGCCGGTGATCGCCGTCCTCGATCAGGGCCGGGTCGTGGTGGCGCGGTTCGACACCGCCGGCAACCTCGAGGCCACGCTCGGCGCGGGCGACGCCAATCCGCTCTTCGGCGGCGCGTACACGCCGCCCGTCCTCGCCGTGCAGGCCGACGGCAAGGTCGTCGTCGCGGTCGGCAATGCCTTCGAACTGCGCGTCGTCCGCTATCTGCCCAACGGCGAACGGGACCCTGGCTTCGGCTCCGGGGGGGAAGCCACGCTCACGCTTGGCACGCGCAGCCGTCCGGCGGGGGTTCTGCTCGGTGCCGACGGCAGCATCTCCCTCGCCGCTCCCCAGTGCTGTGGCGGCTCGGCGCCATTCGGCGAAGGCGTCGCCTTTGCCCGCTTCCTTCCCGACGGCAGGCCCGACCCGGGTCTCGCCGGCAGCGGCCAGGCTTTCCTCTACACCCCGAAGGCACAGGGCAACGTCGAGGCCGCGGCGCTGACCCCGGACGGCGGCGCCTACGTCGTCTTCGAAGTGAGCACGGAAAATGCCTCCACGGTCGGCAATGTCGTCAAGCTCCATCCCGACGGGTCGGTCGACGGTGGTTTCGCCAAGAACGGCTACAGCCACATCCCGATGTCGGTCGACGATCTCGCCATCGACGGCAAGGGTCGGCTCGTCGCCGGCGGCTGGGACGGCGCTGCGGCCGTATTCCGCATGCGTCCGGGTGGCGGTTCCGACCGCACGTTTGGCAGTGGGGAACCAGTCAAGTTGAAGAGCAGCGGTCCCGCGACGCTCGCGCTGCAGTCGAAGGGCAGGATTGTGGTCCTCGGCGAACCGTGCTGCGGCCCGAAGTCGGCCACGCTGTACCGGTTGCTCGGTGGCACGGATCACACCCGCTGCCTGGGCCACAAGGCGACGATCGTCGGCACCGCCAAGCCGGACGAAATCACCGGGACTCCGCACCGCGACGTGATCGCGGCTCTGGGTGGCGCGGACAAAGTGCGCGCGCTTGGCGGTCCCGACCTGATCTGCGGCGGCAAGGGGGCCGACGAGCTCCTCGGCGGCGCCGGCCACGACACGGTGAGGCAGTGATGCGGATCGCGCAGAGCCTGATCGACGAGATGGTCGCGCACGCGCGCGAGGACCTTCCCAACGAGTGCTGCGGGATGGTGGGCGGCAGCGACGGGGAGGCGACCTCGGTGATCCGCGTCGCGAACGCGGCGGCCAGCCCGCTGCGCTTCGAGATGGACCCACAGGGACAGTACGACGCCCTGAAGGCGATCGAGGACGGTGGCGGCGAGCTGCTGGCGATCTACCACTCGCACACGAAGAGCGCCGCCTATCCCTCCCAGACCGACGTCAACCAGGCGGTCAACTGGCCCGACGCGATCTACGCGATCGTCTCCCTGGAGGATCCCGAGCGGCCCGACGTCAAGGCCTACTGGCTCAAGGACCTGAAGATCGCCGATGCCGAGCTCCTCGTCCAGTAGCGGGCGGCCGGTCAAGGTCGCCTACGCCCTCAACCTGATGGAGGCCGAGATGATCCAGGGCCTGCTCGCCGAGCACGGCATCCCGAGCATGGTCCAGCGCACGGTCGACAATCCGGAGTTCCTCGCCGCCGGCCCGAGGCAGATCCTCGTACCCGAGGAGGCCGCCGAGAACGCGCGCGAAGTGCTCGCAGCCGTTGAGGAATCGGACTAGGCGGAGCTCGGCCGCGCGATCTCGCGCAGGGAGTCGCGCCAGGCGGCCTCAATGTCCCCGATCCGGGCTTCGAAGGCGTCTTCCAGGGTCGGCTCGAGGCCGCCCGCGAGGAGGTTGAGGGCGAGACGCTCGCAGGCATCCGGCCCGCGCTCGGCCTCCAGCAGGTCGAAGATCGTGCCACCGAGGATGACCGCGTCGCGGCGCGAGGGCGGGAACGAGGGTCGCGCGCTCTCGCGCAGGCGGCGGATGACGGCGGCCCGGTAGAGGCCGACCTGACGGGCGAAGTACTGGGCGCCGCCTTCGACCAGCCAGGCCCAGCCGAGGTAGCGGGCGAAGCGCCGCGGCGTCCAGGATGGGGGCAGCTCGGGATTGTTGGCGCCGATCACGAGCTGCGCGTAGAGGCGCTCGGCCGTGTTGCGCAGGGCTTCGTAGGAGTCCTCGCCGGCGGCCCTTTTCCCCATGTGCCGGTCGTTGAGCACGTGCAGCTCGCTCGACATCGCCCAGCCGGCGAGGTAGCGACGCCCGGCGGGCGCCGCCGACCAGCGCGCGACCGGCAGGAAGGGGTGGGCCAGCGCGAGCCAGGCGGGGCTCGTGTGGACGACCACGGTTACCGCACCGGGCACATGCTCGAAGCGATCCTCGAGCCGCAGCCGCAGTTCCTCCAGCCGGTCCAGCGTCCGCTCGGCAAACGCGGTGTCGCCGCTGTCGTGGCGCGCGGTGAAGCTCAGACTTGCCGTCTCAACCCAGGGCACCGGGTGAGACTACGACGGACTTAGGCCAAAACGGGTTCTGCTGCGCCGCACACGCCAAGTATCTCAGCACGGGCGCGATCGAACTCTTCGTCGGCCATCACCGGAGTGCCCTCGAAGGGGAGTTCCCGATCGACCTCGACCCAGGAGTGGCAGCCGTGGTACTCCTCGCGGACTTTGACCGTCACCGGTCGCGGGATCCGGTGGACCCGCAGCAGCAGGATGTGAAGCGGGTGGCGCCGCTTCCAGTTGAGCCGCTTCTCGGCGTAGTCGGGCGTCCAGACGTAGTAGGGCGAGAGCCCGTCGACGATGCGTGGGTCCGTCACCGTGATGTGGTCGGTGACCTCGGCCCAGGCACGCAGGCGAACTCGCTCGGGCTGGGGGATGCCGCCGTCCTGGATCAGGGCCTTGGCGGGAGGTTCCTCGTCGCCCCAGACCCCCTCCTCGAGGGCCCGTCCCAGCTCGGGATGGTGGGACTCGCGCACCAGGTTGTTCCTCTGGTGGTCGAAGGTCGGGTAGAGGAAGAAGCGCTCGTGATCGAGCTCGAAGTGCTTGTTCTCCTCACGGATCCCCCCCTTGCGAAGGGTCAATAGCTGCTCGCCCTCGGCGAGGGCACGGACCGTTACGGCCCATTCCTTGAATGCGATCGGCATTGTCAGTCGTACCTTGCTTGAGGTCTGTGAATCTGAGACCGGGGATGAGTTGCGCCTCGAACCCTGTCCAGGCGGAATCCCCGCCCGAATCGAGGATTCTAGAGCAGACCGCCGAGAACGCAAAATGTGTGCGCAAGATCACTGAACGCCATGGCCGCCTCCACCGGGAGTCTCGATCCGCAGGGTGTCTCCGGGAGCCAGCTCGCCTTCGGTCTTGCTGGGCAGATCCGCCCCGTTGCGGGAGTTTCGCCCGGCCGCTCCGTCCGCGCCCCCGTCGCGGCCGCGGGGGGGATGGCGGCGACGCTCGGTTATCAGGCTGAAGCGCATCGGCGCCAGGGCTTCGACCTCGCGCACGATGCCCTCGCCGCCCGTCCGGCGCCCGGCGCCGCCGCTGCCGCGACGCAGCGAGTGCTCGCGCACGCGCAGGGGGAACTCGGTCTCCAGCGCCTCGACCGGCGTGTTGAGCGTGTTGGACATCGCCACGTGCACCGCGTTGGGCCCGGGAGCGTCGGGGCAGGCGCCCTGACCGCCGCCGATCGTCTCGTAGTAGGTGAAATCCTCGCCGGCCAAGGTCAGGTTGTTCATCGTTCCCTGTCCCTGGGCCGGCGCCGGGAGGGCACCCGCCAGCGCCGAGATCACGAGGTCGGCGACCCGGCTGGAGGTCTCGACGTTGCCGGCGGCGACCGCGGCCGGAGGCTCGGCATTGAGCAGGCAGCCTGGCGGAGCGGAGACTTCGATCGGCCTGTAGGCGCCGGCCGAGGGCGGCGCGTCGGGATCGATCAGCGCCCTGACGGCGAAGAGGGCCGCCGATTTGGTGACCGAGAGCGGGCAGTTGAGGTTGCCCTCGACTTGCCCGTCGGTGCCGGCGAAGTCGAGCGCGAGCTCGTCGCCGCGGATCGTCGCGGTGACGCGCAGCGTGACGTCGCGCGCCGCTCCGCCGGCGTCGTCCTCGAGCACGTCCTCGGCACGCCACTCGCCGTCCGGCAGAGCGGCGAGCGCGGCCCGGGTGCGGCGCTCGGCGTAGGCGAGGATCTCGGCCATCGCCTCGCGCAGGCGCTCGGCGCCGTGCCGCTCGGCGAGCTCCGCGATCCGCAGGGCGCCGATCCGGTTGGCCGCGGCCTGGGCGCGCAGGTCGGCCAGCCGCTGTTGTGGGAAGCGCATCCGCGAGGCGAGCCCGCGCAGGGTCTTCGGGCTGGCTTCGGTTGGAGGGATCGTCACGCCCTCCTCCTCCAGCCGCGTCGAGCCGGCCGGCATGCTCCCGGGCGTCGGCCCGCCGACGTCGGCGTGATGGGCGCGACAGGCGGCGAAGGCGAACAGCCGCCCCTCGTGGAAGACGGGTGAGACGAGCGTGATGTCCGGCAGGTGCGTGCCGCCGCGGTAGGGATCGTTGAGGATCCAGGAGCGACCGGGAAGTTGCTCGAGCTCGGTCACGGCCGCGACGGCGTCCGGCATCGAGCCGAGGTGGACGGGGATGTGCTCCGCCTGCATGACCAGCTCGCCGCCGGCGTCGAAGAGCGCCGTCGAGCAGTCGCGCCGCTCCTTGACGTTGGCCGAGTAGGCGGAGCGGATCAGCGCCGCGCCCATCTCCTCGCAGGAGGCGTGCAGGGCGCCGGCCATGACCTGAAGCGTCACCGGGTCCATCGCACCCTCCGGTGCAACGCTTTCTCCATGCATTGCCTGTAAAACGCGTTGCACCCGGTCATTGTGTGGCCTCGGCGCGGATCGTGCCGGCGGGGTCGACCTCGGCTTCCCAGCCCGGCGGCAGGAGGAAGGTCGCCTCGGGCAGCTCGAAGACGGCCGGCCCGCTCGCCCGCAGGCCGGCCGGCGGCTCGCCGCGCAGGGCTCGCGCCTCGACCCAGTCGCCGCCGAGGCGAACCTGGCGGCTGTCCTCCTCGTGCGCGCCCGGCTGTGCCGCGACCGGACGCGGGCGGGGGCCGGGAACGACCATCGCCAGCCGGACGTCGACGAGGACGACTTCGGCATCGCGGTCGCGGTGGCCGTAGCGCTCTTCGTGGGCGGCGGCGAAGCGCTCGCTGAGGTCGGCCGGGTCGGGGCGCGCGTCGCCCGGCACGGGCAGCTCGAAGGCCTGTCCCGCGTAGCGCATCTCGTAGACGACCTTCGCTTCGGCCCCCGGCAAGTCCTCGTCGAGGCCGGCGATCAGCGAGTCGACCTCGGCGGCGATCCGCTCGGCGCTCATCTCGGCGCCGCTCAGCATCACCGTGCGGACCGTGTCGCGACGGCGGTCGGAGGCGCAGAGGCCGAACGCCGAGAGCACGCCGCCCGCGCGCGGGCAGAGGATCCGCTCGATCTCCAGCTCGGCGGCGATCTCGGCCGCGTGCATCGGGCCGGCGCCGCCGAAGGGGAGGAGGGCGAAGCGCCGCGGGTCGACGCCGCGCGCGACCGTGATCACGCGCAGCGCGCGCACCATTTCCTGGTTGGCGACGCGGACGATCCCCTCGGCCGTCCGCACCGTGTCGAGGCCAAGCGAGTCGCCGAGCGCGCCGATCGCCCTTCGCGCGGCCTCGACGTCGAGGGAGACGCCCCCGGCCAGCTCGGACTCCGGGGAGAGGCGCCCGAGCAGCAGGTTGGCGTCGGTGACGGTCGGCTCGGCGCCGCCGCGCCCGTAGCAGGCCGGGCCGGGTATGGCGCCGGCCGAGCGCGGCCCCACGCGCAGGGCACCGCCCGAGTCGCGCCACCCGATCGAGCCGCCGCCGGCGCCGACCGTGTGCACGTCGACCATCGGCAGCTGGATCGTGCGCCCGGCGATCTCGCGCGAGTCGGTGCGGCGCACGTCGCCCTCCTCGACCACGCAGACGTCGCACGACGTGCCGCCCATGTCGAGGCCGAGCGCGTTGCCGTCGCCGGAGACGCTGGCAAGGAGCGAGGCGCCGACGGCGCCGCCGGCCGGGCCGGAGAGGACGCTCCAGGCGCCCGATCGGGAGGCTTCCTCGGCGCTGGCCACGCCTCCGGAGGAGCGCATCACGCGCAGGGGCGGCAGCCCCGCCGCGGTCGCCGCCGCCGCGAGCCGGCCCAGGTAGCGGCCAAGCAGCGGCGAGAGGTAGGCGTCGATCACGGTCGTCGAGCAGCGCTCGTACTCGCGGAAGCGGGGCAGCACCTCGTGCGAAGCGGAGACGTGGACCTCGGGCAGGGCACGGCGCAGGTGCTCGGCGAGGCGGCGCTCGTGGCTGGGGTCGACGTAGGAGAAGAGCAGGCAGACGGCGACGGACTCGGCCTTGCGCTCGCGCAGCAGCTTCGCCAGGCGCTCTGGCTCCTCGCCGGCCAGGGGTTCCACGACCCCTTCCGGCCCGACCCGCTCGGCGGCCTCGAAGCGCATCGAGGCGTCGACCAGCGGCGCCGGCTTCGGCGCGCAGAGGCGGTAGAGCGCCGGCCGGTCCTGGCGACCGATCTCGAGCACGTCGC
Source organism: Solirubrobacterales bacterium (assembly GCA_036379955.1). GTDB lineage: Bacteria > Actinomycetota > Thermoleophilia > Solirubrobacterales > 70-9 > VRUE01. Next base: position 41,145 of record DASVFR010000046.1, read on the forward strand.
CGAAGCCGGCCGTCGCGACGAGGGCGGTGCGAGCGCCGCGTTCCTCGATCAGAGCGTTGGTGCCGACGGTCATGCCGTGGGCGAAGGACTCGACCTGCCCGACGCCGGCACCGGCGCTCGCGAGCACCTCCTCGACCGCGGCGATCACCGCGACCGACTGATCCTCGGGGGTGGTCGGCAGCTTCGCGGTATGGACGCGCTCGCCGTCGAAGAGGACGGCGTCGGTGAAGGTCCCGCCTACGTCGACCCCGAGGAGCATGGGTCGAAGCTACCCGTCAGTCCCAGCGTTCGCGACGGATCTCGCCGTCGGCGGAACGGACGAGGTGGATGCCGTCGAGGTCGGGATCGAGGTGGGGAAAGTCGGCGCGCAGATGGCCGCCGCGCGACTCGCGCCGCTCGAGGGCCGAGTTGGCGATCGCCGCCGCGAGCGGATAGCGATCGTCCTGGAGATCGCGCAACTGCCCCGGCTGGCGCAGCGGGCCGGCGAGGCGCCAGACCGCGTCGCGGGTCGCCTCGGTCGGCGGCTCGAAGCGCCACTCGCCGGGCTCGGGGGGAGCGGCGACGCGGTTCTCCGCCAGCGCCGCGATCCCGGCGCGCCCACCGAATACGAAGCACTCGCTGAGCGAGTTGGAGGCGAGGCGGTTCGCGCCGTGCAGCCCGGTGCACGAGCACTCGCCGACCGCGTAGAGGCCAGGTAGGGAGGAGCGCCCGTCGAGGTCGACCGCGACGCCGCCCATCGTGTAGTGGGCGGCGGGGGCGACCGGCACCAGCTCGGCCGCAGGCTGCAGGCCCGCCTTGGCGAGCGCGTCGAAGACGTTGGGAAAGCGAGCCGGGTCGAGCTCGCGCATGTCGAGGCCGACCGAGTCGGTGCCGTCGGCCCGCAGCCGGTCGAGGATCGCGGCCGTCACCGCGTCGCGCGGCGCCAGCTCGTCGGTGAAGCGGCGCCCGGAGCCGTCGAGAAGGGTCGCGCCCTCTCCGCGCACCGCCTCGGTGATCAGTATGCCGTCGAATTTGGTCCCAGGGAGGAAGAGCGTGGTGGGGTGGAACTGGCAGAACTCGAGGTCGGCGAGCTCGGCGCCGGCGCCGGCGGCGATCGTCGGCCCGGCGCCGATCGCTCCCCAGGGGTTGGAGGTTCGTTTCCAGAGCGCTGCGGCACCACCGGTGGCCAGCACGGTCGCCGGCGCCATGAGCCTCCTGTCCTCGGTCAAGACGCCATGGCAGCGCTCGCCATCGCTCCAAAGCGCCGTCATCGAGGCCCGCTCGAGCACCTCGATCCGCGGCTCGGCGGCGACCATCGCGGCCAGCTTCGAGGTGATCTCGTGGCCGGTGGCGCTACCACCGGAGTGGACGATGCGGCGGCGCGTGTGGCCGCCCTCCAGGCCCAGCGCCAGGTTGCCATCGTCCTCCAGGTCGAAGACGACGCCCCGCTCACGCAGGTCCCGCACCGCCGCCGGCGCCTCCTCGACCAGGACCTGGACCGCCGAGGGCCGGCAGAGGCCGCGTCCGGCGGCGATCGTGTCGGCAGCGTGCCGGGCGGGCGTGTCGCCTGACTCGAGCGCTGCGGCCAGCCCCCCTTGCGCCCAGAAGCTGGCGCTCTGGGACAGCGGCGTGCGGGATACGACGCAGACGGACCCGCCGCCCTCGGCCGCTCGCAGTGCGGTCCACAGGCCGGCGGCGCCGCCGCCGACGACGGCGACGTCGAAGGCCTCGGCGGCTATCGCCGCTCCGCCTCTCGCGGGATCTCCGCGATCTGGCTTCGTAGCCAGGCTGCCGCCGCCTCGCGGGCCCGGGCCCGCTCGTCGGCGATCGTGGCCTCGGCTTCGGCGGCGCGCTTCTCCGCCTCCTCGATGCGACGCTCGGCCGCCGCGGTCTGGGCTTCGATCTCGCTGAGGCGACCTTGCGCCTCGGCGATCGCCTGGTCCTTCGCCTCCCTCTCCCGCCGCAGCTCCTCGGCGTGGGCGTCGCGCAGCTTCTCGAGCGCCTCCGAAGCCCGGGTTCGTTCCCTCTCGAGGTCCCGCTCCAGGGCCTCGATCTCGGCGGCGACCTGCTTCTCCGCGGTGCTCGCCGCTGCCGCCGCCTCCTCCAGCCGCTTCTTCGCCATCTCGACCTGCGCGCTGAGGTCGGCGCCGCGGTCGGGCTGCCTGTTCGCGTCAGCCATCGCCCTCAATCTATTACGCGCGGTCGAGGACGGCGCGGTAGGCGACGACGGTGCGTTCGGCCATCCGCTCCGCCGAAAGCGCCGCGCCGCGCGCCTGACCCCGTACCCGCGGATCGGCCGAGTCGAGAAGCGGCTTCGCGAAGCTCGTCCAGGCTTCCAGCTCGAACGGCGCGCAGAGGGTGCCGTCGAGGTCGTTGAGCGCGTACGGGGCGATCCCGACCGGCGTCGAGAGAACGGGCACGTCGCAGGCGAGGGCCTCGACGCAGACGAGGCCGAAGCCCTCGTGCTCTGAGGTGACGAGGACGGCGTTTGCCGCGTTCATCCAAAGCGGCATCTCCTCCGGCTCGATCAAGCCTCCGGTCAGCAGCTCGGCCTCGCAGGCCGCAGCCAGCCGCTGCGCCCGGTCGTGCCGCTTCTCCGGGCGCCGCGGATCGGCCGGGAAGAGCAGGTAGCGACCGGTGGGGTCGAGGCCGAGGCGGCGGCGGGCCTCCGGCCGCGGTAGCGGCCGGAAGCGAGCGAGGTCGGGCCCGCACGGCAGCACGGCGGACGCCGGGACCCGGGGAAGCCCCGGCCGGCCGTCCTCGGCGGCGAAGAGCGCGCGTGAGACGGCGGCGACCAGGTCGGCCCGCCAGGCCAGCCGGCGCGAGAGCGGTCCGACGAGCGGGTGACGGACGTCGGTGCCGTGAAAGCTGATCGCGAGCGGGCGGGCGCCGGCCAGCCTGGCGCACCAGCCGACCAGGCCGTAGTGGGCGTGGACGAGGTCGAAGCGCTCCTCGCCGAGCAGGCGACGCAAGCGCCGAGTGGCGGGGAGGTAGTTCTGGCGACCGCGGGGGAAGGCGAAGACCTCGACCTCGACGCCGAGCTTGCGTACCTCGCGGACCTGGTCCTCGATCCATCGTCCCCGTTGCGGGGCGCCGGCGTCGGGCACGAAGTTGGTCACGACCAGCACGCGCACCGGCGGAGCGTATCTGCGCCGCCGAGTGCAACGGGCGCGTCCCTCCGCGTGGCCGAGATTTGTCACCTTTGAGCCTTGTTCGGCGCGTCGCGCCGGCCGAGCATCGGCATCTCCAACAACCAAACGAGGAGGAGCCGATGTTCTACGCGCTGATGGGATACCTGCACGCCGCGGTCGAGGTCCGGATGAGGGCGATTCGCTCCCTCGCCGAGCGTGAGAGGGGGCAGGGGACGGTCGAGTACGTCGGCTTGATCCTCCTGGTCTCGCTGTTGATGGTGGGAATGGTGGCCGCGATGAAGGGGTTCAACGGCAAGCAGGGGACCGAGCTTGCCGACGTGATCGTCGACAAGATCAAGGAGGCGGTCGACAAGGTGGCCTTCAAATGAGGGCCGGGGCGGAGCGACTCTCGTCCCACGGGCCACTGATGGATCCCGTGCAGGTTCCCTTGGGCGGGATTCCGTCGGGATGGGGTCGTAGGCTGTATTACAGCATGAAGCATAGGACCCAGCTATATCTCGACGAGGGCCAGTACCGCTGGCTCAAGCAGCGCGCGGGCGAGAGGGGAAGCATCGCCGCGGTGGTCCGCGAGTTGATCGACGCGGAGCGGGCCCGGGGGCTCGATTCCGCCGCCGACCCGCTGCTCAGCTACCTCGTCGACGAGGCGCCTGGGAAGGGCGTGGAGAAGACCAGCGTCGGCTCCCTCGATCTCGACGTATACGGGCGATGAAGTCGGTATTCGTCGACACCAGCGCCTTCGTGGCGCTGCGGAACGCCTCCGAGGCGGAGCACGAGTCGGCGCGGTCGGCCCTGCGCGGCCTGATCTCCGAGGGGGTCGCGCTCTTCACCTCCAACTACGTCTTCGCCGAGACCTACACGGCGCTGATGGTCCGCGTCGGTCGGAGCGAGGCGATCGAATGGGGGCGGCGCTTCCTGCAAGGCGACGCGATCGACCTCGTGCATCTCGACCGGCCGACCGAGGAGAGGGCGTGGGAGATCCTCGAGCAGCACGAGGACAAGAGATGGAGCTACGTCGACGCGACCTCCTTCGCGCTGGTCGAGCGCGACGGTGTCGGCGAGGCGTTTGCGTTCGACGCGCACTTCGCCCAGCGCGGCCTGCGCGTGCTTCCTTAGAAAATTTCTTGACTAATCGATCAAAGCCGTCATATGCTGGCCGCGTGCTCTCAGGCGTCACGCCATGTCTGACGTCAGGGCTACCCCAGTGGGCGGGAAGGGTCGCGCTGGTCGCGGCCCTTCCCGGTTTCCCTACCGGGCCCGTGGCGCTCGCTTAGACTCGCGGACCGATGCCAGCCTCTCGTAGCTACGACAGGGCCCCCGCGGACATCCGGCCGGTCTCGATCGACCCCGGATTCGTCGAGACCGCCGACGGGTCCGCTCTGATCGCCCTGGGGCGGACGCGGGTGATCTGCACCGCCTCGGTCGATCGCTCGGTGCCGCGCTGGATGCAGGGCCGCGGCAAAGGCTGGGTGACCGCCGAGTACGCGATGCTGCCGGCCTCGACGGGAGATCGCAAGCCCCGCGACGTGTCCAAGGGGCGCCAAGACGGCCGTGGGGTGGAGATCCAGCGGCTGATCGGCCGCTCGCTGCGGGTGGTGGTCGACTTCAAGGCGCTGGGCGAACGCAGCGTCTACGTCGATTGCGACGTCCTGCAGGCCGACGGCGGCACGCGCTGCGCGGCGATCACCGGCGGCTACGTCGCCCTCCGACTTGCCTGCCAGAAGCTGCTCGACGCCGGCGAAATCGAGGAGCTGCCGCTGACCGGGTCGGTCGCCGCGGTCAGCGTCGGCATGGTCGCCGGCCGCGCCCTCTGCGACCTCGACTACGGCGAGGACTCCAACGCCGAGGTCGACGCGAACGTGGTGATGACCGGCGACGGAGGCCTGGTCGAGGTTCAGGCGACCGCCGAGCGCACGCCCCTCTCGCGCGCCTCACTCGATGAGCTGCTCGGCCTCGCGGAGATGGGCATCTCTCGCCTGCGCACCGTGCAGGAGCGCGTGGCCGGAAGCGGGTAGCTCCCGGGTAGGGGTCGTACTCGTTGATATTCGCCACGGCCAACAAGCACAAGCTGCGTGAGATGCGCGAACTGCTTCCGGCGCTCGAGCTCGAGGGCCTTCCCGGGGGAGTCGAGCTACCGCCCGAGGACGGCGACTCGTTTGCCGGCATCGCGCTGGAGAAGGCCCGCGCCGCGCATACGGCGACCGGCAGGGCCGCGATCGGGGACGACTCCGGCATCGAGGCGGCCGGTCTCGGCGGCCGGCCTGGGATCCACTCGGCGCGTTATGGCGGGCCCGGCGCCAGCGACGAGGAGAATCTCGAGAAGCTGCTGGGCGAGGTCGCCGAAGCGGGCGAGGACCGCCGTGCCGCCTACCACTGCGCGCTGGCGCTGATCGACGAGGGCGGCGCCGAGCACGTCTTCGAGGCCCGCTGCGAGGGCCGGTTGATCGAGGCGCCGCGCGGTTCGGGCGGGTTCGGTTACGACCCGGCCTTCGTCCCCGACGCGACCGGCCCGGACGACGAGCGCACGATGTCGGAGCTGAGCCAGGGCGAGAAGAACGAGATCAGCCACCGCGGCGGCGCGGCGAGGCTGCTGGCCGCGCACCTCGCGGCGCGCGAGGCGGCACCGGACCGGCGATGATCCGCACGAAGAGCGGCGCGGCCGCGCTGTCGATCGGCTCCAACGCGCTGCTGATCGCGATCAAGCTCGCCGCCGCGGCGCTCACCGGCTCGATCGCGATCCTCACCGAGGCGGTTCACTCGCTGATCGACCTCGTCGCCTCCGTGGTTGCCTTCGTCTCGGTGCGCAAGGCCGACGAGCCGGCCGACGCCGAGCACCCCTACGGCCACGAGAAGGTGGAGAGCCTGGCGGCGACGATCGAGGGGATGCTGATCCTCGTCGGCGCCGGGATCATCGTCTACGAGGCCACGCATCGGCTGGTCATCGGCGCCCAGGTGGAGTCCGTCGGGGTCGGCATCGCGGTGATGGGTTTCTCCGTGCTCGCCAACCTCTTCGTATCGACCGTCCTCTCGCGCCAGGCGATCAGGCACGACTCGCCGGCGCTCGAAGGCGACGCTGCGCACTTGCGCGCCGATGCGATGACCTCGGCCGGGGTCCTGCTCGGCCTCGGCCTGGTCGGGCTGACCGGCGATGCGGCCTTCGACTCGATCACGGCGCTGATCGTCGCCGGGGCGATCGTGGTCGCCGGGATCAGGATCATCCGCCGCTCCTCCGGGGTGCTCGTCGACGAAGCGCTGCCCGCCGACGAGCTCGACCGCATCGAGGCCGCGATCGCCTCGGCGCGCACGCCCGAGGTGGCCGGCTACCACAAGCTGCGTGCCCGCCGTGCCGGCGCCCGCCGCTACATCGACCTTCACGTCCAGTACCGCTCCGGCACCAGCCTCGAGCGCGCCCACGAGCTCTCCCACGACATGCGCGACGCGATCGAGGCCAAGGTCCCGAGCGCCGAGGTCTTGATCCACGTAGAGCCCGAGAGCTCGTTGCGGGACCCCGCCCGCGCAAGGTCTGGGCCGTTCAGGGCTGGGTAGTCAGTTTTGGCTCAAGGTCCTACACCGCTCCGACGTCCCCACCCCTACGGATCGGGCAAAAGGTTCACCGCAGCCGCAAGTCCCACCGCCACGATCGTGACCGCGTAGCCGGTGTAGTCGCTGAGGGCGAAGGCGATCGCGGCTATCGCGCAGACGGAGACGACGACGATCCAGGAGGCTCGGGCCAGGGACACGGGCCGGTATTTTGGCCTAGATGGCCGACGGCGAGGCGAGCGGGGAGGAGACGGCGGTCGCCGCCGAGGCGGCTGCGGGGGCGCTCGCCTACCTGACCGAGATGTCGCCGGACATGCGCGGCGGGGCGATCCTCGCCGCGGACGGCGCCGTGCTGGCCGCCAGCGGCGACGCCGGCCGCTGGCGCGAGGACGTCGCGGCGCTGTTCGGGGTCGGCGACCGAGCGGACGACGAGCCGGTCGAGCAGCTGCACGTCGGCACCGAGCAGGGCGAGGTTTTCGCTCTCCGCCATGAGGGCTTGGCGGCGGTGGTCGTGGCCGACCGCTTCGCGCTCGCTTCGCTGCTCTTCTTCGACATGCGGTCGATCCTGCGCGACCTCGCCGCGGGAGGCGTTGTGGATGCCGCCTAAGCCGCACCGTGTCCTCCTCGACCGCGTCTCTGGCTACGCCGACGAGGCCGCCGCCTACATGCGCCGGCGCCGGCTGGCGCGCCGTCCCTTCGCCCGCCTCTACTACCCGGGCGGGCGGGCGAGCGATCACGCCGTGGATTCGGTCGTGGGCGGCGAGCTCTTCGTGGCGGCCGGCCGGTTGATCGAGGTCGCCGGGAAGCGGTCCAAGCAGTGAGTCCGCTGATCGAGCCCGAGGTCGCCGAGCGCGTCCTGCGGCGGGCGCTGGCCGGTGGCGGCGAGTTCGCCGAGGTCTTCTGCGAACGCGGCGCCGGGCTGACGCTGGCGATCGACGAGTCGCGGATCGAATCGGTGCAGTCGGGGGCCTCGGCCGGTGCGGGGGTTCGCGTGCTGAGCGGCGGCACGACCTACTTCGCCCACGTCGACGGGCTCGACCCCGACGACCTCGAGCGGGCGGCGGGAGAAGCTGCCGCGGCGCTCCATGCCGAGAGCGCCGAGCCGCGCCCTCTGCGAGCGGAGGCAGTCGTGCCGCAGCCGATCGAGCTGCGCCCGGCGGAGGTCGCGGCCCAGCGCAAGGCCGACCTGCTGCGTGAGCTCGACGCTCGGGGGCGGGCCGCCGGGCCCGAGATCTCCGAGCTGACCGCTTCCTACGCCGAGGTCCGGCGCGAGATCGCGGTCGCCAACTCCGACGGCCTGCTCAGCGGCGACGATCGCACCAGGGTGCGGATCGGCGTGCAGGCCGTGGCCAGGCGCGAGGGCGAGGTCCAAACCGGTGCCGAGACGCTGGGCGGCCATCGCGGCTTCGAGCTCCTCGAAGACGACGCGGGCGAGATCGCCGAGGCCGCGGCCGGCAAGGCGCTCACCCTGCTCGACGCCGGTCCGGCGCCCGCCGGCTCGATGCCGGTGGTGATCGGCGGCGGCTTCGGCGGCGTCCTCTTCCACGAGATGACCGGCCACGGGCTCGAGGCCGATCACGTGCAGAAGGGCGCCAGCGTCTACGTTGGCAAGCTCGGCTCCCAGGTGGCGCAGCCGCTGCTCACCGCCTACGACGACGGGCGCATGCCGAACGAGTGGGGCAGCGACTCGATCGACGACGAGGGGACGCCGACGCAGAAGACGATGGCGATCGAGGAGGGGCGCTTGGTCTCCTTCCTCTACGACCGCCTGACAGCGGCGCGCGATGGGGTCGCGCCGACCGGCAACGGGCGCCGCGAGAGCTTCCGCCACCTCCCGGTGCCGCGCATGACGAACACCTACATCGCCCCCGGCGACGCCGAGCCGGAGGCGATGATCGCCGAGGTCGAGCGCGGCTTCTACGCCGCCTCCTTCGCCGGCGGCCAGGTCGACCCGGCGACCGGCGACTTCGTCTTCGGCGTCTCCGAGGGCTACCTGATCGAGGGCGGCCGGGTCACCCGCCCCTGTCGCGGGGCGACCCTGATCGGCAACTGCCTCGAGGCGCTGCTCGCGATCGACGCGGTCGGCAGCGACTTCGAGATGAAGACGGGCGTCTGCGGCAAGGCCGGCCAGAAGGTCCCGGTCGGGACCGGCCAGGGGCACGTCCGGGTGCGGGCGATGACGGTGGGGGGGACGGAGGTTTGACGGCGGTGGGAGGCCAACGGTGATCGAGCTGGCGCGGCGCGCTGTCGAGGCCACCGTCGGCGCGGGCGCCGGCGCCGCCGAGGCCTACGCGTCCGAGGACGCGGGACGGGAGGTGCGCGCCCACGGCGGCGCGGTGGAGAGCCTCACCGCCGCGACCCGGCGGGGGATCGGCGTTCGCGCCTGGATCGGGCAGCGGGCCGGCTACGCCTACGGCACCGATCTCTCCGACGCGGGCATCCGCGAGCTCGCCGCCCGCGCCGCCGAGACGGCGCGGATCGCCGACGAGGACGAGTTCGCCGGCCCCCCCGAGCTTCCGGTGCGCCTTTCCCCCGATATGAGGGGAGAAAGCGCACCGGAACTACGCGACCCGTCGATCGGCGAGTGGTCCAGCCGCGATGTCGCCGCGCTGGCCCTTCGTATCGAGGAGGCAGCGCTGGCGGCCGACCGGCGGGTCGCGGCGGTCGAGCAGGCCGTCTACGCCGACTCGGTCGAGCGGGTCGCGATCGCCTCCTCCACCGGCGTCGAAGCCGAGTACGAGCGCACGAGCTGCTACGGCTACACGCAGGCGCTGGCGGAAGGCGAGGGAGCCCGCGAGACGGGCCTCGGCTTTGGCCTTGGTCGTGGCCCGGCGGCCCTCGACCCCGTGCGGATCGGAGCCGAGGCGGCGGCGCGGGCGACCGAGATGATCGGCGCCGGGAAGCCGTCCTCGCGGGGCTGCCCGGTGGTGCTCGACGCGACTGTCGCCGCCAGCTTCGTCGCCCTGATCGGCCGGGCGCTCGGCGCCGATGCGGTCCAGCGCGGGCGCTCGCCCTTTGCCGGCCTGGCGGGGGAGGTCGTTGCCGACGACGCCTTCGTCGTCCACGACGACGGCCTCGACCCGGAGGGCTCGAGCTCCGCGCCCGTCGACGGCGAGGGGATCCCCAGGCGCCGCCTCGCTCTGATCGAGAACGGGGCGCTGCGCACCTTCCTCTACGACACCTACACGGCGCGCCGCGCTGGGACCGCCTCGACCGGGAGCGCCAGCCGCGGCGGCTACCGGTCTCAGCCCTCGGTGGGAGCCTCGAACCTGATCGTCGCCAGCGGCGAGCTCGACCTCGACGGGCTCCTGGCCCAGGCGGGAGACGGCGTGCTCGTCACCGACGTCGCGGGCCTGCACTCGGGCGTCAACCCGGTGACGGGGGTCTTCTCGGTCGGCGCTTCGGGGCTGGCGATCCGCGGCGGCGAGACGGCCGAGCCGCTGCGCGAGTTCACGATCGCGAGCGACCTGGTCTCGATGCTGAAGGCGGTGCGAGCGGCCGGCTCGGCAGCCCGCTGGGTCCCGTTCGGCGGCTCGGTGCGCACGCCGCCACTGCTGATCGGCGAGATGACCGTGGCCGGATCTTGAGACCGCAAGCGCTTTACGGCCGTGGCCGCTGTTAGATTGCGCGCGATTTCAACCACCCATGACAGAGGAGCTTCGACGTGACTAAGGCTGAGTTTCTGGACCAACTTGCAGGCGACGAGCGTCTCGGCAGCAAGAAAGCCGCCAGTGACGCGGTCGACGCGGTGCTCGACGCGATCACAGAGACCCTGAGCAAGGGCGGCGAGGTCAGCTTCACCGGCTTCGGCAAATTCCACGTCGCCGAGCGCGGGCCGCGACAGGGCGTCAACCCCCGCACCGGCGAGCGGATCACGATCCCGGGCGGCAAGGTCCCGCGCTTCTCGGCAGGCTCGGCGCTGAAGACCAAGGTCAAGGGCTGAGCGGGGCGCGTCCTTTTGCGGATCGGCTGGCGGCGCTCGTCGCTGAGCGTCGCAGCCAGATCTGCCTCGGGCTCGACCCCGATCCGTCAAAGCTCTCCGCGGAGGAGGCGGGAGACCCCGCCTCCTCCGCGGCAGAGCGGGCTGGGGTTGCAGTTGCGACTCACTGCCGCTCCCTGATCGAGCGGGCCGGCCCGGCCTGCGTCGCAATCAAGCCGCAGCTGGCCTGCTTCGAGCGCCTCGGAGCTGCGGGCTGGTTGGCGCTGGAAGAGACGTGCGCCGCGGCGCGTGAGGCGGGCCTGCTCGTCGTCGCCGACGGCAAGCGCGGCGACGTCCCCGTCACCGCCGCGGCCTACGGGCAGGCTCTGATCGGCACGACGTCGACTCCCTGGGGCGAGGTGCCCGGACTGGGCGCCGACGCGTTCACCGCCAACCCCCTGCTCGGTGCCGACGCGCTCGAGCCGCTGGTCGCCGCCGCCGCCGCGGCCGGGGCGGGGATCTTTGCCCTGGTCCGCACCAGCAACCCCGGCGCCGCCGACGTCCAAGACCTGCCGGCCCCCGACGCTCCGTTGCACGAGCGGCTGGCGCGCCTCGTCGATGGGCTAGGCGACCGCCTGCCGGGAGAAGGAGGACTGAGCGGGATGGGCGCGGTCGTCGGCGCTACCGAGCCCGAGCGCATCGGGCGTCTGCGCGAGCTGATGCCGCGCGCCATCTTCCTCCTCCCCGGGGTCGGCGCCCAAGGTGGGCAGCCCGAGCTGCTCGGCGCCGCCTTCGCGGCCGGGCCGGCTTCGGCGTTGGTCCCGGTTTCGCGCGGGATCGCGGCCGCCGAAGACCCCGCCGCGGCGGCAGAGGACCTGCGCGCCAGGGTTTGGGCGGTAGCGTCCGAATAGGACAAGGCCGGTTCGACCATGGAGAAACGCACCTCAGTCCCCGCCCGCGTCTTCGCGGCAGCCACGCTGATCCTCGCGCTCGTCGTCGCCATCGCCGTCGTCGGCGGCGCGCTGGGAGGAGGCTCGGACCACCGCGGTCATCACAAGCACGCGAGCGGGCAAGCCTCGGCGAAGCCGAAGAAGACGCCCGCGACCTATGTCGTGCAGAGCGGCGACACCCTTGTAGCGATTGCGCACCAGACCGGGGTGTCGGTCGTGCGCATAGAAGCGCTCAATCCGCAGGTCGACCCGCAGATCCTGATCGCGGGCGAAACGCTGAAGCTTCGGTGAGGGTGCCTTCCATGGTGGCCGACGGGCCGATTTGCGCTGACATAGCGCGCTTTTCGGCCCGTCGACCAGGTGTTCTCCTGATTGGCCTGCTTGTGGCCATGCTGCTCACGGTGCCGACGGGTGCTCTCGCGCGCGGGCCGCAGGTCGACGCGCGTGCCTGGTCGCTGGTCGATGCACGGACGGGCGATGTGTTGACCTCCCACGCACTCGCCCGTCGGCTGCCGATCGCCAGCACGACGAAGCTGATGACTGCCTACGTCGCGCTGAAAGAGCTGCCGCTCGACCGCATCGTGCGGGCGGCGCCGTACGAGGCGGAATACGGCGAGTCCCTACTCAACCTCCGCCCGGGCCAGCGGATCAGCGTTCGCGATCTACTCTACGGCCTGATCCTGCGCAGCGGCAACGACGCCGCCTACGACCTCGCCCTCGCCGCGGCCGGCTCGGAGCGGCGTTTCGTCCGCGAGATGAATCGCTACGCGGCCGCGCTCGGCCTCTCCGACACCCACTACGCCAACCCGATCGGGCTCGACCAGCGCGGCAACTACTCGAGCGCTCGCGACCTGGCGACGCTGACGCGGCGCCTGCAGGCGATCCCGGCCTTCGCCCGCATTGCCGCCTCGCGGAGCGCCGTCTTGCGCAGCTTGCGGCCCCGACGCCGGATCGAGTCGATCAACGAGCTGCTCTTCTTGCGCCCTTGGGTTACGGGCGTCAAGACCGGACACACCTTTGGTGCTCTCTACGTCCTCGTCGGGTCTGGTCGGCGCCAGGGCGTCGACTTGATCTCGGTTGCGATCGGGGCGCCCACCGACGAAGACCGCTTCGACGACAACCTCGAGCTGCTCGAATACGGCTTTCGGCAGTACGAGCGGCGGGTGCCGATCAGGGCCGGTGAGCGCCTGGCGGCGGCATCGGTTCGATACCAGGGCGAAACGCTGCCGCTGCGCGCCGCGCGCCGCGCCGTCGTTGGCCTGCGTCGCGGTCAGCGGCTCACCGTGGACGTCAGGGCCCCTAGCGAAGTGCAGGGGCCACTGCGGCGGGGCGCGCGGCTGGGCAGCGCCACGGTCCTGGTCGACGGCCGTCGGGCGGCGACGGTGGCGTTGCGGGCCGCCCGCGATGTGCCGGCGGCGAGCACTCTCGAGCGGGTGTGGAGCTTCGTCGACTCCGAGAAGATCCCGATGGCGATCGCCTTTTGCGTGATACTGATCGGAGCAGTGATCACGAGGCGCCTCTCACGATGATCGTCACGGTCACCCTCAACGCGGCGATCGACCGCACCGTCGCGGTCCCGAACTTCCAGCTTGGCCGACGGCACCGCGCCGTCGAGAGCCGCACCGTGGCGGGCGGCAAGGGGATCAACGTAGCGCGCGCTCTAAGCCGGCTGGGAAGGCCGGTGATCGCCACCGGCTTCGCCGGCGGGCCGACCGGCAACCGGCTGTTGGAGCAGCTGCGCAGCGAATCCGTCCTCACCGATTTCACCCGGATCGCCGGTGAGACCCGGATAAACCTCGCCGTCATCGACCCGACCTCGGGCGAGCAGACGGAGATCAACGAGCGCGGCCCTGCCGTCAGTCGCGAGGAGGTCGAGGCGTTCGCCTCGCGGCTCGACTACCTGGCGAACGGGGCGAAGCTCTGCGTAATCGCGGGTACCCTGCCGCCGGGGGCGGGTGAGGGCCTCTACGCCCGCCTCGTCGACGAGCTCCGCGACCGGGGCGTGCCCACCGTTCTCGACGCCGAGGGGGACGCGATGCTCGCCGGGCTGCGGGCCGGGGCGGCGATCGTGACGCCAAACGAGCGCGAGGCGGAGGAGCTGGTCGGTCAGGAGTTCGGCGATCGCCAGGACCTCGTGCACGGGCTTTCCGAGCTCGTCCGCCTCGGCGCTCGCGAAGCGGCGATCACCCGGCCGGACGGGTGCGTGGCGGCGATCGGCGAGGGGTCCGAACAACGCTTCGTCGAGGTCCGCACCGAGTCGTTGGAGCCGGTCTCCACGGTCGGTTCCGGAGACGCCTTCCTCGCCGGCTACGCCGCGGCCCGTTACGAGGGCCGGCCGGCGGAGGAGTGCCTCGCCTACGGGGTTGCCTGCGGCGCCGAGTCGACCCAGCACTTCGGCGCCGGGGTCGTCGACCGCAACCAGGTCGAGCGCCTGCTGGGCGAGGTCCACGTCCAGGGTTTGGAGGTCCCCGCCGAAGTGTAGGCTGGGTCCTCAACGCCACCCTGGAGGACCTAATTGGAGATCGACATCGGTCGGGGCAAGAAGGGGCGGCGCGCCTACGGATTCGACGACATCGCGATCGTCCCGTCGCGCCGCACACGCGATCCCGACGACATTGACATCAGCTGGACCCTCGGCCCGTACCGTTTCGAGCTGCCGCTCGTCGCCTCGGCGATGGACGGTGTGGTCAGTCCCGACACCGCCGTGCTCGTCAACGAGCTCGGTGGCTTGGGCGTGCTCAACCTGGAGGGGATCTGGACCCGCTTCGAGAACGCCGAGGAGCAGCTGGAGAAGATCGCGGCCGCTCCCGTGCACGAGGCGACGCGGATCATGCAGGAGGTCTACGCCGCGCCGGTCAAGCCGGAGCTGATCGGGCAGCGCATCGCGGAGATCAAGGAGCGCGGCGCGGTCGCCTGCGGCTCGCTGACGCCGCAGAAAGTGCGCGAGCACTACGAGATCGCGGTCGAGGCCGGGATCGACATCCTCGTCATCCAGGGCACGGTGATCTCCGCCGAACACGTCTCGACCACGGTCGAGCCGCTCAACCTGAAGGAGTTCATCGCCGAGGTGCCGGTGCCGACCGTGGTCGGCGGCTGCGCTTCCTACTCGACCGGTCTGCACTTGATGCGAACCGGGGCGGTCGGCGTCCTGGTCGGGGTCGGTCCGGGCGCCGCCTGCACGACGCGCGGCGTGCTCGGGATCGGGGTGCCTCAGGCGACCGCGATCGCCGACGTGGCCGCGGCTCGCTCGCAGCACATGCTGGAGACCGGCGAGTACGTCAACGTGATCGCCGACGGCGGCATGCGCACCGGCGGCGACGTCTCCAAGGCGATCGCCTGCGGGGCCGACTCGGTGATGGTCGGCTCGCCGCTGGCCCGGTCCAAGGAGGCGCCGGGGCGTGGCTTCCACTGGGGGATGGCGACCTTTCATCCTTCGCTGCCGCGCGGCACCCGGGTCTCGACCCGCCAGGACGGGACGATGGAGGAGATCCTCCTTGGGCCCGCGCAGGAGAACGACGGCACCTTCAACCTGATGGGAGCGCTGAAGACCTCGATGGCCACCTGCGGCTACGAGGACATCCGCGACTTCCAGCGCGCCGAGGTCATGGTCGCCCCCGCGCTGCAGACCGAGGGCAAGCACCTCCAGCGCGACCAGGCGATCGGCATGGGCGCCCGCGGCGGGGAAGTCGCGCTTGTCGCAGATTGAGACCCTCGGACCCGGCTCGTCGCTGCCGGCGGAGCAGCCGGTCGAGGAGCTTGCGCTCGAGCGCGAGGTCGCCACGGACGAGGTCGTCGTCCTCGACTACGGCGGCCAGTACTCACAGCTGATCGCGCGCCGGGTGCGCGAGCTCGGGGTGTTCTCCGAGCTGCTGCCGCATCACGTCGGCGTCGACGAGGTGCGCAAGCGCGCGCCGAAGGGCCTGATCCTCAGCGGCGGGCCGGCGTCGGTGTACGCGCCGGGCGCACCGAAGCTGGACCCGGCGCTCCTGGACCTCGGGATTCCGGTGCTCGGGATCTGTTACGGCATGCAGGCGCTGGTGCTGACGCTCGGCGGCCGCGTCGAGGGCGCCGAGGTGGGGGAGTTCG
>DASVFR010000047.1:0-61784 GCA_036379955.1 Solirubrobacterales bacterium
GCGCCTCCTCTCCAGACTCGGCGACGATTCGCCCATCGCGCCGCGCGGGGTCGAGGGCGACGGCCCAAGGCGTCTCGAGCAGGCTCTTAGCCATGAGCGATCCTGCCGGCGACGCGCATCGCCTGCAGCGAGCTGCGGTCGTGGATGCGGAGGACGTCGGCGCCGCCGCGCACGGCCAGCGCCACGGCGGCGACCGTCCCCCACTCGCGTTCGCTCGGCGGCAGCCGCTCCTCCCAGGAGCCGGCGAGCACGGCACCGACGAAGTCCTTGCGCGAGAGCGAGACGTAGAGCGGCAGGCCGAGCGAGCGCAGCTCCGGCAGGCGTCGCAGGATCTCCAGGTTCTGCGCCGTGGTCAGGTCGAAGTCGAGCCCGGGGTCGATCGCGATCTGCTCCACGCTCACTCCAAGGGCCACGGCCCGTTCCACTCTCCCCCCCAGCCACGACTTCAAATGCTCGACCACGTCGTCGTAGCGGCGCAGCGGCCGGTCGACCCGGGGCGGGCCCTCGATGTGCATCAGCACGTAGCCGCAGCCGGCTTCGGCGACCAGCTCGAACATCTCGTCGCCGCCGCCCGAGATGTCGTTGATCGCGTACGCGCCGGCCGCCAGCGCCGGCCGGGCCACGTCGACCGAGAAGGTGTCGGCCGAGACCGGCACCCCCGCCCCGACCAGTCCCTCGACCGCCGGCACCAGCGCCGCCGCCTCGACCTCGGCCGCCACCGGCGGCCCGCTGCGCGCCGCCACCGCCCCGACGTCGAGCATGTCGAACCCCGCCTCGACCAACGCCAGCCCGTCCTCAACCGCTTGCTCAGGAGTACCGCTTCGAGCTCCCTCGAACATCGAGTCGGTCGTCACGTTGACGATTCCGGCCGCCTGGGGCCGTCCGTCGTCCCGTCGCCAGATCATCCGGCTACCGTAACGGCCCACCGATGCCCCTGCGATGCGTCTACACCGACCTCGACGGCACCCTGCTCGGCCGCGGCTCCTCGCTCTTCCGCGACGCCGAGGGCGGCTTCTCGCAGGCGCAGGCCCGCGGGCTAGAGGCCTGCCACCGGGCCGGGGTCGAGGTCACGATCATGTCCGGCCGGCGCGAGCCGCAAGTGCACGAGGCCGCCCGCCTGATGGGCCAGACCTCCTACATCTACGAGGCCGGCTGCGCCTTCGCGATTGACGGCGAGACGACGCTGCTGACCGGCGACCTCGTCCCCGACGAGGAGGGCACCGTCTACGAGAAGATCGAGCGGCGCGGCATCCCCAAGATGCTCTTCGCGCGCTTCGAAGGGCGGCTGGAGTACCACTCCCCCTGGCACAGCGGCCGCGTCCTCTCCCATCTCTTCCGCGGCAAGATCGACGTCGAGGAGGCCAACCGCGTGCTGGAGGCCGAGGGCCACGACGACCTGCGGCTGCTCGACAACGGCGCGATCGGCCGCGAGATGCCGGCCGTCGACGGCCCCACGCACGCCTACCACCTCGTCCCCAAGCTGGTCAGCAAGGCCGCCGCCGTCGCCGCCCATGCCCGTGCTCGCGGCTACGACCCGAGCGAGTGCATCGGCGTCGGCGACTCAGTCGAGGACCTCGAGGTCGCCGCCGCGGTCGGCCGCTTCTTCGTCGTCGCCAACGGCCCCGAGCGCGACCCCGGCCTGCGCGCCTCCCTACCCGCTTGGAACAACGTCACCGTCACCGAGGGCGCGATGGGCGACGGCTTCTACGAGGCCGTGGTCTCGACCCTGATGGCCCGATAGAGGGGCCGACGGGCCGAAAAGCGCTTGCATGACGCGGGAATTGGCCCATCGGCGGGCAGTAGTATCGGGGCGATGGAGCAAGCGACCGTCGCCGAGCAGGAGTACCTGGAGATCATGTTCTGGCTCGAGGAGGCCGGGCTGCCGATGACCGGCGCCAACATCGCCCGCGCGATGCAGCTCTCGCCGCCGACCGTGCACGAGATGATCGGCCGCCTGGTCGAGGACGGCTACGTCGAGCGCAAGCCCGACAAGTCGCTCGAATTCACCGCCTCCGGACGCGAGCACGCCAGCCACATCGTCCGCCGTCACCGCATGATCGAGCGCTTCCTCACCGACGTGCTCGGCATCCCCTGGGACGAGGTCCACGAGGAGGCGGAGCGGATCGAGCACGCGATGTCACCGGTGCTGGAGGAGAGGATGCGCGCCGCGATCGGCGACGCGACGACCTGCCCGCACGGCCATCCGATCGTCGAGGGCGCGCGCGAGACCGGCTCGCTGCTCGCCGACGTCGAGCCGGGCGCCAAGGTCGTAGTCCTGCGCTTCGAGAACGAGGCCGAGGAGCTGCTGCACTACCTCAAGGACGCGGGCCTTCATCCAGGCCTGGAGGGCACGGTCGAGAGCAGCGGCGAGGAGGGCGTGACGATCGCCTCAGCCGAAGGCAGCCACCGCGTCTCGCGCAGCGTCTCCGAGACGGTCTCGGTGCGCGCCGACCCGGCGCCGCCGGCGCGGGCGACGATCCCCGAGCAGCTCGTCCTCTCGTCGGACCGCTACGGCCGCTGAAATCGGCGCCCTAGAAGGCGCCGATTCCGTGCGGCGTGCCGACGCCGGTCGGGCCGTCGTAGCCCGCCGCGCCCTTGCACATGATCGTCGAGCACCTTCCGTCCGAGCCGCTCGTCACGTCGTGCAGGGTCCCGTCTTTCAGGTGCCCGTAAAGGCCCTGCGCCGCCGAGGTTTTCGCCGGGAGACCGCCCGCCAGCGCGTAGACGCCGGCCACCAGCGGCGAGGAGAGGCTCGTGCCGCCGACCTGGAACCAGCCGCTGCGTCCCTGGTACTTGACCGAGTCGTAGACGGCGGCCCCGGTGTTCGGGTCTGCGTCGGCGGCCACGTCGGCCGTGCCGCGCTTGCCGCTGCAGGTTTTCGAGAGGAACGACTGCCATTCGGGGGCGAAGACGTACTTGCTACAGCCGCTCCCGGAGCCACTCCAGACGCTCTCGCTGCCGTAGCCGCCTTTCGAGGTGAGGTTCAGCGTCGTGCCGCCGACGGTGATCACGTAGGGCGAGGCGGCCGGGTAGCCGAAGGAGCCGTAGCCGTTGTCGCCGGAGGAGACCGTGACGGCGATCCCGGGTTGGTTGTAGGCGGTGTCGGCGGCCTCGCTCGAGAGCTCCGAGCCACCGTAGCTGTTGGATATCTCCGTGGCCCCCAGCGCAGCCGCTGTGTTGACCGACGCCCCCAGGTCGGCGAAGCTGCTCGTGTTGGCCTCCACCAGGAGGACCTTGCAGTTGGGGCAGATTCCGTGCGCGGTCTCGACGTCGAGCGCGATCTCCAGGGCCCAGCCGCTGTTCACCGCCGGGAACGGACCGGCGGCGCTGCCTTCCTGGTTCACCTTGAGGAAACAGGATTCCGTCTGTCCCGGAGTGCAGGTGGGCAGCTGGGACAACCCGAACTGCGTGCTGTAGGCACTGAGGTCGGCGGCGATGTTGGGGTCGTCGTAGGCGTCGACGATGGCGATCGTCTGCGCGGTTTTGGCCGTTTCGGGCAGCGCATAGGCGCTGCGGAACTGCGCCGGACCGTAGCCCCTCGGAGAGATGCCGGCCTGAGGGCTTCCCTTGCCGTTGGTGGAGACGAGGGCGCCGCAACGACTGTTGCCGGGGGCGGCCGGGCCCGGGCAGACCGGCTGTGAAGCGCTCGCCGGCACCGCTCCCAGCGCCAGCGAGGCGGCGATTCCGATCACCGTCGATGCCGTCTTTACAGGAAATCTCCGCATGCTCACGTTTGAACCCTCGCCTTTCCTCGAAGTGAACGCGGAATCCTAGATGGAATTTTGCGCGGTTGACGCGAAATTGACGCAATCCTTAGCTAGCCAATTCGTCCAGCGCGAAGGCCGGCGCAGGTCGCGGCCGATCAGGCAGGCGAGGTGGCGCGGATGCGCTCCAGCGCACGTGAAATGCGCCCGACGCCCTCGGCAATCCGCTCGGGCGGCACGCTGGCGAAGGAGAGCCGCAGGCTGTTGCTGCCACCCTCGATCATGAAATCGGGGCCGGCGACGAAGGCCACGCCCTCGCCCTTGGCCTCGGCGAGCAGCGCCGGCGTGTCGGTGCCCTCGGCGAGGTCGAGCCAGAGGAAGTAGCCGCCGCCTGGCACGACGAACTCCGCCTCCGGGATCTGCTCGCGCAGCGCCTCGACCAGGGCGTCGCGGCGGTCGCGCAGGGCGCCCTTGACGAACTCGATGTTGCGATCGAGGCCGCCCGACTTGCAGAGCTCCAGCACCACCGACTCGGCGAGCATGTTGGGCGAGATGTAGGTCTCGTTGGCGCGCTTGGCCAGCTTGGCGATCTCGTCGGCAGGGCCGGCCAGGTAGCCGACCCGCACGCCCGGGCTGACCGTCTTCGAGAAGGAAGAAGCGTGGACGACGCGGTCAGCCCGGTCGAGCGAAAGCATCGTCTCCAGCGCCTCGCCCTCGAAGGGCAGCTCGCGGTAGGGGTCGTCCTCGAAGATCCAGAAGCCGTGCTCGGCGGCCAACTCGACCAGTCGCACCCGCTTCTCGGCGGACAGCGTGCAGCCAGCCGGGTTGTGGAAGTTGGGGATTATGTGGGCGAGCCCGATCGGGCCCTCGGCCAGCGCCGCTTCGAAGGCCCCGAGGTCGAGACCGTCCGCCTCGAGCGGGACCGGCACCAGCTCGACCCCGAGTCGCTGCAGCATCAGCAGCGTGCGGTCGTAGGTCGGCTGCTCGACCACGACCCGGTCGCCGGCGGAGAGCAGGTGCTCGAAGAGCATTGCGCCGGCCTCCAGCGAACCGTTGGCGACCATCACCTGGCCGGCGTCTAGCCCACCGTGCCGCTCGGCGATCCACTGGCAGAGACCTGGATGGCCGATCCCCGTCCCGTAGGAGAGAGCCTTTTCCCAGTCCTGCGCCAGGGCGACGGCGGCCGCCGAGGCCACCGCCTCGCGCGGCAGGATGTCGGCGCTCGGCGCCCCGCGCGCGAAGGAAATCGTGTCCGTTGCCATCGCCAGCGAGCGTAGCAACGCTCAGCCGCGCAGGACCTCGACGGCGATCTTGGCCGTCTCGGTCGGGCTTTCGCCGACGCGAACGCCCTTCGCTTCGAGCGCGTCCTTCTTCGCCTGGGCGGTGCCCGAGGAGCCGGAGATGATCGCGCCGGCGTGGCCCATCTGCTTGCCCGGCGGGGCGGTGAAGCCGGCGATGTAGGCGACCACGGGCTTGGAGATCTCGGCGGCGATGAACTCGGCCGCGCGCTCCTCGGCGTCGCCACCTATCTCGCCGACCATCACGATCAACTCGGTCTCGGGATCGGCCTCGTACAGCTTCAAGATGTCGATGAAGTCCGAGCCGATGATCGGGTCGCCGCCGATGCCGACGATCGAGGAGTTGCCCTCGCCCGCCTGCTTCAGCTCGTTGCCGATCTGGTAGGTCAGCGTGCCCGACTTGGAGACGACCCCGATCGGGCCCGGGTCGAAGAACTGGGCCGGGATGATGCCGACGTTGGCCTTGCTGGGCGAGAGCACGCCGGGGCAGTTGGGCCCGATCAGCCGCACCCCTGCCTCCTTCGCCTTCCAGTAGGTGTTGAGCATGTCGAGCACCGGGATGCCCTCGGTGATCGCGATCACCGTCTCGACGCCCGACTCGATCGCCTCGTCGATCGCCGGCGCGGCGAAGCGTGCCGGGACGAAGATCATCGAGGTGTTGGCGCTGGCCTCGGTGACCGCTTCGGCGATCTTGTCGAAGACCGGCACGCCCTCGACGTCCTGGCCGCCCTTGCCCGGCGTGACGCCGGCGACGAGGTCGGTCCCGTAGGCGCGGTTGCGCAGCCCGTGGAAGGACCCCTCGCGGCCGGTCAGGCCGGAGACGACGAGCTTCGTCTCGCTGCCGACGATGATGCTCATGCTGCCCCCGCCAGCTCGACCACGCGCTTCGCGGCGCCGAGCATCGTCGTCTCCTGGTCCAGGTTGGGCAGGTTCGCCTCGGCGAGGATCTTCAGCCCCTCCTCGGAGTTGGTGCCGTCGAGCCGCACGACCAACGGCAGCTGCAGGTCGATCTGCTGAGAAGCCGTGACGATTCCCTTGGCGATCTCGTCGCAGCGGGTAATGCCGCCGAAGATGTTGAAGAGGATTGCCGTGACCTTCTCGTCCGAGGTGATCACGGTCAAAGCGTCGACGATCGCCTCGGCCTTGGAGCCACCGCCGGCGTCGAGGAAGTTGGCTGGGGCGCCACCCGCCTGGGCGACGACGTCGAGGGTCGACATGCAGAGCCCGGCACCGTTGGCGAGGATGCCGACGTTGCCGTCGAGCTTGACGTAGGTGAGGCCCTTCTCCTTGGCCATCGCCTCCTGCGGATCGTCGGCGGTGTCGGCAGCCTCGGCCAGCTCCTCGTGGCGGAAGACGGCGTTGCCGTCGATCGTCACCTTGGCGTCGAGCGCGACGACCTCGCGGCCGGCGGTGACGATCAGCGGGTTTACCTCGATCAGGGTCGCGTCCTCGTTCGTGGCGACGCCGGCGAGCTTGGCCAGGACCTCGGCGACCGCCTCGCGCACGTCCTCGTCGAGTCCGGCGGTGTCGACGATCTCGCGCGCCGCGGCAGCGTCGAAGGGCCGCGTCGGGTCGATGTGGCGGCGGACCAGGGCGTCGGGGTCCTCCTCGGCGACTGCCTCGATGTCCATCCCGCCCTTGGCGGAAACCATCGCCAGCAGCTTCTTCTCGCCGCGGTCGAGGATCACCGAGGCGTAGTACTCGGAAGCGATGTCGGAGCCGCCCTCGATCCAGACCTGCTCGACCCGGAACGGGCCCTCTCCGTGCGGACCGACGATGTCCATGCCGAGGATCGCGTCGGCGTACTCGCGCGCCTCCCCGGCGTCCTGGGCGATCTTGATCCCACCCGCCTTGCCGCGGCCGCCGATCAGGACCTGGGCCTTGATCGCGCACGGGTAGCCGATCCGCTCCGCCGCGGCGACGGCGTCGTCGACGTTGGCGGCGACCTCGCCGCTCGGCACGGCGATGCCGTGCTTGGCGAACAGCTGCTTGCCCTGGTACTCGAGGAGATCCATGTGTGGGGAGCGCGCCGCGCGGGCGCGGGCGGCAGCCTATCCAAGAACGCAAGCGGGACGCCGAGCGGGCGATTCGCATAACATGCCGCGCCGCTATGGCTCTCCCAGCCCTCAAAACCATCAAATGGGTGACGACCGACTGCTACGGCACCCTGATCGACTGGGAGAAAGGCATCGTCGAGGCCTGCCGCAAAGAGGCGGACAAAGACGGCTTCAGCTTCGAGGAAGAGCCCTTCCTCGCCCGCTTCATGGAGGTCCAGGCCGAAATCATGGCCGGCTCCTACGAGCTCTACGCCGAGGTCCTGCGCCGCACGATCGTCAAGGTCGCCGGTGAGCTGGGCTGGGAGATCGAGCCCTCGCGGGCCCAGTTCCTACCCGACAGCGTCGCCTACTGGATGCCGTTCCGCGAGGCCAACGCCGCGATGGACCGGCTCGGCAAACGCTATGAGATCGGCATCGTCTCCAACATCGACGACAAACTGCTCGGCATCTCGCGCCGGCACCTGCGCACCGAACTCGACCTCGTCGTCACCGCCCAGCAGGTGCGCAGCTACAAGCCGGACCCCGTCCACTTCAAAGAGGCGGCGCGGCGAATCGGCGGCAAGAAAGGCTGGGCCCACATCGGCTGCAGCTACGACAACGACGTCGCCCCGCTGCTGAAGATGAAAGTGCCCGTGATCTGGGTCAACCGTCACAACGAGAAGCTCGAAGGCCGCAAAGCCCCCAGCGCCACGGTCAAAACGTTCCGCGACGCCGTCAAAAAGCTCGGCGCGTCCTGAGCGACCTCTAGCGTTTCGCAACTTCGGGTAGCGCAGTTGTTTCGACCTGGTAGGCCGGCCTCCGGCAGCTTTTTCATGTATCCGATCACACAAGGCATAATCCGGCGCAGCGCTTCCGTCGGCCTCGCGGCCGCGGTCTTGGCGCTGCTTTGCCTGCTGGCGCTCGGAGCCCGCTGGCGGGGGGCCGAGGCGGCCACGCCGCAGCCACCGAGCTTCCTCGTCATCCAGACCGACGACCAGACGCTGGACAGCCTCTACGCGACCTTCCGCGAACCGGCGATCCGGGCGATGCCGAACACGCTCGACCTGATCGCCAAGCGCGGCGAGACCTTCAACGACTACTACGTCTCCTACCCCCTCTGCTGCCCCTCGCGGGTCAGCCTGCTGACCGGGCGCTACGCGCACAACACCGGGGTCAAAGGCAACATCCAGCCCAACGGTGGCTACTTCGGCTTCTCCTTCCGCGGGGCCTACACCCACAACCTGGCGACCTGGCTGCAGGGCGCGGGCTACCGCACCATCCACGTAGGCAAGTTCCTCAACGGCTACGGCGACGAACCGTATTCGAACGGGACCGAAGTCCCGCCCGGGTGGAGCGCCTGGCATACCGTCCTCAACGCCGACACCGATCACTACTACTACGGCTATCGACTGAACAACAACGGCACAGTCGAAGGCCCCTACGGAGACTCGGGCAGCTGGGAAACGCGCGAATACGGGACGAAGGACGACGCCGGCTGCCCCTACGCCCCGCTCAACGGCCAGCCCTGCTTCCACGAGACCGACATGCTGACCAACCTCGCGATCCAGGAGCTGCAGGAAACCTCGCCCGAACAGCCCTTCTACCTGCAGCTCGACTACACCGCTCCGCACGGGGACTTCCGCAAGCCGGCGGGGCCGGAGCCGACGCCCCGCCACTACGACTGGTTCAAGGGCGCTCCGCCTCCGCACACGCGCAGCGAGGGCATGGACGAGGGCAACGTCAGCGACAAGCCGCGCTTCATCCGCGAAGCTCCCTACCTCTCGCTGAGCGACATCCATACCTACCGCGTCTACTGGGACAAGCAGCTGGAGGCCCTGCGCGACGTCGACGACGGGGTGAAGCTGTTGCTCGACACGCTGGGCTCGCAGCACCGCCTCCGCAACACCTACGTCCTCTTCACCTCGGACAACGGCTTCTTCTTCGGCGAGCACCGGCTGCTCGGCGGCAAGTTCCTCGCCTACGAGCCCTCCACGCATCTGCCGTTCCTGATCCGGGGCCCGCACATCCGCCCGGGCAGCGAAAGCGACGAGCTGGTCGGGAACATCGACGTTGCCCCGACCGTGCTCGAACTGGCCGGGGTCGAACCGGACAAGAGCGTCGACGGGCGCTCGATGACGCCGTTCTTCCAGGACCCCGAACTGCGCACCCTGCGGCCGATTCTCTTCGAGTCCTTCGTCGAGACCTCCGACGTCGAAGAAGCCGGGGCGATCGCCGAACCGGGCGACCAGAGCGGTGCCGGCAAGCAGAAGAGAGTCGCGAGCTCCAGGTCGGAGCTGCACCGCAGCACCGGCGCTACGGCGTCGATCCTGGCCCCGCCGAAGGACTACGAGGGGATCCGCCTCGGCCCCTACAAGTACATCGCCTGGCCCGACGGTGAGAAGGAGCTCTACAACCTCGAAAAGGACCCCTACGAGCTCAACAACATCGTCCGCGTCCCCAACTACTACCCGGTTCGCAACTACCTGCATCGAGAACTGCGCGACCTCGAGAACTGCGTCGGCCGGACCTGCAGCGAAGAAGCCTCGGGGATTCCGCTGACGCGCAAGCAACTGCAGGCCGAAATCCGGCGGAAGAAGCGGGAACAGCGGGAAAAGCAGCGGGAACAGAGGCAGCAGAAACGGTAGGCGTCGTGGGTGGGGTAGAGATGGACAGGGTGCCGCCCGCCCCGACAAGTCGCAGCGCTAATTAGCGCTGCGACTTTGAGTATCCGCCGGTTCGGGCGGCACCCTGTCCATCTCTACAGGCGCGGCGCGCCCGGCTACGGTTCTGCTGCTTCTGCCTGGAAGAGGGGCTACTCGATTACGGCTAGGACGTCGCCGGCGGAGACTGCGGCGCCTTCGGTTACGTTCAGCGTGGTGACCTTGCCGGAGCGGTGGGCGGCTATCTCGTTCTCCATCTTCATCGCCTCGATCACGCAGATCAGGTCGCCCTCGGCGACCTCGGCGCCCTGCTCGACGGCGACCTTGAGCACGGTGCCCTGTAGCGGCGAGGGCAGCGACTCGCTGGAGGCGGACGCGCTGCCGCCGGCCTTGCGCTCGCGCTTCGGTGGCTTCTTGCCGCCGCCGGCCGAAGCCGCGCCGCCATCCGCGAAAGCCTCACCGATCACCTTGACGTCGAAGAGCTTGCCGGAGACCTCGACCTTGTAGTCGCGGGCGATCTGCTCGGGCTTGTCTTCCTCGGCGGGGGCGGGAGCGGTCGCCTCGGGCGCCGTCGACTTGAGCCACTCGCGGTCCTCCATCAGGTCGCGGCAGGTCTCGCCGTCGCGCCACTGGCCGGTCGCGAGCAGGGCCTTGTGGAAGGGGATGAGCGTGGTCAGGCCGCCGATCTCGTACTCGTCGAGGGCGCGCAGCATGCGGCGCGTCGCGTGCTCGCGGTCGATGTCCCAGACGATCAGCTTGGCGACCATCGGGTCGTACATCGGCGTCACCTCGGAGCCGGCCTCGACCCCGGAGTCGACGCGGACGCCGGGCCCTGCCGGCTCGCGGTAGGTCGTGATCGCGCCGGGCGCGGGGGCGAATTTCTTGTGCGCCGCCTCGGCGTTGATCCGGCACTCGATCGACCAGCCGCGCAGCTCGACTTCCTCCTGGGAGATCGAGAGTGGCTCGCCGGCGGCGACGAGCACCTGCTCGCGGACGATGTCGATGCCGCTGACCATCTCGGTCACGCAGTGCTCGACCTGGACCCGGGTGTTCATCTCGAGGAAGAAGTACTCCTCGCCGACTTGCATGCCCTCGACCGTGCCGGCGCCGCGGTAGCCGACGGCAGCCGCCGCGTCAGTCGCGATCTTGCCGATCCGCTCGCGCATCTCGGCGTCGACGTGCGGGCCCGGGGCCTCCTCGATCACCTTCTGGTGACGGCGCTGCACCGAGCAATCGCGCTCGCCGACGTGAATCACGTTGCCGTGCCCGTCGGCCAAGACCTGGACCTCGACGTGGCGCGGGTCTTCGAGGTAGCGCTCGACGTAGACGCGGTCGTCGGAGAAGAACTTCTCGCCTTCGCGGGCGGAGCCCTCGAAGGCCTCCTGCAGGTCGTCCGGGGTCATCGCGACGCGGAAGCCCTTGCCGCCGCCACCGCCGGCTGCCTTGCAGGCGACCGGGTAGCCGGCTTCCTCGGCCTGCACGCGGGCGGCGTCGAGGTCGGGTGCGGGCTCGGTCGCGCCGGGGACGATCGGCACGCCGGCCTCGGCCATGATCTCTCGCGCCCGCGTCTTCGACCCCATCGCTTCGATCGCCTCGGGCGGCGGGCCGATCCAGGTGATCCCCTCCTCGTCGCAGGCCCGGGCCATGTCGGCGTTCTCGGCGAGGAAGCCGTAGCCGGGGTGGATGCCTTCGGCGCCCGCCTCCTTCGCCGTCTCGATGATCTTGGGGATGTTCAGGTAGCTCTCCGCCGGGACCGCGGGCCCGATCAGGAAGGCCTCGTCGGCCTCCCGCACGTGCGGGGCGTCGCGGTCGATCTCCGAGTAGACGGCGACCGAGGCGATGCCCATCTCCTTGAGGGTGCGGGCGACGCGGATGGCTATCTCGCCGCGGTTCGCTATGAGGACCTTCTGGAACACGGCGGCGCAGTCTAGTCATGGGGCGGCGGGAAGGAGAAGGCGACCAACGAGTGGCGCAGAGACTGCTACGCCGCGACGTCCTCACGCGCCCCTCGGGGACTGTCAAATAACCAGATAGCGCATTCGATCCGCCGGGGTTACCTCTTTGAGAAGGGCGTAAATCAGATCGCCGTATCGCGACGCGCTCGCCGACGCCTCTCTGCGGTTGTCTGCCTCCGCGAACTCAGTCAAGAGAACATCTTCATCGCGTTGGACCTGTTCGAGGAATTCCCCGTACACCGTCACCAGCTTCTCGACGAGGTCGCCTGAAGCCTGGCTCTGGCTGGACAGGCGAGTAAATCGCTCTGCCGGTGTGATGCGACATAGATCAAAGACCTGCTCGGGCTTGACGGGAGGCGCCATGGCGCTCAGATTGGAGACCATCGAGAAGCAGGTCGACAGACGACTGACCTTGAGCTTGTAGTTCTTCAGAGCACTGTCCGCCTTCTTTTTAGCCAGCTCCTCCGCGGCAAGATCTTTCTCCGTGAGTGCCGTGCCAAGGCCAAGCCGATGGTGCTCGTAGTTCAACGTCAAGGTCCGCCAAAACCGCAGGATGTCGTTGACGAGGAAGGTCGGAAGAAAGCTGTCTGCGTGATCCTCGAAGTCTCGATAGTAGAAGCCAATGATCCGTTTCAACAAACGCAGATAGACGGCTTCATCATGCAGCGGTTGGCTCTCCAAAAGGAGCAGCATCCGCGCGGTGAAGGCATTGAGGGAATCGTCGCTGGGGCTTCCAAGGACGCGCTCCATTTCGCTCACGTACTGCACCTCGAGGTACTTACCGTCCTTTGAGAAGGGAGGAAAGTCCATCTCTTGGGCGACGTCGATCAGGCGAGCTGAAAGGCGCACAAAGCTCGTCCAGGGGAAGCGCTGGGTCTCATCGGCGCTGTCGTAGAGGAAAAATGGATCGATATCCGACTTTTCCCATGCCTCCAGTCGACCATACGAGCCGGTCACGTAAACGCAGAGCGGATGGCCATCGAGCAACTGGCCAGCATCAAGCTCCTCGCCCAGTTGCTTCAGACGGCGCAGCGAGTAGTCTCGGGGGGAATCCTGCACATAGGGAGAATATGGCTCGCAAGCAACGTCCGCGACCTCCTCGAACATCTGGACCCCATGAGCGCACACCCCGCACGCCCCGATCTCTACATCTCGGCAGACGTCGAGACCGACGGGCCGGTCCCTGGCCCGTATTCGCTGCTCTCGTTCGGCCTCTCGGCGGTTGGCAGGTACGACGGGTGGACCTTCGAGCAATGGGACGTACGCGAGAAGACCTTCTATGCGGAGCTGAAACCGATCTCGGAAGATTTCCAGGCGGAAGCGCTCCAAGTCAACGGCCTCGACCGAGATCGGCTGCTCGCAACTGGGCGCAGTCCCGGGGAGGTAATGACCGAAGCGGCTGCCTGGGTTCGCTCAATGTGTCCAGAGTGCCGGCCGGTTCTCGTCGCGTATCCAGTCGCATTCGATTGGGCATTCCTCTACTGGTATTTCGAGCGCTTCGCGCCAGAAGGCTCGCCCTTCGGACACTCATCGTGCCTAGACATCCGCACGCTCTACCAGGCCGTCGCCGGCACCGTCTTCGACCGATCTGGCAAGACGGCGATGCCTGACTTTCTGCGCCCCAACTCCCCTCATACACATAATGCTCTTGACGATGCGATCGAGCAAGGCGAGCTATTCGCCAATCTCCTGAGCTGGTCCATGCGTCGTCGCGAGAAGGTCGGCAGCCCACAAGAGCCTCAGAACTTCGGCCCGTCTTGGCTGACGCCTCACATCGCCCCGATTGCCTGAATGACCGCTGGGCTCCCGCGAAGCTAAGTTCCCAGTCGTGCTGATCGAGCTTCAATCGCACTCGACGGTCTCGGACGGGCAACTGAAGCCTGCGGGAGTCGTAGAGGAGGCCGCGAAGGCGGGGGTTACGACGCTGGCGCTTTCGGATCACGATGCGATTGCCGGGGTTCTGGAGGCGGCCAAAGCGGCGGAGCGGCTGGGGATCGAGCTGGTGCCGGCCACGGAGATGTCCTGCGTGCATCCCTACGCCGAAGACCTGCACGTCTGCGGTTATTGGGTGGACCTGGAGAAGATCGGGCCGGCCTGCGAGCGGGCGCAGCAGGAGCGGGTCAACCGGGCCGGCGAGATCGTCGAGCGACTGCGGGCCGAGGGCTTCGACCTGACCCTCGCCGACGCCGAACGCGAAGCGGGCGGCGCTCTCTCGATCGGCCGTCCCCACATCGCCCGCGCCGCCGGCGCGAGCGGCGACCTCGGCCCCTTCTTCGAGGAGTACCTGGTCCCGGACGCCAAGGCCTTCGTCCCCCGCCGCTGGCCGACCGCCGAGCAGGCGATCGAGCTGATCCACGAGGCCGGCGGCGTCGCCGTCATCGCCCACCCTTATTGGGACATCGAGGACCCCGAGCAGGTCGAAGACCTGATCCGCTCGCTGGGTGCCGACGGCGTTGAGACCTTCTACCCGACCCACTCCAAGGAGCAGACCGAACACCTCCTGCGCCTCTGCGACGAGCTCGACCTCGTCCCCACCGCCTCGTCCGACTACCACGGCCCCACCCACAAGACCTTCTCCAAGTTCGGCGACTACGACACCTACGGCCTAGCCGACCCCATAGTCCCCTCCAAGCCCTAACGCTTCATTCCGGTGCGCCTTTTCCGGTCATAGACCGCATAAAGCGCACCGGAACCGACAAGCTGCGGGACTGCCGCCCCTCCAACCCCGCTACAAGTCAGGCCGCGACCGGCGCCGCCGGAATCAGGTCCCGCGACTCCAGGTACTCGAGCAGCTTCTGCGCCGATTCCTCCGGCGTCTCGTTCTCGGTGTCGCAGACCCAGGCCGGGTTCTCGGGAACCTCGTACGGGTCCGACACCCCGGTGAATTCCTTGATCTCGCCGGCAAACGCCTTCGCGTAGAGGCCCTTGACGTCCCGCTCGGCGCAGGTGTCAACCGACGCCTTGACGTAGACCTCGATGAAACGATCGCCCATCAGCTCGTGCGCCTCGTCCCGGATCTCGGCGTAGGGGGAGATCGCCGCGGTGATCACCGGCACGCCGTTGCGGCTGAGCAGGTCGGCGACGAAGGCGATCCGGCGGATGTTGATGTCGCGGTCCTCCTTGGAGAAGCCGAGCCCCTTGGAGAGGTTTTCGCGCACGACGTCGCCGTCGAGGATCTCCAGCTTCGAGCCGCGCTCGCGCAGCTGCGTCTCCAGCAATCCGGAGATGGTCGTCTTGCCGGCACCGGAAAGCCCGGTGAACCAGAGGGTGAAGCCCTTCTCGCCTGCCATGCTCGTCAGTCCTCCTTGTAAGCGTCGATCAGGATGTCGGCGACCTCGTCGCGCGAGAACTCGTGCGGCGGCCTTTCGCCGTTGCCGAGCATCTCGCGGACCTTCGTCCCTGAGAGGAAGAGGCGCGCCTCTTGGTCGTGCGGACAGGTCTTGTTCGAGGCAAGCCCCTCGCACTCGTTGCACCAGAAGGTGTGCTCGAACATCAGCGGCTCGATGCCGAGCTCGTCGACGTCGATCGTGTCGAAGATCTTCTGCGCGTCGTAGGTGCCGTAGTAGTCGCCTGCGCCGGCGTGATCGCGGCCGACGATGAAGTGGGTGGCGCCGTAGTTGCGGCGGACGATCGCGTGCAGGATCGCCTCGCGCGGGCCGGCGTAGTGCATCTTTGCCGGCTTCACTCCCAGCATCACCCGGTCCTCGGGGTAGTACTTCTCCATCAGCACCTCGTAGCAGCGCATCCGCACGTCGGCGGGGATGTCACCGGCCTTGGTCTTGCCGATCAGCGGCTGGATGAAGAGCCCGTCGCAGGTCTCCAGCGCCGCCTTGGTCAGGTACTCGTGGGCGCGGTGGATCGGGTTGCGGGTCTGGAAGGCGACGACCCGCTTCCAGCCGCGCTTCTCGAACTCGGCCTTGGTCTCGGCGGGGGTGAGGTAGCGGCGCATGAACGCCTCCTCGTGGTCGGGCAGCGCGTCGACCTCGATCGGGCCGGCGATGCAGCGGTTGCCCTCCTCGTAGATCGCGGCGACCCCGGGATGCGCCTCGTCGGTCGTGCCGTAGACCTTCTCGGCCTCCTCGCGCACGTCGCGCTCGAAGACCTCTTCGACCGTAATCCGCCCCAGCGGCTTGCCTTCGTCGCTGGAGAGGGCGACGACGTCGCCGACCTGACACTGCAGGTCGGTCGCCAAGGTGATCGGGATCGGCCAGTACTCGCCGTCGGCGGTGCGGATCTCGTCGCAGACGCGCTGCCAGTCGGCGGAGCCCTGGAAGCCGGTCAGCGGCGCGAAGCCACCGTTGCCGATCATCTCGAAGTCGGCCGTGTGGCGCTCGGAAAGGGTCAGTGAAAGCTCGGTCATCGTCTCGCTCATGCGTTGAATCTCACCAATCGGTCGGGGAAGGGTACGGAGGGTCCAGCTCAGCCGCTAGTTGATCCCGCACTCGGACTTTTCGAGCCCCGCCCAGCGGCCGTCGCGCGGCGAGCCCCCGGGATCGACCGGCTGGGTGCAGTGGGTGCAGCCGATCGACGGGTAGCCCTGATCGTGGAGCGGGTTGTACGGGAGGTCGTGCTCATGGATGTAAGTCCAGACGTCGCGCTCGGTCCAGTCCGCGAGCGGATTCAGCTTCCACAGCTCAAAGCGCTTGTCCCAGCCGAACTTCGGCGTCTTGGCCCGGCTGGCGGAGTCCTCGCGGCGGACGCCGGCAGCCCAGCAGTCTACGGAAGTAAGGGCGCGACGCATCGGCTCGATCTTGCGCAAACCACAGCAGGCGTCGGGGTCGCGCTTCCAGAGCTCGTCGCCGTGCTTGGCCGCCTGCTCCTCGAGGGTCAGGTTGTGGAAGCGATCGAACTGAACCCCGAGGCTCTCGGCGAGCCGCTCGCGGGTCTCGTAGGTCTCCGGGAAGAGAACGTCGGTGTCAAGGTAGAAGAAGCGTGCCTGGGGGTTGACCCGCGCGGCCATGTGCGCGGTGACGGAGCTGGTCTTCTGGAACGAGCAGGCGATGTAGTGACTCTCGCCGAAGGTCTCGAACATCCACTCGAAGGCGTCCTCGGCCGTGCCCCCCTCGAGTCGGGCGGCGATCGCCTCCGGGTCGGAGATCGTCGGTGGCTCGGCGACCGGGCTCATATCGCGCACTCCCCCTCGCCGCGCTCGACTTTGTAAGGGCTCGACCGGCTCCAGTCGATGAACTGCTGCATCGTCTCGAGGCTGAACTCGGCCGGGAGCGTTAGCTCCTTGACCTCTTCTTCGAAGCGCCCCGCACCGATCCGCTCGGCGAAGGCGTTGAACTCCTCGCTCTCGCCGGAGCGCTCGGCTTCGTACATCCGCACCCAACGCTCGACCGCCTCGGGGACCCGCTTGGCGGGCAGGCGCGACTTCAGCCGCGTGCCGAAGATGACCTCGCCGCCCTCGTAGTTGCCGCCGATGTGCGGGATGTAGGCGGGGACCTGACGCTCGCCCACCTTGAGCGAGGCGCCGTAGAAGCCGATGTTGGCGATGTGGTGCTGGCTGCAGCCGTTGGGGCAACCGCTCATCTTGACGTGGATCTTGCGGGTCAGCTCGTCGGAGACGTCCATCTCGACCAAGCGCTCCTTGATCGCCTGGTTGAGCCCCATCGAGCTGGTGATGCCCATCTTGCAGCTGTCGGTGCCGGGGCAGCTGACCACGTCGGTGATCTCGCGCGGGCCGGCCTCGCCGAGACCGAGTGCGATCAGGCGCTGCCAGACGTCATAGAGCGCCTCGTCGCGGACCCAGCGCAGGACCAGGTTCTGCTGCACGGTGCTGCGCGCGTAGCCGCCGGTGAACTCGCGCATCAGCCCGGCGAGACCGCGGAACTGCTCTGGAGTGAGATCGCCGCGGTAGACCTTCACCTCGACGCTGGAAAAGCCCTCCTGGCGCTGCGCCTGCACGTTGGCTTCGACGAAGCGGTCGAACTCGCTGCGATCCCCGTTGGGCGAGGCGGCAGCCGGCGGCGCTGCCGGTGCGTTGGCCTCCTCGTCGTCGTCGAAGCGCAGCCGCTCGACCAGCGCGGCGTCGAAGTCGCGCTCCTCGACCCAATCGCCCTCGAGCTCCTCGTCGACCTGCTCGCGGAAGGCGTCGATGCCGATCTTGTCGATCAGGACCTTGATCCGGGCGCGGGCGCGGTTGGCGCGCAGCCACTCCTGACGATCGAAGATGCGCAGCACCGCCTCGGAGACCTTGAGGTAGTCGCCGTTGTCGGCCTCGACGAACTCGTAGAGGGTGGGTGCGATACGGGCCATGATCGACGTGCCGCCGCCGACGCGGATCTCGAAGCCCCTGACGCCGTCGCGTTCGCGCGAGATGAAGGCGACGTCATGGATGCCGGCGATCGCGCGGTCGGCGTCGGAGCCGCTGAAGGAAGTCTTGATCTTGCGCGGCATCAGTTGCGTCGTCGGGTGACGGACGAAGTAGCGGGCGTAGGCGCCGGCGTAGGGAGTCGGGTCGAAGATCTCGTCGGGGGCGACGCCGGCCCAGGGGTCGCCGGTGACGTTGCGCACCGTGTTGCCGCAGCCCTCGCGCGAGGAGAGCCCAGCCTCGGAGATCTCCCGGATCAGCGCCTCCGCGTCGCGCAGCGGCACGTGGTGGATCTGGATGTTCTGGCGGGTGGTGATGTGGCCCTTGTCCAGCGGCGCGTACTTCTCGACGACGCTGGCGAAGGCCTCCATCTGCTCGGGCGTGATGCCGCCGAAGGGAAGCTTCACCCGGATCATCTGCACGTCGGGTTGGCGCTGGCCGTAGACGCCCTGCTTGAGGCGGAAGCCGATGAACTCGTCTTCGGGCGTCTGGCCGCCGAGGAACTTCTCGGCTTCGTTATCGAAGTCATCGAACTCGCGCTCAATGATCGGGATGATGTGCCCCGGGACGTTGGCGTAGGTCTCCGGGTTCTCCAGGGTCCCGGTGCGGCCCTTGCCGCGCTGCTCCTTCTGTTGATCTACGACGACCTCCACGTCGTAGAAAATAGCAAAACCTGACAGGGATTCAGGTATTTATCTTGTAAAGCGGCTCAGGGAGCGGGCGGAAGTCGCTTCTCGGCGTGCAGGATCGACGCGGCTTCCCCCGACTCGGCCACCTGGCCGCCCTCGGGCTCGAGCGCCTGGCCGGCCTCGGCCCAGCCGACGATCCCCTCGGTCAGCTTCGAGGCCTCATATCCCTCAGCGACCATCGCCTCGGTAGCCATCGTCGAGCGGTTGCCGCCGCGGCAGTAGAAGACGATGGGCCGCTCCTTGTCGATCTCCCCCGCCCGCTCGGAGAGCTCGGCCAGCGGCAGGTGCACGGCGCCGGGAATCCGCCCCATCTCCCACTCGTGCTCCGCCCGCACGTCGACGAGCTGCGCGCCGGCATCGAGCTTCGCCTGGAGCTCCTCACGAGAGATTTCGGCTGGCCCGTCGCTCATCAGAGAGACCTTATCGACGCGCCGTTCATCTACGCTTCGAGCATGGCTCGGACGCCCAATGACGACGAAGCGGCGGCGATCGCCGCCGCCATCCAACGATTCGTCGCTGAGACCGCTCCGGGGCCAGGCGGCCAGGAGGAGGCGGCCGGCCCGTGGCAAAGGGTGGCGCTGCTCGAGGGGGTCAGCGCCAAGGACGCATTCGATCCGCAAGGAGGAGAGAGATGGCCGTCGTGAAGATCATCGAGCTGGTCGGCAGCTCCAAGACGTCGACCGACGACGCCGCGAGACAGGCTCTAGCCCAAGCTCAAGGCACCCTGCGCAACATCCGCGCCGTCGACATCGTCTCTACGGGCATAAGGGGCGAGAACCTCGATGAGTACCGCGCCCACGTCCGCGTAGCTTTCCTCATCGAGGGCACCGACATCGATTGACACACTCACGTGCGTGCTGCGTTACATTACTTCGCAGGAGGTGATGTAGCGTGGCCCGCATGAAGCGACTGCAGATATCGATCGAGCCCGAGCTTGACTTGGCGGTGGAACGACGCGCCGAGGAAGAGGGGCTCTCGAAGGCGGAGGTGATCAGGCGTTGCGTGCGGGAGATAGTGAAGCCATTGCCACCCATAGAGGAGGATCCGTTCTTCAAGTTGTGCGGAACGGTGTCCAGCGACCCCAGCGACACGCGCACGATCGACGAGGTCGTATACGGCCTGAAGCCTCCCCCTTGATCTTCGCCGACACCTCATTTCTGGTTGCGGCGATGGACGATCGCGATTCGCGTCACGAAATGGCCATCGCCCTGCTCAGGCTGACAACTACGCCGACGCGCCAGATCGTCGCCACCAATCTCGTGCGGGGAGAGACCTGGACCTGGCTGCGCTACAAGCGGTGGCACCGCAAGGCGGTGGAATTCCTCGACAGCGTGGGCGGGGAAGATCAGCGCATCGGGATCGTCCGTGTGTCTCACGACCTCGAAGACGAAGCTCTTTCCTGGCTTCGCAAACACGACGAGCGCGAGTACTCGTTCGTCGACGCGACCAGCTTCGCCTTCATGCGCGCCAGGGGAATCGAGGAGGCGCTGGCCTTCGACGGCGACTTCGCGGCCGCCGGCTTCACGGAACTTCGTCCTTAGCGCGCGAGAACCGGGTCGCCCTGGGCCGCGACCTTCCTCGCGCCGGTCGCCCCCAGATAGGGCGTGAGCGCGAACTCGACCAGCTCCTCCAGCAGGTCTTCGAGCTCCTCCGGTCGACCGATCACCATGCGCTGGTAGACCACCCAGAAGATGCCGCCGACGATCGTCTCCTCCAGCGTCGGCGGGAGCTTGTCGCCCTTGTCCGACTCCCGCCGGCCGAGGCGGAAGAAGGGGGTGACGGCGCGTACCGTGCGCTCGTAGCGATCGGCGGCCTCCGGGCCGGCGGAGAGCGACTCGACGACGAAGGCACGGGCAAGAGCCGACTCGCTCGCGGCGTAGGAGAGGAACGCCCCGATGCCGGCACGCGCCCGCAGCGCCCACTCGGCGGGCGCCGCGCGAACCGCGACCGATACCAGCCTCATCGCTTCTTCGCCGGCCAGGTTGGAGGCGGCGAGGAAGCACTCCTCCTTGTTGGCGAAGCTGGCGTAGAAGGTGTTGCGAGCGACGCCGGCCCGCTTGACGATGCCGGCGACGGTCACGTCGCGATAGCCGTGGTCGACGATCTCATCGGCCAGCGCGCGGACGATGCGCGCCCGCTGGTGCTCGGCGACGAACTCACCGGCGATGTGCTGCCGGGCGGGGGCGGTCCCGATCGTCACCGCGCCACCGCTGGAGAGCTCTTCAATCTCAATCGGCGACACGGCCCCGGAAATAACCGCGGTCTCCATCGGATCCATCAGGAAGACATACAAACACGTTCTTACAAAAAGATCAACCAATACCAGCCCGCGTTCAAGGGCCATCTGCCGTAATCCGGGCCATTTTGGCGTGTCAAAGTGAAATTTTCAGACAGCTTGGCTTGTTTTTACGCAGAATAGTGCTTACTATCCAGATATCTATCCCTTGCCGAGCCAGCCGCGCAGATGACCGGCCACGGCCTCTCCGCCAGCGTCAGGACGCCGTGGGGAAACGCGCTTACGCTGCGTGAGCGAAAGCTCCGGCCCGGGCGGCGACTCCCGCCCGAGGAGGTGGCGCGCAACCAGCGCGAGCGGCTTTTCGCGGCGATGGTGGCGGTGGTCGCCGAGAAAGGCTACGAGGCCACCCGGGTCGCCGACCTGCTCGAGCTGTCAGGGGTCTCGCGCAGCGCCTTCTACGAGCACTTCCGCGACAAGGAAGAGTGCCTGCTCGGCGCGCTTGGGGACTTCGTCGCGCCGGCGATCGGCTCGGTCGTCGACGCGGCCAACAGCAAACCGCCGAACGAAGAGCGGGTGCGCGACGCCTTCGAGAGGTTCGTGCGGATGATCGTCGAGCAGGCGCCGGCGGCGCGACTCTGCTTCGTCGAGATCTACGCGGCGGGCCCGCGGGCGGTCGAGCAGGTCGACCGCACCGCCGATGCCTTCCAGGCCTTCGTCGCCGAGACCGTGGAGCGCATACCGGGCCGTGAAGAGATGCCGCCCGAGCTGGTCGGGGCCGTGGTCGGCGGGCTGCGCAAGGTCATCCACACGCGCCTATTCCGTGGCGAGGAGGAGCAACTGCTCGAGCTGATCCCGCAGATGTGGGACTGGGCCCTCTCCTATCCGGCGCCCCCCGAGCCGCTTCGGCACCCTCGCGGCCGGCCCCCCGAGAGCAGCGGCCGAGCCTACGATCCCGCCGAGCGAATCCTGCAGGCGCTGGCCGCCGTGGTCGCTGAGAAGGGGTACCCAGCGATGACGGTCAGCGACGTGGCCGGGCGGGCCTCGATCTCCCTCTCGACCTTCTACGCCAACTTCGCCGACAAGGAGGATGCGATGCTGGCCGCGATCGACAGCGGCTCCTCGCAGATGCTCGCCACGACGCTGCCGGCTTTCCGCCGCGCCGTCGACTGGCCCCACGCGGTCCACGCCGCCCTTGCCGCGATGCTGGCCTTTTGCGCCGCCGAACCCGCCTACACGCGGCTGGGCGCCATGGACGTGTACGCGGCGGGCGGGCGGGCGCTGGAACAGCGCGAACAGGTGATGAAAGGCATGGAGCTGCTGCTCGCCCCCGGCTACGAACGCCGTCCCGACGCCAGCCCGATCGCCGCCGAGGCGATCGGCGGCGCGATCTACGCGATGATCTACGAGCGGGTCAAGCGCGGCGAGGTCGAGGCCCTGCAGGAAGTCGGCCCGCTCGCCACCTACGTCGCTCTAACCCCATTCCTCGGTGCCGGGGAAGCCTGCGCGATCGCCAACGGCGACGCCCGCGGGCGCTGAGCGCCTAGGGCTCGTCGGCGACGCCGAGGCCGTCGACCGGGTGCCCGTGCCTGATCACGGCGCAGAGCGTCGGGCCGGGATCGAAGGGGTCGGTGAGGGCGCGGCCGGCAGGAGTTCCCTGGGCTGGCCGTCCCGTCCTGGCGGCGGTGCCGCGCCCGCACTGGATCGAGAAGTCGCGGGTCCCGTCGCGGGCGTCGATCACGTCTTCGCCGCCGCCGCCGTAGAAGCGATCGGCTCCCGGCTGGCCGAGCATGTTGTTGGCGCGGCCGTCGCCGACCAGCACGTCCCAGTCGAAGGAGCCCTCCATGTCCTCGTCGGTCGGCGAGAGATACACCCGGTGGCAGTTGGGGACCACATCGATCCAAGCCGCGTGGACGGCGAAGGAGACGTGCAGGACGCCCGGGTGCGCCGGGGTCTCGGCAAAGGAGGCATCGTCGCGGCCGGGCCCCCCGACCAGGGCGCCACCGGCGCAACCGCCCCCCGCAGCGAGCAGGTCCCCGTCCCCTTCCCCGTAGAGGAAGGTCGGCCCGGGCCTGCTGCCGACCAGGCCGTCGGCGCCGTCGCCGCCGTAGAGCTTGTCGGCGCCGAAGCCGGCCTCGATCAGGTCGTCCTCCGGGCCGCCGTGGATCGTGTCGTCGCCGTAGCCGCCCGCGATGCGCACGTTCTGGGCGCCTTCCAGCGAGCCTTCGACCGTGAGGCCGTCGGCGCCCGGGCCGAGGTCGGCGGTGAAGAAGCGGGCCGGCCCGTCGCTCGTGCAGTTGGCCTGCTCGGGGCTGACGCGTTCGCAGCCCTGGCCGAGCGCGATCGGCTTCCGGGCGCTGACGCCAAAGGTCGAAGACGCTTCGTCGAAGGAGACGACGAAATGGTCGCTGCCGGGGCCGCCGAGCAGAATCAGGCCGCCGCCGCTGCCCGGGGCCGGGTCGAGTTCCACGTAGCCGGAGCCCTTCGGCTTCGCTTCGCGCCCGCAGGACTCGAGGGCCCCGGCGGCGGAGCAGCGGTCGCTGCCCGGGCCGCCGTCGATCTCGTCGCGACCGCCGCCGCCGCGGATGACGTCGTCGCCGGCGCCGCCGTCGATCGCGTTGGCCTGACCGTCGCCGATCAGGACGTCGTCGAAGGCGGAGCCCTCGATGCTCTCCGCGCGGTAGATCCGGTCGTGGCCGTCGCCGCGGGCGCGGTGGCGCGCCAGTTCGACCCGCACGCCGCCGCGACCGTCGGGGCCGGCGGCGACGTCGGTGGCGAAGGAGGCGATGTCCCCCTCGCCGGGGCCGCCGTCGACGCGGTCGTAGCCGTAGTCGCCGTGCACGTAGTCGAAGTCCCCTGGGCCGCCGTTGATCGTGTCGATGCCGAGGCTGCCGGCGACTTCGTCGCGATCGCCCGAGCCGCCCATCAGCTTGTCGTCGCCGAGGTCCCCGATCACGCGGTCTTCGGCGCCGGCGCCGCCGTCGGCCAGGTCGTTGCCGCGCCCGCCGTGGATCAGGTCCGCGCCCGGCCCGCCGCAGATCACGTCGTTGCCGAGGCTGCCGTAGATCGTGTCGTCGCCCCCGCCGCCCCAGATCACGTCCCGCTCGGGAGTGCCGTAGATCGTGTCGTCGCCTTCGGTGCCGACGATCGTCGCCCGCGCACCGTGGCAGCGCGGCGCTTCTTCTTCTTCGGACGGTGCGGCCGCTGCCAGGGAGGAGGCCAGCAGGAAGGCGAGAGCCAGCGGTAGGGGTAGGAGAAGCCTTCTCATCGCTGCTCTCCTAAACGGCCCCGCCCCGTGAAGTTGCCGTGCCCACCGGGACGACACCCTATTCGGGTCCTCGGCCGCTCGATCAGGCGCTGCGGATCAGCTTCTTGTTGACGAACTCGTCGACGCCGTAGCGGCCCAGCTCGCGACCGAAGCCCGAGCGCTTGAAGCCGCCGAACGGCAGCTCCGGGCTGTCGGCCCCGACCAGGTTGACGTAGACCATCCCCGCTTCGATCCTGTCGGCGACCCGCTCGCCCTGCTCCCGGTCGGTCGTCATCACGTAGGAGCCAAGCCCGAACGGGGTCTGATTGGCGAGCTCGACCGCCTCGTCCTCGGAGCCGACCCGGTAGACCTGGGCAACCGGGCCGAAGAACTCTTCCTGGGAGGCATCCGCTCCCGGCTCGATCCCGGCGAGGATCGTCGGTTCGAAGAAGTTGCCGTCGCGCTTGCCGCCGACGACGACCTCGGCGCCGGCGTCGATCGCCCGCTTGACCTGGTCCTCGAGCCGGTCGGCGGCAGCCGCGGAGGAGAGGGGGCCGACCTCCGTGTCCTCGGAGGTCGGGTCGCCGGGGGTCGAGGCGATCAGGGTCGCCTTGAACTTCTCCAGGAACTCGTCGTAGAGCTCGTCGACGACGATGAATCGCTTGGCCGCGTTGCAGGACTGGCCGGTGTTGTCGAGGCGCGCTTCGGCGGCCGCCGTCGCCGCCGCCTCGAGGTCGTCGGAGCCGAGCAGGATGAACGGATCCGAGCCGCCCAGCTCGAGCACGACCTTCTTCAGGTTGCGCCCGGCGATCTCGGCGACCGCGGCGCCCGCCCGCTCGGAGCCGGTGACCGAGACTCCGTGGACGCGGGGATCGGCGATCGCAACCTCGATCTGCTCGTTGCTGGCGTAGATGTTCTCGTAGGCCCCCTCCGGGAAGCCGGCGTCGTCGAAGATCCGCTGCATCGCCTCGGCTGATTCCGGGCACTGGGGCGCGTGCTTGAGCAGGATCGGGTTGCCGATCGTCAGGTTCGGGGCGGCGAAGCGTGCCACCTGGTAGTAGGGGAAGTTCCAGGGCATGATCCCGAGCAGGACGCCGAAGGCGCTGCGGCGAACGACCGCCGTGCCCTCGCCGCCGAGCAGGGCGATCGGCTCGTCGGCCATCAGCGCCTCGGCGTTGTCGGCGTAGTAAGCGTAGATTTCGGCCGTGAAGTCGACCTCGCCGAGCGCCTGCTCGACCGGCTTGCCCATCTCGCGGACGATGATCTCAGCCAGCTTCTCGCGCCGCTCGCCGTGCAGCTCACCGACCTTGCGGATCAGCGCCGCCCTCTCGGCGACGGCGGTGGAGCCGGTCCAGCTCCTATAGGCGGCGTCGGCCCGCGCGATCGCCGCGTCCAGATCGGCGTCGCTGATTTCCTCGTACTCCCTGACCTTCTCGCCGGTGGTCGGGTTGACAACCGCGTAGGTGCTCATCGGCTTCTCTCCTTCTCCTTCTGGTCGAGGCCGAGGACCTCCTCGACCGGTATGTGCTCCTCACCCACTCCCTCGGCGACGGCGGGGTGCGTGACCCGGCCGCCGGCGACGTTGACCCCGGGCCGCAGACCGGGGTCGCGCCTGATCGCGCCGGCGACGCCTTCGTCGGCGAGGGCGATCGCATAGGGCAGGGTCGCGTTGGTCAGCGCGTGGGTCGAGGTGATCGGCACCGCGCCGGGCATGTTGGCGACGCAGTAGTGGGCGATCCCGTCGACCTCGAAGGTCGGGTCGTGGTGCGTGGTCGGGCGCGAGGTCTCGAAGCACCCCCCCTGGTCGATCGCGACGTCGACCAGCACCGCTCCCGGCTTCATCAGCTTCAGCTGCTCACGGCGGACGACGTAGGGGGCGCGGGCGCCGTGGACGAGCACCGCGCCGATCACCAGGTCGGCGCGCGGCAGCATCTCCTCGATCGCCAGCGTCGTCGAGTAGACGGTCGAGCAACTGCCGGCGAAGTCGACCTCGAGCTCCCGCAGGCGGTCGATCGACTTGTCGAAGACGAAGACGTCGGCCCCCATCCCGATCGCGACGAAGGCCGCGTTCATGCCGACTACGCCGCCGCCGATCACGATCACGTTGGCGGCGGCGACCCCCGGGACCCCGCCGAGCAGGATGCCGCGCCCGCCGAGCGGCTTCTCGAGCATGAAGGCGCCCGCCTGGGCGGCGATCTTGCCGGCGATCTCACTCATCGGCGCCAGCAGCGGCAGCCGCCCGCGGGTGTCCTCGACCGTCTCGTAGGCGATGCAGGTGGCGCCCGAGCCGCAGAGCCCATGGGTCAGCTCGGGATCGGGCGCGAGGTGCAGGTAGGTGAAGAGCAGCTGCCCGGGGCGTAGCATCTCGACCTCGGCCGGCTGCGGCTCCTTCACCTTGAGCACCATCTCGGCCTCGCCGAAGACCGTCGCCGCGTCGGCCGCGATGCGAGCGCCCTGCGCCTCGAATTCGGCGTCGGCGATCGCGCTGCCCTCGCCGGCACCGGCCTCGATCAGGACCTCGTGGCCGTGCACCGTCATCTCGCGCACCCCGGCCGGCGTGATCGCGACCCGGTACTCGTCGGGCTTGATCTCGCGCGGAACCCCGACCCTCACGAAACCAGCTCCCTCGCTCGCAGGGCGAGCCAGAACTCGATCCGATCGTGGGCGCGGGAGAGGTCGCGGCCGGTCAGCTCCTCGACTTTGCGCATCCGGTAGCGCAGCGTGTGGCGGTGGCAGTAGACCTCGCGCGCCGCTTTCTCCCACTGCCCGTTCTGCTCGATGAACGCCTCCAGCGAGCGCAGCAGCTCGCCGCCGTACTCCTCGTCCCCCTCCTCGATCGGGCCGAGGACGCTGTCGCAGTAGAGCTTCAGCGCGTCGTCGTCCTGGATCGAGAGCAAGAGGGTGAAGGCACCGAGGTCGCGCCAGGAGGCGACTTCGGGAGCGGCGCCGTTGCCGATCGCGGTCGCCTCCAGAGCGCAGCGGGCCTCGTGGAAGGAGTGGCGCAGGTTCTCCGGCGGCGCCGGGCGGCTGGCCGCGGCGCGCACCGCGCCGCGCTCCTTGATCAAGGCGGTGCGGGCGTCGGCCGCAAGGTCGATCGGATCGCGGTCGGCGGCGTCGACCACAGCGCAGAGCAGCTCGCGCCGGCCGCTGGCGTGAGGGGCGACGACGGCGGGGCAGGCGTCGGCCGCCAGCGCCCGCTCGAGCACCGGCTCGGCCGCGGCCGGATCGTCGAGGGCGAAGACGAGGACCGCGGCTTCGTCGCCGATGCCGAACGGCTCGAGGCGGCGGCGCAGCTCAGTCGGGTCCAGTCGGCCCCCCAGGGCGCCGGCGAGGACGTCGCCGGCGAGGCGACGCTCGGTCTCCCGCGCCACCCGGCGGCGCATCAGCTCGAGCGCGACGACGGCGACGGCCTGCTGCAGGATCAGCCGCTCGAAATCGCCAAGACCGCCGGAGTCGCGGACGATCACGACCCAGGCCTGCGGCGGACCGCCGCCCGGTGAGATCACCGGATGGGCGAGGGCCCGGCCGGCCACCGCCGGATGGGTGGGGACGAAAGGGTGCCCGTCGGCCGTGTGGGCGAGCGCTTCCTCGCGAATCGCCTTCACCGCCTCGGCCGAGAGCTGACGGCGGAAGGCGCGCCCGGCG
Organism: Solirubrobacterales bacterium; assembly: GCA_036379955.1. Lineage (GTDB taxonomy): Bacteria > Actinomycetota > Thermoleophilia > Solirubrobacterales > 70-9 > VRUE01. Next base: position 27,781 of record DASVFR010000047.1, read on the forward strand.
AGGCGCTCGCCGCGGCCGCCGAGGATCGCCACCGTGCCGCCGACCGCCGAGGAGATCGTCGCCACGATCTCCTCCAGGCCGCGCTCTTCGAGGACCAGGCGCTCGAGGCGCCGCTGCACCGCGATCCCGCGCTGCAGCACCTCGTACTGCTCATTCACCAGGCGGGCGAAGGCCTTCTCGGTGATCGCGATGAACGGGGTCGAGTAGGGCACCTCGAAGAGCGGGAAATCGCGTTTGCGCGCCTCCTCGACCAGGGCTTTCGGCAGCGTCTCGTGGCTGAACCCGGTACCGAAACCGAGGCCGGCCAGGTTGCTGTCGGCGAGCAGACGGATGAAGTCGCGCTGCTTCGCCGCCGAGGTCAGCGGGATCCCCGTCGTCAACATCAGCTCGCCGCCCGAGAGCCACGGGGTGGGGTCCTCCAGCTCGGAAATGTGCACCCAGCGGACCGGCGACTCCGCCGAGCCGGCGCCGGCCGCCAGCTCGAGGCCGAGTTCGTTGAGGAGGCTCTGAACGGTGAGCATCGGGCCGCCTACCGCCGGACCCGCTTCCAGGCCTCGCCCAGCACGGCGTGCAGGACGTCGTGAATCTCCTCGAACTGCTCGCTGTCGGCGATCAGCGGCGGCGCCAGCTGCACGACGGGATCGCCGCGGTCGTCGGCGCGGCAGATCAGGCCCCGCCTGTAGAGCTCGCCGGAGAGGAAGCCGCGCAGCAGCTCCTCGGACTCCTCGTCGTCGAAGCTCTCTTTGGTGTCGCGGTCCTTGACCAGCTCGATCGCCTGGAAGTAGCCGGCGCCGCGAACGTCGCCGACGATCGGCAGATCGCGCAGCGTGTTCAACATCTGGCGGAACTCGCCCTCCTTGGCGAGCACGTGACCGCAGAGGTCCTCGCGCTCGAAGACGTCGAGGTTGGCCATCGCCACCGCCGAGGCGACGGGATGCCCGGCGAAGGTGAAGCCGTGGGCGAAGGAGGCGTCGCCCTCGAGGAACGGCGCGGCGACCGCGTCGGAGGCGATCACCGCCCCCATCGGGGTGTAGGCGGAGGTGAGCGCCTTGGCGACGGTGATGACGTCGGGGACGTAGTCGAAGCGTTCGCAGCCGAAGTAGTGGCCGAGGCGGCCCCAGGCGCAGATCACCTCGTCGGAGATCATCAGCACGTCGTAGCGGTCGCAGATCTCGCGCACCCGCTCGAAGTAGCCCTCGGGCGGGACGAAGCAGCCGCCCGCGTTCTGGACCGGCTCGAGGATCACCGCGGCGACCGTCTCGGGCCCCTCGAACTGGATGCGCTCCTCGATCGCCGTCGCCGCCCAGAGCGGATGGCGGTCCTCCGGCCAGCGGTAGAGATTCGTGTTGGGGACGTGGCAACCGCCAGGCGTGAGCGGCTCGAACTGCGAGCGCAGCTCGGTGATCCCGGTCGCCGAGAGCGCTCCCAGCGAGGTGCCGTGGTAGGCGATCTCGCGGGCGATCACCTTGTGCTTCTGGCCTTTGCCGAGCGCACGGTGGTAGTTGCGCGACAGCTTCAGCGCCGACTCGACCGACTCGGACCCGCCCGAGGTGAAGAAGACGCGGTTGAGCTCGCCGGGAGCCATCGAAGCCAGCCGGGCGGCGAGCTCGATCGCGCGCGGGTGGGCGTAGCTCCACAGCGTGTAGAAGTCGAGCTCGTCGATCTGCCGCGCCGCGGCTTCGCCGAGCTCACTGCGACCGTGACCTGCGTTGACGCAGAAGAGCCCCGAGAGCCCGTCGAGGTAGCGATTGCCGTGGTCGTCGTAGACGTAACAGCCGTCGCCGCGGACGATGATCGGGATCTCATGGTCGGCGCCGTAGGAGCCCATCCGTGAGAAGTGCAGCCAGAGGTGGCGCTGGGCCAGCTCTTGGAGCTTGTCCCCGACCGCCGGCCGCGGCGATCCGATCCCAGGCCTTGAGGCTACGGCCATTTCGTGTCTCCTCTCAATCTTTCGCCGATCTGGACAACAGTAGAACTGGTATAGCGCATCTGCAATATCCGCTTGGGCAAGCAGCTACGCAAGACTTGTACAAAGAGTACATATTGAGCGATCGGGTTTAGGACATTCGCCACTTGTGCGGATTGTCGGAGAGTCCTACCGTGGGCTATAGCCGCCGGCACCGGCGGCAGCGAGAAAGGAGTCGGATTGGAGCGCAGCAGTTCCAGCGTCACGTTCGAGCGGCATCGCCAACGCCGCCGTACTACTACCCAGTTTTGGTGGTGCCGGCCGAGTCGCAGCGCTAACTTCCGATGGGGACTCCGAAGCGGAGTCCACGGGTAGGAGGAACCCAATGCAAGACGGTGTACCGAGTGTCGAGATTCGCGGCGTCACCAAGCGCTTCGACGATCTCGTCGCGGTCGACGACCTCAGCCTCGACCTGACCTCGGGGGAGTTCTTCACCCTGCTCGGACCGAGCGGCTGCGGCAAGACGACGACGCTGCGGATGATCGCCGGCTTCGAGCGACCGAGCGAGGGCGAGATCCAGATCGAGGGCGCCGACGTCGCCCAGCTGCCGCCCCACAGGCGGCCGACCAACACCGTCTTCCAGAGCTACGCGCTCTTCCCTCACCTGAGCGTCGAGGACAACGTCGCCTTCGGCCTGAAGCGCAAGCGGGTCCCGAAGGGGGAGATCGGCGAGCGGGTGGCGCGCGAGCTCGAGCGAGTCGGGCTCGGCGCCGAGGCCAAGCGGCGGCCGGCGCAGCTCTCGGGCGGGATGCAGCAGCGCGTGGCGCTCGCTCGCGCCCTGGTCAACCTCCCCAAGGTGCTGCTGCTCGACGAGCCGCTCGGCGCCCTCGACCTGAAGCTGCGCAAGGGCCTGCAGTTGGAGTTGAAGCGGATCCAGCGCGAGGTCGGCATCACCTTCGTCTACGTCACCCACGACCAGGAGGAGGCGCTGACGATGAGCGACCGGATCGCGGTGATGAACCGCGGCCGGGTCGAGCAGGTCGGCACGCCGGAGGAGGTCTACGACCGCCCGGCGACCACCTTCGTCGCCGGCTTCATCGGGGTCTCGAACCTGATGCCGGCGACGGTGACCGGCGGCGGCGAGGTGCGCTTGGACCAGGGACCGGTGCTGACAGCAGGGACCGGAGGGCTTCTGACGGGTGAGCGCTGCCACGCGGTGGTGCGACCGGAGAAGCTGCGAATCGACGCGCTCGACGGCGAGGAGTCGAGCGGGAACAGCCTGCCCCGGGTGAAGGGAGTGGTCGAGAGCTCGGTCTATCTGGGCACCGCGACCCAGATCGTCGTCGACCTCGGCGACGGGGTGCGGATGACCGTGCTCGTGCCAAACGCAAGCGAAACCGAGCGCCGCGCGCTCCCGGGTGGCGGCGTGCCGGTCGTTCTGTCTTGGGAGCCCCAGCACATGCACCTGGTGCGCGAATCGCCCAACGGGGCGACGGGGACGAAGCCCCGCCCGGAAATGGACGGCGGCGTCAGGGAGCTGCAAACGACGTAGAGAGGTGGAGCGAGATGAACGAACGCGAGAACGGAAAACGGCGAGGGGTGTGGGCCGCCTTCGCGGCCGTGGCGGTGCTGTTGCTGACCGTGGGCCTGGCTGCCTGCGGGGGCGGTGGCGGTGGCATCGAAGGCGGCGGCGAAGAGGAATCCCAGCAGGTGAAGCTGGAAGGCAAGCCGTCCGGCCACCTGACCATCTCCAACTGGCCCCTCTACATCGACGAAGGCACCGTGCCCGCGTTCGAAAAGGCGACCGGGGTCTCGGTCAAGTACGTCGAGGACATCAACTCCAACGAAGAATTCTTCAACAAGCTGCAGCCGCTGCTCGCCAGGGGCGAATCGGGCGGGCGCAGCATCTTCGTCCTCGCCGACTACATGGTGGCCAAAATGCACAAGCTCGGCTACCTGATGGAATTCGACAAGTCGGGGATGCCCGAATTCGAGAAGAACCTCTCGGCCAGCCTCCGCAATCCACCGTTCGATCCGAACCGCGACTACACGGCGCCGTGGCAGAGCGGCATGACCGGGCTGATCGTCAACACCGAAGCGGCCCCGGACGCGCGCTCGATGTGCGCCCTCTTCGATCCCAAATACAAGGGCAAGGTCGACGTGCTGAACGAAGTGCGGGAAGCCGTGCCGCTGACGATGAAGTGCGAAGGCAAGGACCCGAACGAAGCGAGCGAAGCGGACTGGATGAAAGCCATCGAAAAACTCAAGGCGGCCGCCGAATCCGGTCAGATCCGCCGCTTCACCGGCAACGACTACGCCCGCGACCTGACCAGCGGCGACGCGGTCGTCGTCATGGGCTGGTCCGGTGACGCGGTCCAGCTCCAGGAAGACAACCCCAACCTCGAATGGCGGATGCCGACCGAGGGCTGCATGCTGTGGTCCGAAGACATGGTGATCCCGGTCGGCGCCCCCAACCCGACCGCGGCCGAGGCCTGGATCAACTTCGTCTACAAGCCGGAGATCCAGGCGAACATCGCCGAATACGTCAACTACGTGACCCCGGTCGAAGGGGTGAAACCGATCCTCGCCAAGCGCAGCCCGGAACTGGCCAACAACCAGCTGATCTTCCCGAGCGAATCGTTCACGAAGAAGTGCTCCCCGACCCCGACGATCGAAGGCGAAGAGGAACAGAACGTGATCAGGGCCTTCAACGCGGTCCTCAACGGCTGATGCGACGCCGGATCGTCCCCTACTTCCTGCTCGGCCCGGGGACGATCTGGCTCGTCCTCTTCTTCGTCGTCCCGCTCTTCTACATGGCGAAACTGTCGCTGGAGTCGGGCGTGGTCGGCGAACTGCGCTTCGACTGGAACTGGTCGAACTACAGCGAAGCCCTCTCCACATATGACACGCAGTTCGTGCGCTCATTCGTCTACGCGGCGGTCGCCACCGTGCTCGCCCTCGTCATCGCCTATCCCCTCGCCTACACGATTGCCTTCAAGGCGGGGCGGTGGCGGAACGTGCTGCTCTTCGCCGTCGTCGCGCCGTTCTTCACCACCTACCTGATTCGCACCATCGCCTGGGAGACGATCCTCTCCGACGAAAGCCCGGTGACGGAATTCCTGGGCGCGATCGGACTGGTGCCGAGCGGCCACATCCTCGCCACCGGGCCCGCCGTGATCGCAGGCCTCACATACAACTTCCTGCCCTTCATGATCCTGCCGCTCTACGCCAGCCTGGAGCGGATCGACGCGCGCCTGATCGAGGCGGCAAAGGACCTCTACAGCTCGGCGACGCAGAGCTTCCTGCGGGTGACGCTGCCGCTCTCGGCGCCGGGAATCGTCGCCGGCACGCTGCTCACCTTCATCCCGGCGGCCGGCGACTACGTCAACGCCCAGTTCCTCGGCGGAGCCGGCAACCGGATGATCGGCAACGTGATCCAGTCCCTGTACCTGAGCCAGGCCGACTACCCGGCGGCGGCGGCGCTCTCCTTCGTGCTGATGGCGCTGATCATGGTCGCCGTCGTCGTCTACATCCGCTTCGCCGGCTCGGAGGCGCTGATGGGTGAGGAGGCGCGGTGATGGAGGGCCGCGCGTCGAAGGCCTGGCGCTGGCTGCGCGAGCACGCGGTGAACGTCGCCGCCGCGCTCGTCGTGCTCTACCTGCTGATCCCGATCGCGGTCATCTTCCTCTTCTCCTTCAACGATCCGCAGGGTCGCTACAACTACACCTGGGTCGGCTTCACCTTCGAGCACTGGACGCACGCCTTCAGCCGGCCGGAACTGACCGAAGCGCTGATCACGAGCCTCGAGCTGGCGCTGCTGGCGACGCTCATCTCGACGGTCGTGGGGACGATGATGGCGCTGGCGCTAGTCCGCCACCAATTCCGCGGACGGCACGCGTCGAACTTCCTGATCGTGATCCCGATGGCGACCCCGGAGGTGGTGATGGGCGCGGCGCTGCTCTCCTTCTTCCTCATCATCGGCACGCCGTCGCTCGGCTTCCAGACGCTGCTGATCGCCCACGTGATGTTCTGCATCAGCTTCGTCGTGGTGGTCGTGCGCTCGCGCCTGATCGGCTTCGATCGCAGCATCGAGGAGGCGGCGCGCGACCTCGGCGCCAACCCGCTGCAAACCTTCCGCCTCGTCACCCTGCCGCTGATCCTGCCCGGCATCTTCGGCGGCGCGATGCTCGCCTTCGCCCTCTCGATCGATGACTTCGTCATCTCCAACTTCAACTCGGGAACGACCGTGACCTTCCCGCTCTACATCTTCGGCGCCGCCCAGCGCGGCATCCCGGTCGAAGTCAACGTGATCGCGATGATGCTCTTCGGCTTGACCGTAGCCGCGATGGGCTTCGCCACCTGGCAGCAGCGCCGCGCCGAACGCATGGCCTCGGTCCGTCCTGAGCAGGAGATGGCGCCCCCGGTCCCACTCGGCACCGCGGAGGCGGCATGACCGCCGACGGGCCGAAAACCGCTGATATAGCGCGCTTTTCGGCCCATCGACCGCCGTGTTTGACCAACTACGTCGGCGGTGAGTGGCGGGACGTCGGTGGCGTCGGGACGGTCGAGGACGTCGATCCCGCCACAGGGGAAGTGGTGGTCGAGGTGCCGCTCTCGGGGGCGGCGGAGGTGCGGGCGGCGGTCGAAGCGGCTCGGGACGTGCAGCCGGCCTGGCGCGACGTGCCGCCGCAGCGGCGGGCGCGGGCGGTGCTGGCGCTGCGCGACGGGTTGCTGGCCCGGCGCCGGGAGCTGGTCGCGCTCGTCACGGCCGACATGGGCAAGCCGCTGGACGACGCCGACGGCGAGGTCGGGCGTGGGATCGAGTCGGTCGAGTCGGCGGCGGCGATCCCGCACCTGCTGAAGGGCGAGACACTGGAGGGGGTCGCCGCCGGGGTCGACGTCGAGCTGGTGCGCCAGCCGGTCGGGGTGGTCGCCGCGATCACGCCCTTCAACTTCCCGGCGATGATCCCGCTCTGGTTCCTGCCCTACGCAATCGCCTGCGGCAACTCGTTCATCCTCAAGCCCTCCGAGCAAGATCCGCGCCCCGCGCAGCTGATCGTGGAGATCGTCGACGGGCTCGCGGAGATTCCGCCCGGCGTCGTCAACCTCGTCCACGGCGGCCGGGACGCGGTGACCGCGATCCTCGAGGAGCCGGGCATCGACGCGGTCTCCTTCGTCGGCCGGGCGGAGACGGCACGGATCGTCGCCGAAGGGGCGGTGCGGACCGGCAAGCGCGTCCAGGCGTTGGGAGGGGCGAAGAACTCGCTGGTCGCGATGCCGGACGCCGACCTCAGCCAGGCGATGCCGGCGATCATGGGCTCCGCCTTCGGCGCCGCCGGCCAGCGCTGCCTGGCGGGGTCGGTCTGCGTCGTGGTCGGCGACGAGGCGCGGCGGGCCGAGGTGCGCGAGGCGCTCGTCGCTGCGGCCTCCGCGCTGAAAGTCGGCCCAGGAGACGACCCGGGGACCGACGTCTGCCCGATGGTCTCAGCCTCGGCGCGCGACAAGGTCGCGGACGCGATCGACCGCGCAACGACCGACGGCGCCGACCTCCTGCTCGACGGCCGGGGCGACGCCGGCCCGGCCGGAACCTTCCTCGGCCCGACGATCGCCGCGGTCGATGACCCCGAGTCCGAGCTCTCCCGCGACGAGCTCTTCGGCCCGCTCCTCACCGTGGTCGAGGTAACCGACCTCGACGCGGCTCTCGACTTCCTCAACGGCTCCCGCTACGGCAACGCCGGTGCGATCTTCACCCGCTCAGGCGCCGCCGCCCGCCAGTACCGCTACTCCGTCGAGGCCGGCATGCTCGGCGTCAACGTCGGCGTCCCCGCTCCCGTCGCCTGGTTCCCGTTCAGTGGATGGAAGGACTCCATAGACGGTGACCTACACGCAAACGGCACCGATGCGGTTCGGTTCTACACGCGGTCGAAGGTGCTCACCACCCGGTGGTGAGCAGGCGCCGGCCTGATCTTCCGTGACTGATCGATTTGCCCCCGTATAAGGTGGTCAATCGATCAGGGAAGCCCTTCACCACTCGAAAGTCCATTGCGGTGACCCGCTCCTTTGAGCTGGCCATCCATTGCCTCGTCCGTTTCACCATCGAGGTGATTGAACCAAAGCCTTCTACCGGCCGATGTGGAAGCCGATCAGCTGCGGGATCTGTGAGATGAGGGAGCTGACGGGATCCGGGGTACGACCGGACAGCTCAGCAGCCTCCTTACGCATGATTCCCGCGCGGATTGCTTCTCCGCCGATCCAGCTGAAGGGCTCGGGGGGCATGCGCTGGGGTGCAGGGTCGACGAAGGCGAGGCGAGAGGCCTCGTCGCGGTGGTCTAGGGCGAGGGAGGCAAGGGTGCGGCCGACCATGTGGGAGGGGCCGACGCCGTTGCCGGTGTAGCCGGCGGCGCAGAAGGCGCGGTTGCCACGCAGGGGCAGGATCAGAGGGAGGTGGGTCGGAGAGGCATCGATTGGGCCGCCCCAGGCGTGGGTGATCGCGCGACCCTCGAGGCCGGGGAAGTAGTCCCAGAGATGGGCGGCGGCTTCGGAGACAACCTGGGCGTCGACCTCGGCGTGGCCGTGCAGGCGGGCCCCCATCGCGATCCGGCCGCCGCCCCAGCCGAAGAGGATGCGGCCGTCGGGTGTGGCGCGAAAGTAGTCGATCAGGGCGCGGCTGTCGGTGATGCACTCGCCGCCGGTCCAGCCCACCTCCTCGAGCAGGTCCGGCACGGGCTCGGTGAGGACGATGTGGGAGGAGGCGACGGTCATGTGGCTGCGCAGCGGACCGTGCGTAGCGCTCGCCGCAGCACCCACCACCAGCACCGCGCGGTCGGCGCGAACGACCCCCTGCGCGGTCCGGGCCTCGACGCCGCTGGACGAGCCGACGACCCGCTCCACTGGCGAGTGCTCGTACACCTCGACCCCCCCTGCCCGCAGCCGCTCGCGCAGGCCGAGCGCCAGCCGCGCAGGCTGCACGGTCGCCGAGGTCGGGTAGAAGGCGCCGCCACGGAAGGCCGGCGAAGCGCAGCGCTCCGCCACTCGCTCAGCCGAGAGCGGCTGGATCGCGTCGGCGACACCGAGTTCACGACAAGCGTCGAGGGCATCGGCCCAGACTCGATCGTGTGCCTCGGCGGTGGAGACCTGCATGTAGCCGCCGGGCGTATACCAGGCGTCGACCTCCTCGCTCGCGCAGAATTCGCCGATCTCGGTTACGGCGTCTTCCACCGCCCGCGCCACCGCCAACGCCGCCTCATCCCCCCAACGCTCGCGCATGTTCGGCAGCGAGAACCACATCACGTTGCAGAACCCCCCGTTCCGCCCACTGGGCCCATGCCCGCACCGGTCGGCCTCCAGCAGCACCACCTCCGCCCCTGGCTCCAGTTGCTTCACGTGCCAGGCCGCCCACATGCCGGTGTAGCCACCACCGACGACCACGACGTCGGCGCTGCGCTCTCCCGCGAGCCGAGGGGCGACCTCGACCGCCGGAGCCTCCTCGAGCCAGTATCCGTGGGCCGTATGTCGCACCGGGCTGATTCTCCCAGCTAGATTTCCCGTTGATTGACTGTTGAATCCTTGACAATGAAATAAAAATGCCTATGCTGACTCCTGCAATTCGACGAAGAGGAGGAAGCATGAGCGAGGGAGACAAGGCCCGACTGCTTGCCGAGATCAAGCTCCACCGCGCCCTCGGGCACGCCCACGGAGACTTCGCCCAGAGACTCGCTGACACGCTCGGCGAGGACGTAGACGAGCTTCCTTCGCTTCGGGGCGCCGTCCAACGCCGCATCGTTGGCCTGCCCAAGCTTGCCACGATCCGCGGCATGAGCGCGAAGGAGATCGCCGAGGCCCTCGATCACGACAACGCCAACACCCACACGACCCTGAAAGGGCTGGTACGCAACGGCATGGTCGAGGAGGTCGAGAGCTCCGACCCCCATCGGTGGCGGCTGACCGTTGCCCACCGCCGGAGCCGTGTGCTCCTGCTGAGTCGCCTTGTCCCCAGGGGGCGCTGGACTTCGTACGGTGAGTTCGCGATCGCCGTGTACGGCAACCGGCAAAGCGCCATCACCGTCGGACAGCAGGCGGCAAAGAATCCGGCCTTCGCCAACCCGCATCGCGTCCTCTGGGCGGGCGGGATCGTCCCCGACGACTGGCGCAGCGATCGCGGCGGGGGTCCAGAGGAGTGCAAGGATCGCCTGCGGGGAGAGGGCGTCTGGCTGGACGATGAAGATCGAGCCGATCCCACGCGCTTCCTCAACTGGCGCGAACTGGCGAATCTGCTCGCGGAGGCTGGGGCATCCGACCAGGATCTGGACGAAGCGGTATGAAGCGGGCTCCGGGAAGCCGCGCCCGAACAGCATAGGATCGAACGATGACCACCTTCGACGCCCTCGCCAAGCTCCCACTGGAGATCGAGGGTTACGAGTTGCAGCCCCTCGAGTTGCACCTGCCCAGCTTCGAACGGCTCTCGACCGTGATCCACATGTGGGGCGGCGGCGAGGACGGCCTGGGCGAGGACGTCACCTACGACGCGGTCGACCACATCGCCTTCCAGGACGCGGGGCCAAGGCTCGACGTCACCGGCTTCGCGACGCTCGGCGAATTCTGCGCGATGATGGCCGAGGAGGACACGTTTCCGGTCGAGCCGCAGCGAGACGTCTCGCGCCTCTACCGGCGCTGGGCCTTCGAGTCGGCGGCGCTCGACCTGGCGCTGCGCCAGGCGGGCAAGGGGTTGGCGGAGATCCTCGGCCGTGAGCCGCGCCCGGTCAGCTTCGTCTGCTCGATGCGACTCGGGGGTCCCGAGGGGGAGCCCTCCTCGATCGCGCCGCTGCGGACCAAGCTCGATCGCTACCCGGAGCTGCGCTTCAAGCTCGACCCGACCAACGACTGGACCGTCGAGCTGATCGCCGAGCTGGTCGAGACCGGCGCCGTCGACTCGCTCGACCTGAAGGGCTTCTACAAGGGCACCGTGGTCGACGTCGAGACCGACCCCGAGCTGTACGCGAGCCTCTTCGAGGCCTTCCCCGGCGCCTGGATCGAGGACCCCGACGTCACCGAGGAGACGCGGCCCCTGCTCGAGCCGATCCGCGACCGGCTCACCTGGGACGCGCCGATCCACTCGATCGCCGACATCGAGGCGCTGCCCTGGGCACCGAAGATGGTCAATGTCAAGCCCTCGCGACTCGGCGGTCTGCGCGAGCTCTGCGACGCCTACGACTACTGCGCCGAGCGAGGGATCGGCGCCTACGGCGGCGGCCAGTGGGAGCTCGGCGTCGGCCGCGGCCAGATTCAGGCGCTCGCCTCGCTCTTTCATCCCGACACGCCCAATGACACGGCCCCGCGCGGCTACAACGAAGCGGAGCCGCCGCCGGGGCTACCCGTAAGCCCTCTCGACCCCAAGCTGAGCCGAACCGGCTTCCGCTGGGACGACTGAAAGGAAGAGATGCCCGAGAAAAGCTTCGCCGACGCCCTCAACGAGCAGATCGCCAACGAGTTCGCCGCCTCGCAGCAATACGTGGGGATGGCGGTCTACTACGACGCGGAAACGCTGCCCCGGCTCGCCGCCTTCTTCTACCGCCAGGCACTGGAGGAGCGCGAGCACGCGATGATGATGGTGCAGTATCTGCTTGACGTCGGCGAGGAGGTCCACATCCCGGACATCAAGGCGCAGGCGACCAGCTACTCGGACGGCGTCACGCCGGTGCAGAAGGCGCTCGAGCAGGAGAAGCGGGTGGGTGAGGAGATCTTCGCCCTCTTCGAGCTGGCGCGCGGGGTCAAGGACTACCGCGCCGAGCAGTTCATGCAGTGGTTCGTCAAGGAGCAGGTCGAGGAGGTGGCGCTGATGGGCGACCTGCTCAACGTCGTCGAGCGCGCCAAGGACAACCTGCTGCTGGCCGAGGACTACATCGCCCGCGAGAATCCCGGGGCCGAGTCGACGGACCCGACCGCGCCGCCAGCGGCTGGGATGGGCGGGTAGTCCGCCGCACCTCCTAGCGCGGGCCGTCGGTGTGGATGAAGAGCGCCGGGTCGCCGAGGCGGTCGGCGTCGCGCAGGGCCAGCAGGCCGGCCATCGCCTTCGCGGTGTAGACGGGGTCGAGCGGGAGGTCGTCCTCGGCGGCGCGGGCAGCGGCTCGCGTTGCCGCCTCGGTCCTGTGGCCGTAGCCGGCGCCGATCTGGTCGCGGGTCAGGTCGAGCATGTCGGGCTCGAGCCGCAGCCAGGGTAGGCGCGCGCCGCGGCGCTCCAGCAGCTTGGCGGTGCGTCGCGCGAGGCGGACGAGCACCGGCGGATCGAGGCGGAGCTGGTCGTTGACGACGACGCCGAGGACACGGGTGCGCAGGCCGGCGAGCTGAAAGCCGAGCGCCAGTCCGGCAGCCGTGCCGCCGGTGCCGACCGCGACGACGACGTGCGCCGGCTCGGGCAACGCGCCGTCCTCGACCTGGGCGGCGACCTCCAGCGCCGCCTCGACGTAGCCGAGCACCCCGACCACCGATGAGCCTCCGGCCGGCAGCAGGTAAGGCGGTCGGCCACCGCGGGCATTGCGGGCGATCAGCCAGGGCAGCAGCGCCACGGTGCGCGCCTTGGTGTGCGTGCGGTGGATGCGCGCACCCGACGCCTCGAGCCGGACGAGCTGGGCGCGGACGTAGTCGTCGACTGGCTGGTCGACTAGGGCCAGTGCCGTCGCGAGGCCGTGTTCGCGGCCGTAGAGCGCGGTCGCCAGGCCCCAGTTGGTGCCGAGGCCGCCGAAGGTGAGGATCGAGCGACGACCGCGACGGAGGGCGTCGGGAATCAGCCACTCCAGCTTGCGCACCTTGTTGCCGCCCCAGCCGCCCGAGCCGAAGGCGCCGTCTTCCTTCGCCCAGACGCCGAGGCCGGAAAGCTCGCGAACCGGCGTCGGGCGCGCGGACAGCGCCAGGTGAGGCAGGGAATCCGCGAGAGGCGGGAAGCGCTCGTGCAGGCGGGGAATCAACCCCGACATCTTCTCAATGGTCACGCCGAGCCATTGCGGGTATTCGCAGACGATGGCCAATCTACGCCTCCGTGTCTGCGCGGCCTTGGCAGTCGTAATCAGCCTGTCCCTGCCGGCGACGAGTCGCGCGGTTCCGAGTTGCGCGGAAGGCCCCGAAACCATCGGCGAGACGATGGTCGGCACACCCTGCGCGGACACGATTCGATTGCCGCGCAACGTCACGACGGTGCTCGGCGAAGGGGGCGACGACGTGCTCTTCGGCCAGCGAGGGAACGACAGCCTCTTCGGCGGCGAAGGGGCGGACCGGCTCTACGGCGGGATCGGAGACGACCGGCTGCGGGGTGGGCCGGGCAACGACCTGCTCTCCGGCGGCTTCGGGGCCGATTCGCTCGACGGCGAAGGTGGCGACGACGTCGTCCGCGGCGACGCCACGATTGACGCGATCGGCGACTCCGGCGGCGGCAGCGACACGCTCAGCTTCGCGACCGGCGCCACCCCCGGCTTCCCCAACGGCGGCTCGGTCTTCACCGACGCGGGGTTCCCCTCCGGAGCCGAGGGACGCGGCGTGTACGTCGACCTGGAAGCGGGCTTCGCCAACGACGGGCTGGCGCCGACCGGCGGCGGCCTCGACGGCCCGCTCGAACCGGCGGCCGACTTCAGCGACTTCGAGACGGTGATCGGAACGCCCTTCGCCGACTACCTCGTCGGCACCGGCGGGAAAGAGACCTTCTACGGCGGCGGTGGTGCCGACCTGATCGACGGCCGCGGCGGCGGCGACGTCGCCCACGGCGGCGCCGATGGCGACGGCTGCGTCGAGGTCGCAGTCACCGACTGCGAGTTCGAAAGCGAACAGATCGACCTGAGGGATCCCGGGGCGATCGCCGTCGGCACGGTCGCGCCGGGCTCCGGTGCGGAGCCGTCCGTCTACCTGGCGGGAAGCGACGAAGGCGATCGCGTCAGCGCCAGCTACGCGGCGAACGGCGACACCCCTGACCCCGACGACGGAACCGTCACCTTCTCGCTCCTGCCCGGTGGCAAAGGAACCTTCGACACCAGTCCATCGGCGGCGGGCGGCTGCGGCGCGCCAAGCGGAGGGGCGGTCTCCTGTCCGGTGCCGTCCCCTCCGGATGCCGTCCTCCTCGCCGGCCTCGATGACGAAGACGTTCTCCTCGCCCCGGGCTTCCCGGCCAACACGGCGGTCGTGCTGCTCGGCAACGAAGAAGACGACGAGCTCACCGGCGGCGGCACCGAAGACAGCCTCGTCGACGGCGCCGGAGACGACGTCGTCGACGCGGGCGACGGTGACGACGCCCTGCCCAACAACGGCGGCGCCGACCGGCTCGAAGCCGGCTCGGGCGAGGACCTCTTCATCTCCAACGCGGTCTGCGACGGCGACCTCCTCGACGGCGAAGGCGACCGCGACAACGCCAACTGGGCCAACTTCGGCAGCGGGGTGACGATCGACCTGGCTCAGCACGCGGCCGGCCTGATCGGCCCCCAGGGGGAACCGCACTGCACGACGGCGAGCGAGCTGACCGCGCTGCAGGCGATCGAGGACGTCGAGGGCACCAACGTCGGCGACGACCTGGTCGGCGACGCGGGCGAAAACCAGCTGCTGGGCCGCCCCGGGCCGGATCGCTACCTCGCCGGCGCCGGCAACGACCTGCTGCTCGTCAACTCAGGCGACTCAGACCCGACGGTCGAGTGTGGAGAAGGCTTCGACACGGCGCTCGTCGACTTCGACCCCCCTTACAGCGACGGCCCGCCTGTCGACTGCGAGTCGACCGAAGAACGCGCCGCGAACAGCTTCCGACCGCCGGACACGCCGCCGGAACCGGAACCCGAACCGGAGCCAGAACCCGAAACCACGGGGCCGCTGCCTCCGCCCGCGACCCAGCTGCCGCCCGCACCGCCCCCCGCCGCCGATCGGATCGCCCCGCGAACGCGCCTCGATCGCCACCCGCCGCAACTGCTCGTCACCTCTCGCCTCGCTCGCCGCGTCGTCTTCGCCTTCGGCGGCTCCGAGGCCGGGACGCGCTTCCGCTGCAAGCTCGACCGCGGCCGCTTCCTTCCCTGCCGCTCGCCACAGGCCTACCGCGTGTCCCTTGGACGCCACGTCTTTCGCGTCTTCGCGATCGACGCCGCCGGCAACCGCGACGACTCGCCGGCCATGTTCCGCTTCCGCCTGAGCGGCACCTCGCGAGCCCACGGCTCGAGTGGCTCCGGCGAACGGAGATAGCCAGCGCCTCGCCCTTATCTGTTATCTGGCGCCCGCGCCCACAGCCGTCTCGTCGTCGTGACTTCGATCGCCCTGCCCCTCGATCCGACCGCTCTCGCACACGGGCCGTCGGGGGATATCCGCACCTCGACGTCGCCGTAGCCGTGGGCGGCCAGGAGCCCTCGCACCCGGTCGGCGATCGGCGCCGGAGCGGGGCAGCGCCCCGGCTTGATGAGGGCGTGCGCCGAGACGACGTGGTTCCACGCCGTGTAGGCGCGCGCGGCTTCGCGGCCGGGCGCCGCATAGTCGGCGGGCAGCGGCTCGAAGCCGAGCTTCTCGCAGACTCCGCCGGGGCCCGGGAAGACCGCGATGGCCGAGCCCGGCTTAGCGCAGGCGACCAGATGGGGCGGGTAGCGCTTGGGTGGATAGTCGATCTTGCCTTCGCGGCCGAGCCGGCGCAGCCCGGTGTCGACCACCCCTTCGCGCCAATACTTCTCGCACTTCGCCACCGGGTCCGCGGCGGCGTGCGTGATGGTGATCGAGAGCCGCGGGCCGTCGAGGCGAGCTTCGCTGTAGCAGCCCATGCCGGACTGGAAGGAGATCTCGTTCGCCGAGAAGACGCCGGCCGCCCAGGCGGCGCCGCCGCCGAGCGCGATCAGCGCGACGATCGCCAGGACGAGACGGCGGCGCGGGACCCGGCGGAACGAGCGACGATGCGGCCCCAGCTCGGCTTCGAGGGCGCGGCGGCGAGTGGCGAGCGTCGCGTCGTCGGGTAGCAGGGGTGAGATGTCGGGCTTCTCGGTCATGGCAGGGGGCCCTCCGCGGTAGTCGGGATCGGTGCGAGCTCGGCGAAGGCGTTGCCGAGGCGGGAGCGCGCCCGCGCCACGCGCGAGCGGACGGTGCCGATCGGGATTCCCAGCGCGGCAGCGGTCTCCGCGTAGCTCAGCTCGGCCCAGGCGAGGAGGGCGAGCACCTCGCGCTCCTGTGGTGGTAGCGCTCGGATCGCGATCCCCGCCTCCTGGATTCGGCGCATAGCGTCGACGCGGGCGATCGCCTCGCTCTCGTGAGAGGGCGCGAACAGCGCGTCGGCCCGGCCGAGGCGCTCGAGGGCCCGGGCATGGCGGCGCTGGCCGCGCCAGTGGTTGCGCAGCACGTTGGTCGCGACGCCGAGGAGCAGCGGGGCGGCGCTCTCCGTCGTCAGCTTCAGACGCCGGCGGCGTCGCCACGCTTCGAGGAAGGTCGTCGCGGTGACGTCCTCGGCGAGCTGCAGCGCCGCCGTGCGCCAGAGACAGTAGGACTGCACGGCCCGAGCGTGCCGCTCATAGAGCTCGCCGAAGGCGGTGGCATCGCCGCCCCGCGTTCGCACCCAAAGCTCGGCGTCCGTCAAGTCGGCCATCGCTTGCTTATGTCCAGAGGGGCCGAATCGGTTCGCGACCGCCGACAGGCGCCTACTACGCGGGGCCGTCTACTGCGGCCCGCAATGCCTCGACGTCGAGCTTGCTCATTTTCAGCATCGCCTCCATGGCGCGCTGGGCCCGCGCGGGATCGGAATCGGTGACAAGCTCTTCGAAGCCGGCGGGGACGACCTGCCAGGAGAGGCCGAACTTGTCGGTGAGCCAGCCGCACTGACCCGGCTTCCCGCCCCCGGCGGTCAGCTTCTCCCAGTAGTAGTCGACCTCGTCCTGGTCCTCGCACTCGATCTGGAAGGAGACGGCCTCAGTGAACTTGAACCGCGGGCCGGCGTTGATCCCGATAAAGCGCTGGCCTTTCAGCTCCCACTCGACGGTCATCACCAATCCCGCTTCCCGCGGGCCCGCCTCGCCGTAGTGGCTGACCTTGAGCACGCGCGCGTCGTCGAAGACGGATACGTAAAAGTTTGCGGCCTCCTCGGCCTCGGTGTCGAACCACAGGTTGGGAACGATCTTCTGCATGGCTATGCATCAGGGTATCCCGTGTCGAATCCGGGCTCCCCCCGTTCGTCGCATGGGTAGAGGTGCTCGGGCGCAAGACCTGCGATCCAAAAACCTCAGCCGTTGGTCATGAACCGCTGCACTAGCAACAGGATTACCAGGGCCTGGATCAGCAGCGCTGCCTCCACGCTATTCCCTCCCCTCCACGATCGCCGCGGACGACGAAAGGCTCAATAGCGCCTGCCGCAGCTGCCCCACGGAAGACCGGAGCTCGTCGGCGAGGCTCTCCTGAGTTTTGAGCTCGTCGAGAGAGGAGCGTAGAACCCGCGATTCCCGCGGAGTAAGCACCGGGAGCTCGAGATCTCGCAGCAACGTCCGGGCGGAGCCCGTCATACGGCTCTGGTTGCCGGGAAACTGAAGGAAGGCGGCAACCACCTCGGGGTCCATGAAACCTTCCAAGAGCCGCAGGGCTTGCAGTGGCTGGGCGAGGATGCGTCCCCCTTCGTAGTCCACCGCTGCCTTGATCCCGCTGCCGGTTGGCGCAAGGACCACATCTCCCGGCTCGGTCAACGTCGCGGCGTGCTTCATCGAATCGACCTCGACGAAGCACGGCTCCACCTCATCGGCGAACGTCGCCCCGACGTCACGCACCCGCAAGACCGGCACGCCGAAGGGACGGTGGTCCTCGGACTTGACTCGCGTACCCCTGACCACCTCCACGAGTCCGTCTTCCGCGAGGCGGCTGACCGGAGTCCATACCGGTGACGCTCCCGCCGCGGGCACGGTCACTTCGATCTCGGGCTCCAGCGCCCTCTGGGTCTCGCGCACGCTCGTCAATGCTTCAGCGAACTCCGCCTCTTGTTCTTCGCGCTGAGCCACGGTCAGCTCGCGACGCATCCAGCGGCCGGGAACCAAGCTCGCGTCGCCCCCCAAGAGATCCAGGACGGGGACCGCCGCGGCGAGATCGCGATCCCACTCAGAAACGCCCTCGCCCGCCCGCCAATTCCGCAGAATCCCGGCGATGCGCTGGATCGGAAGGGTGTCGTGCACGGGGCGATGCGGCTTCACGGCAGCGACGGCGTCCACCACTAGAACGGAATTTCGGCTGCCGCCCCTTCCGGGCCGGCGCAAAATCCACAGGGCCAGCGGGACCGAGGCTCGTTGGGTGCTGCGAGGCGGCAGGCCGACGATTCCCTCGACCGCCCCTTCAATCAGGAGCTCTCGGCGGAGATCGCGTTCTCGCCCTCCTCGATGCAACGATGCGAGGGGGAGGAAAACATACGCCCGACCTTCGTCGGCCAGGTGGTAAGCGGCGTGCTGAAGCCAGGCGAAATCCGTATACGGCGGGGGACTGCCGGAAATCCAACGAGGATCGCCGGCGGTGCTCGCAGGCCACGACTTCGCCAGGCCATATGGCGGGTCGCAGACCACGATATCCGCGCGCAGGTCTGGCCAGCGATCATCCAGAAGGGTGTCACCGGTGGCTAGGGAGACCGGGATATCGCCGATCAAAAACCTTTGGCGTGCGATTCTCGAGTTGTGGGCATTGATCCCCTGCCCGAGCAACTCGGGTCGCTCGCCTGTCGCAGCCGTCCAAAGCGCAGCGAGGAAACCGCCTGACCCGGCGGCGGGATCGTAGATCGCCTTTCCTTCCCACTCACCGATCAGCTCCAAGAGGAGCGCCACCTGGGTATCGCTGCTCCGATGCTCCACGAAGTCCTTGAAACGATTGAGCAACCACTCAAATGACTCCGAGAGCTCGCCTCCCTCGATCTCGCCAACGAGCGCGAGGACGCGGCGGGCAGTGTCTCGATCGAGCTCCCTGAGTGGCTGAATGACGTCCTCGACCTCAGGGGCCAGGGCAACGGTCGCGGTCAGCATCGCCTCGGCGTCATCGCCGGCGTCCTTCGTTGAACCCACCCGACGACTCAGAGCAACCAAGGCCAGAGCGGCACCGAGGATCTCCATCGCCGAATCGGCGGCGACACGCGAGCGGAGGAGATCGGCAGCGCTCCACAGAAGGTGCTTGCTCTGACGCTTCTCCCCCAGACGTCCGTGCTCCTTAAGCCATCCTTCGACGGCTCCCAGCTCGAAGAGATCCCTGGCTCCCGCGACTGCGTAAGCAGGTGCGGGGAAGTCGCTAAATCTCTTTCGCCAGTTGCTCACCGCTGACGGCTGGACCTGAGCCAGCTCGGCAATCTGGCTCACGCTCAACAGCGGTGAGGCGTTAGATGGGATCGCCTTCACGGCGGCAGTGTGACATATAACATGCCTCTAAGCAATGTGAGCTTAGTTCACAATTAACCCAACCACCCCGCTCGCTTGCGCATGCTCGTGATCCGGCGGAACTCGGCGATGTCCTCGCGCAGGGCCGCCGGGGCCGGGGCCGGGAGGAATCTGGCCGGCAGCGGCGACTCGACCACGCCGGTCTCGGAGCTCGAGACTTTGTAGGCGCGGGCGCCGCGACGGGCGGTGACGGCGGTTGGCGGGCCGGGGCCTTCCCATATGAGGCCGGCATAGTCGTCGAGGCCATAGCCGCCGGGCATGCCGTCGGCGACGGCGTCGAGGTAGGCGGCGCGGCGCTCGGGCTCGTTGTTGTAGTGGACGCAGAGGCTGCCGGAGAGGAGGCCGAGGCCGGCTTCGGCGGCGGGCTTGCCGGATGACTTGGTGATGCCGGCCTCGAACCAGCACATCGCGCCGGCGCTCTGGCCGGCGAGGACGATGCCCTGACGCCAGGCGAGGCTGAGGATCGCGCCCAGCTCGTGCGCCTCCCAGACCGCGAGCAGGTTGACCATGCTGCCGCCGCCGACGTAGATCAGGTCCTGGACGAGCAGGTGGTCGCGCAGCGCTACCGGGCGGCGGCCGAGGCGGAAGAGGGAGAGGTCGGAGGGCTCACAGGGGCGCTCGGCAAAAGAGGCGTAGAAGCGCGCGATCTGCTCGGAGGTGTCGCCGCTTGCCGTCGGCACGATGCAGATCCGCGGGCGGCCGCCGGCGCGCTCGCTCGCCAACCGCAACATCAGCTCGCAGACGGCTCGGTCCGGCGGGCGCGAGCTGAAGTCGTGCCCGCCGAGGGTGAGGATGCGGCCAATCATCCGACGCTCAGGCGGCGATCGCCGCCGAGGTAGGCGGTCGCCAACCGCGTCTCGACCACCTGGTCGTCGACCGCATCGAGGCGGTAGCCGCGAGCCGCCGGCCGCGAGGCGACCACCCGCGAGAGCTCCTCGCCGACGAAGTGCAGGGCGGCGCCGTCCTCGGCCGCGTAGCCGGAGCGCATCCCCTCGCGCAGCAGGCGGCGGTAGGCGTGGCCACGCTCGGCGCCGGGCTCGTAGTGGACGCAGTTGCTGAACGGCAGCAGCCCCAATCCCTGGACCGCGCGCGGCGCGCCGTGAAAGCCGCTGACCGCGTCGGCGAACCAGCACAGCGAGCCGGCCGAGAGCCCGCAGAGGACGACGCCCGCCTCCCACGCCTCGCGCAGGATCGCGTCGACCCCGTGCGCGCGCCAGACGCCGATCAGGCTGACGACGCTGCCGCCGCCGACGTAGATCAGGTCCTGGGCGAGCAGGTGCGCGCGCAGGTCCTCCGGCCCCTGCTCGCGGCGGAAGAGCGAGACGTGGCTTGGCTCGCAGCGCTCGGCCGGGAAGGCGCGGTAGAAGCGGACCACGTAGTGGTCGGCGTCGCCGCTCGCCGAGGGCAGGAAGCAGACCCGCGGGCGGGCGGGCGGGCAGAGCCCGAGCACGTAGTCGTCGAGCAGCGGGTTGCCCGACTCCATCGAGAAGCCGCCGCCGCCGAAGGCCACGATCTGACGAGGCGAGGTCTCCATCTGCAGATGGTCGCTCCGGGCGGGCGGATCGCCCTTGTACAGGGGTCCGAGATTCGTTGCCGCGCCATCGCCACCATGTACAGACGCCGGCGCGGTCCTCGCGCCCCCTCATGGCCCTAAACGAGATCGTCCACAAAGCGGCGGATAGTGTGTACACTTTCGTACCGAAGCACAGCCAGGGTGCGCAAGCAATGCAGACGATGGCCAGCACTACCTCTCCCCGCCGCGGCTCTCAGCGCGAGCGGCTGCTGAGCGCCCTGGCCGAGAGCTGCGCGACGAGGGGCTATGGGGCAACGACGATCGCCGCGATCTGCGGGCCCGCCGGCGTCTCCCGCGCCACCTTCTACGAGCTGTTCCGGGACAAGGAGGACTGCATGCGCGCTGCGATGGAGCTCTCCCTCGCCGAGGCGACGAGCGCCGTCGCCTCGGCCCAGGCGTCCGGCAAGGGTTGGGCCGAGCTGGTCCGCGACACCGCCGCGTCGCTGCTCGAGCTGCTCGCCGGCGAGCCAGCCTACGCCCGCATGGCGCTGGTCGAGGCTCCCTCCGCCGGGCCCGACGCGCGCGCTCTGCACACCTCCGGCCTCCGGGTGCTCGAGGCCGTTCTCGAACGTGGCCGAAGGCAGCCTGAGACTGCGCTGATCCCAGCCAGCACCGCGCGCGCGGCGCTGGCCGCGGCCGAGTCGTTGGTGGTCGGCTGGATCCTCGCCGGCGAAACGGCGCGCCTGCCCGAGCTCCTCCCCGACGTCGTCTACATCGTCACCGTCCCCTACCTCGGCCAGGAGGCGGCGCTGCACGCTGCGGAGCACCCGACCCCTGCCCTCGGGCGCTCCTAGCGGCTTCGCCGCTCGGTTTCAGCTGCTGGACGAGTGGGACTTGGGCCGGCGGCCCGGGCGCCGCCGAACCGGCCCCCCGTTCATCACCCGCTCCAGCTTGAGCCGCAGACGGTGAAGCCGCACCTTCACGGTGCCGTCGGGAAGCCCGAGCCGGCGAGCGATCGCCTGTTGAGTGAGGTCCTCCGCGTACCGCAGGCGAAGCAGCATGCGGTCGCTCTCGTCGAGGGCCGCCAGCGCCGCGTGCAGGTCGGCGCGTTCCACCGTCTCGGTGATCCGCTCATCGTCGCTACCGCCATAGACTTCGACCTCGGCGATCGGGTCCGGGCGCATCCGTTCGTGCTGGCGGTAGGCCTCGTTCCGAACGATCGTCGTCAGCCACTCCTTGCGGCGGGTCTCGTCGCGGAGCGTGTCCCTGCGACGCCAGGCACGCACGAGCGCGTCCTGGGCGATGTCCTCTACTTCACTTGGGTTGCTCGCGTAGCGATAGGCGGTGCGCACGCAGAATTTGTACGCCTCCTCCCATTCCCAGTCGTCTGCAACGCCCTGTTGATGTTTGGCGTAGACGTTGATTGCTCGACCGTACTAAATCTAAAAGTAGAAGGGGGAAATTTAGTACTGAAACTTTTTCGACTCCCCAACGGGTCTGCTTTTCCATGGAATCGACAAACGCAGTGAAACCCGCTGACAACACGGCCGAGCGCACCTATGCCGAGCGCACCTATGAGGCGATGGCGCCCGTCTATGACGACTTCACGGCGCACCATGATTACGACGCCTGGCTCGCCGATTTGATCGTCTTGCTCGAGCGCAACGGCCTGCAGGGCAAGCGCCTGCTTGACGTCGGCTGCGGCACGGGGAAGAGCTTCCTGCCGATGCTGGCGAAAGGGTGGCAGGTGACGGGAACCGACCTCTCCGCCGCGATGCTGCAGCTGGCGCGCGAGAAATCGGGCGAGGGGGTGCGCCTCGAGCTGGCCGATATGCGCGAGCTGCCGACGTTCGGCGAGTTCGACGTCGTCTGGGCACTCGACGACGCGATCAACTACCTGCTGAGCGAGGACGAACTGGTGCAAGCGATGGTGGGCATGCGCGACAACCTCGCGCCGACCGGGCTGTTGCTCTTCGACGTCAACGCGCTCACCGCCTACCGCACCTTCTTCGCCGAGACCTCGGTCGTCGAGCGCGGCGGCCGCAAGCTGATCTGGCGCGGGCTCGCTGCCCCCGACGTGGCGCCGGGATCGATCTGTGAATCGCGCCTCGAAGTCGCCCCCGGCGACGCCGACGTCGACGCGATCGCGCCGGGCGAGGTCCCCTCACTCACCCATCGCCAGCGTCACTTCCCCGAAGCCGACGTGCTCTCTGCGTTCGACCGGGCGGAGATCGAGTGCCTGGACGTCTACGGCCACGGCTTCGACGGCATCCCGCGCCAGCCGCTCGACGAATCGACGCACACAAAGGCGATCTACGTCGCCCGCGCGCGGCGCTAGAGCCTCTAGATCCCGGCCTGGGCCGCGCTCAACAACTTCGAGGCGCGCGCCCACTCAGCCTGCAGCTTCGGTTCGATCGAGGCGGTCTCGCAGGCGGCCGTGGCGAGGCATTCTCCCCAGGCGTTGGCGGCCTCGATGTAGCGGTTCACCGCCCGCTCGGCCGGCGCGCCGGCCGCGACCAGGCAGCCGAGCTGTAGCCGGTCGGCCCGGATGCGCCGGTGGGCGCCGCGCACGCGGCGAAGCTCGCTCAGGTATTGGTCGTAGCTCAGGCCCGCCGCCAGGTCGGTACGCAGCGTGTTCATCGCGGTGACGAGGGGTCGCAGCTGGCCCGCGCAGGTCGCGTCGGCAGCGCGGGCGGGCCCCGGTGGCGGCGACGCATCCACCGTCCCCTCGCCCGCCGTGCTCTGGGCGCCGCAGGCCGTCAGGGACAGGGCAAGGCTCAGCGTCGCGCCGACGATTGCCGCTTGGCTGAGCCGCATCGGCGTAGTGTAGAAATTCGCTCGATGCCGAAAGCGCGCACTCTCGCGATCGTGGCGGGCGCGCTGACACTCGCTCTCGGCCTCCTCGCGGCGCCGGCCAATGCCAGCGGAGGGGGCGGCGTTCTGGTCGTCGGCGACAGCCTCGAGGTGCTGACCTCGCCGTACCTGCAGCGCCACCTGCCCGGCGTGGCGCTCACCGTCAACGCCGAGGGCGGCTACAACAGCAACCAGATCCGCGAACTGTTCGAAGAGAGCTACGACCCCTCGCAGTCGGTGATCGTCTTCGATGCCGGCACCAACGACAACCCGGCCTATCCGCAGATCCTGGCCGAAAACCTCACCGCGGTCGCCGGTGCGATCGGCGACCGCTGCATGGTGGTGCCGACGATCCACGGCTTCACGGTCAATGGCATCGACAACACCGGCAAGAACGAGGCGGTCCACGCCTTCGCCGCGTCGCGGCCGGGAACCCAGGTCCCCGACTGGGCCGGCGCGATCGCCGTCCATCCGGAGCTGCTGCAGTCCGACGGTCTGCACCCGACCCCGGAAGGGGCCGACCTACGAGCGCGCCTGATCGCCCATGGGGTCGAAGCCTGCCTCGCCTACGGTTCGACTCCGGCGCATGAAGCGGCGCTGTCCTCCGCCCCTGAGCTCGAGCCAGTGACCAAGCTGGCGCGCAGGGAGGCCACCCTGGGCCGAACCGTCGGCACCGAGCTGGCGCAACTGTTCGCTGCGACGCTCGCGCGGGAGAGTATGCCGCTGGTCGCGGTCCTTACCATGGTCTCTTCCTATGCCTGAACCCGTAGGGCGCGGCGAGCGCTACATGCCGGGGCTCGACGGCCTGCGCGCGATCGCGGTGCTCGGCGTGATCTTCTACCACCTCGGCTTCGGTTGGGCCGAAGGCGGCCTGCTCGGCGTCGGAGTCTTCTTCACCCTTAGCGGCTACCTGATCACCGACATTCTGCTGACGCAGGTGAAGCGCGGCGGAATCAGGCTGAAGGCGTTCTGGCTGGCCCGCGCCCGCCGCCTACTGCCGGCGCTTTTCCTGATGCTGACGGTAGTGATGGCGTGGGTGACGGTGGTCGGCCCCCACCAGCCACCCGACTTCCGCACCGCCGCGCTCTCCGCGGTCGGTTACTTCAACAACTGGTGGCTGATCTTCCACCACGTCTCCTACTTCGAACGCTTCGCGCCGCCCTCGCCGCTCAATCATCTGTGGTCGCTCTCGGTCGAGGAGCAGTTCTACATCCTCTGGCCGTTCCTGCTGATGCTCGGGCTGCGCCTCGTCCCTGAGGCGAAGAACAACACGGGCGTGCGTTCGCACCTGGCTGGCGTCACCCTGATCGCGGCGCTCTGCTCGGGAATCGCGATGGCGGTCCTCTATCACCCCTCGCTCGACCCCTCGCGCGTCTACTACGGAACCGACACCCGCGCCCTCGAGCTGCTGCTCGGCGCGGCGCTGGCGATGGTCTGGCCGAGCCGCCGTTTGCGTCCCGGCGTGACGGCCCAGGCCCGGCGCACGATCGACGCAGCAGGGGTCCTTGGCCTCGTCGTGATCGCGCTGATGTTCTGGGGATCGAGCGAGTTCTCACCCTTCCTCTACCGCGGCGGATTCGGCCTGCTCGGCCTCGCCACGGCGCTCGCCGTCGCCGCCCTGGCACACCCGGCATCCCGCCTGGGCCCGATCGTCGGCTGCAGGCCGATGCGCTGGATCGGGCAGCGTTCGTACGGCATCTACCTCTGGGCCCTCCCTATCATCGTCCTTACCACTCCCGACGACGCTCGCGGGCAGGTGGACCTGCTGCGCGCCGTCCTGGAGGTCGCCGCGATCTTCGCGATCGCCGAGCTCTCCTGGCGCTACGTCGAGGACCCGGTCCGGCACGGCGCCCTCGGCAGGCTCTGGGCGCAGGCTCGTGCCGGAGGGCTGCGCGCGGACAGGTTGACGAGCCGCGGTTGGGCGCTGGTCGGGGCCAGCACCCTGGTCGTCGCCTTCGCGATCGCAGGCCTCCTCGGTGTGGGCGTCTCCAACAACTCGAACGCGATCGGCGCCGCGACGGTGGCGAAGACGGTGAAGGCGAAGAGAGTGAGCAAGGCCCCGCTCGCCACCTCGTGCGAAGGCGTGGTGCACATCGGCGACTCCACCTCGGAGGGACTCGTCTCCGAAGAATACCTGCCGAAAGGGGAGTTGATCAGCGCACAGTACGCGCGGGTCGGCGCCACCACACAACACCTCGAGGTTGCCGGCGCCCGCTCGATCTACGAGAACTTCGAGGGTGAACCGAATGCGCAGGAAGTCGCCGAAGCATGGAAGAACGAAGGGTTCAAAGGGTGTTGGGTAATCGCGATGGGCACCAACGAGGCGGCCAACGTCGCCGCCGGCTCGACTTTCACCTATGACGACCGGATCGCCAGCATGATGTCGACGATCGGCGACGAACCGGTCCTGTGGGTGAACGTGAAGACGATCGTCGCCAGCGGTCCCTATGCGGAGGCGAACATGAAAAGCTGGAACGAAGCGCTGCACGCGGCCTGCGACCGCTACCCGAGCATGCGGATCTACGACTGGGCCTCAGACGTGAAGGATCAGTGGTACATCCCCGACGGGATCCACTTCACCTCCGAAGGCTACGCCGCCCGCGGCCGGCTGATCGCCGACGCCCTGCTGGAAGCGTTCCCCAACACCGAACCGCTGAAGATGACCGACAGCAGAGACTGTGTGGTCACCGGCTAGAAGATCTGGGCGTCGAGGAAGCCGGCGACGAGCACCAGCCAGCCGCCGATCTCGCTGACGATCAGCGCCAGCATGAAGGCGTGCGTGCCGCGGACCGGGTCACGGAACTGGTTGTCGGTGTCGCGCCGCAAGCCGTGCACGTTGTAGCCGGCTACGGCGGCGAAGAAGTAGAGCGCCATTGCCCCTGCCGCGATCAGGTTGACCGCGACGCTCCAACCGCTCAGCTCGACGAAGGTGGCGACCAGGAGCAGGGCGAAGCTGTAGAGCAGCGCCGCCCGGTGGGCGATGTCCACGTAGGGGTGCGCCGCGCCCTCCTCGGACTCGACGATCTGCCGGTACTTCATCACCCCGAGCAGCAGCGCCCAGAGGAACATCGCCGCCGCGAGCAGCAGAACGACCTTGGTGTCGGCGCCCAACTCCACCGCGGTCGATTATCGACCATGGCCCCGGCTGCCGGGGCTAGGCTTCGCACCCGATGGAGGCGACAACGGTCTCTACGCAGCGCTGGACCTTCGCCCAGTGGGCGATCGTCGTCATCGCCGTCTTCCAGATCGGCTGGGCGATCGCCGGCCTGCTCGCCGAGCCGAGCTTCCACTTCGGCGACGGGGCGCCGACCGAGCGCGTCCTCGGCGTCGACTTCAACGGCGTCCACGCCGTTTCCGGCTTCCTGCTCTTCGGCCCGGCCTTCTACTTCGCGCTGAAGCCGCGCTGGGCCGTCCTCTACGCGATCTACGTCGCCGTCGCCCTGATCGTCACTGGCCTCTGGGCGATCTGGTCGACCAGT
Source organism: Solirubrobacterales bacterium (assembly GCA_036379955.1). Lineage (GTDB taxonomy): Bacteria > Actinomycetota > Thermoleophilia > Solirubrobacterales > 70-9 > VRUE01. Next base: position 54,907 of record DASVFR010000047.1, read on the forward strand.
CCCGCCGGCGTCTTTACCTTCCCCAACAACGACGCCGACGCCGTGCTGCATCTAGCGACGGGCACCCTCTTCGCAATCGTCGCTGCGGTCCAGCTCGGCCTCGATCGACGACTGAACGATTGACCCCCATATAGGTGGGTCAACCGTTCAGCGGCTAGAACGCTCCGCTGGTCCCTGCCGCCCGCAGAGCCAGGAAGAGGATCACGCCGCAGCTGACGGCCATGATGCCCATCTCACGGCGGACGATCGCCATCGCGAAAGCCTGCTGCTCCCCTTCGGGCAGCGACTCGAAGTCCTCGATGTCGCGCAGCTCGCGTTCCGCGGCTCCGCCCCGCGCCCCCTCCGCCAGCAGGGAGACGAGCAGGGGGAGGATCCCGTAGAGGTAGTGCAGGTCGTCGTCGGGCTTGTGGCCGGTGAAGACGAGCAGGCCGCCGAGCATCGCCTGCAGGATCACCGCGACCTGGGCGGCGCGCAGCAGGTACCAGAAGGGAATCGAGGGCCGCTTGCGCAGCCAGGCGACCCCGCCGGCGGCGAAGGCGGCGGCGTTGAGGACGATCAGCGCGCAGCCGACGACGAGATGGACCTCCGGCACTTTCTATTTCCTCCTGAGATTGTCGGGATTCCGCTTGTTGATGCGGAAAATCACTATGTAGCAATGTGTTACAAGGTGGGTATATAACTCGCCCTGCAGGCGGTTCGGCGCCGAAGCCGGTGGCGCCCTCAACCGCCGGCCCCAATCCAAGATCCCCCAGTGCTGAAGAGCTACCTCCCGATTCTCGTCTTCGCGGTCCTCGGCCTCACGGTCGGGGGCCTCTTCGCGATGCTCAACCACCTGATCGGGCCGAAACGGCCGCAGCGGCCGACGGCGGCGAGCCTGCGTCAGACCGAGCCATACGAGTCCGGCATCCCGGTCGAGGCGTCGCACGGGCTGCGCTTCGGCATCAGCTTCTACCTGATCGCGATGCTCTTCATCCTCTTCGACATCGAGGTCGTCTTCCTCTATCCGATCGGGGCCATCATCAAGCCGGCCGACAGCGTCTTCGTCCTCGGCGAGGTGGTCACCTTCATCGCGCTCCTGCTCGTCGCCTTCGTCTACGTCTGGCGCAAGGGAGCGTTGAATTGGAGGTGAAACGGCAGACGATGCGCGAGCGCCAGCTGCGCGCCCGCGACATGCTGCGCGGCGACCTCGAGGGCGAGGAGCTGGAACGCTACGTCGAGGAGAGGGTCGTGATGACCAGCTTCGAGAAGATGCTCGGCTGGGCGCGCTCGAACTCGATCTTCCCGCTCACCTTCGGCCTCGCCTGCTGCGCGATCGAGGGGATACCGATGTCGGCGGTCACGGCCCGCTACGACATCGCCCGCTTCGGCGCCGAGGCCGGCCGCGCCTCGCCCCGCCAGGCCGATCTGATCGTCCTCTCCGGCAGGGTCTCGATCAAGATGGCGCCGATCATCCGCCGCCTCTACGACCAGATGCTGGAGCCGAAGTGGGCGATCTCGATGGGGGCCTGCTCCTCCTCCGGCGGGATGTTCGCCAACTACGCCGTCGTCCAGGGCGCCGACAAGTTCATGCCGATCGACGTCCACATCCCCGGCTGCCCGCCGCGACCGGAGGCCGTCCTCTACGGCTTCAACAAGCTGCAGCGCAAGATCCAGGGCAATCCCGATCAGGGTTGGCGCGCCCGCTACGGCGCCGAGGGGACCGAGGAGTGGGCGCGGGGCGGCCCGCGCAGCGAACCGAGCGCCGCGTCGACCGAGGCCTACGAGCTGGCCCGGGAGCTGATCCGTGCCTGACGCCCCCGGACTCGAGCTGATCCGGGGCGAGATCGAGGCGGCATATCCCGGCGCCGTGCTCGACTCCGGCTTCCCTCAAGAGCGGGCGGTGCTCTCGATCGACCCCGCCCACGTGCTCAACGTGCTCCGCTGGCTCCGCAACGCGCCGGGCCAGGGCTACAAGTTCCTCTCCAGCCTCCATGCCGCCGACTACCTACCGGCGCACCCACGCTTCGCGGTCCATTACGAGCTTTTGAACCGCGATCGAGTCGAGCGCATCCGGGTGAAGGCGCTTTTGGCCGACCCCGGCGAACCCCTCCCGGAAATCGATTCCTGCGTCGAGCTCTTCCCGACCGCGGAGTTTCAGGAGCGTGAAGCCTTCGACTTCTTCGGGATCGTCTTTCGAGGCCACCCCGACCTCACGCGCATCCTGCTGCCCGAGGACTACGTTGGCTGGCCGCAACGTCGGGACTTCCCGGTCGGCGGCGAGCCGGTGACCTTCACCTACAACGAGCGGGCTTATGGCTGAGGCCAAGATCAAAGCGTCAACAGCGGCCGCTTCTCCCGCGGGTGGCGCCGTAGGGGGAACCGCCCCTGAGGACGCTTTAGCGACCGGAAGGGGCGGTGGGTCCCCTGCGGCGACAGGACCCGCGGGCGAGAGCACCACCGAGGTGATGACGGTCAACATCGGGCCGCACCACCCGGCCACGCACGGAGTGCTGCGCCTGGTCGTCGACCTCGAGGGCGAGGTCGTGCGCGATCTGAGGCCGGTCATCGGCTACGTCCACACGGGGATCGAAAAGTCCTGCGAGGACAAGAGCTACTGGAAGGTCATCCCCTTCGTCGAGCGCATGGACTACGTCTCCTACTTCTTCCAGATGGAGGCCTTCTGCGGCGCGGTCGAGCGGCTGATCGAGCTCGAGATCCCCGAGCGGGCCAAGCACCTGCGGGTCATCTTCCTCGAGCTCAACCGCATTCACTCGCATCTGGTCTGGCTGGGGACGACGGCGCTCGACCTCGGCGCGATCTCGATGCTCTGGTACTGCTTCCGCGAGCGCGACCGCATCCTCGACCTCTTCGAGATGGCGACCGGGCAGCGCATGCACACGCGCTACTTCCAGGTCGGCGGCGTGATCGAGGACATCCCGCTCGGCTTCGAGGCGAAGCTGCGCGAGTTCATCCGCGACATGCCGGGGCGGGTCGAGCAGTACCAAGCGCTGCTCGACCGCAACGAGGTCTTCCTGCAGCGCACCAAGGGCACCGGCATCGTCTCGCGCGAGCGGCTGCTCGAGCTGGGCGTGACCGGGCCGCTGCTGCGCGCCGCCGGCGAGCCCTGGGACCTGCGCAAGGCCTTCGACTACCTCATCTATCCGCAGCTCGACTTCAAGGTCCCGGTCGGCACGGTCGGCGACAACTACGACCGCTACCGCGTGCGGGTGGCGGAGATGTTCGAGTCGGTGCGGATCGTCGAGCAGGCGCTCGACGGGCTGCCCGAGGGCCCGCACATCGCCGACGACCGCAAGTACGTGCTGCCGCCGCGGTCGGAGCTCTCGACCTCGATGGAGTCGCTGATCCACCACTTCAAGCTCGTCACCGAGGGCTACCGGGTCGGCCCGGGCGAGATCTACTACGCGATCGAGTCGCCGCGCGGCGAGCTGGGCTGCTTCGTCGTGGCCGACGGATCGGCGAAGCCGGCCCGGGTCCACTTCCGCGATCCCTCCTTCGTCAACCTGCAGGCGTTCCGCGACATGTCGCTCGACGGCTACATCGCAGACATGATCTGCAGCCTAGGGATGCTCGACCCGATTCTCGGCGGGGTGGATCGGTGAGTCCCGTCGACGGCATCGGCATCGACAATCCCGACCTACCGGTTGACCGCGCGGTCACCGAGGGGCGCGTGCCCGATCGCTCGCCGCAGGAGGTCCCCGAGCTGCACGAAGTCGACTGTCCGCCCGAGCTGCGCGAGCGGATCGAGGAGTTGATGGCGAAGTACCCGGACCGGAAATCGGCGTCGATCCCGGCGCTCTGGGCGGTGCAGCGGCTGTACGGGTGGTGCACGCCGGAGGGGATCCGGCAGGCTGCCGCGGTGATGCGGGTGACGCCCGCCTACCTGGAGTCGGTGGCGAGCTTCTACGACCTGCTGCACACCGAGCCGGTCGGCACCCACAAGGTCGCCGTCTGCACCAACATCAGCTGCTGGATGCGCGGCGGCGACCAGCTGCTCGACGCCTTCCGCGAGGCGGCCGGGGAGGATGTCGACTTCTTCGTCACCGGCTTCGAGTGCCTCGGCGCCTGCGACATCGCGCCGATGGCCTCGATCGACGAGCGCTACTTCGGGCCGCTGGAGACGGGCGAGGCCGCGACCGCGATCGAGCAGCTGCGCGCCGGCGCCGAGGTCCTGCCCGAGAAGGCGCTGGAGAAGCGCCCGTTGCCGGGAGGCCCCGATGCCTGAGACCCGGATGCTCCTGAAGAACGCCGAAGACCCGGCGCTGCGCACGCTCGCCGGCTACAAGGGCTACGGCGGCTACGCCACCTTGGAGAAGGCCTACAAGGAGATGGAGGCCGACGAGGTCCTCAAGGAGCTCGAAGACTCGGGCCTGCGCGGGCGCGGCGGCGCCGGCTTCTCGATGGGCAAGAAGGCCTCCTTCCTGCCGCGCGGCGAGATGGACAAGTACCTCTGCTGCAATGCCGACGAGTCCGAGCCCGGCGCCTTCAAGGACCGCGAGCTGATGCAGCGCAACCCGCACCAGCTGATCGAGGGGATCGCGATCGCCGCCCTCGCCGCCGACGCCGGCCACGCCTTCATCTTCATCCGCGGCGAGTACGACTCCCAGGCCGACGTCCTCGACGCCGCGGTCGCCGAAGCGTATGAGGCGGGCTATCTGGGTGAGAGCATCCTCGGCACCCGCCGCGACCTCGAGCTGGTCGTCCACCGCGGCGCCGGCGCCTACATCTGCGGCGAGGAGACGGCGCTGCTCGACGCGCTCGAGGGCAAGCGCGGCAACCCGCGGCTGAAGCCTCCCTTCCCGGCGGTGCAGGGCCTCTACGGTGGGCCGACGCTGATCAACAACGTCGAGACGCTCTCCAACGTGCCCCACATCGTCCGCAACGGCGCCGAGTGGTTCAAGGGCTTCGGCACCGAGCGGTCGCCGGGGACCAAGGTGGTCTCGGTCTCCGGCTGCGTGCGGCGCCCCGGCAACTACGAGGTCGAGCTCGGGATCCCGACCCGCGAGCTGATCATGGACCTCGCCGGCGGCCCGGCGGAGGGGCGCGAGGTCAAGGCCTTCTACCCCGGCGGCTCCTCCTCCCCCGTGCTGGAAGCCGAGGAGGGGCTCGACCTCCCCTACAGCTTCGAGTCGATGGCCGAGGCCGGTTCGATGCTCGGCTCGGGCTCGATCATCGTCGCCGACGACTCGGTCTCGATCCCGCATATGGCGCTGCGCACTGCGCGCTTCTACCACCACGAGTCCTGCGGCAAGTGCACCCCCTGCCGCGAGGGCACCAACTGGACGGTGAAGATGCTCGAACGGGTGGTGCGCGGCGAGGCGACGCCGATGGATCTCGACATCGTCGCCTCGGTGCAGGAGAACATCATCGGTCACTGCCTCTGCGTGCTCGGCGACTCGATGGCGATGCCGGTCGGCGCGATGGTCCGCAAGTTCCGCGACGAGTTCGAAGACGTGATCGCCGCAGCGAGCGAAGGCGCGCCCGCCGTCGCCGAGCGGCTGCCGGTCGTGCAGGGCGCACCCGAGACCCTGGGGGCATCGACGTGAGCGGCAAGGAGATAACGCTGATCGTCGACGGGCGCGAGGTGAGCGCGACCGAGGGCGAGATGCTCCACGACGCTGCCAAGCGCGGCGACATCGAGATCCCGGTCTTCTGCTACGAGCCCAAGCTCGGCGACCCGGTCGGCGCCTGCCGCATGTGCCTGGTCGAGATCGAGGGGATCCCGAAGCTGCAGACCTCCTGCTCGACCCCGGTGCGCGACGGCATGGTCGTCCACACCCGCACCGACCAGGTCAAGGAGGCACAGAGCGCCGTGGTCGAGTTCCTGCTCGTCAACCACCCGCTTGACTGCCCGGTCTGCGACAAGGGCGGCGAGTGCCCGCTGCAGGACATCTCGATGGGCTGGGGTCCCGGCCGCAGCCGGATGACCGACCAGAAGCGCCACTTCCAGAAGCCGGTCGAGCTCTCGCCGCTGGTCGCGATCGACCGCGAGCGCTGCATCCTCTGCTACCGCTGCGTGCGCTTCAGCCAGGAGGTCTCCGAGGACTCCCAGCTGCAGCTGCTCGAGCGCGGCGACCGCACCTTCGTCGGCACCTTCGACGACCGCCCCTACGTCGGTCCCTTCCACGGCAACATCACCGACCTCTGCCCGGTCGGGGCGCTGACCAGCTACACCTACCGCTTCCGGGCTCGGCCCTGGGACATCGAGCAGGCCGGCTCGGTCTGCACGCTCTGCCCGAGCCAGTGCAACGTCAGCTTCACCGTCCGCGACGAGCGGGTGAAGCGGGTGATCGCCCGCGACAACGCCGACGTCGACGACGGCTGGCTCTGCGATCGCGGCCGCTATGGCTTCGAGATGTTCGACGCGCCCGAGCGCGTGCGCGCGCCGCGCCTGCGCGGCGGCGCCGAGGCGTCCTGGGAGGACGCGACCGCCAAGGCCGCCGCGGCGCTGAAGGCCGGCGGCGAGCGGACCGCCGCGATCGTCGGCGACGCCTCCAACGAGGAGGGCTACCTGGTCCAGCGCATCCTGCGCGAGGCGCTGGGATCGCCCCACGTCGACTCCCGGCCCTCGCGCGGGGCAGGTCGCGACGCGCTGGTGCGGCTCGCCCAGCCTGAGGTCTCGGCCAAGGTGCGCGACATCGACGCTGCCGAGGCGATCCTCGTCGTCGGCACTGACCCCCTGCACTCAAGCCCGATCCTCGACCTCCGCATCCGCAAGGCGATCCGCCGCAACGGCGCCAAGCTGGCCGTGGCGACCGAGGCCCCCACGACCCTAGACGGGGGCGCCGAGGCGGTAGCCCGCTACGCCCCCGGCAACACCACCGTCTTCCTCGCCGAGCTAGCAGCGTCCCTCCGGGCCGATGGGGCGAAAAGCGCGGACA
>DASVFR010000048.1:0-152732 GCA_036379955.1 Solirubrobacterales bacterium
CCCAAGTGGTCGGACCAGCGCGCCGAGCGGGTGCGCGGCGCGCTGGTCTGCGCCGTCGTCGCCCTGCTGCTGGCGCTGATCGTCACCGTCTTCGTGCGGGCCTGGCCCTCCTTCGCGCACAACGGGCTCGCCTGGTTCGGCTCCGGCGGCAGCGTCGAAGAACAGCTCAACCAGATCTACCTCTCCGGCCTCGAAGGCGCCAACTACGTCTACACCTTCCACGCCTGGCCGCTGATCTGGAGCACGCTCCTGATCGTCGGTGGGGCGGTCCTCCTCGCCCTCTTCTCCTCCCTCTTCGTAGCCGTCTTCCTGGTCGAGTTCGCGCCGGAGCGGATGCGGGGGGTGCTGCAGCCGGTTGTCCGCTTCCTCGCCAGCGTGCCCTCGGTCATCTACGGCCTGCTCGGCGTGCTGGTGGCGGTCCCCTTCATCGGCAACCATCTCGTCACCGAGCCCCAGAGGGCCTCGGTCGCCGGCGTGATCTCGCTCAGCGGCTACAGCCTGCTGGCGGCGGTGCTGATCCTCACCGTGATGATCGCGCCGCTGATGATCTCGATCTTCTCCGACGGCCTGCGCTCCGTCCGGCCGGGCTGGCTCGAAGGGTCCCTGGCGATGGGGGTCAACCGCTGGCGCACGACCTGGAAGATCGGCGTGCGCACCGCCCGCCCCGCGATCGTCGCCGGCACGGTGCTCGCCGTGGCGCGGGCGACAGGGGAGGCGGTGATGCTGGCGATGGTTTCCGGCTCGGTCGCCTTCTCGCCGAATCCCGCCGACGGCTTGATCTTCATCTACGAGCCCTCGCGGCCATTGGCGCCGACGATCGTCAAGAACATCGACTCGCTCGGCTCGCCGCCCTCCAACGCGACCCTGTTCGCGATCGCCGCGGTGCTGCTCTTCTCCGCCGCGCTCTTCTCCCTGGCCGGCTGGGTGGCGCGGCGGGCGATGCGCAAATACGGAGCGACCGCGTGACCGGGGCTCCGGTCGCCACACCCCCGGCGCAGCCCTCGCCCGCCGCGTCCACTCCGCCTCCGAGCCGCAAGGGAGCGGTCGAGGCGAGCGCCACCTGGCGCCTCTCCGACCGCGTCGGCCTGGCGATCTGCTGGGCTCTGGGCTTGCTCTTCTGCGCGATCGCCGTCGCGATCGTCGCCTACCTGCTCGTCAAGGGGCTCACCTACCTGAAGCCCTCGATGCTGGTCACCCCCGCCAGCGGCGGCTTCGACCAGAGCGAAAGCGGCGGCTTCTCAGACGCACTCTTCGGCACGCTGATCGTGGGAGCGATGGGCATCGCGATCGCGCTGCCGATCGGCGTCGCCGTCGCGATCTGGCTGGTCGAGTACGGGCGGCCCGCCGCCCTGGCGCGGGTCGCCGAATCGACGATCGAGGCGATCGCCGGCATCCCCTCGATCGTGCTCGCCCTCTTCGGCACCGTGATCTTCTCCAGCACGGCGCTCGGCTTCCTCAGCCGCACCACGGAAGGAGTCGTCTTCGGCCGCTCCTTCTTCGCCGCCTCGGCGATGCTCTCGCTGGTCGCGCTGCCGCTGGTCGTCGCCAGCACCCGCGAGGGGCTGAACGCGATCCCAGGGCACGTGCGCGAGGCTTCCTACGCGGTAGGGAAGACCAAGATCGCGACCACGCGGCGGATCCTGCTGCCCACTGCCCGCCCCCAGATCGCGACCGGCGCGATGCTCGGCCTCGGCCGCATCATCGGCGACACGGCGATCATCGTCGTCCTCCTCGGCGCCACCCAGAACTTCGCCCCGGTCGGCAGCGCCTTCCCGATCAACTACCTGCGCGGCGCGGGCACGACGCTGACCAACTTCGTCTACGAGGCCTCCCCGACCGGGAACCTCAACCAACCGCAGAAGGCCTACGCGGCGGCCTTCGTCCTGCTGCTGATGGTGCTGGCCCTGAACGCGGCCGTCGACGTCGTCCATCGCCGCGCGAGAAAGGCGGGAACGTGGAGTTCGTAAGCCCTGTGTCCGAGCTTGACCGTGAGGTGGGAGGGGTGGCCCCCGAGGCTCTTCCCGGCCCGCCGCCGATCCGGCGCCTGTCGCTGGAGCAGGTCCCGTCCGCGCGCGAGGTGGCCCCGCCGGCCGCGAGCGCGGCGCCGGGCGTCGCCGCGCCCTCCGGCGGCTTCACCGCGGCGCGGCGCTCGGTCAGCGCGCCCCAGTTCTCGATCCGGCGCATGGAGATCGACGACGTCTCGGTCTCCTACGCCGAGCGCGAAGCGGTCAAGTCGGTCTCGATGCCGGTGCGCCAGGGGGAGGTGCTGGCCCTGATCGGCCCCTCGGGGTGTGGCAAGACGACGCTGCTGCGCTCGCTCAACCGGCTCACCGAGCTGACCCGCACCGCCACGCTGAGCGGCCGCATCCTGCTTGACGACGTCGATGTTCGCCTGATCGAGCCAACCCTGCTGCGGCGCCGGGTGACGATGGTCTTCCAACAGCCCAACCCGTTCCCGATGAGCGTCTTCGACAACATCGCCTACGTGCTGCGCGAGCAGGGCTCGCGCCGGGCGCGCCGCAAGACGCTCGAGCCCAAGGTGCACAGCGCCCTGCAGCGCGCCGGCCTCTTCGAGGAGGTCAAGGACAACCTCGACCATCCCGCCCTGCGCCTCTCCGGTGGCCAGCAGCAGCGGCTCTGCATCGCCCGCGCGCTCGCCGCCGAGCCCGAGGTGCTGCTGCTCGACGAGCCCTGCTCGGCGCTCGACCCGCAGTCGACGCAGGTGATCGAGGACCTGATCGTGAAGCTGCGCGACGACGTCGCCGTCGTCATCGTCACCCACAACCTGCAGCAGGCCTACCGGATCGCCGACCACGTCGCCTTCATGTACCTGGGCGAGCTGGTCGAGTACGCCAGCGCCACCGCCCTCTTCGGCTCGCCCCGCGAGCAGCGCACCCGGGAGTACGTGAGCGGTGCCTTCGGCTAGGCGTGCGAAACCAGCCGCGGCGCTCGCGGCCTGCGCACTGCTCGTCGCGGCGCCGCTCGGCGGCTGCTCGACGACGCAGGAGAAGGCGACCGCGAAGCGGGCGGAATCGAAGCGCATCCTCGAAAGGCGCGAACGCAAGCGGCACGCCAAGTCCCACGACCACCGGAGCGAACAACGATGAACGTCTCAGCCCAGCAGTCCCCGCCGGTCGGGAGCGGCCGCTACGAGCCCTGCGAGGAGTGCGGCGCACCGCTCGACCCCCAGCAGCGCTACTGCATCCAATGCGCGGCCCGGCGCGGCAACGGGGCCAATCCCTCCTCGCGCTACTTCGCGGCGATGAGCAAGCGGGCGCACCGCAAGCCGCTGCGCCCGCCCGCCAAGGCGCCCTCGAGCAGCCGCGCGGCGGCGGTCGGGTTCTTTGCGCTGCTTCCGATCGCCGTCGCGATCGGGGTCGTCGTCGGCCGCAGCGGCGCCGGCAACGGCTCCGAAGAGGCCCTGCTGGAAGCGCTGCGCAAGCAGCCCGCGGTGGCGCCGAGCACGACCGGTGCGAGCCCGACGACGGCCTCGACCGCCAAGAAGGGCAAGGCGGCGAAGGGGCCGGCAAAGGACGGCGGCAAGGTGGTCGCCCACACCAGCAACGGCGACGTGCACCAGATCGCGGGCTTCAAGCCGCCTCCCGAGAAGGTGAAGGAAGACACCAGGCTGGTCGAAGAAAACCCCGAACAGGTCGGTTCCAGCTACATCGAAGCCCAGCAGAACCTCCCAGACGTCGTCGTGATCGGCGGCGACCCTGGCTCTGCGCCGGCGCCGTCCGGGAAGGCGGGCGAACCGTGAGCGCGCTCGGCGAGGCGCTGAGTAGACCGGCGCGGGCCTGGAGGTCTCGTCGTGAGGGGGTGGGCCGGTCCGTGGCGCCGCCCCCGGCGCAGCCCGATGCCGCCCCCAAGCCCGAGGAGAGCGTCGAGCTGCGCGCCCAGCGCGACCGGCTGCTCGAGAAGTTCACGATCATGCAGGCCGACCTCGGCGGCGCCTTCTACGAGATGGCGATCCGCGACCACGTGCGGATGGACGTGCTGACTCGCAAGGCCGCCGAGCTGCAACGCGTCGACGCCGAGCTGCTCGCGCTCGAGCGAGTGCTGGAGCTGCAACGCACCGACGCCGCCGGGCTCTGCCCGAGCTGTAACTCGCCCTACGGGGCGGCGGACCGCTTCTGCCCCCAGTGCGGCCACTCGCTGACGGCGGTGGCGCCATGAGGGCCGCGATCCGCGCCCAGGCGCGGCGCGCGGTCGCCGCCGCGGCCTCGCTGACCGGCAAGCGCTTCGGCCTGCTGGTCGCCTCCTCGTTGGTGGCGACCTCGGCGATCGTCGCCAGCGCGATGACGGGCGGCGGCGAGAGCGGGGCGCTGGCGGCGCTGCTGGGGCGGGGAATCGGCGGCGCGCCGGCGGCGAGCACCGTCCCGGCGCCGGCCGAGCCCGCGGGGACCGGACGATCCTCCGGCGGCTCCGCGGATCCCGCCTCGGCGGCGCCATCGCCGGCGCCGGGCCCGGCGCCGGCTCCGGCACTCGAACCGGCGCCGGAACCGGCGAGCGCCCCGACCGCGGCGGAACCCGGCCCGGAAGCGGGTCGCATCAAGCACGTCTTCGTGATCTCTTTGACCAGTCCCGGCTACGAGGGCTCGCTCGGCGTCGAATCGCAGATGCCCTACCTCTCGGGCACCCTGCGCCCGCAGGGCACCCTGCTCGGCGGCTACACGTTGCTCGACGGCTCGGCGGCGGCGAACGGGATCGCCGCGATCGGCGGGCAGCCGCCCAACGCCGCGACGCAGGCCGGCTGCGCCTCCTACGACGCGGTCTCGCCGGTGACCGAAAACAGCGGTGGCGTGCTTGACGGCAGTGGCTGCGTCTACCCGGTGTCGACGCTGACCCTGGCCGACCAGCTCGGCCTCGGCCACTTCACCTGGCATGCCTACGCGCAGGGGATGAGCGACGCGAGCGGCGCCCCGGCCAACTGCGTGCACCCTGAAGAGGGCGGGCCCAGCGCCGCCACCGCGCCCGGCGGCTACGCGGCGAGCCAGAACCCCTTCGTCTACTTCCACTCCCTTCTCGACCTCGGCGACTGCACGGCGAACGACGTCCCGCTCGAGCAGCTCGACAAGGACCTGGCCAGCGCCAAGCGGACACCCAGCTACTCCTACCTTGCCCCGACCCCATGTGAATCGGGCGCGGCTGGCCAGTGCCCCGCGGGCGTGCCCGAAGGCCCGGCCGCCGCCGACGCCTTCCTCTCGACCTGGGTGCCGAAGATCCTCGAATCGCCCGCCTACAAGGCCGACGGCGTCCTAGTCGTCGCCTTCTCGGCGCTCGACCCTACGGCGCCCGGTGCGGGCACTCCCGATGCTCTGCGCACGGGCGCGCTGCTGCTCTCGCCGTTCCTCGCCCCCGGCTCCACCGATGGCGCCGCCTACGACCCCTACTCGCTGCTGCGCTCGGTCGAGGACCTCTTCGGCCTAACCCCGCTGGCCCGTGCCGGTGGCAAGGGGACGAAGTCCTTCGCCCCGGCGCTACTGGCGGAAAACGGCGGGGATTGAGGGACGACTGTCGGCCTCGCGAAGGCCGGGCAGTGCATCCCAGCACACGATCTGATTTGGCCCGCAATCGCTAGGCTCTGAGCCTCGTGGCGGGCGGCGGTACTCCATCGGGCCTTTTTGTAGGCTTGACGACGTTTGATCTCGTCCACTACGTGGAACGCTTTCCACGTGACGACGAGAAGATCCAAGCGACTGATCGTTGGGTTGGCGCAGGCGGGCCGGCTGCGAACGCGGCGATTGCCTTCGCCTCGCTAGGGGGAAACCCCACACTTCTCACAGCGATCGGAACCGGGACGCTGTCGGTGGCCGCTCGAGACGACCTTTCGGCTCTCGGCGTTCGAGTGGTCGATCTGGCGGAGGGCGGCAGCTTGCCAACCTCAAGCATCATCGTTGATGACTCTGGCCGGCGGACGGTTGTATCGCTAAACGCTCGGGGATTCGACGAGTCGGAGATGTCGAACCGCACTCCCGACTTCGAGGACCCCGATGTAGTCGTCGTTGATTCTCATTTTCCGAACGTAGTTAAAGAGGTATTGAGTCGCATCGGTGCGAGCGAGACCCCGGTCGTTTTCGACCCCGGCGGCTATAAGGACCATGTCTACGACCTGATGCGGGAATGCGACCACGTGATCGCTTCCTGTTCTTTGGCTCCAAATCTGCCATCCTCACAGCTGCTGGAGCGACTGCTGAGCCATGGCCCACGTCTGGCGGCGGTGTCTGTGGGATCCAGTCCGACGGTTGCCTCGATCGACGGACAAGCGATTGAGCTCAGGGTGCCGCAAACCGATGCAATAGACACGATGGGGGCAGGAGACGTCTTGCATGGCGCCTATGCCTATGGCATCTCGAATGGAGCACCTCTTCAGAGAGCACTGGAAGATGCGACGGCAATAGCGTCTCAGTCTTGTGCGACGCATGGGCCACGCCCCGGTGGCTCACTTGGAATGTCTACCGATATCGCATGAAAGACTTGCGCAGGTCGGGGTCCGAACGGCTGGTCAACGTTGAGATGCTGGCTGCGTTCGTTGGCCTGTTGCTCATCGCGGTCTCTTTTGCCACGCCAAGTCCCTGGCGGGAAATACTCGTCGCGGTGGCCTCATCGTTCTTGTTCATGACTTCACTGTTGTTGGTGCAGACATTCCACCGCCGCTACTTGAACACCGTCTCGAATGCATTCTTCGGAAGCGAGATGCTTGAGCGCTGTGCGGTGTTCGTTTTCCCTGAGTTCGTTCTTGCGCCCGAGGTGGTCGAATCGCTTGCGGGTCATAACCCGCAGCGCCTGTATGCGAAGTCAAAGAAGCAGTTTGCGAACACCGTTCATCGCATTGACCTGCCGCGTGCGGTTGCCGCGAACGATATGGAAGCGCTTGTATACCTCGCTGGCCTATTCGAATCGAATCACGGCCGGAGGTTTGAGCTGCGGCCCGACACTACGGCCGTACATCAGTGCGACTGCAGCTTTATGTCCGTCGGGCTGAGCAGCAATGATTGCACGCACTTGTACTTGACGACTTCAGAGACGCCGCTGTTCGAGATCGTTCCAGACGGCAACGGTTCGGAGTATGTGAAGCTGCAAGACGGTTCTGAGTTTCGTAGCGACGAGGAGCGCCAGGTAGGCCTAGTGCTCCGGCATACGCCGGAACCAGAAGACCATCCAGGTCGGCGATGGTTTCTCGTTGCGGGAGTGGGGCCAGTGGGGACTATCGGTGCGGCTTGGTATCTCGCAGAAAAGTGGAGAACCCTACATCGGCAGGTGGGGGAGCGTGATTTCGTAACGGTGATATCCGTCCCTTCGGCAACTGAGCGACGCGTCAAGCTGGAGGCGGTCCTCGTGGACGCCGTTAAGCTCGTCTGAGTTAGGGGTCAGGAATGATGGACTGGCCGGTTGCGGGGTCCGTCAGTCCCCTCAGGAGAGGGTCCTGCTGATCGATCTCGAGGACTCGGTCGGCCCGAGATTGCGTGGCGGCAATCTCCTGCGCATTGGCGAGATCGGAATTCACCACGTGAGAGCTGGCCTCCGGAAGGGACTTTCCAGCGTCGAGTTGTCGCTTGATCAAGCGATCTTTTATGGATTTGAGATCGGTCATGACGTACCAGACGCAGTCAAGGAGAGTCCGGACTAGGGACCAAGGCCAATTCGGCAGGAGGAGGTAGTTTCCCTCGATGAAGACCAGCTGTGCTGTCGGTGGCACTGATATGGCATCCGGGACTGGTTCGTGAAGAAGGCGACTGTACGCTGGCCAGGTCATCGGCACTGGGGAATTCGAGATGTGTGCAATAGCCTCGACAAATCGATGACCGTCAAAAGTGGATGGGGCACCCTTGCGGTCGCGCAGTCCGGCGTCTGTCAGCTCCTGGTTCGTGAGGTGAAAGCCATCCATGGGAAGCCCAATGGCGTGCTGCTCACCCAATTCCCGTGAACAGGCTTTGACGAGGGCCTCGACCAGGGTTGACTTCCCGGCCCCAGGCTGTCCGGTTATTCCGATGAGATAACGCGCTTTCCCCGATGCCTGCAGTTGGGAGACCGCATCCTTGGCAAGGCTGGCAATGGGATCGCTCATCTAGCTCGGCGGTATCGGAACGGGCGTCACCGACAGGCCCTCGATTCCCTCGAAATCACCGGGATTGCACGTGTAGACCGGGAGGTCGTTGGCGATCGCGGTCGCGGCGATCATTGCGTCATACGTGCGAGCGGCGGTCTTGCGTCCCGCTCGACGCAGTGACGCGGCAACCCGGCCGAAGGCGCGGGCGGCGTCGGCGTCGAAGGGCAGCGGATCGAAGTCGGCCTCGGCCTGTTGGAGATGGGCCTGGCGATTGGCCCGCTCGCCCTCATCCGCTGCGACCAACGGGCCGACCGCGAGCTCAGCGAGCGTGACCGCCGTAATGACTGGCTCCTCTGGCAGGCTGGCAGGGTCGCGCAGGCGTTGGAGGAGGATGACCGTCGAGGTATCGAGGATTCCCCGCTCCCTCGCTTGCTCAACCCCTTTCAAAGCCGAGGGTCCAGTACTTCGTCGATGTCGGAGCGCAGGCTTGCCGGGTTGATCGGGGGCAGCCGGTTCCAGCGATTCAGCAGGGCGTTGCCGGAGAGCGGCTCGCGAATGGGTCGCAGCTCAGCAACCTCCTTCCCCGACCGCGTGATCGTGATCTGCTCGCCACGGGCAGCCCGATCGACGACGTCGCCGCCGTGATTGCGAAGTTCGCGAATGCTGACCGTTGCCACGACGGCACTGTATCACGTGTGATACAAACACTGCCGCGGTCGCCTCTGCGATCTCGGCAAGCATCCGGGAAAAGCCGAACAGAACGGGGGTAATCCCCCGATGTCGGCCGCCCTTCCAGTCAGCACAATCGAGTGCCATGGCTTCGACAGAGGTGGGCTCCCGATCGATCCGGTTCCGCGACCGCCGCGACGCCGGGCGGCGGCTGGCGGTGGAGCTGCTCGCCTATCGGGACGAAGACCCCGTCGTCGTCGGGCTGCCGCGCGGCGGCGTGCCGGTCGCGGAGGAGATCGCGGTGGTGCTGGACGCGCCGCTCGAGGTCCTCGCAGTGCGCAAGCTCGGCGCCCCCCACAACCCCGAGTACGGGATCGGCGCGATCGCCGAGGGAGGCGTCCGGGTCTTCGACTCCGAGGCACTGGCGGTGCTCGGCATCAACGGCGGTGTGCTCGACTCGATCGTCTCCCGCGAGAGCGAGGAGCTGCGCCGGCGCGTCGCCGCCTACCGCGGCGAGCGGCCCCTGATCGACCTGCGAGGGCGGACGGCGATCGTCGTCGACGACGGCGTCGCCACCGGCGTCACCGACACGGCCGCGCTGCGCGCCGTCAGCCGGATGCGGCCGCGCCGCTTGGTGCTCGCTGTGCCGGTCTGCGCCCCTGACTCGGCCGCGCGCCTGCGCGCTGAGGCCGACGAGGTCGTCTGCTTGAGCGAACCGCCGCTGCTCTATGGGGTCGGCCAGTGGTACCGCGACTTCTCCCAGGTCTCCGACGGAGAAGTGATCGCTGCGCTCGACGCCGCCGGGAGCGGGGCGGCGTGAGCATGGCCGCGCCGAGCCGCGATGAGAGCCGCGCTCGCGTCCTGGTCGCCGGCGGAGGAATGGCCGGCATCGAGACCGCGTTGGCGCTCCGCGACCTCGCCGGCGGGAGGATCGCGGTCGAGATTCGCGATCCACGCCGCGAGTTCGCCTTCCGTCCCTTCGCCGTCGGCGAGCCCTACGGGATGGCGCGCGTCTTCCGCTACGAAATGGCGGCGCTCGCCGAGCGCTGCGGTGCCTCCTTCCATCCGGATGGCATCGTCGCGGTCGAGCCCGGGCGCCGGTTCGCGATCACCCGCGACGGCGAGCGGCTCCCCTACGACTACCTTCTGGTCGCGACCGGGGCGCGCATGCTGTGGGCGATTCCAGGGGCGATTACCTTCTGGGGCGTGGCCGACGAAGGCCAGGTCGGCGAAGTGATTGCCAGCCTGCGCGCCGGAGATCTGCGCAGCCTCGTCTTCACCATGTCCGGTGGCCAGGGCTGGGCGCTGCCGCTCTATGAGCTCGCCTTGTTGGGGGCGAGCGAGCTGGCCAGGTCGGGCGGGGCCCGCACCCGACTCACCGTCGTCACCCCGGAGGACGCCCCGCTGGAGCTCTTTGGCCGGCGGGTCGCAGAGCAGATGGGCGACTTGCTCGAGGAGCGCGGGATCGAGGTCATCACCGGCGCCCACCCGGTCTCCTTCGAGGACGGCCGGCTGCGGATCGCCCCGGGCAAGGAGATCGCGGCGGGCGCCGTGATCAGCCTCCCCCGGCTCGAGGGCCGGCGAGTCTCGGGGGTCCCTCACGACTCGGACGGCTTCGTCGGCGTCGACGAGCATTGCCGGGCGATCGGGACCGAGCGGATCTTCGCCGCCGGCGACGTGACCGGATTCCCGGTCAAGCAGGGTGGGATCGCGACCCAGCAGGCCGATGCGGCGGCCGGCCTGATCGCCGCCGAGGCCGGCATCGAGGCGGACCCCGAGCCGTTCAGCCCTGTCCTGCGCGCCGTGCTTTGGACGGGCGGTGAGCCGCGCTACCTGTACGGCTGCCCGACCGGAGGTCACGGTGAGGCCTCGAGCCTGAGCGAGGAGCCCCAGTGGGGCGAGCAGCGAGGCAAGGTGATCGGCCGTTACCTGACCTCTTTCCTGGATTCGCTCGCCGAGTGCGACGACCCCATTCCCACGGCACGTTTCCGCGCGGCATCCTGAATCGGCGCGATCGACTAATGATTCTCGGGTGAGCGACGCCCTCGTTCAGCGTTTCCGCGCCGCCCGCCGCGACCGTGAGCTGGCGGTGCTGGAGGGGTTCCACGCGCTCAAGCACGCGCTGCGCTTCGGCGCCGAGATCGTCGAGGCGGTCGCCGTCGACCCCGAGGAGCTCGACCGCCTGGCGGGGGACCTGGCACCGGACCTGGCCGGCACGCTGGCCGCCCAGGTCATCCGCGTCGACGCCGGGGAGCTGGAGCGGATGGTCCCGCACGCGCCTCGCACCGGCGCCGTGGCGATCGCCCGGCGCCCGCCCGTCGACGTCGACGCGGCGCTCGCGGACGAGCGCCCGGCGCCGGTCGTCCTGCTCGAGGACCCGCGCACGATGGGCAACATGGGCGCCTGCGTGCGAGTCGCGGCCGCCGCCGGCGCCGCCGCGCTCCTCACCACCGGCGACAACGACCCCTGGTCCCCCGAGGCCCTGCGCGGCGCCGCCGGTCTGCACTTCGCCCTGCCGGTGGCGTCGGTCGAGGGGCCCCCGGGTGGCGAGCGGCCGCTGGTCGCGGTCGACCCCGAGGGTGAGGCGATGTCCCCGCGAGCGCTGGAGCCGCGCTGCGTCCTCGCCTTCGGCACCGAGCGCCATGGCCTCAGCGAGGAGCTGCTCGCCCGCGCCGACGAGCGCCTCGCGATCCCGATGCGCGCGGGCGTCTCGAGCCTCAACCTCGCCACCGCGGTAGCCGCGGTCCTCTACGCGATGCCGAAAACTACGGATGCAGCAAACAGGGGCAACGAATAGCGTGCGGAATTGAAGGGGTGGCGCTAGGCCCCCCAACCCGACCTGAGACCGAAAGGAAATCCCTTGCCACTCGCCGACATCAACCTGGGCGAAGCCCTGCTTCTCGCCTTCGAGATCTTCTTCTTCGTGATCTGGATCTGGATCCTGATCACGATCCTCAGCGACCTCTTCCGCGATCACGAGACGTCGGGTTGGGCCAAGGCCGTCTGGGTGCTGTTCCTGGTCTTCATCCCGTTCCTGACGGCGCTGATCTACCTGATCGTCCGCGGCAGCGGCATGCGCGAACGGGCGATCAAGGCCCAGGCGGAGGCCAAGCAGCACATGGACGCCTACATCCGCGAGCAGGCGCATTCCTCGCCCGCCGACGAGCTGCACAAGCTCAACGACCTGAAGGAAAAGGGCGCGATCTCGGCCGACGAGTTCGAGAAAGCGAAGGCGAAACTGCTGGTTTAGCTGTGTCGTCGGGGTTGTCTGACCGCTGCGTCAGACGACCCCGACGATCCCGCGCCCGACCAGGTAGAGACCAAACGTCGTCGCGATGACGATCACTATCTGGCGTGCGTTGCGGGCCATCCAGTCGTTCAACTGCTCGACCCTCGTCTGGGTTGCCTCGGGCGCGAACGAGTAGCCGAGCAGTGGCACCTCGGCGAGCACGAACATGATCAGGTTGAAGACCACGATCGCGACGACCTGGCTGCTGAGGCCGCTCTCTCCCTGGGCGATGTCCTTGAGCGCCACCAGGTAGAAGGCGCCCGGCAGGTTCAGCGCGACGCCGACGGCGAAGGCGATCGGCGCCGAGCCGCGGCTGAGCACGCGCTCCGACCAGGGGTCGCGCTGGGGCTTGGCCGCGTTCTTCTCGCGGCGGCGCTCGCTGAAGCCGGCGTCGCGGTCGGTGGCGAGGACGTAGGCGACCAGCAGCGAGAGGAAGCCGATCGTGAAGTTGACGACCGGGTCGGCCGCGGGGCTCGAGCCGGAGACGATTTCGAGTTCGCTCAGCGAGGTGACGATTGCGATCCCGACCGCGATGCTGGTCAGCAGGCCGCCGACCAGATAGGCGGCGAGCAGCCGCCGCGGCTGCGGCCGGTGCAGGACGACGATCACCACGGCGAGGATCGTGGGGGAGACGGCGGCCCCGACCGCCAGCACGAGGACGTTGAGCACGGCGCCAGCCTACCCGCCGCGCCCTCGGAATGGACGCGGTTTCTCCTGCAAGAGTGCGAATTCTGCAAGCGAAGTTGCAAGTTATTAGCAACTGCTCACAAATTTCAGGCGAGTTCGCTACGGTGCGCCGCCGATGCGCGTTCCCCCCCGCGGCAACTCATGGCGGCTGCTGCCGTTTGCGGCCCTGCTTCTCGCCCTCCTCTGCGTGGCGGCCTCGGCTCCCGCCAAGGACCTCGAACAGAAGCTGCACGACACGCAGGGCAAGCTCGGCCACGTGCGCGAGAGCAAGACCGCGCTGGCGGCGACGATTGCCGAACAGAACCACGCGATCGACTCGATGCTCGGCGAAGTCTCGAACCTGCGCCAGCAACAGGCCGCGGTCGAGGCCGAACTGGCCGCCAAGCAGGCAGAGCTCGACCGGGCGACGGCGAAGCTGGAGGCCGACAAGCGCCACCTGGCGAAGGTCCGCGCCCGCCTGCGCCGGGCGCTCGGGGTGCTGCGCGCGCGGCTGGTCGCGATCTACGAGTCGGGCAGCCCGGACATGGTCAACGTCGTCCTCGACTCGGCGAGCTGGTCGGAGGTCACGACCCGCGCCGACTACCTCGACCAGATCCAGGCCTACGACGACTCGGTTGCCGCGCGCGTCAAGTCGCTGCGCGATCAGGCGCGGGCGGCGGTGAAGCGGATGACTGCCGTGCGGCTGCAGATCAAGGAAGCGCGCGACGCGATCGCCGCCAAGGAGCGCGAAGTCGCCAAGGCCCGCGAAGAAGCCGAGGCGCGCTTCGCCGAGCTGAAGGAAGCGCAGGCGGCTCGCCAGCGCTCGCTGGAAGCGCTCGAGTCGCGCGAAGAAGCGCTCAGCGACAACCTCGCCGCGATCTCCGAACAGATCGCCGCCAGCGGCGCGCCCGTCCCGACCGGCACGCCGGCGCCGCTGACGCCCGGCGAGACCGCCAGCTTCATCTCCGAAAGCCAGGCCAGCGTGCCGAGCGCCGCGCCGTCGGCGATCGCGGCCGCGATCGAAGCCGCCAACTCGATCGCCACCACGCCCTACATCTGGGGCGGCGGCCACGGCTCCTTCGAATCCTCCGGCTACGACTGCTCGGGCGCGGTCAGCTTCGCCCTGCACGGTGGCGGCTTCCTCGAAAGCCCGCTTGACTCGACCGGCCTGGAGACCTGGGGCGAACCGGGCCCGGGACGCTGGATCACCGTCTACGCCAACGCCGAGCACGCCTGGATGATCATCGCCGGCCTCGCCTTCGACACCGTCGGCGGCCCTGGCCCTCGCTGGCACCCCAGCCCGGTCGACTCGCCTTCGGGCTTCATCGCCCGGCACCCGCCCGGCTACTGAGGGGCCGACGGGCCGAAAACCACCCCTATACGGTCTGAAATCGGCCCATCGGTGGGCTTGCGCCGACCGCGCTCTGCTCCCACATCGCCGCGTTGCCGCGGCTGACGTGGATCACGCCCTCGAAGCCCTCGCGCTGCAGGATCGAGGCAGCGAGGCCGCTGCGCTTGCCGGCCTTGCAGATGGTGGCGACTGGGCGGTCGCGGGGAATCTCACCGAGGCGCTCGCGCAGCTGGGCGAAGGGGATGTGCAGCGAGCCGGGGACGTGGCCCTCGGCCCACTCCGCCTCGCCGCGCACGTCGACGACCTGCGGCGGCGCCTCGCCGCCGAGCCGCCGCGCCAGCTCGGCCAGGTCGATCGCCTCGATCCGCGCCACGGGTCGGTCCTCCGCCCGCCAGGCGGTCATCCCGCCGCCGAGGAAGCCGCGCACCGGCAGGCCGACCGCTGCGAGCAGCTCGGCCGCCTCGAGCTCGTTGCCGTCGGAGGCGGCGACGATCAGCAGCTCGGCGTCGACCGGCACCATCTCGGCGACCTTGGTGGCGAAGCCGGTGTCGTAGGCGGAGGCGCTGATCGAGCCCGGGATGTGGGCCTCGTCGAACTGCTCGTTGGTGCGGGAGTCGATCGCCAGCGCCCCGGCTGCGATCGCAGCCTCGAACTCGTGCGGGGTGAGCCGGGTCGGGGCGCCGATCGACTCGACCAGGGGCCCGCGGTTGAGCGAGACGATGTGGTCGACGTTCGGCGGCTTGCTGCCGACCGTGGCGATCGCGTCCGCGACGAACTCCTCCTCGCTCGCGAAGGCGAGGGCGCGGTTGTGGCGGCGCTCGAAGCCGATCGTCGAGGAGGTCTTGAGGTCGATCCCCGAGCTGCCGCAGAGCGAGCCGCCGAGGTGGCCGGGCCAGACCTCGCACTCCTCGGGCAGCGCCAGCAGGCGCTCGTGCAGGGAGCGGAAGATGTCGACCGCGCCCTCGCGCGGCTCGACCGCGAGATCGGGCCTGGCGACGTCGCCGACGAAGAGCGAGTCGCCGGTCAGCACCGCCCAGGGCTCGTCGCCGCGGGAGGCGTCTCGCAGCAGGAAGGAGGTGTGCTCGGGCCGGTGCCCGGGGGTGTGGATCGCCTCGACCGTTGCCCCCTCGCCCAGCGGCAAGGCCCAGCCGCCGGCGAACGCCTCGTGCGGGTACTCCGCCGCGGCCAGCTCGTGGACGTGGATCGTCGCCCCGGTCGCGCGGGCCAGGCGGCCGTGCCCGGAGACGTGGTCGGCGTGGTTGTGGGTCTCGAGCACGTGCTCGATCCGCACCCCGTGCAGGCGCGCCAGCCGCAGGTAGGGGTCGATGTCCCATTGCGGGTCGACGACGACGGCGACGCCGGAGGCCGTGTCGCCGACGAGGTAGGAGGCGCAGCCGAGGTCCTCGTGGACGATCTGGCGAAAGAGCACCGAATGAGGGTAGCGCTGCCCGAATCCGGGTAATAAGAACGAGGGCTGGGCGCCCGCCGATCCCGGGCCGCTCGGCCTTGGGGCCTTCGCGCTTCCTGCTCGGCATCGGCAACGCCGGGGGAAACGAAAGCGTGGTCGAAATCGGCGGTTGGCTGGGTTGGCTGGGACTGGCGACGGCGGTCGCCGCCTGGTATGCATCTTTTGCGGCGGTCGTCAATTCGACCTTCGGACGGACGATCATGCCGGTCCGGCCGCTGACCCACTGACAAGGAGCGGAGATGGCAACGCAATCGCAGTCCTCGGACCTCGAGCGAGAGCTCGCCGAGCAGCTTGAGATCGAACGCTTCGAGCCCCCGGCGGAGTTTCGCGAGCAGGCGCTCTGGAGCGACCCCGCCGTCTACGCGGAGGCTGCGGCGGATCCCGAGGCCTGGTGGTTGCGCCAGGCGGGCGAGCTGCTTGACTGGGTGCGGGAGCCCAGTCAGGGGCTCGACGAGTCCAACCCACCCTTCTACAAGTGGTTCGCGGACGGGACGCTGAACGCCTCGGCGAACTGCCTCGACCGCCATGTCGAGGCCGGGTATGGCGAGCGCGTCGCCTTCCACTGGCGCGGCGAGGAGGGGGAGGAGCGCGACATCACCTACGCCGAGCTGTTGGCGGACGTGCAGCGCTTCGCCAACGCGCTCAAGGGCCTCGGCGTGGGCAAGGGGGACATCATCGGGATCTACCTGCCGATGATCCCCGAGGTCCTCGTCGCCATGCTGGCGTCTGCGCGGATCGGCGCTGTGCACAACGTCGTCTTCGGCGGCTTTTCGGCGGAGGCGGTGCGCGAGCGGATGGAGTTCTCCGAGGCGAAGGCGCTGGTCACGGTCGACGGAGCGCGGCGCAAGGGCAAGACCGCACCGATCAAGCGGCAGGTGGACGAGCACCTGGGGGAGCTGGGGACGCTCGAGGCGATCGTCGTCGTCCGCCACACCGGCGTCGAGTGCCCGATGCGGGAGGGGCGCGACCGCTTCTACGACGAGCTGATGAGCGCCGCGGAGCCGACGTGCCCGCCGGAGCCGATGAACGCCGAGGACCCGCTCTACATCCTCTACACCTCCGGCTCCACCGCGAAGCCGAAGGGGATCCTGCACACCATCGGCGGCTACCTCACCGGCGTCGCCGCGACCCACCGCTACGTCTTCGACCTGAAGCCCGAGGAGGACGTCTACTGGTGCGCGGCCGACGTCGGCTGGGTCACCGGCCACTCCTACATCGTCTACGGGCCGCTGCTCAACGGGGCGACGAGCGTGATGTGGGAGGGCGCGCCGGACTACCCCAGCAAGGGGATCTGGTGGGAGCTGGTCGAGCGCTACGGGGTGACGATCCTCTACACGGCCCCGACCGCGATCCGCACCTTCATCAAGTGGGGGGCGGAGATCCCGGCCGCGTCCGATCTCTCCTCGCTGCGCCTGCTCGGCTCGGTCGGCGAGCCGATCAACCCCAAGGCATGGCTCTGGTACCACAAGGTGATCGGTGGCGAACGCTGCCCGATCGTCGACACTTGGTGGCAGACCGAGACCGGCGGGATCATGATCACGCCGCTGCCGGGGATCACGGCGACCAAGCCCGGCTCGGCGACGACGCCCTTCCCGGGGGTGGAGGCGGAGGTCGTCGACGAGCGCGAGGGCGCCCCGGTCGACGGCGGTCAGGGGCTGCTGGTCCTGAAGCGCCCCTGGCCCTCGATGCTGCGCACCCTCTACAAGGAGGAGGAGCGCTTCGTCGAGACCTACTTCTCGCGTTTCGGCAGGGAGACCTACCTGGTCGGCGACGCCGCCCGCCGCGACGACGACGGTTACTTCTGGGTGATCGGCCGCATCGACGACGTCGTCAACGTCTCCGGCCATCGCCTCTCCACCGCCGAGGTCGAGTCGGCGATCGTCGCCCACGAGAAAGTGGCCGAGGCCGCGGTGATCGGCCAGTCCGACGAGCAGACCGGCCAGGCGATCTGCGCCTTCGTCACCCTGCAGGGCAGCACCGAGCCCAGCGAGGAGCTGATCGAGGAGATCCGTGCCACGGTCGGCGAGCGGATCGGCAAGTTCGCCCGGCCGAAGCGGGTGATCTGGGCCGAGGATCTGCCGAAGACCCGCTCGGGCAAGATCATGCGCCGCCTGCTGCGCGACATCGCCGAGGGCAGGGCGCTGGGGGACGTGACGACCCTGCGCGACCCCGACGTGATGAAGGAGCTCGAGGCCAAGATCGCCGCCGAGGGCGAGGACTGACGCTCAGCTCGCGACGCGCTCGTCGACCATGCGCTGGACGGCGAGCTCCAGCGCTTGGACCTGTTCCTGGACGTTTCGCAGCTCGCGCAGGGCGACCGCCTCGGCGCTGAGCTCGGCCTCCAGCTCTTCCTCCACCGCGCCGATTTCGGGGCTGAGAAAGCGCTGCGCGAAGGCGCCGGTGAGCAGGGCGACGAAGCTGATGCCGACGATCAGGGTGACGACGGAGACGACCTGGCCGCCGGTCGTCGTCGGGTAGATGTTGGAGCCGAGCGTCGTCATGGTCGTCACCGACCAGTAGATGCCTTCCCAGGCGTCGAGGTGCTGGGAGTGCTTCTCGAAGGCGACGAAGAGGGCGCCGCCGCCGACCACGGTGAGCAGCGTGAGCAGCAGCGCGTAGCGCAAGCCCTCGAGCGAGAAGACCTCGCGCGAGAGCTGGGCCAGGCGCAGCAGGCGGAGCAGTCGCAGCAGCCGCAGGACGCGCAGGCTCTGCAGGCCGGCGGGCAGGACCGGGGGGGTGAGGAAGACGATGACCAGGTCGAGCGGGTGGTGGCGTAGCCAGCGCCGCCGGTCGGGGACCACGGCGAGCATCACGACCAGCTCGATCGCGAACGCGGTCCAGGTGACCCAGTTGAGCACGACCGCGACGGTCTCCAGAGCTCCGCCCGGGCGTGACTCGGCGATCGCCACGGTCGGCAGCGTCAGCGCCGCCGCGATCAGCATCGGCGTGTTCAGCCGTTCGGCGACCCGCGTGCTGCGCGCGTCCATCCCGGGCGCGTAGTGGACGGGATGCGTGGAGGCAGCGGGCTCGTGAGGCTGGGACGCCATACCGCGCCTACTTCGACGCGGCGGCCCGGGTGCCTACCCGCTTCCGGTGCGCTTTATGCGGTCATAGACCGTAAAAGGCGCACCGGAACGGGAAGGGCCCGGTCAAAGGAGTTCGACCGGGGTGCCGTGATATCCGACGCGGGCGAGGAGGCGGTCCTCGCCGCCGGGCCAGGTGGTCAGCTCGAGGTTGGCGCGGTCGTCGGCGGGCTCCATGCGCAGCCAGGCGAGCGGGGCCTCGGCGGTCGCGCGCTCACCGGCCTCGCGGATGCCGTCGAAGAGCGCCGCACGCTCCTCGTCACTCAGGTACTGGCTGACGATCGAGTGGTAGATGACGGTGGCCTGACCGGGCGTGACTTCCGCCAGCATCCGCCGCGTCCAGGTCGAGCCGGTCTCGCGCTCGAGTGAGACCGGCTCCCGACCCGCCACCTCCAGGGCCGCTTCCATCCGCGCTATCCGCTCGGGCTGATCTGGCCAGACGAAGGAGCGCAGGGCGAGGCGACCCTCTTCGGTCGAGGCGTCGATCGGGTTGGCGTCGCAGCCGCTTCGCTCGACGATCTCGACGGAGGCGGGGAGCTCCGGCGCCATCCCCCGCAGCTCGAACTCGAGCCGCAGCGGCGAGTCGGGATCGCCCCAGGCGAAGCCGTCGGCGGAGTAGGCGAAGCGGTCCCAGCGCAGGTTCAGGCCCGCGCTGGCGCCGACCTCGAGCAGGCGCAGCGGTAGGCCGGTCCCGTCCGCCACGGTCAGGAAGCCGAAGAGGAGCGCCGCGCAGCGGCCGACCTCGTTGGTCTGCACCGGCCGCTCGAGCGAGTCGCGCAACTCGTCTGAGTTGCGCCGCAGCACGTCGAGCAGCCGCTCCCAGGCTTCGGTCACATGTCCGGCGCCATAGGCCTCCTCCAGGGCCGGCTCGCGCCCGCTCAACACCAGCCGGTTAACCGCCCCGAGCAGGCGCAGGCCGAGGACCGAGAAGCGGGGGTCGTCCTCGTGTCCGCGCAGGATCTCGGCGGTCGGGCCCCCCGTCCGCACGTCTTCCGCAGCGCGTTCCATCAGCCCCGCGTAGAGCGGCGAGCCGATCATCCGGCAGGCGTCCGCCTGCCACTGCAGCTGCCCCGCGATCGCTTCGCGCGCCGTCTCCGTCACGCGGCGATCCTAGCGTGAAACTAGTTTGCTAAACTAATTATCAACGCTAATCAATGACCGAGATCGCCGACACCACGCTTACAGGCCTTGCCGCCAGGCTGCGGATGGCGGTCGTCCGCACCTCCCGCCGGCTGCGACAGGAGGCGGCGGCGGGCGAGGCGGGGGAGCTGACGCCGACCGCGACTTCGGCTCTGGCCACGGTCGAGCGGCACGGGCCGCTCACGCCCAGCGAGCTCGCCGACGTCGAGCGGATCAAGCGGCCAACCGCGACCCGCATCCTGCGCGGGTTGGAGGAGGCCGGGCTGGTCGACCGCTCGCCCGACCCCGAGGACGGACGCAGCGCCCTGCTCAGCGTCAACGCCGCCGGCCGCGAGCGCCTGCGCCGTCTGCGCGGTCGCAAGAACGCCTACCTGGCGCGCCGCATGCGCGACCTGCCCGCCGAGGACCTCGAGGCGCTAGAGCGGGCCGCTGTGATCCTCGAGCGGATGCTTGAAGGTGACCGCCGGTGAGCGCCGGGCTCCGGCGCAGCTTCGACTCGCTCTCGGTCCCCAACTACCGGCGCTACTTCGCCGGTCAGATCATCTCGCTCTCCGGCAACTGGATGCAGATGGTCGCCGAGATCTGGCTCGTCCTCTCGCTGACCGGCAGCGGCCTCGCGGTCGGGACGACGACGGCGCTGCAGTTCCTGCCGATCCTGCTCTTCGGCGCCTGGGGCGGCGTGCTCGCCGACCGCTTCGCCAAGCGCAAGCTGCTGATGACGACCCAGGTGCTGATGGCGCTGCCCGCACTGGTGCTGCTGGCGGTCAGCGCGGCGGGCGTCGTCACCCCCTGGATGGTCTTCGCGCTGGTCTTCGTCCGCGGCACCGTCAACGCCGTCGACAACCCGACCCGGCAGAGCTTCGCGATCGAGATGGTCGGGCCCGACCGGGTCGTCAACGCGGTCAGCCTCAACAGCGTCCTCATCCACTCGGCGCGGCTGATCGGCCCGACGCTCGCCGGCCTGCTGATCGTCGCCGTCGGGGTCGAGCCCTGCTTCGCGCTCAACGCGCTCAGCTTCGCGGCGATGATCCTCGCCCTCTGGCGGATGGACCCGGCGCAGCTGCGCACCCCGCCGCCGGCCGAGCGCGAGCCGGGCGCGGTCCGCGCCGGCCTGCGCTACGTGCGCCACACGCCCGAGCTCGCCGTCCCCCTCGGGCTGATGGCGCTGGTCGGCACGCTCGGCCTCAACTTCCAGGTGACCCTGCCGCTGCTCGCCCGTTTCAGCTTCGACGGCGGGCCGACCGCCTACGCCGCGCTGGTCTCGGCGATGGGAGCCGGCTCGGTCGCCGGCGCCCTGCTCACCGGCGCCCACGGCCGCACCGACGGGCGCCTGATCGTCGGCGCCGCGCTCGCCTTCGGCGTCGTCGCCGGCCTCGCGGCGCTGATGCCGAGCCTGGCGCTGGAGATTCCCGTCCTCGCCCTGCTCGGCGCCTCCGCCGTCACCTTCGCCGCCTCGATCAACTCCTCATTGCAGCTTTCAGTCGAGCCCCACATGCGCGGGCGCGTGATGGCCCTCTACTCGGTCGTCTTCCTCGGTTCGACCCCGATCGGCGGGCCGCTGGTCGGCTGGCTCTCGCAGGCCTACGACCCGCGCCTGGCGCTGCTGCTCGCCGCCTCCGCCGGCCTCGCCGCGGCGTGGTGGGGGCATGTCGCGCTCGCCCGCCGGCCACCGCGCGCGGAGAGCCAGAAGAGCGCCGCGAAGACCGCGAGGCCGACGACGTTGAGCACGAGCTTGTAGTCGAGCTCGATCGAGCCGAAGATTTCCTCGCGGCTCGGCCGTGTCTCGGGGATCAGGCCAAGGGCGCTGAAGAGGGCGTCGACGGCGAGCGCGGCGACGATCATCGTCACCAGCATCAGCGCGACGATCCGGACCGTGAAGGCCCAGCCGTAGTACTTGCGGTAGATCGCGACGATCGGCAGCACGATCAGGTCGGCGAAGATGAAGGCCATCACCCCGGCGAAGCTGATCCCGCCCGACCAGAGCACGGCGGCGAGCGGGATGTTGCCGACCGAGCAGACGAAGCTGAGCACGGCGATGAGCGGGCCGACGATCACGTTCTCGAGCGCGCCGAGCCAGCCGGGCGCGTCGCTGATGAAGAGCGCGTTGAAGAAGTCGTTGCCGAGCAGGCCGATGAAGCCGGCGAGCAGGAAGCCGACCGAGATCTCCTTCCACAGCATCTGCCAGTCGCCGCGAAAGTTGCCGGCGACCTCGGTCCAGCTGTCGAGCGAGCGCAGCCGCTCGCGCAGCGGCGCCGCTTCGGCGTGGTCGCCGCCGTGCTCGTGCATATGGCCAGCGTCGGCTTCCTGGGCGTGGCGCCGCGCCCGCTCCTCCAGCCGCGGCGAGACGAACGCTCGCAGCAGCACGGCCATCAGCACGATCATGAAGATGCCGCCGATGTACTCGGCGAGGGTGAACTGCCAGCCGAGCAGGACCCAGAGCACCAGGCCCAGCTCCCAGACGAGGTTGGTCGAGGCGAACTGGAAGGCCAGCGCCGAAGCCGCCGAGGCGCCCTTCTGGAAGAGGCTCTTGGCGATCGCGACGGCCGCGTAGGAGCAGGAGGACGAGGCGGCGCCGAGGCCGGTTGCCCAGGCGACGGGACGCGCGCCGCCGCCGGCCAGGATTGCCTCGATCCGCTCCCGCGGCACCCACGCCTGCACGACGGCCGAGATCGCGAAGCCGAGAACCAGGGCCCACCAGACCTCGTAGGCCATCAGGAGGGACTGTTCGAGCCCCTCGAGGATCTTGCCCAGCACGTCGCTCACGACTTCACCGTAGCATACCCCCTAGGGGTATATCTCAGCGGCCGGTCCAGGTCGACGGCGGCGCCTCAGGTGTCGGCCAGCCGCGGCAGCGCCGCATCGAGAGCGTCGCGCAGGCGGATGACGTTGGCGCGGCGCTGGCGCTCGACCTCCTCGAGGCTGATCCCCCGCTCGCCGATGCCGTTGGCGAGGTTGTCGACGACGCAGATAGCGGCGCAGGGGACCTCGAGGTCGCCGGCGACGATGCACTCGGCTCCGAGTGTCATCCCGACCACGTCGGCATGCGCCGCCATCAGCCGGATCTCGGCCGGGGTCTCGAAGCGCGGCCCGATCGCCTGCCAGTAGACGCCGCCGTCGCGCAGCTCGCCGGCGCCGCCCTCGCGCCAGCCGGCGAGAAGGCGGGCACGCCAGCCGCGATCGAAGCCCGGC
Source organism: Solirubrobacterales bacterium (assembly GCA_036379955.1). GTDB lineage: Bacteria > Actinomycetota > Thermoleophilia > Solirubrobacterales > 70-9 > VRUE01. The sequence continues at coordinate 22,906 of DASVFR010000048.1, forward strand.
GCCCGGTGCGCCCGCGCGTCTCCCAGAGCGCTCAGCCCGACGTGCAGGGCGATGAAATCGTCAGGGCAGAGGAAGCTGCCGACCGGCAGGTCCTCGCTCAACGACCCAACCGATGCGATCGCCAGCACCCGATCGCATCCCTCCGCCGCGACGGCCCGCAAGTTCGCCACGTGATCGATCCGGTGGGGGAGGGTGTAGGCGCCGCCGCTCCCGCCGTGCCTCTGCAGCACGAAGGCCCCGTGACCGGCGGCCATAGCCGCTACGTCCTCGCCCTCCGGCCCCAGCCCGTTGCTCCCAAGGATCACCGCGAGCCGTCCCATCCCGCGATCCTATGGGCACGTGCCGTGAGTTAGCCACCCATATGGTGGGCTAACTCACGGCACGTCTGGCTGGGAAGGCGATGGCTCACTGCCCTATGGTGAGCGCATGGAGGAACGTCCGTCCGGCCGCGAGGAGAGCGAGGCTGAACGACTCGACCGCAACCTGGGAGAGCTACTCCAGGAGCTCCGCGTGGCGCTGCCCGGCGTTCAGGTCCTTTTCGCCTTCCTCCTCGCGGTCCCTTTCCAGCAGGGCTTCACCAGGATCGACGGCTTCGAGAAAGGGATCTACTTCGCCACGCTGCTGCTCACCGCCATCTCGGCGGTTCTCCTGATCGCCCCGTCCTCCTATCACCGGATGACCTTCAGGCTGCAGCAGAAGCGGGAGCTGATCCACCTCGCCAACCGCCTCACGATCGCCGGCCTCACCTTCCTGGCGCTGGCGATGACCGGCGCGATCGTGCTGATCACCAGCGTCCTCTTCGGCGGCGTGGCGACGATCGTCGTCGGCGTCCTGGCTGCGGCGACCTTCGCCGTTCTCTGGTACCTCGTCCCGCTGCGGCGGCGCTTCAGTCTGACTGGGAACGTACGGCCCTGAAGCGGTCGCCCCAGAGGCCGACCATCTCGTCGGCGAGGCGGTCGGTGAGCGACAAATCGGGCGCCTCGTCGAAGAGCATTTCGAGGTCGGCCTCCCAGATGTAGATCTTGAGGTCGAGCGGCACCGCGAGTTCCTCGCTGACGCCCTCCTCGATCAGCGCGTAGGCCTCGCGCAACATCATCACGTTGGTCAGTTTGTCCCCGGCGAAGATCGCCAGCGCCTCGGGGCCGGCCTTGGCGACGCGCCAGCGGTGCTCCTGCTTGCGGTCCTCGTAGACCGGGATCGTCTCGTCTTCGGTCAGCGCCTCGACCAGGCCCGCCACCCGGTCGCCGAAGCGCTCGCGCAGGTGGCCGACCTCGGTCTCGCTTTTCTCGACCACGTCGTGAAGCAGCGCGGCGGCGACCACGTCGTCGTCGAAGCGCTGCTTGATCAGCAGCTCGGCCACCGCTTCGGGGTGCTCGATGTAGGGGCGGCCGTCGCTGCCGCGGCGAAGCTGGCCCAGGTGCGCCTTGCGCGCGAGCTCCCGCGCGTCCCTGACCAACTCGGATCTCTCGGCCGCCGCGTCGAGGCCGGGTGTGGCGGACATCAGCGTCGGAGCGTAGCGCGATGCCGCAAATTGCTTGATTTCTGGGACTCAGGTTGCAGGCGCGGCGCTCGCCACCCGCGCGGGCAGCTCGTACTCGGCCAGCTCCATGGCCAGGTCGATGCCGTCGACGTCGCCGCCGAGCTCGACCCAGCGCTCGCGCGCGCGACGGCCAAGCGCGTCGAGCTGCGCGTCGGTGTGCATCGGGTCGTGATGAAAGAGGAGGGTGCGACCGGCGCCGGCACGGCGGGCAAAGGAGATCGCATGGGAGACGGAGGAATGGCCCCAGCCGAGGTGGTCGGGGTACTCGGCGTCTTCGTACTGCCCGTCGTGGATCAGCAGCGATGCGTCGCGCGCCAGGCCCAGGCCGGAGATCCAGTCCTCCTCGAGCTCGTCGAGGTCGGCGCCAAGGGCCGGCTCGTGGTCGGGGATGTAGGCCAGCGAGGAGTCGCCGTCGTCGATCCGGTAGCCCAGCGTCGGGCCGCGGTGGGCGACCGAGGCGGCGCGGATCCGCGCCGGGCCGATCATCCACTCGGCCTCGGGGCAGTGGTGGAAGGAGACGTCGCAAGGCAGCTCGCGTACCTCGACCGGCGAGAGTGGTGCCGAGATGTAGCGGGCGATGCGGTCGCGCAGCGAGGCCTCCGGGGAGGCCGGGCCCCAGATCACGATCTCGGTTTGGGCGCGGAAGGCGGGGGCGAAGAAGACCAGCCCCTGGATGTGGTCGAGGTGCAGATGGGTGAGGAGGATGTGCAGGCGGGCCGGTTCGGCGGCGAGGCCGAGGCCGAGGCTGCGGATGCCGGTGCCGGCGTCGAGCGCCAGCATCGAGCCGTCGGAGAGGGTTACGCCGACGCACGAGGTGTTGCCGCCGTAACGGATCGTCTCCGGGCCGGGAGAGGGGATCGAACCCCGGGTGCCCCAGAGCTTCACCTTCATCTCAGTGCCCCGCTCCGTTGCGCGCCGCGGCGGGCCAGAAGACCGCGATCGCGCCTCGCGAGCCGTGCGCGGTGAGGATCGGGAAGGCCGAGGCCTCGACCCGCTGGCGCACGCCGTCGACGGAGCTGATCTCGAAGTTGGCGTGCGCCGGGCGGCCGTTGCGCACGGCGATCACCAGGGGCAGCTCGTCGTAGGGGATCGGCTCGCCGCCGTCGTCGAAGGGGCCGAAGAGCGAGCCCCACTCGTCGGGCCCCACCGTGCCCAGCTCCTCGAAGCGCTTGCCCAGCAGCGTGCCCGCCGCCTCGTTGTAGAAGACGAGAACGCCGCCCTCGTCGACCAGGAAGGCGGGGGTCGAGAGCGCCGACATCAGGTTGCGGGCGAGGATCAGCTCGAGGGGCTTCTGCGTCACGGACGACACTTTAGATAGTTGGAATCGGCACAGCTAAGGGCCGCTGCCACCAGCAGCGCGCAAAAACGAGACGGTTACCTTCGACCGTCGCGGCTTCCAACTACGTGACGTTGGTCACGCGGGCAAATGCCCGCCGAGGTGTCGCTACTCGAGTTTGCCGATCTTGAAGATTTTGGTCCCGCAATCCGGGCAGACGCCCTGGATGGCGGGGCGACCGTTCTTCATGGTCACCTGCTTGGCGTCTTTGATCTCGACCTTCTTGCGCTCCTTGACGCAGTAACCCTCGGGCATCGGGGGCCCTCCTTTCGCTGCCTCTTCGGCAGTGCTCGCGGTGCTCGCGAGGTCGAATTGGGGCGAATGTAACGTAGAAAGGGGACGGTCCGCGCGGCTTTCGTGCGAAATGGCACGAACGACGTAACCCGGGCAGCGCGTCGGGGCCCTACTGCGCCTGTCCTTTCAGCGATTCGAGCAGCGCTTTCGGGGAGTCGTTCGGGGTTTGCGCGCCGCCGGTATCGCCGTTCGGTGTCGCTTCCTTCTTTGGCGCTGCTTCCTTCGTCCCCTTTTCCTTTGCGCTGCCGCTGCTCAGGGCTTCGACTTCCGACTTCAGCTGGGTGACTTCGGCTTCGAGCTGGATCAGGTTGGCCGCGCCGCCGCCCGCGATCTGCGCCGCGAGTTCGTCTCTCGCCGTCTGCAGGTCGCTTTCGCTGACCGCCGTGTTGCGCGCGTCGATCGCCAGATAGATCGCCGCCCCGGCGCCGCCGACGGCGATCGCGACGAGGACGAGGAAGACGCGGGTGCGCATGGTGAGCTTGCGCTCGACCAGTCCGATCCATGCCCGCAGCCCGTCCAGCTCCATCGCCTAGAACTTAATCGACTACCCTGCGGCCCGCACTTCCCGACCCCCGTTCGCAAGGAGAGAACCCGAGATGCCCGAGGCAGTAATCGTCGACACCGTCCGCACCCCGATCGGCCGCGCCTTCAAGGGCTCGCTGGCCCAGCTTCGCCCCGATGAGACGACCGCCTACGTCGTCGACCAGCTGCTCGAGCGCAACCCCCAGGTCGACCCGGCCGACGTCGAAGACCTCTTCTGCGGCTGCGGCATGCCGCAGGGGCTGCAGGCGTTCAACATCGGCCGCATCGTCTCGCTGCTCTCCGAGAAGCTGCCGCAGGAGGTCAACGGGGTCACCGTCTCGCGCTACTGCTCCTCCAGCCTCGACGCGATCCGCCACGCCGGCAACGCGATCAAGGCCGGCGAGGGCGACGCTTACATCGCCGCTGGGGTCGAGTGGGTGAGCCGCTTCAACGAGCGCACCGAGCCGGCCGGGGCCGACGATCGCAACCCGAACCTGATCGGCGAGAACGGCCAGCCCAACGCCTACATCGACATGGGCGTGACCGCCGTCAACGTCGCCGAGCGCTATGAGGTCAGCCGCGCCGACATGGACAAGTTCGCCCAGCGCTCCCAGGAACTGGCGGTCAAGTCGCAGGAGGACGGCTTCTTCGACCGCGAAATCGTCCCGGTCACCCTGCCCGACGGCACCGTGGTGAGCAAGGACGACGGCCCGCGTGCCTCCTCGACCCTGGAGAAGCTCTCCGAACTGCCCGAGGCCTTCGGCGGCGGCGGGGTCACCGCCGGCAACTCCTGCCCGCTCAACGACGGCGCCGCCGCGGTGCTGCTGATGAGCGACACCAAGGCCAAGGAGCTCGGCCTCACCCCGCGCGCCCGCATCGTCACCGCCGCCACCTGGGGCAACGAGCCCGAGTACATGGGCGTCGCCCCTATCGGCGCGATCAAGAAGGTGCTCGACCGCGGCGGGATGACGATCGACGACGTCGACACGGTCGAGCTCAACGAGGCCTTCGCCGCCCAGGTGATCCCGATCATGGACGAGTGCGACATCCCGCTCGAGAAGCTCAACACCCACGGCGGCGCGATCGCCCTCGGCCACCCCTTCGGCATGACCGGCGCCCGCATCATGGGCACCCTGCTCAACGTGATGGAGACCGACGACCACCAGGTCGGCATCGAGACCATGTGCGTCGCCGGCGGTCAGGGCAAGGCCATGCTCGTCGAACGCGTCTGAGCTACCTGTAGCGCAAGCGGACAGCGAGGGCCGACGGGCCGATTTGCGCTGACATAACGCGCTTTTCGGCCCGTCGGCGGTAGTTTGCGGGCGTGGAGACGATTGCTTACGAGGTCGACGGCCGGGTCGCGCGGATAACGCTCGATCGGCCCGAACGGGGGAACGGGATCACGCCGCGGATGCCGGTCGAGATCGCGGAGTGCGTCGAGCGGGCGAATCTCGACCCCGCCGTTCACGTCATCGCCCTCGCCGGCAACGGCTCGGGCTTCTGCGGTGGCTACGACCTGGTCGCTTCGGCCGAGGGCGAGATGAGCGAGCTGGGCGGGGCCGAGGTGCCGGCCGGGTCGCCGCTCGACCCGGCGACGATCGCCGCCAACCACGCGCCCGAGTCCAACTGGGACCCGGTCACCGACTTCCAGTTCATGTGGCGCAACGTGCGCGGCTTCATGAGCCTCTTCCATTCCGAGAAGCCGGTGCTCTGCAAGGTGCACGGCTACTGCGTCGCCGGCGGCACCGACATGGCGCTCTGCTCGGACCTGCTGACGATCGCCGAGGACGCCAAGATCGGCTACCCGCCGGCCCGCGCCTGGGGCTCGCCGACGACGGCTCTCTGGGCCGCTCGCGTCGGCCCGATGCGGGCCAAGCGCCTGCTCTTTACTGGCGACTCGCTGACCGGCGCCCAGGCGGCCGAGTGGGGGCTGGCGACCGAGGCGGTCCCGGCCGCAGAGCTCGACGAGCGCTTCGAGGCGCTGGCCCAGCGCGTCGCCCAACTCCCGGTCAACCAGCTGGTGATGATGAAGCTGCTGGTCAATCAGGGCCTCTACGCCCAGGGCCTGCACCAGACCCAGCTGCTCGGCACCTTCTTCGACGGCGTCGCCCGTCACACCGAGGAGGGCCACGGCTTCGTTCGCCGCGCCGGGGAAGCCGGCTTCAAGGAGGCGGTGAAAGAGCGTGACGAGCCCTTCGGCGACTACGGGATGGAGGGCTTCGGCCTGTGAACGCGCCAATCGTCGCGGTGATCGCCGGGTGTTCGAGTCCGTGGCGATTGGCGCGTGAACGTAAGGTGGTTCTATGAGCGCGGGGCGCCCGTCCGTCGCGATCGTCGGCGGCGGCTTCGGCGGGGTCGGTGCCGCCACGATGCTGAAGCGCGAGGGCTACGAGGACGTCACCGTCTTCGAGAAGGGCGAGCGGATCGGCGGCGTCTGGCAGGCCAACACCTATCCCGGCGCCGCCTGCGACATCCCCTCGCACCTCTACGAGTTCTCCTTCGCGCCCAACAGCTGGTCGCGGCGCTTCTCGCCGGGACCCGAGATCCGCGCCTACATCGAAGGCGTCGCCCGGCGCTTCGGCGTGCTCGACCGGGTTCGCACCGGCACCGAGGTCAAGTCCGCCAGCTGGCACGAGGAGCGCGGCCGCTGGCTGCTGGAGACGAGCGCCGGCCCGCACGAGGCGGACGTTCTGATCACCGCCTGCGGCCAGCTCTCGGCGCCGAAGGTGCCGGCGATCCCAGGCCTGGAGGAGTTCGAGGGCCCCGCCTTCCACACCGCCGAGTGGCGCCACGACGTCGACCTCGCCGGCAAGCGCGTCGCCGTGGTCGGCACCGGCTGCAGCGCGATCCAGGTGGCACCCGCGATCCTGCCCGAAGTCGCCCAGCTCGACGTCTACCAGCGCTCCCCTGGCTGGACCACGCCGAAGAACGACCGCGAGTACTCGCGGTTCGAGCGGGCGCTGTTCAGGCGCTTCCCCCTGCTGCACCGCCTCGATCGCCTCTCCGCCTACGTCTTCCACGACGTCGCTGCCCTGGCGCTGACCAGGCATCGCTGGCTGCTGCCGCTCTTCCGCGCGATGGCCATGCGCCAGATCGAGTCGGCGATCTCCGACCCCGAGCTGCGCCGCAAGGTGATCCCGACCGACGAGGTCGGCTGCAAGCGGATCATGCTCACCGACGACTGGTATCCGACCCTGGCCAAGCCCAACGTCGAGCTGATCGACACCGGCGTCGCGGCGGTGACGCCGAGCGGCGTCCGCGACGGCGCCGGCGTCGAGCGCCCGGCCGACGCGATCGTCCTCGCCACCGGCTTCGCCAGCCATGACTTCGTCGCGCCGATGGAGGTCGCCGGCGCCGGCGGTCGCACCCTGGCCGGGGAGTGGGCCGAGGTCGCGCGCGCCTATCTCGGGGTGACCGTGCCCGGCTTCCCCAACATGTTCCTGCTCTACGGGCCGAACACCAATGGCGGCAGCGGCTCGGTCGTCAACACGATCGAGTGCGGCGTCGGCCACGTCCTCGCCGCCCTGCGCGAGATGGAGCGCGAGCGGGCGAGCCGGATCGAGGTCCGCCCTGAGGCCGCCGAGGACTTCGACCGCGAGCTGCGCGCCGCCCTCGCCGGCACGGTCTGGCAGAGCGGCTGCAGCAACTGGTACGTCGACGAGAACGGCAACGACTCCAGCAACTGGCCCTGGACCTGGAGCGCCTACCGGCGCCGAACGCGTGAGCTGGTGCCGGGCGCATACGCTTTCGCTCCATGAGCACCGAGCAGACGCCGGCCGCCGAGGACCGCTCGGTGATCGAACCCGAGCACGTGCGCGGCTTCCTGCCCGGCAGCTTCCCCGGCGACCTCGGGATCGAGCCGATCGAGATCGAGGACTCCTTCGCCAGCGGCCGGATCGTCGTCGATCGCCGCCACCTGCATCCGGGCGGCTATGTGCACGGCGGCGTCTGGACCGCGCTCGGCGACACGGTCGCCGCCTGGGCGACCTTCCGCAACATCCCGCCCGGCCACAACTTCACCACGATCGAGCTCAAGCTCAACGTCTTCGCCGCCGGCCTGCTCGACGACGAGATCGTCGCCACCGCCGTCCCGCTTCACGTCGGTAAGAGCACGGTGGTGATCGAGGTCAAGGTTGAGCGGCGCAGGGAAGGGGCCGAGCCTAGGCTCGCTGCCAACCTGATCGTCTCCCAGTTCGTTCTGCCGCCGCGGTAGGCGGACCCCGGACCTGAGGCCGTCGGGGTCCCTCCCCAGGCCGCTTCGCGGGAGTTCCTGGGGAGGGACCCCCGACGGCCTCAGGTTGCGGTCGGCGCTTCTAGGGCTTCTATCTGTGGGAGGCGCCAGAGGACGCTGGCGATCGTCAGGCCGGCAGCCGCCGAGAGCAGAGATAGGAACCATTGCCCTGAGCTGAGCAGGTCCATCTCGAAGAAGTCGCGCAGGGGGGGGATCGCGAGGATGCCCGCGTAGAGACCGCCGAGGGCGACGACCATGCCGAGCATGTAGCTCTGGATCGCGATGTGCTCGCGGCCGGGGCCTCGCTCGAGGAGGAGCACGAAGCTCAGACCCAGAACGATCAGGGTGGTGGTCGCGGCCGTGCGGCCGGCCTCGAGGCTGCCGCCGAAGACGGTGTCGACGAGGAAGAAGGAGAGGATCGAGCCGAGCGCGGTCGCCAGCCCGGCGGGCACGGCGAAGGCGGCGAGGGCGCGCAGCAGCCGGCCCCGGTAGAGCGGGCCGTCAGAGGGCGCCAGCGCCAGCACGAAGGACGGGATGCCGATCGTCAGCATCGCCGCCAGGGTCAGGTGGCGGGGCAGGAAGGGGAAGGCGAAACCGGGCACGGCGACGAGCAGGATCAGCGCCGCCGCGTAGACCGTCTTGGTCAGGTAGAGCCGCCCGAGTCGGTGGATGTTGCGGGCGATGCGGCGGCCCTCGCCGACCGCCTCCGGCAGCCGCGCGAACTCGTCCTCGAGCAGGACGACGTCGGCGACCCCCTTGGTCACCTGCGCGCCGGAGCCCATCGCCACCGCCATCCGCGCCTTCTTCAGCGCTGGCACGTCGTTGACCCCGTCGCCGATCATCGCCGCGTAGCGCCCGGAGGCGGCAAGCGCCGCGACCAGGTCGCGCTTCTGCTCGGGCTTGATCCGGCAGAAGACGGTGTTGCGCTGGGCGGCCTCGGCCAGCATCTCGGGGTCCTCGGGAAGCTCGGAGCCCTCGATCACGCCGGCCTCGGCGGGCACCCCGACGGCCGCGGCGACCGCGGTCACGGTCGCCCGCGCGTCGCCGGAGATCAGCTTCAGGTCGACTTCCGCCTCGCGCATCGTCGCCACCGTCGCCGCCGCGTCGGGTCGCAGCGTCTCCTCGAGCACGACGAGCGCGACCGGGACGAGTCGCGGCGCCGAGCCCTCGGAGGCCTCGGCTGGCAGCGGCTCGCTCGACTCGCCAAAGGCGACGACTCGCCGCCCCGCCGCCGTCTCCTCCGCGAGCTTGCGGGCGAGCCCGGGGGGGAGGGTCAGCGCCCCGGCGGCTTCGAGCACGTCGGGGGCGCCGAGCACGTAGGTGGTCGAGTCGATCCGCAGGCCGCTCCACTTCCACTCCGAGGAGAAGGGAACCTCGCCGCCGACCCGGCCGGCCTCGCCGGGGAAGCGCCCGGCGATCGCTTCCAGGGTGCGGTTGCGGTCGCCGGCGCTGGCGGCGAAGCGGCCGAGCGCCGCGTGCGCCGCGGCTGGATCGACCCCCTCCGCCACCTCGGCCCCGAGCAGGCGCAGCTCGCCGTCGGTCAGGGTGCCGGTCTTGTCGACGCAGATCGTGTCGACCGCGGCGAGGCTCTCGGTCGCGCTCATCTGCTGCACCAGCGTTTTGCGGCGCGCCAGGCGCACGGCGGCGACCGCGAAGGTGACGCTCATCAGCAGCACCAGCCCCTCGGGCACGAGGGTGACTAGGCCTGCCGTCGCGGTCTGCGCCGCCTCTTCGATCCCGGTGTGGCGCAGCTTCAGGGTGAGGATCAGCAGGATCGCGAGCGGAACCATCGCGTAGACGCAGGCGACGATCACCCGGTTGACCTCCTCCTGCAGCGGCGAGGGCGGGTGGCGGAAGGCGCGCGCCTCGCCGGCCAGCTTGCCGGCATAGCTCTCCTCGCGCACGGCGTCGACCCGGTAGTAGCCGGAGCCGCTGATGCAGAAGGAGCCGGAGAGCGCCCGCTCGCCGAGGCCCTTGCGCACGCCGTCGGCCTCGCCGGTCAGCAGCGACTCGTCGAGCGTCATCCCGCGCGTGCGGATCACCTCGCCGTCGGCGACGAGCTGGTCCCCCGGCTCGACCGCGACCACGTCTCCCGGGACGATCTCCTCGGCGAGCAGGCCGACCACGGCGCCGTCGCGGACGACCCGCGCGTGCGGCGCCACCAGCACCGCCAGCTCGTCGAGGGTGCGCTTCGCCTTCAGCTCCTGGCGGATGCCGATGTAGGAGTTGATCACCGCGATCACGCCGAAGATCGAGTCGGCGTAGAGCCCGAGCCCGAGGTCGAGCAGGAAGAAGGCGCCGATGATCGCGTTGAAGAGCGTGAAGACGTTGCCGGCGACGATGCTCGAGGTCGAGCGCGAGGAGGTCTCGGGCGGTGCGCCCAGCTCGCGCAGCCGCTTCGCCGCCGCCTGACTGGAGAGCCCCTGCTCGATCGCCGCGTACGTCATCGCCAGCTATTCAATAGGGTCCGTCTCGGATGGCTTTGAAGCTTGGACTGAACCTCGGCTACTGGGGCATCGGCCCGGCGGGCGAGGACGCGCTCGAGGCGGTGCGCGCCGCCGAGGCCGCCGGCTACGAGTCGACCTGGGTGGCCGAGTCCTACGGCTCCGACGTCGTCAGCGTGCTCGCCTGGCTCGCCGGGCAGACCGAGACGATCGGCCTCGGCGCGGCGATCATGCAGGTTCCCGCGCGCCCGCCTGCGGCGGCGGCGATGGCTGGGGCGACGATCGACAAGCTCTCCGGAGGCCGCTTCATGTTCGGCTTCGGGCCCTCCGGCCCGCAGGTCTCCGAAGGCTGGTACGGCGTCCCCTACGCCAAGCCCTGGGGGCGCACCCGCGAGTACATCGAAGTCGTGCGCGAGATCGTCGCCCGCGAAGGGCCGGTCGACCACCAGGGCGAGCACTACCGGCTGCCACTGCCGGGCGGCGAGGGCAAGGCGCTGAAGCTCAACTTCCACCCGGAGCGCAACCGGATCCCGGTCTTCGTCGGCGCGATCGGGCGCAAGTCGGTCGAGATGGCGGCCGAGATCGCCGACGGCTGGATCCCGATCTTCTTCTCGGTCGACGCCTTCGAGGCGACCTGGGGAGAGCACCTGGAGGCCGGTTTCGCCAAGGGCGGCCGCCAGCGCTCCGACCTCGAGGTCTCGCCCTCCCTGCAGGTCGCGATCGACGGCGACCTCGAGGCGGCAAAGGCCGTGGTCAAGGCTGGGCTCGTCCTCTATTTCGGCGGCATGGGAAGCAAGAAGACCAACTTCTACGTCGACCTCGCCCACCGCTTCGGTTTCGGCGAGGTCGCCGACGAGGTCCAACGCCTCTTCCAGGAGGGCGACAAGGCCGCCGCCTTCGCCGCAGTCCCCGACGAGGTGGTCGAAGCGACCTCCCTGGTCGGCACAGAGGCCGAGGTCGCCGAGCGGGTCGAGCGCTTCCGCGGTGCCGGCATCGACCGCCTGATCGTCTCCCCGGTGCACGCCGAGCGCGACCAGCAGCTGCACACGCTCCAGCGGTTGGCGGCTTTGACAGCCGGCTGACGCCACCGACCCGCTTTCACATAATCTTCCGCGCCGCAGCATCCCGACCATGAAGATCGGAGTTCCAAAAGAGACCGTCGAGGGGGAGCGCCGGGTCGCGCTCGTCCCTGACGTGGTCAAATCGCTGAAGGGCAACGAGAAGGTCGAGGTCCTGGTCGAGAAGGGCGCCGGTGAGGACGCCGGGCATCCCGACTCCCAGTACGCCGAGGCCGGTGCCGACGTCGTCGAGGGCGACGTTACCTGGGGCGCCGACGTCGTCCTCCGCGTCGCCGCCCCTTCCACTGAGGAAATCGGTCGCCTCGAGTCCGGTCAGGTCCTGATCGGCCACCTCGTGCCCTGGACCGCCGCTGAGAGCAACGTGGCGCTGGCCGCATCCGGCGTCACTAGCTTCGCGATGGAGGCGATCCCGCGGACGACGCGCGCGCAGGCGATGGACGCGCTCTCCTCGCAGGCGGCGGCCGCCGGCTACGCCGCGACCCTGATCGGGGCTCGCGAGTCGGGCCGCTTCTTCGGCATGATGACCACCGCCGCCGGCACCGTGCCGCCGGCCAAGGTCCTCGTCCTCGGAGCCGGCGTCGCCGGGCTGCAGGCGGTCGCCACCGCCAAGCGCCTCGGTGCGATCGTCACCGGCTTCGATATCCGCCGTGCCGCCTGGGAGCAGATCGCCTCGCTCGGCGGCCGGCCGCTGGAACTGGACTTCATCCCCGACGCCGAGGGCGAGGGCGGCTACGCCCGCCCGCTCACCGACGAGGAGAACGCGCAGGTGCGCGACGCGCTCACCGAGAACGCCGCCAGGCAGGACGTGATCGTCACCACCGCTGCGATCCCCGGCCGCCCGGCGCCGCTGCTGATCACCGCCGAGGCGGTGCGTGGCATGCAGCCCGGCTCGGTGATCGTCGACCTCGCCGCCGAGACCGGCGGCAACTGCGAGCTGACCCAGGTGGGGGAGACCGTGGTCGAGGGCGGCGTCAAGGTGCTCGGCCCGCGCAACCTCGCCAGCGAGATGCCGGCCCCGGCCTCCCAGCTCTACGCCAAGAACCTCGAGAACCTGCTTGACCTGCTCGTTAGCGAGGAGGGCGAGCTGAACGTCGACTTCGAGGACGACATCGTCGCCGCCGCCTGCATCACACACGGCGGCGAGATCCGCAACGAGAGGGCCGCCAAATGAGCTTCCGGTGCGCCTTTTGCGGTCTATACCCACATAAAGCGCACCGGAAGGTGGGGAGGGATAGGCCATGAGCCTGATGACCGAGATCACGATCTTCGTCCTCGCCGTCTTCGTCGGCTTCGAGGTGATCTCGAAGGTGCCGACGACCCTGCATACGCCGCTGATGTCGCAGACCAACGCGATCCACGGCATCGTCATGCTCGGCGGTCTGATCGTCGTCGGCTACGCCAACGACCCGCTCGAGTACGTGATCGGCACGATCGCGATCGCATTCGGCACGATCAACGTCGTCGGCGGCTTCATGGTCACCGACCGGATGCTTGGCATGTTCGCCAAAAAGCCCAAGCCGAAGAGCGACGCTGACGGCAATGGGGGAGGCGGCTCCTGATGATCGAGGCCGTGCTGAAGCCGGGCGGCGACGCCGCCACGGCGCTCTACATCGTCGCCTTCTCGCTCTTCATCATCGGCATCAAGCAGGGCACGCACCCGACGACGGCGAAGCGCGGCAACCTGATCGCCGCCGTCGGCATGGCGGTCGCCGTGGTGACGACGCTGCTGCTCGACGGGATCGGCAACTGGGGCCTGATCGCCCTCGGCCTCGGGATCGGCACCGCGGTCGGCGTGATCGCCTCGACCCGCGTGCAGATGACCGAGATGCCGCAGATGGTCGCCCTCTACAACGGCGTCGGCGGCGGCGCCGTCGCCCTGATCGCCTGGTCGGAGATCCGCCACGGGATCTCGATCGGCGAGGACTTCCCGCTCGACACGCTGATCCCGGTCCTCTTCGCCGGGGTCGTCGGCTCGGTCTCCTTCTGGGGATCGAACATCGCCTTCGCCAAGCTGCAGGACCTGATCCCGACCCGGCCGATCGCGGCCCCCGGCCAGCAGGTGATCAACGCCGTCCTGCTGATCGCGATCGTCGTCATCAGCGTCGTCCTCGCGGTCGACCACGAATCGCCCTCGCAGGGGCTCTTCATCCTGCTCCTCGTCCTGGCGGCGATCCTCGGCAACCTCGTCGTGCTGCCGATCGGCGGCGCCGACATGCCGGTCGTGATCTCGCTGCTCAACGCCTTCACCGGCCTCTCGGCGGCGGCCGCGGGCTTCGCGCTCGACAACGTCGCCCTGATCGTCGCCGGCACCCTGGTCGGCTCCTCGGGAACGATCCTCACCCTGGAGATGGCGACGGCGATGAACCGCTCGGTCGCCAACATCCTCTTCTCCGGCTTCGGCGGCGCGCCCGCCGGCGGGGCGAAGGCTGGCGGCGAGGAACGCCCGCACACCTCGATCGGCGCCCAGGACGCGGCGATCAAGCTCGCCTACGCCGACTCGGTCGTGGTCGTGCCCGGCTACGGCCTCGCCGTCGCCCAGGCCCAGCATGCGATCAAGGAGGTCGCCGACGAGCTCGAGAAGCGCGGCGTCACCGTCAACTACGCGATCCACCCGGTCGCCGGCCGCATGCCCGGCCACATGAACGTCCTCCTCGCCGAGGCCGACGTGCCCTACGAGCAGCTGCGCGAGATGGAGGAGATCAACCCGGAGATGCCGCGCACCGACGTCGCGGTCGTCGTCGGCGCCAACGACGTCACCAACCCGGCGGCGAAGAACGATCCCGACAGCCCGATCGCCGGCATGCCGATCATCGAGGTCTCCGAGGCCCAGCAGGTGATCGTGATCAAGCGCTCCCTGAGCCCCGGTTTCGCCGGCATCGACAACGATCTCTTCTACGAACCGAACACGTCGATGCTGTTCGCGGACGCCAAGCAGGCCGCGGCCGACATCGCGGCGGAGATCCAGCAGCTCTAGGCCGTAAGGGGCGCTGGCGGGATGCCCCTTCTCAGGCCGCTATCGCGGGAGTTCCTGAGAAGGGGCATCCCGCCAGCGCCCCGCGCAGCCGTGGACTGACTCCCCGACCGCCAAGCTCCGAAGGGGGGAGAGAAAGGACGTGCCGGTCCTTATATGCCTATATGGGCGGTCAATCACCGGCACGTCAGGAGAGAGCGCGGAGGGAGTTCACACGGCGGGAGCGCCGGATCCAAGCGATCGCGGAGCGCCAGCACGGGGTGATTGCTCGTAAGCAGCTTCTCGAAGCCGGATTTGGCATTCGCACAATCGAACGAAGAGTTGAGCGAGGCCAGCTCCATCGCCTGCATCAGGGTGTCTATGCCCTGCATTCGAGGCGCGTTGGACGGCTTGGAGATTCCATGGCTGCCGTTCTCGCATGCGGAGAGGGGGCGGTCTTGAGCCACCACAGCGCTGCCGCGCTGTGGCGTCTGTTGCCATGGCCGCGGGCTGTCGTCGAAGTGTCGGCTCCGAGGGGCAGAGGTCAAACCGGGATCGTGGTCCACGAGGGTGCTCTGGTCGCCGATGACCTGGCTGTAGCGAGCGGGATTCCGGTTACCAGCGTTGCGAGGACGCTCTTCGATGTCGCAGAAATGGGTGACAAGCGTCAGCTGGAAAACGCTTTTGAGGAAGCCGATCGTCTCAGCCTCTTGGAGATGCGCGCGCTGGAAGAGGTTTGCGGTCGTGGTCATGGCCGTCGTGCTCTGAAACCGATTCGTCGCCTGATCGACCTTTCTCGCGAGCCGACCGAGACCCGCTCTCCGCTTGAGAGCCGCTTTCTCGACTTCTGCCACGAGCACGATCTTCCGGAGCCGCAGACCAACGTCTTTGTCCTGGGCCGGGAGGTCGACGCCTACTGGCCCGGTGCGCGGCTTGTGGTTGAGGCGGATGGCTGGTCCTTTCACCGCCATCGCGACGCCTTTGAGCGCGACCGCGCTCGGGATGCGGCGATGCAAGCCAAGGGCTATCGCGTTCTTCGTGTGACCCATCGTCGCCTCGAAACCGAACCGAACAAGCTCGCGGCCGAGATCCGCGCCCTCCTCGCCTCCAAGGACCGACGTGCCGGTGATTAGCCGCCCATATGGGCGGCTAATCACCGGCACGTCCCGTGGGGCGGAACGGGGGCAGGGGACTGTGGAGTGGGTGGGGCTTGTGGCGCTGGTTGCGCTGATGCTCACGGGGCTCGTGGTGGTTGGGGTGCGCGTGCCGGGGGCGGGGCTTGCCAACGCCATTGCCTCGCGGCTGCTGTGTGCGGCGGCGTTGGCTGAGCATTGCGGGGACGAACCAGGGTTGATTGCCGCTTACGGCGACGAGGTGGGGCGGTTGGTGCGGGAGCACATGCCGACGATCTTCTTCGAGAAGGGGTCGCGGGCGGTGCCGGTCGACTTCCGCCGTTGCCAGGAGACGAGCTGCGGCGACGCGGCAGAACGGGGCATCGTGCGTCGGACGAGGGCCGGGTTGCCGGTCACCGCCTTCGTCCACGTGGTCGATTGCCGTCCGGACGTCGCCGGGGACAGCGAAGCGGCCGGCGTCGACTGCTCTGGTGCCCGCGCCGGCAACCTCTACATCCAGTACTGGCTCTACTACGCGGATTCGGCGACGCTGCGCGGCGTCCCGGTTGCGGGCGAGGAGGGCTACCACCGCGACGATTGGGAGGGAGTTCAGGTGCGCATCCACCTCGACGGTGCCGTCGACGAGCGCGCCTCGTCTCATAATGGCTTCAACGAGCGTCCCGGCAAGGTCAGCGGCTGGGCTTCGGACGCGGGCGCCACGCCGGTCAAGGCTGCCGAGGAAGCGGTCGGCCTGCGCTCCGCGAACGGCTGGGGCCCGGAGACTAGGCTGTTGATGGTCTCCGGTGGCAGCCACGCCGGCAACGTCGCCGGCGTGCCCGACCTCGAACGGCTGACGCTCGGCCGCTCGATCCACCTCGTCCCGCTCGAGCCGCTAGTCGGCACCACGGACGACCGCTTCGCCGTCGTCCCGCCTTGGCGCAAGCATGCCTGGTACGACCCCGAGGTCGCGGACACGCACTAGAGAGGCGTGTCGCCGGTTCACCTCCTCGTAAGCGCGTCTCGCTAAGGTCTCCACATCGCCACCGAGGTGACGCCCAGCTCCAAGGCAGCGATCGCAGAACGTCTCGCCGAGGCGCGCCAGCGGACCCTGGCGCTGATCGCTCCGCTCGGCGACGAGCAGCTCAACCGGGTCTATTCGCCGATCCTCAGCCCTCTGGCCTGGGACCTCGGCCATATCGCAAACTTCGAGGAGCTCTGGCTGGTGCGGACGATCGGCGGGCGCGAGCCGCTGCATGGAGAGCTCGGCCGCCTCTACGACGCGATCGAGAACCCGCGCCGCACGCGCGGCGAGCTGCCGATCCTGCGCGACGCCGAACTGCGCGCCTACCTCGCCGACGTGCGCGAGCGCACGCTCGAGGTCCTCGAGGAGGTCGAGATCGATCCCGGCGCCGAGGACCGGCTGCTGCGCGACGGATTCGTCTACGAGATGCTGATCGCGCACGAGCTGCAGCATCAGGAGACGATGCTGCAGCTGCTGCAGATGGTCGATGGTTATGCGCCTGAGACGGTCGAGGGTCGCCGGGGCACGGGGCATCTCTCGCCCGGACAAATGCCGGTCCAGTTGGACCGGCATTTTGAGTATCCGCCCGTTCGAGAGATGCCCCGTGCCTCGGAGACCGTTCGCATCGACGGCGGCAGCTATGAGATCGGTGCCCCCGCTGAAGGGTTCGCCTATGACAACGAGCGGCCTCGGCACGCGGTCGAGCTCGAGGCCTTCGAGATCGACCGCTTCCCCGTGAGCAACGGTGCCTACGCGGAGTTCATCGAGGAGACGGGCGTCGAGGCGCCGATGTATTGGGAGCGCGAGGGGGAGGGATGGGTGCGCACGGCGATGGGGCGTCGCGAACCGCTTGACCCCGGGCAGCCGGTGATCCACGTCTCCTGGCAGGACGCCGACGCCTTCGCGCACTGGGCCGGCAAGCGGCTGCCGACCGAGCAGGAGTGGGAGGCGGCGGCGCCCCGCCTCGACGGGGTCGGCACCGTCTGGGAGTGGACCTCCTCTGACTTCCTCGCCTATCCCGGCTTCGAGGCCTTCCCCTACCGCGAGTACTCCGAGGTCTTCTTCGGCGACGAGTACAAGGTCCTGCGCGGCGGCTCGTGGGCCACGCACCCGAGCGTGGCGCGGTCCAGCTTCCGCAACTGGGACCTGCCTCAGCGCCGCCAGATCTTCTCCGGCATTCGCTGCGCGAGGGACGACTGAGATGGCGACCACCGAGCCCCAGATCGAGATCGAGATCCACCTGGACGCCGACGGCGGCGAACGGATGCGGCGCGACATTCGCGCCGGCCTCTCGGCCGAGCCGAAGGAGCTGGCGCCGAAGTACTTCTACGACGAGCGCGGCTCGCAGCTCTTCGAGCAGATCACAGAGCTGCCCGAGTACTACCCGACGCGGGCCGAGCGCTCGATCCTCGACTCCCGCTCCGGCGAGATCGTCGCCGGCGCCGGCGAGTCGCGCACGCTGGTCGAGCTCGGCTCCGGCTCGGCCGCGAAGACCCGCCACCTGCTCGATGCGATGCGCGATGCCGGCTGCCTGCACACCTACGTCCCGGTCGACATCTCCGAGGAGATCACCCACGAGACCGCCGAGTCCCTGATCGGCGAGTACCCGGGCCTCGCGGTGCGCGGGCTGGTCTGCGACTTCGAGCACGATCTCGAGCGCATCCCCGACGGCGAGGGAGGCCGGCTGATCGCCTTCCTCGGGGGCACGATCGGCAACCTCTATCCCGAGGCTCGGCACGAGTTCCTCTGTCGCATCGCCGGCCTGCTCGGCCCCGAGGACCGCCTGCTGCTCGGCACCGACCTGGTCAAGGAGCCGGCCCGCCTCGAGGCCGCCTACGACGACTCGCTCGGCATCACCGCCGAGTTCAACAAGAACGTCCTGCGCGTGCTCAACCGCGAGCTCGGCGCCGACTTCGACCTCGATGCCTTCGAGCACGTCGCCCGCTACGACACCGAGGAGGCGCGGATGGACATCCGCCTGCGCTCGCTCGCCGAGCAGACTGTCCGTCTCGATGCCCTGGAGATGTCGGTCGCCTTCGCCGCCGGCGAGGAGATGCGCACCGAGATCTCCTCCAAGTTCACCCGCGAGCGCCTCGAGCGGATCTACGCCGACGCCGAGCTGGAGATGAGCGGCTGGTTCACCGACGCCGCCGGCGACTACGCCCTCAGCCTCGCCCGCCCCTGCTAAGGAGCCAGGGCCTCGATCAGCTCGCCCAGCCGGTCCGGCGTCGCGATCGGCGTGAGGATCGGCAGGGTCACGCCGCCGGCGACGAAGGCGCCGATCCGCTCCTTCATCTCCTCCGGCGAGCCGAAGACGAACATCTCCTCGATCAGCCTCCACGGAGCCGCCGCGGCCGCGCCCTGGCGGTCGCCCGACTCCCAGGCGGCGATCATCGCGTCGATCTCATCGCCGTAGCCGAGCCAGCGGTAGAAGGCCGCGTAGACGGGCACGGTGATGTAGGAGGAGAACATGAAGCGGGCCAACGGCTCGACCGCCTCGCGCTCGCCCGGGATGCAGAAGAAGCGGCAGAGCAGCTCGAACCCCTCCGGCGCGCCCTTGAGCTGAGCGAGGACCTTGGGCAGGCCGTCGAGCGGCAGGAAGTTGGTGAAGGCGCCGTCGGCGCGCTCGACCGCCAGCTCCAGCATCTTGCCGCGCAGCGCCGCCAGCACGATCGGCACCCGCCGCGCCGGCGCCGTCTCCAGCTTGAAGCCGCTCGCCGTGCGCTCTCCTTCCAGCGCGACGCGGAGGAAGTCGAGCGTCTCGCGGACCCTGCTCAGCGGCCGCTCGAAGGGGATCCCGTTCCAGCCTTCGACGATCCGGTCCGAGGAGGAGCCGATGCCGAGGACGAAGCGCCCGCCGGAGGCGTCGGCAAGCGCCGCCGCCTCCTGGGCCAGCAGCGCCGGCCCGCGCTGGAAGACGCCGACGATCCCGGTCCCCAGCCGCGCCCGCTCGGTCCAGGCGGCGCTCAGCGTCAGCGGCGTGAAGCCGTCCGGCCCGTTTGTCTCGCCGCTCCAGAGGTCGGTGTAGCCGGCCGCCTCGGCCCGCCGCACCAGCTCCTCGTGCGCTGCGAGCGGGGTCCCGGGCAGCGGCAGCGTCAATCCCCAGCGCGAAGTCACCACGCGACCTTATAACCGGGGCCTGGATTCATGGGTTCCCCAACCTGTATGTTCTCCCCGCCGAAACGTGCCCATCCCAACACGAACGGAGCTGACGCCGGATATGAAGGCCTTTCAGAAGGTAGGAGCCCTGATGTTGACGATGATCGTCACCATCGTCGTCCCTGGTTTCGTGGCGCAAGCCAGCGCTGCCTCTTTCACGCCGGCCTCGGGCACCTATACGGCCGACACGACGGCGCTGACCCTGACCGGTCCGGGAACGAACATCTCCGGCGTAGATCAGGGCGGCATCGCGGTCTTCAGCTTCGACAGCGTGAGCATCCCGTTTGGCGTGACGATCGAAGTAGAAGGCAGCCGACCCTTCGAGATGAGGTCTGCCGGCGCATTCTTGCTTGCGGGGTTGATCGAAGGAAGCGGCTTCGACGCCGAAACCGGTGTAGCCGGGCCGGTCCCGGGCGGCCCCGGTGGCGGCGCGGGAGGAGCTGACGGCACGCAGGGCGGCTTCGGCCCGGGCGGCGGCGGGCACGGCGCGGAAGAAGTGGACGGCGGCGGTGGCGGCGGCTTCGGCGGCACCGGTGCGACCGGCGGCAGCGAATCGGGCACCGGCGGCGCGGGAGGCTCCGCCTACGGCAACCTCCAGGCTCTCCTGCAGGGCGGCAGCGGCGGCGGTGGGGGCAGCCTCGGCGGTACCGTCGGCGGCGGCGGCGGTGGTGGCGGCGTGCAGCTGACCGCCACGACGCTGACGGTCGCGGCCACCGGCGAAGTGTGGGCCGCCGGCGGCAACGGCAACGGGGGCGGCAACGGCGCCTCGGGCGGAGGCTCGGGAGGCGGGATCCTGCTCCACGCGGACACGATCGACGCGAACGGCATCCTCAATGCCGACGGCGGCGAAGGGGGAACCGGCGGTTGCTGCGGCGACGGTGGTGGTGGCGGCGGCGGCCGGATCGCCTACGAGTTCAAGTCCCTGGTCAACGCCGGCAACGCGAGCGTCGCGGGCGGCACCTCGGGCACCAGTGGGCCCTACGGCTTCGGCGAACTGAGCCCCCAGGTCGCCGGAGCCCCCGGCGTGATCACGAAAGCGCAGGCGGCGACGGCGACGACCGGGGCCGCCAGCTCGATCACCGCCAATCTTGCGAAGCTGAGTGGGTCGGTCAACCCGAACGGCCACGCGGCGACCTACCGCTTCGAATACGGGACGTCGACCTCCTACGGCACGAGCACGCCGGTACCGAACGGCGCCGTCGGCTCGGACGCGGCCGCTCACGAACTGGTCGCGCAGCTGGTCGGCCTGAAACCCAAGACCACCTACCACTACCGGATCGTGGCTGAAGACGAACTGGGCTTCGTCAGCCTCGGCGCCGATGCGACCTTCAAGACGAAGGCGTTTGCCGGCGTCTCGATCCACGGCGGCTCCGTCCCTGTCAAGAACGGCATCGCTCGTATCCGGGTCTCCGCCGTCGACGCCTGCAAAGGCAAGTTGAAGCTGCTTGCGAAAACCAGCGGCGCGACGGCGAGCGGCAAGCGCGGCAAGTCGATCAAGCTCGGCGCCAAGGCCTTCTCGATCGGGGCGGGGAAGAAGAAGACGTTGAAGGTGCACCTCTCCCATCGTGCGCTGGAGCTGCTGGCGAATCACGGCTCGCTGCGCACGCAGGCCAAGGCCTCGGTCGCCGAAGCGCTGGGGAATCGCAAGACGACCGCGCACCGGCTCACGCTGAAGTCACCGAAGAAACGTTGAGCGGTCCGGCGTCAAAGCCGGACCGCAACCTCGCGCTCGAGCTCGTGCGGGTCACCGAGGCGGCGGCCCTGGCCGCCGCCCGCTGGGTCGGTCGCGGCGACAAGATCGCCGCCGACCAGGCCGCCGTCGACGCGATGCGCTTCGTCCTCGACTCGGTCTCGATGGAAGGGATAGTCGTGATCGGCGAGGGCGAGAAGGACGAGGCGCCGATGCTCTACAACGGCGAGCAGATCGGCGATGGCAGCCCGCCGGTCGTCGACATCGCCGTCGACCCGCTCGAGGGCACCCGCCTCTGCGCCCTCGGCATGCCCAGCGCCCTCGCCGTGATCGCCCTCGCCGAGCGCGGCACGATGTTCGACCCCGGCCCCTGCGTCTACATGGAGAAGATCGCCGGCGGCGAGGAGATCGCCGACCTGCTCGACCTCGACCGGCCCCTGCCGAAGACGCTGGAGCTGATCGCCGAGCGCAAGGGCGGCAGCGTCGGCGACGTCACCGTCGTCATGCTTGACCGGCCGCGCCACGAGGAGGCGATGAAGGAAGTTCGTGAGGCTGGCGGCCGCATCCGCCTGATCACCGACGGCGACGTCTCCGCCGCCCTGCTCGCGGTCAGCGACCGCTCGCCGGTCGATCTCCTCTGGGGAATCGGCGGCACCCCCGAGGGCGTCCTCTCGGCGGCGGCGCTGAAGTCGATGGGGGGGCAGATGCTGGGCCGCCTCTGGCCGCGCGACGACGGCGAGCGCAAGGCGGCGATCGACGCCGGCTACGACCTCGACCGCATCCTCACCGCCGACGACCTTTGCTCCGGCGAGGACGTCTTCTTCTCCGCCACTGGCGTCACCGACGGCGACGTCCTGCAGGGCGTCCGTTACCGCGGCCCGGGCGCCACCACCGAATCGCTCGTCATGCGCTCCCGCTCGGGGACCGTTCGCCGCGTCCACGCCCGCCACGACCGCTCGAAGCTGCGCGCGGTCATTGGCGAGCGCTACGGCTGAGCAGCGGCTCGGCGCTCGCGGGCTCCTCCCCATTCGGCACTAGAACGACCGTCTGCCCAGGACGTCCAGATTTGGGAACGGAGCTATACTGATTTGATACTTTCAAGTATTCGCGGGAAACTATGGGGAGGTGCGACGTCGCCGGCTGAGAGCAGTCCTCGTCCACGGGCAGGGACCGCGGTTCTGACCCTGCTGGCGGCGCCGCTCAACGGACTCGTCGTGCGGGCGCTGGCCGATGAGCCGAAGCGGCTCGCCGAGCTGCGCTCCGACCTCGGCGGCCCCGCGCAGTCGACGCTGCGCGGCAACCTGGCCAAGCTCATGGAGCTCGGCATCCTCTCGCGCGGCTCCGGCCGCCGCCCCAGCGCCCTCGCCTACCAGCTGACCGAGTTCGGCCGCGACCTCCTGCTCGCGGTCAGTGCCGTGGAAGCGTGGCTGGGAATGGCTCCGCACGGCCCGGTCGCGCTCGAGAGCAACGCCGGGAAAATCGCGATCAAGGCGCTGATCGGAGGCTGGGCCTCCACCGTCGTCCGCGCTCTCGCCGCGCGGCCGCTGACGCTGACCGAGCTCGACAAGCTGATCGACAGCCACACCTATCCGGCGCTCGAGCGCCGGCTCTCGGCAATGCGCATGGCCGGGTTGATCGAGGTCGACCCGACCGTGGACGGCTCGACCGGCCGTCGCTACACGGTCAGCGCCTGGCTGAGGCGAGCGATCGGCCCGCTCAGCGTCGCTGCCCGCTGCGAGCGGCGTCACATGCCCAGTACGACGGCGCCGATCGGCCGCCTCGACGTCGAGTCGGCGTTCCTCCTGGTCGTGCCGCTGATCTCGTTCGTCTCCGGCGCCGAGGGCACCTTCCAGCTGGCGGTCGAAGGCGCCCGGGCCGACACTGGCAGGCCATGGGCGGGAGCGCAGATCACGTTCGAGGGCGGCTCGGTTTCCTCCTGCGTCGCCAAGCTCGAACCGCAGCCGGAGAACTGGGTGCTCGGCCTTCCGTCAGCGTGGCTGGAAGCCGTGATCGGTCGCGAGCCCGACGCGCTGCGCTTCGGCGGCGAGGTCGATCCCGGTCGCGACATCGTCAAGGCGATTCACGATGCGCTCTTCGCCGAGTCGTCGTTGCAGCCGCAATCGGCGTCGCGCGCCGCCGCCGGATAGTCGCTTCGCGCGTAGGGCAGCTCGCCGGTGTCGTACAGCTCGTGGCGCAGCGAGTTGATCGTCGCGCCCGCCAGCAGCGCCAGGCTCAGCAGGTAGAACCAGAGCAACGCGATCAGGATGAAGCCCAAGGTCGAGCCGAAGCGCGAGAGGCTCGAGACGTTGACGAGATAGAAGGGAAAGAGCCAGTTGGCGGCGGTGGCGGTCAGCGTCACGAACGCCGCCCCCGGCCAGACCGCGCGCCAGGGCATGTGTCCCTTCGGCACCGCCCAGAAGATCACGCAGCAGATCAGGAAGACGATCAGGACCGCCGCCGCCAGCAGCAGCAGCGTGTCGATCGCCTTGATGTCGGAGAGGCCGAGCGGCAGCCGGTCGGTGCTGGAGACCAGCGTGCTCTCCATCGCCGGCAGGAAGATGCTGACCGCGATGAAGAGGGCGACGACGACGAGCATCGCGAAGGAGAAGCGCTTCTGCTCGACCCAGCCGCGGCATTCGACGTGGTAGATGCGGCAGAAGGCGGTGTCCATCGCCCCCCAGAAGGAGGCGCCGATCCAGAGCGAGCCGAGGAAGGCGGCGATCCCGATCGTCGTCGAGTTCTGCTCGATCCGGTCGAGCACGTCTTTCAGCGTGTGTTGCTCGGTGCTGGGGAAGAGGCGCTGCAGGTCGTTGACTACGCTGGTCTCGACCCCTTCGATCCGCAACACCTGGCCGAAGACGAAGAGCACCAGCAGGGCGAAGGGAAAGACCGCGAGCATCAGGTTGTAGGCGACCATCGCCGAGAGGCCGGTGACGTTCTCGTGGTAGGCCCGCCGCCAGAAGGCCCGCAGCCAGGGACGCGATTTGCTCATGGACTTTGTCATTGACTTCAAAAACTGAAGCGACTATGATGCGAACAGACGTTTGAGCGGAACCAGACGCCCAAGAAGGGCCACGGGCAGCGCAGACTAATTGGCAATGCGGACCGGATCGCCGGTCCGTTTTTTCGCGACTTTCCGCCGCACGCGGCGTTTTGGTCGCAGGACTAAACCCACTAGCGCGAAGGAACGAGAGAGACAGGATGCTGGTAGCAGAGCTTCAAGAGCTTGAGGAGGTCAAAGGGCTGATCAGCCGCGGGCAGCAGCTCGGCGTGCTGACTTTCGGGGACGTCGCCTCGGCCGTCTCGGAGGTCGACCTGGACGAGTCCGACGTCGAGGACCTTTACGGCCATCTAGAGAAGTCGGGCATCGAGCTCGTCGAGGACATGGACCCGGCCCAGAAAGCGGCCGCGGAAGCCCTCCCGATCGACACCGGGAAGAAAGGCCGGCGCCGCCAGAAACAGGCGCTCGACCTGAAACCCGACATGACCACGGACAGCCTGCAGCTGTTCCTCAAGGACATCGGCAAGGTGCGGCTGCTGACCGCCGCGGAGGAGGTCGAACTCGCCAAGCGCATCGAGCGCGGCGACCTCGACGCGAAGCAGAAAATGGTCGAGTCCAACCTGCGCCTGGTCGTCTCGATCGCCAAGAACTACCGCAACCAGGGGCTGCCCTTCCTCGACCTGATCCAGGAGGGCACGCTGGGCCTGGTCCGCGCGGCGGAGAAGTTCGACTACCGCAAGGGGTTCAAGTTCTCGACCTACGCGACCTGGTGGATCCGCCAGGCGATCGCCCGCGCGCTCGCCGACAAGGCGCGCACGATTCGCATCCCGGTCCACGTGGTCGAGAAGCTGAACAAGATCGGCCGAGCCGAGCGCAAGCTGGTCACCGAGCTGGGCCGCGAGCCGACGCCGGAGGAGATCGCCGAGGTGACGGGGATAGATCCCGAGGAGGTCGACTCGATCAAGCGCTCCGCCCAGGCCCCGGTCTCTCTGGAGAAGCCGGTCGGCGACGAGGAGGAGTCGGAGTTCGGCCAGTTCATCGCCGACGAGAAGGCCGAGTCCCCCTTCGACCGGGCGGCGGACCTGCTGACCAAAGAGGCGCTGAAGGAGGCGCTGGAGAACCTCTCCTATCGCGAGCGCCGCGTGCTCGAGTTGCGCTACGGCCTCGGCGGCGAGCACCCACGCACGCTCGACGAGGTGGGGCGGACCTTCAACGTCACCCGCGAGCGCATCCGCCAAATCGAGAATCAGAGCCTCAAGAAGCTCCAGCAGCTAGGCGAAGCCCAAAAGCTCCGCGAGGTCACCTGACGCGTAGCGACGCGGCATGCGGCGTCCTCGGTCGCTCGCGTGCAGAGCACGCCACGCTCCCTGCGTCCTTGCCTGCCACGCCGCTACGCGCCAGGGGCGTGCCTAAAGACTCGAACCTCCCGACCCGATACAGGCCGGGATGTTCGAGATCGACAAAGCGCTGCGCCAGCTGATCGAGCGGGAGGGCTCGGACCTCCACGTCAAGGTCAATCAGCGGCCGACGATCCGCCAGCACGGCGAGCTCGTGCAGCTCGACGGCCACGAGATGTTGGGGCCCGAGGACACCGAGAAGGCCTTCCACGACATGGCCGAGGCGCGCTCGCTGGCCGAGTTCGAGGAGGCCGGGGAGGCCGACTTCTCATACTCGATCGCCGGCCTCTCGCGCTTCCGCGTCAACGTCTTCAAGCAGCGCGGCACGACCTCGATCGTCTGCCGCGCGATCCCCTTCGAAATCCGCTCGGTCGACGACCTGGGGCTGCCGCCCGTCGTCACCAAGCTGGCGGAGGAGAACCGCGGGATCATCCTCGTCACCGGTACCACCGGCTCGGGCAAGAGCACGACGCTGGCGGCGATGATCGATCACATCAACCGCACCAAGCCGCACCACATCATCACCCTCGAGGACCCGATCGAGTACCTGCACGAAGACAAGACGTCGATCATCAACCAGCGCGAAGTCGGCTCTGACACGGAAAGCTTCGGGCGGGCGATGCGCCGCGTCCTGCGCCAGGACCCCGACGTGATCCTGATCGGCGAGATGCGCGACGAGGAGACGGTGCGCACGGCGCTCTCCGCCGCCGAGACCGGCCACCTCGTGCTCTCCACCGTCCACACGCTGGACGCGACCGAGACGATCAACCGCATCATCGACTTCTTCCCGCCGCACCTGCAGCACCAGGCGCGGGTGATGCTGGCGGCGACGCTGAAGGGCGCGATCGCCCAGCGCCTCGTTCCCGACATCGACGGCGAAGGTCGCGTGCCGGCCTCCGAGGTGCTGGTCGTCACCGGCCGCGTCCAGGACCTGATCATGAATCCCGAGGAGACGGGCAAGATCACGGAGGTGATCGCCGAGGGCGAGTACTACGGCATGCGCACCTTCGACCAGTCGCTGCTCGGCTACGTGATGGAGGGCAAGGTCGCCGAGGACGTGGCCCTCGCGTACGCCTCCAGCCCGCACGACTTCAAGCTGATGCTCGCCGCCGGCGGCCGCAGTGCCAGCGGCATCGAGCAGATGGCCGCTCAGCCTGTCGCTTAGTACGAGCGTCCAGCGCCTCCGATCCACGAGTTTGCACGGCTCAAGCGCAACCCGAGCGGGTCCGATGAACCTGGCGATGTCGATCATCGCCCGAGCTCGCATGCGCGTGCGCCTCCTCCTCGCCAGCGAGAGCGGCATGGCGCTGCCGACCGCGCTCTTCGCGATGGTCGCCAGCATGGCGCTGGCCAGCGCGGCCGTCCTCTCCTCGGTCGACGTCCAGCAGGGCTCCGGGCGCGACCACGACTCCAAGGAAGCGATCGCGGCGGCCGACTCCGGCGCCAGCCTCGCCCTCTGGCGCCTCAACCGGTTCCAGGACGAGCTCTCGGCCGCCACGCCGTGCGTCGGGCCATCGGGGGAAACGCTGGTCGCGTCGGCGGGCTGGTGCCCGGAAACCGAAGTGGAAGACGTCGGCGGCGCCTCCTTCACCTACAGGGTGAGCGCCTACAGTGCCACGGGCGCCTACAGCGTGATCGCGATCGGCGAATCGGGCGAAGTCGCCCGTCGCGTCGACGTCGGGCTCGTCACCCATAGCGGCAAAAACGTCTTCGCCGAAGAGAAGGTGATCGGGCAGGACACCATAACCCTCGAAGGGACCCCCGACATCCGCGCCGACATCGGCACCAACGGGAACGTCGAAGCGAAAGGCAGCAGCACGATCTGCGGCGACATCCGGGTCGGAACCGGGAAATACAAAAAAGGGAGCACCGCGACGCCCTCCTGCGGCGGCGAGGTCACCGAAGGCGACAAGGACCTGCCCGAAATCACGCCTCCCGACGACATCGCCACCAACAACTCGAACTGCCGCCTTGCCCTCACCTGCGCGGACAAAACCGCGGTCGACACCTACACGAAGAACCGCAGCTCGACCAAACCCTGGGACAACACCCACCGCACGATCGAAGTCGCCTCCAACGCGAAGCTGACGATGGGCGGAGGGGACTACTTCGTCTGCAAGCTGACGGTTCAGAACGGCGAATTGATCATGGCGGCCGGGGCGGAAATCCGGATCTTCGTCGACACCCCCCAGCACTGCGGCTACTCGGCCGGCGAAACGCAGGTCTCGATCACCGGCAACGCCAACATCGTCTCCACCGGCTACAACCCCTCGCAGGGCAGCTACAAAGTCCCGGGCATCTACGTCCTCGGCGAATCCAAAGTCGTGCTGACCGGCAGCTCGGGGACCAACGAGCTCGTCCTCTACGCGCCGGAGAGCAACATAGAAATGGGCGGCAACGCGACCTGGAAGGGCATGATCGCCGGCAAGTCGCTCAACATGCACGGCACGCCCAAGATCGAATCCGACCCCAACATCAAAGTGCCGGACATCACCTTCGCGAGCCTGCTGGAACGCAACCGCTACGTCGAGTGCACGGGCGGGACGGCCTCGCCGCCGAACGCATACTGCTGAGCAGCGCTCAAGATTGCGGGCGCCGCTGACGACCTAGTAAGCGGACGTATGAGAGAGAAGATCAACGACAATCCGCTCGCCCAGGCGGGCTTGATCGGCGTCCTGCTGGTCGCCGCCGCCCTCTTCCTGATGAGGGGGTCCGGAGGCGGAGGCGAAGAAGAAGAAAGCTCGTCGGCGAGCGGCGGAGCCTCGGTCGCCGTCGTCGCCTCGGCCGCAGCCGGCAGCCCGACCGACCTGCCGCCGCCGGGCACCGGGGTCGGCGCCCCGCCGCCGTTGCCCGCCGCGGTTACCTCGGCCTACGAAGCGGGCGATACGGTCGTCCTGCTCTTCGTCCGCGACGGCGGGATCGACGACCGCCGCGCCACCGCCGCGGTCGACAATCTCTCGATGCCCCGCGTCGTCACCTTCGTCGTGCCGGCCAGCAAGATCGCGCGCTACGCCGCGATCGCCCAGGGCGCCGACGTCAACCGGGTCCCGGCCCTCGTCGTCCTCAGCCCCAAGCGGGTCGACGGCGACACCCCCAAGGCATCGGTGCACTACGGGTATCAGAGCGTCGACAGCGTCGAACAGGCCGTGATCGACGCCGGCTACAAGGGCCCCACGCTCCCCTATCACCCGTGAGCCAGATGGACGGCAGGGACTTTCCAGGTCACCTGCGCCCGGTCCCCGAGTCCGGCGACTCCACCGCGCCCACGCTCGATCCGAACGCGGGCGGCACGCCCGGGCTCACCCACCCGGTCATGCGGGGGCGCTCCAGCGGCTTCGTCACCGACGTCCTCGTCGACCTCGGCTACGTCCCGGAAGACCGCGCCCGCGCCGCGATCGAAGAGGCGCGCACCGCCGGGCGCCCGCCCGAGGGGCTGCTCCTCGACCAGGGCGCGATCTCGGCGGACCAGCTCTCGCGCGCCGTCGCCGAGCGCTACGGCCTCGACCACCTCGACCTCGGCGTGTACCAGGTCGACATGGCGGCGGCGAACCTGATCCCGGTCAACACGGCGCGCCGCTACCGGGCGCTGCCGGTCGGCTTCGTCGACAAGCAGACGCTGCTGGTCGCGACGGCGGACCCGACCAACGTGCTCGCCGTCGACGACATCCAGATCGCAACCGGCCTCGACTGCCGCGTCGCGGTCGCCCCCGAGGAGGACATCGAGTCCCTGATCGGCCGCCTCAACACCCTGCAGAGCGCGGTCAGCGAGGCGGTCGAGGAAGACGCCGAGGAGGAGCTGGCCGAGGTCAGCGACATCCAGGTCAGCGCCGAGGACGCGCCGGTGATCAAGCTCGTCTACAGCATCCTCGGCCAGGCGGTGGGGGAGGGGGCGTCCGACATCCACTTCGAGCCCGACGAAGACGAGATGCGGGTGCGCTTCCGCGTCGACGGCGTGCTCAGGGAGGCCGCCCACGTGCCTAAGCGGATGGTCGGCGCGGTCGTCTCGCGGATCAAGATCATGAGCGACCTCAACATCGCCGAGAAACGCGTGCCCCAGGACGGGCGAGTCAGCATCACCATCGAGGACCGCCGCATCGACCTGCGCATCACGACGCTGCCGACGCAGCGCGGCGAGGGGGCGACGATCCGCGTCCTCGACAAAGACAACGCCCAGCGCTCGCTCGACGACCTCGGCATGGACGGGAGCGGCCGCGAGCGCTTCGAGGAGGCTTTCCACCAGGCCTACGGCGCCGTCCTCGTCACCGGGCCGACCGGCTCGGGCAAGTCGACCACGCTCTACGCGGCGCTGCAGGCCCTGAACCAGACCGAGACGAAGATCATCACGATCGAGGACCCGGTCGAGTACCGGATCGGCGGCATCAACCAGATCAACGTCAACCGGCCGGCTGGGCTCGACTTCGCCACCGGCCTGCGCTCGATCCTGCGCGCCGATCCCGACATCGTCATGGTCGGCGAGATCCGCGACGGGGAGACGGCGCGGATCGCGATCGAGGCGGCGCTCACCGGCCACATGATGTTGAGCACCCTGCACACCAACGACGCCCCCGGCGCCGTCACGCGGCTGAGCAAGATGGGGATCGAGGCCTTCCTCACCGCCTCGGCGGTCGATTGCGTCGTCGCCCAGCGCCTGGCCCGCAAGCTCTGCACGCACTGCAAGCGGCGCACGGCGATCCCGCCGCAGGCGCTCGCCGATGCCGGTCTGCGGGTCGGCGGCGAGATCGAGGCCTACGAGCCGGTCGGCTGCCCGCGTTGCAACCAGAGCGGCTACCGCAGTCGCGTCGGCCTCTACTCGGTGATGAGGCTGAGCGAGGGGATCAAGGAGATGGTCGTCTCCGGCTCGCCCGAGGCCGAGATCGGCGTGGTCGCGCGCGAGGAGGGCATGCTCGAGCTGCGCGAGGACGGCCTGCTCAAGGTGCGCAGCGGCATGACCAGCCTGGAGGAGGTCCTGCGTGTCACCGCCTAAATCCCCGCCTCAGTCCTCAAGGATCGCGGCCGGAAGGCCGATCTAGGCGTCATGGAGTTCGACTTCTCAGAGGTTCTGCGCCGCATGGTCGAGGCCAGGGCCTCCGACGTGCACCTCACCGCGGGCTTCCCGCCGGCGATCCGCGACAAGGGCAAGATCACCCCGATGGACGGCTTCCCCGTGCTCTCCTCGCAGGATACGCGCGAGGTCGTCTTCAGCATCCTCAACGAGGACCAGCGCAAGCGCTTCGAGAACAACAAGCAGCTCGACTTCGCCTACGCGATCCCCGGCGTCGCCCGCTTCCGCGTCAACTGCTTCTTCCAGCGCGGCTCGGTCAGCGCCGCCTTCCGGCTCGTGCCGCAGGACATCCCCACCCTCGATTCGCTCGCGGTGCCCCAGGTGCTGAGCGACTTCACGCGCAAACCGCGGGGCTTCGTCCTCGTCACCGGGCCGACCGGCTCGGGCAAGAGCACGACGCTGGCGGCGATGATCGACGTGATCAACTGCGAGCGCCAGGACCACATCCTCACGATCGAGGACCCGATCGAGTTCCTGCACCCGCACAAGAGCTCGATCGTCAACCAGCGTGAGGTCGGCGCCGACGCCGAGGACTTCGCCCTCGGGTTGCGCGCCGCCCTGCGAGAGGACCCCGACGTCATCCTCGTCGGCGAGATGCGCGATCTGGAGACGATCTCCACCGCGCTGACCGCCGCCGAGACCGGCCACCTCGTCTTCGCCACCCTGCACACCCAGTCGACGGCGCAGACCGTCGACCGCATGATCGACGTCTTCCCGCCCCAGCAGCAGGGCCAGGTGCGCACCCAGCTCTCGATCGCGTTGCAGGGGATCGTCACCCAGCAGCTGCTGCCCACCGCCGACGGCATGGGGCGGGTCGTCGCCACCGAGGTGTTGGTGCCGACGCCGGCGATCCGCAACCTGATCCGCGAGGGCAAGACGCACCAGATCTACGCCGCCGTGCAGACCTCGGGCGCGGTCGGGATGCAGACGATGGACGCCGATCTGGCGCGCCTCGTGCGGACCGGGAAGATCACCCGCGCCTTGGCCGAACAGCGCGCCTCGGTGCCCGAGGAGCTGAAACGCCTGCTGGGCAGCGGCTCGGGCGAGATGCCCCAGCCGGTGCCCGCCGCGATGGCGTCGAACGGGGCGCCCGCGCCCCCGCCCGTCGCGGCCAGCGCCGCGCCTCCCGCCTACACCCAGGGCGGTTAGGCGATGGCCGGGGCGACCACCTTCTCCTTCCGCGCGCTCGACGTCGCCGGCGCCGCCTCGGCGGGCGAAGTCGAGGCCGAGTCCAAGGCGCAGGTCGGCGAGCTGCTGCGCCAGCGCGGCCTGATCGTCGTCGACGTCAGCGAGAAGAAATCCCCGGTCAACGTCGAGGACTTCTTCAAGCGCTGGCAGAGCGTCGACATGCGCGAGCTGGCGGTCTTCTCGCGCCAGTTCGCGACCCTGATCGCCTCCGGCATGCCGATGCTGCGCACGCTGCACACGCTTGAAGAGCAGACCCAGGACGACGCGATCCGCGAGGCCGTCGCCGGGCTGCGCGCCGACGTCGAAGCGGGCAGCACCCTGGAGCAGGCGATGGAGCGCCACCCGAAGGTCTTCGACCGCCTCTTCCGGGCGATGGTCCGCGCCGGCGAGGAATCGGGTCGTCTCGAGGAAGCCCTCGACCGCATCGCCTTCCAGGTCGAGAAGACCGACGCGCTGAGGCGCCAGGTCAAATCGGCGATGATGTATCCGTCGCTGGTCTTCGGCTTCGCGATCGTCGTCCTGGTCGCGATCGTGATGTTCGTGATCCCGGTCTTCGCCAACATCTTCAAGGAACTGGCCGAAGAACACCCTGGAGAAGCTGCTGGCCTGCCAGCGCCAACGGCGCTCTGCGTCGGGCTCTCCAACCTGCTCACCGGCTACTGGTTCGTGCTGATCCCGGGTATCGCGATCGCGTTCTTCCTCTTCTTCAAGTGGAAGCAGACCGAAAAAGGCAAGGAAATGTGGCAGCGCTTCACCCTGCGCCTCCCGTTCAAGATCGGCGACGTGATCCAGAAGATTGCGCTGGCGCGCTGGTCGCGCACCTTCTCGGGTTCGGTCTCCTCGGGCGTGCCGATGCTGCAGTCGATCAAGCTGACCGGGGAGACGGCCGGCAACATCGTGATCGAGCAGTCGATGGAGGACGTCTACGCCTCGGTCAAGCGCGGCGGCTCGCTCGCCGGCCCGATCGAGGGCAACGACATCTTCCCGCCGATGGTCGGCCACATGGTCGCGGTCGGCGAGGAGACCGGCCAGCTCGAGCACATGCTCGCCAAGATCGCCGACTTCTACGAGGCCGAGGTCGACGCCAAGGTCAAGGCGCTCACCGCCCTGATCGAGCCGATCATGATCGTCTTCGTCGGCGGCATGGTCGGCTTCATCGTGATCTCGATGTACCTGCCGCTGTTCAGCATCTACGAAAAGATCCGCTGAGCCGCTCGGCCGCGCGCGAAACGTCACATTTCGCGCGCCATGTGTGCGTCCCGGCTCTCTACGGTCCCGGCATCGAACCAAGCTACGGAGCGTATGATGCTCCGTATGAAGGAGAGGGTGACGATTTCGGTGGAGCCGGAGGCACTGCAGATAGCGCGGGACGAGGTAGAGGCCGGTCGCGCTTCGAGCGTGTCGGCGGCGTTCGAAGACGCCGTGAGGGCCCGCGCGCGACGGCGGGCCCTGCGTGAAGCGCTTGACATGTGGGAAGAGGAGTTCGGTCCGATCGGCGAGGAGGCGAGGGAGTGGGCGCGAAAGGAAATGGCGAGAGTTCGCAGCGAGCGGTCGTCCTAGACACGGGAGCGCTGATCGCGTTCGAGCGTGCCGAAAGGCGGATGGCAGCCCTCTTTGAGGAGGTGATCGAGGAAGGGGAGGATCTCCTCATTCCAACGAGTGTGCTTGCGCAGGTCTGGCGCGGTGGACCGCGGTCCGCGCGCCTCGCCCGCTTGATTGCGGGCACGGTAAGCGACGCTCTCGACGAGGCTCGGGCGAGGGAAGTCGGCGAGCGGCTCGGCAACTGCGACAAAGCCGACATCGCCGATGCCCACGTCGTCTGCTGTGCAGTCGAGTGCGATGCCGAGCTGCTCACGAGTGACCCGGACGACATAAAAGCGCTAACCGAACCCGGCGAGCGCCTCACGGTTGTGGCTATCTGACGCTGCCGGATACAACCTTGGAAAGCTCCAGCCAGCTTTAACAGTGCGCTCTGGGAGCCGGCTTTCGCGCATTCCGGGCGAAAAGGTGGCGCCAGTCGGTATCGAGCGTCGTCCCGGACCGCCCCCTTGGAGGGTCTTGGTCCCCAGCTGCTGCGCTCCGAGGCGCTTGCCTCATCGGTGATCGAGGACTGCAGCTCTCTCATCGCAGGCTTGCTCGGGCTGAAGTAGAGGGGAGGGCGGGCGATTTCCTGGCCCAGGAGGTGCTGGAGCACGCGAGTGCGATGGAGGAGGCGGTTCGGATAGGTCGCGAGGCCCGCGATCTAAGCGTCGACGACGTCGCGCGATCCATCGCGCGCTGGCGATTGCCCCACCGTTGAACCGGATAGCAGGACGGATTCGTGAGTCGCAGGGATGGATTGGAGGACGCACAGTTCGAGACGATTCACCCTTTTGGCGACGGCACGCCTACATCGCCGGGGTTGGAAGATTTCAAGGCGGATGAGGTCGATCGTTGGGTGGCCCAGTTCGCCCTCGCCGTCGAGATCGCCGCAAAGCGGGCGACGGGCTTTTCGGCGGACGTGGCCGCGCTTAGGGCCGAGTGGATCCAGCGTACTCAGCCGATGCGGGCAGACGCCACGGCCCGGGCGATCGTCGATCACCTTCCGTCGTATCCGATCATCACCGCGGCAATTGCGGAGAAGATCACCGGTCGCTCTCGCGTAGCGGCGATCAACGGGCTCGAGCGCCTGGCCAAGGCCGGCATCCTCACCCGCCATCGCAACCAGCGCAAGGGCGATAGCTGGGAGGCAAAGGAGCTGTTTGTCTTGCTGGACGGATTCGAGCAGTCTGTCTTGACGCCAGTCGCGTGAGGCCCTGGTAATCGAGTCTTAGCTGCGAGACGCGCTGGTGGCTCATTTTGAGCAGCCGGGCGATCTCGGCTATCGGAGCCCTTTTTCCCGGTAGGCGCCCCGTATCGCCTCGGACCCGAGATCTCTGCAGTCAGGAAAAATCCACTTATGTTTTAGGTATTCCATTGTCTGTTTCCTTGTGTAAGCTCGCGTACCGAACTAATGAACCACAGATATCTAATTTGAGGAGGCGAGTGTCTATGGGGCGCAGTGGAAAGGAGGTTGCCGGCAGCTTCGTGCGCCGGTTCGTTTCGGGTCGCCTTGGAGTTCAGCTTGGCCTACCGATGGCCGTAATGTTTTTCGTTGTCTTGTGCATCCCCACGACTGCCTCTGCCACCGGGCTACCGGCGACGATCAAAGAAAACACGACGCTTGCGCCTACTGGAAACCCTTACACGGGCACGTCGACCATCGAAGCCGGCGTGACGCTCATCGTCGAACCCGGCGTCAAATTCTCAGAAGCCATCCTCAAAGTTCAAGGGACGCTCAAAGCGGAAGGAACAGCCGGAAGCCCGATTCTCTTTGAAGAGGAAAGCCAACAGGTCATCGTCTTCGAACCCGGTAGCGGTGGCTCAGTGCTCGATCACGCCGAATTCATTCGTGGCGGCCACGAAGGACCCCTCAACAGCAGCCACCCGGCCGTGATGGTCGAAAAATCCTCGCCGACGATCACCAACTCGACCTTTCGCGCTGCCGGTTACTACACGATCCATGTACCCAATGGCGGGTCACCGATAATCGCCAACAACAACTTCATAAACGGCCACCGAGCACCGATCTACTATCACGCGACCACCGGCCAGTCGGGCGAAATCAACATCCACGGCAACTCCATCGAAGCCGGCGAAAACACGCAATACGGTGGAGGGATCGAAGTATCGGTCTCGGGATCGACCGTCACGTCCAAAACGCTCGGCGAAAATTCCGTGTCCGGAACTCCGCAGGCGGGCGTCAGTTACACGGGTCCCGCAATCCCCGTCGATGTCACCGAAAACAGCCTGAGTGGCGAAAACGCTGGCTTCATCGATCTGTCAGGGACCGTCGCCAGTTCGACGAGTTGGAATGGCAACGCAGTGCTCGAAGCCAACAACGTCACCGTTGCCAGTGGAGTCACGCTCGGCGTCAGCCCGGGGGTCAGGTTTAAGGAATCAAAGATGACCGTCAACGGCACGCTGAAAGCCGAAGGGACGGTCGAAAGCCCAATCGTCTTCGGCGAGGAAGAAGAGCAGGCGATCGTCTTCGAACCCGGCAGCGGTGCTTCGGTGCTGAGCTACGTCGAAATTATCCACGGCGGCCACGAAGGACCCCTCAACAGCAGCCACCCGGCCGTGATGGTCGAAAAATCCTCGCCGACGATCGCCAATTCGACCTTCCGAAACGCGGGTTACTACGCGATCCAAGTCCCCAACGGAGGCGGACCGGAAATCGCGAACAACAACTTCATGAATAGCGAGCGGACGTCGATCTACTATCACGCGACCACCGGCCAGTCGGGCGAAGTCAACATCCACGGCAACTCCATCGAAGCCGGCACCGGCACCAAATACGGCGATGGAATCGATATCAACGCCTCTGGGTCCACCGTTTCGGCGAAAACGCTGAGCGTGAACACCGTCACGGGGATGCCCGGGGCGGGTATCAGCTACACCGGCCCCGACATTCCCGGCAACGTCACCGAGAACACTCTCGTCGGCAACGCAAACAACGTCATCGAAGTAGGGGGTACGGTCGCTCATTCTACGACCTGGAAAGACGGTGGAAGTATGGTCGAAATCACGAGCAACGTCACGGTCGCGAGCGGCGTGACGTTGAGCATTGCTCCGAACGTCTACCTGAGCGAATCCAACTTCGTGATCAACGGCACGCTCAAAGCGGAAGGCACAAGCGAAAAACCGATCGTATTCGAAGGCAACACCGCCAGCGCCATCACCTTCGAACCCGGCAGCGGTGCGTCGGTCCTCGATTACGTCGAAGTCATTTCGGCTGGCCACGAAGGTCCTTCCAACACGAGTCGATCCGCTATCTGGGTGAAGAAATCCTCTCCGGCTATTACCCACTCCACCTTTCGAGACGAGGGCTACTATGCGATTCAGGTTCCAGATGGGGGGAGCCCCGTCATCGCAAACGACAACTTCCTAAATGGAGAGAAGACGCCGATCTACTACCGGGCCGGGACCGGAGAGACGGGCGAAATCAACATCCACGATAACTACCTGGAAGCCGGCGAAAGCACCAAATATGGCGGGGGAATCGACATCAGCGTCACCGGCTCCACCGTAGCGACGAAAACCCTAAGTGGCAACACGGTAATCGGCACTCCCGGAGTCGGCATCACTTACTCTGGCCCAGACATCCCCGGGAACATCACCGAAAACACGCTGGTCGGCAATAAAGAAAACGTCATTGAAATCGGCGGCACGGTCGCAAGCTCTTCGACCTGGAAAAAAGGGACTCCAGTCAGATTGACGAGCGCAACCGTTGCTAGCGGCGTCACCTTGAAAATCGCCCGAGGCGTATTGATGACGCACCCGACCGTCACCGTCAAAGGCACGCTGATCACCGAAGGGACGGCGGCAGAACCAGTCGTCTTCACAGGGGAAAAAGAAGAAACGCCTGGAGAATGGGGAAGCATCAAGTTCGAAGCTGGCAGCGGCGAATCGGTGCTCGACTACACCGAAGTGGCCTTCGGCGGCTCTGCTTCGAGCTCGGGAGTGATCGAAGCAAAAGGCTCGCATCCGACGATCACCCACTCGACTATTCGCAAGGCGAAGTACTACGGAATCAAGATCACCGAATCGGGGAGTCCGAAAGTCGAATGGAACCGCTTCCGCTCAAACGCCAACGGTCTCTCTTACAGCGGAACCGGCAAATTCTTTGCCCCGCATAACGACTGGGGCTGTTCGAACGGACCGAAACCGTCTGGCTGCGGTGACTCGGTAACCACTAACGTCGAATGGAAACCAGCCGCGGAACTCCCCGAACTCGCGGGCCACTGCCGGGGCAAGGAATCCCAATGCGGCGAAGGTGCCGATCCGGTCAGTCTGGCGACTGGGGCGCTCGACTATTCCCATCGCGATCTCCTGCTCACGAACAAGAGTCGCGTGCCGCTCGAATTCACCCGTTTCTACAGCTCAGCCAGCAGCGTGGATACCGGCATGGGGCCGGGCTGGGCGCAGAACGGCATCGCGAGTGCCAGCGAAGAGGAATCGGGCGAAGTGCTCGTCGTTCGTCCCGATGGCCGCCAGGACGTCTTCATCAAAACGGAATCCGGCTATAAAGCTCCCTCTGGCGTCACGGACAAACTGAGCAAGGTCGAAGGCACCTTCAAGCTAACGACGCTCCAGAACACCGTCTACGCTTTCGACTCAAGCGGGCGCATTGCCTCGATCACCGACGACCACGGCCTCAAAACAACCTATGCCTACAGCGCCGAAGGCCGCCTCTCGACGATCACCGACCCATCAGGTCAGACGCTTGCCTTCACCTACAACTCCTCAAATCACATGACCTTGGTCAAAGACTCGACCGGGCGCGAAGTCAAATACGCCTACTCGGCCGCCGGTGACCTCGAAGCGGTCACCGATGCCCTGGGCGGCGTGACCAAATACGGCTACGACGGCCAGCATCGGCTGACCTCGATCACCGACCCCAAAGGCAACGTGATCCTCAAAAACGTCTACGACCCCCAAGATCAGATCACCGAACAGGAAGACGGTCTCAAAGACCTCTGGAAACTGAGTTACTCTGAAGGTCAGACGGTCGTCACCGAACCACAGGGAGGCAAACTGACCTACAGCTTCGACGGCCAGGATCGCGTCGTCTCCGAAACCGACCAGCTCGGCCACAAAACGACGACGGCCTACGATGCCGCCGGCAACGTCTCCGAAGTCGTGCAGCCCGGCGGCGCCAAATGGATCTATGGCCACGACGCCGCCGGCAACCTCACCTCGGTCAAAGACCCCGAAGGCGGTGAACGCAAATACGAATACGACGGCCAGAACCGCCTTACCTCCTTCACCGATGCGCGTGGGAACACCTGGAAATACGAATGGTCGAAAGCCAACGACCTAACGAAGGTCACTGATCCCGAAGGCGGCGAAACGACGCTCAGCTACAACGGATCGGGCCAGCCACTCACGGTCACCGATCCGGCCAAACACAAAACCGAATTCAGCTATGACACGCGCGGCAACCGGCTCAGCGTCACCGATCCGATCAGCCACAAAACGAGCTACGAATACAACAGCCGCAACTACCTGACGGCCGAAACACTGCCGGGACTGAAAGCCGAAAGCTTCGAACGCAACGCCCTCGGCGACATGCTCGCCCGCACGACGCCAGAAGGCAATAAAACGAAATACAGCTACGACTCCAATGGCCTGCCGACCCAGGTAACCGACCCGGCCGAAAACGTCTGGAAAATCGCCTACAACGCGATGGAGCGCCCGATTCTTTACACCGATCCCGAAGAAGGCAAAACCGAAATCTCCTACAACGGCGACCTGAAGCCGACCAAAGTCACGAATCGTCGTGGCAAGGCAACGACTTACGGCTACGACGCCGCCAACCAGCTGACCGAAGTCGACCGGCCAGAAGGCGAGGACTGGGCCTATGGCTACGACCTTCGCGGTAACCGCTCCAGCATGGTCGACCCGCGAGGCTACGAAACGACCTACGAATACGACGCCCTCAACCGCATGATCCAGGCCAACGAGCCGTTGGAAGTCACGACCAAATACGGCTATGACGCAAACGGCGAGCTCACCTCGCTCACCGATCCGCTCAGCCACAAAACGACCTACGCTTACGACAAACTCGGGCGCATGATCGAAGTCGCCCAGCCACTCGAAAAGATAACGAAATACGGCTATGACGCCGCTGGCAACAAGACCTCGAAGACGACGGCCGCCGGCACGCTCGAATACGGCTACGACGAAGCCAACCTCCTCACGTCGATCAAAGCCGGCGGCTCGACCCTGCGCTCCTATGGCTATGACTCGGCCAACCGCCGGACCTCGGCCACCGACGCCGAAGGACACAAAATCGAAATCGGCTACGACAACGACAGCCGCATCGCCTCGATCAAAGACGGCCGTGGCCAGTCGATCTCCCGCACGTTCAACTCGCGCGGCCTGCTGGCCAAATCCGAAGACGGCCGTGGGACGACCGAATACGGCTACGACAAACTCGGCCGCGAGACCTCGCTGACAGACCCCCAGGGCAAAACCCTCTCCTTTTCCTTCAATCCGGAGGGTGACCTGACCGAAATCAAACGCCCCAACGGCGTTACCACGGCCAACCTTTACAACGATGCCGGCAGCCTTGCCGAAACGACCTCCAAAGACGAAGGCGGCACGGTCCTTGAAGCTCTCAAATACAGCTACGACGCAGAAGGAAACGTCACCAGCCGCCTGGACACTCGGGCCGAAACCGAAACCGCCTACGCCTACGACAAACTTGGACGCCTGACCGAATTCAACCCGCCCGGGGAAGGCTCCACCGCCTATGGCTACGACAAAGCGGGCAACCGCACCGAAGCCAGCGGCACGACCTACGAATTCAATGCGCTCAACCAGCTCGTCAAAGCCTCAGGCGGCACCGCCTACGCCTACGACAAAGCCGGGCGGATGGTCAGCAAAGAAAGCGAAGCGGGCAAAACGAGCTATGAATGGGATCTCTTCGACCATCTGGCAAAAGCCGAAGGCTCCTCCGAAACCGCCAACTACGCTTACGACGCTTTGGAGCGGTTGAGCGAACGCAAAGTCGGTGGGTCCACCCAGATCGTCCACTACGGCGATCTCAGCGACACCCCGACCTACGACGCCAACGGCGAAGGCAAAACGACGACCAGCTACGTCGCCGGGCCCAAGGGCCTACTCGAGGAGCGTTCTGCCGAAGCGACGAGCTACCCGCTGACAGACGCCCACGGCGACGTCACGGCGATCGCCGGCCTCACTGGCATTGTCGAATCAAGGCAGGAATACGGTCCCTGGGGAGAACGGCTTTCCGGCCCGAGCCTTAAAATGGGCTACCTCGGCGCCTATGAGCGACCTACCGATACGGTGACCGGCCTGATCCAAATGGGTGCCCGCTCCTACAGCCCGGAACTCGGCGCCTTCATGAGCGAAGACCCAGTGCTCGGGCACATTGGACTCGGGATCTCCGCAAACCGATATCCCTACGCTTGGGACAACCCGCTTAACCGGTATGACCTCAATGGACGGGATGTCATTCCAAGCGGTCCAATCTGCATCCTCGCTTGCCCACCAGATCCCCCGAAAGGAAGCTCTCCTGACCGCGCGCACGATTTCGAAAAGGGTCAATTGCCAGAAGTATCTGAAGCAGGCATAGATGACCTAATGTATAAAGCTGCAGGAGATGCGTTTAGGTTCGCCGACCGCTGGGCACCTGAACGGCTCGAAAAGGCGTGGAAATGCGGCTTTCAACTTTCAAAGAACTGGAGCCTAGAAAAGTGCGATCCGTTTGAACTGTTTGTCGAAGAACCAGAATCAGCCTATTAATTCTCTCTTGATGTCGCTCTTTGGCGAATAAGGCCAATAGCCACCCCGGCCATTAGGATTCCCCAAAGGATAGCTGCCCAAATTCCCAGTGTCGCACCAATAAAGCCAGCAACTACTACTGCCAGGATAATTGTCACGTAACTCCCAAAGATCAACAAGGACCGTCTAAAAAACCTCCACATACCCGTATTTTACATACCCGTCAATCTGAAGGCGATCCATCGGCGAGTACAAGGTCGGCTCTCCATAGCGGTTTTGGAATAGCCCGGGGTCGAAGACGCATCGAAGCATCGACCCGAAGCGACGCGCTCGACAAGACGCGCGAAGGAGGCGAGGGAACCCGGGGTCTAGTCGACCGATGTCGCCGATCCTGACGAAATGAGGGTGCTCGTTGGGTCTGGCGTGCAGCTTCATGTTGTGTCTGGCTGAATCGCCCATCGCCGGTTACCGGTTACCGCGGAATTCGATCGGAATCGGCGTTAGAACCCAACTTTTGGGTAAATGAAGTCCTAGTTTCGGGGATTTAGGCGGCGGGTTGGCGGCCGATAAGGGTGCCGTGATGAATCTGCCAGTGCTTCGGTGCCAAAGGCAAACCCGTCGTGAGGCGGGGGCGCAAAGCCAACGGGACTCCTCTGGAGTCGGCCGGGCTTCCACCGGGGTCGACAGACACCACGTGGCTGAGATGCGACGGGGCTCTGGCTCAAGCGAAATGACCATAGGAGGTCACTGATGTTTGTCCAGAATCTCCGGGCCAAGGTTGGCGCCCGGCTCAACGGCGACAGCGAGGCCGGCTTCACGCTGATCGAGCTTCTCGTCGTCATGCTCATCCTCGGCATCCTGGCCGCGATCGCCCTGCCCGCCTTCTTCAACCAGAAGGAAAAGGCCGGCGACGCGAAGGCCAAGGAGTACGCGCACTCCGCGCAGGTCGCGATGGAGACGTACTCGACCGACAACAGCGGGAGCTACGTGGGTGCCGACACGGCCGCCCTCGAAGAAATCGAGCCCACGCTCAGCAGCGCTACCCTCACAGTCGAAGAAGCGACTGCTGACAGCTACGAAATCGTGTCTGAAAACCCGACCAGCGGCAACGAATTCATCGTTGTGAACAACGCGGGCACGATGTCCTTCCCGTGTAAGACGCCTGGTTCGGGTGGTTGTCCGAA
Source organism: Solirubrobacterales bacterium (assembly GCA_036379955.1). Classification (GTDB taxonomy): domain Bacteria; phylum Actinomycetota; class Thermoleophilia; order Solirubrobacterales; family 70-9; genus VRUE01. The sequence goes on from DASVFR010000048.1 coordinate 65,446, forward strand.
CGAGGTTGTGGGCGAAGGCGAAACCCCGACCGGCTTCGGCAACTGGGGTGGTTGATCCCACTAGCCGCATCGCTTTGGCCTAGCCAAGCGTGAAGTTCGAGGGGCGGGCCGAACGGCCCGCCCCTCGCGCTTTCGGCCAGGCGAACTTCCGGAGCTAAACGAATGACCGATCGCAGCCGATATCAGCGGACGATGCACCTCTCGCCAACACGTGCCTTGGCGGCTGCGTTTCTTTCCCTGGCAATCTGGGCGGCGCCCGCCAGCGCCCTGACCGCGACCTACGACGGCATCGCTGCCGACGGCCACCTCGCCCTCTTCAACACGGCCGAGCAGATGGTTCCCGGCGACACCGATCACGAACAGGACGTCTACGTCCGCGCCAAGGACGCGACGCTGGACGAATGGGTGACGAGGGAGGTCTCGATCGGGCCGCTGGGCGGCAACGACGCCTATCCGGCTCAGTACGACGGTGTATCGAGCGACGGGACCAAGGTCTTCTTCTCGACCAAGGAGCCGCTCGTCCCCGCCGACGGCGATCGGCGCGAAGACGTCTACATGCGCAACCTGAGCTCGAACACGACCGTCCTCGTCAGCCAGGGCGACTCCTCCTGCGCCGCCGAAGGCTGCGGCAGCGGTGCCGCTGACGCCAGCTTCGTCCCCGGCGGCGTCGTGCCCTCTGGGGAACGGCTCTTCTTCGCCACCACCGAGAAGCTCGCCGCCGGCGACGGCGACGGCGCGCTCGATATCTACATGCGCGACCTCTCGAGCGGCAAAACGGTCCTCGTCTCCGCCGGCGACTTGTCCTGCGCCGGCTCGAACTGCGGCGACGGTCCGCAGCCCGCCGTCTTCGAAGCCGCTTCCGAAGACGGCGAAAAGGTCTTCTTCACCAGCACCGAGGGACTCGCCACCGGCGATGGAGACGGCAAAGTCGACATCTACGAGCGCGATCTCGCGACCGAAACGACGAAGCTCGTCTCGATCGCGGGCGTCTGCCCACCCTCGCTTCCGGCCGGGCAGAACTGCGAACCGACCTTCGGCGGCATCTCCAGCGACGGCTCGCACGCGTTCTTCGAGAGCAGCGAACGGATCTCCGAAGCCGACACCGACAGCTCCCAGGACGTCTACGACTGGTCCGGCTCGGGGCCGGCGACGCTCGCCTCAACGGGACCGAGCGGTGGTAACGGCGCACCAAACGCGACCTACGCGGGAACCTCGGGGGCGACCGGCGCGGTGTACTTCGAAACCGACGAAGCGCTCGACCCGGCTCTCGACAAAGACGCGACGAAGGACGTCTACGTTCGCGACGGGGGGGAAACCGCGCTCGTCTCCACCGGCCCGGAAAGCCGCAACGGGCCGGCTCCGGCGTCGTTCGAGTGGGCCTCCCCGGACGGATCGAGCTCGGCGACGATCTTCAGCACGACCGAAGCGCTGGTGCCGGAAGACACCGACGCGATGGCCGACGTGTACGAACGCGAGAGTGGCGTCACCACCCTGCTCTCCGTCGGTCCGGAAGGTGGCAACGGGGCGTTCAGCTCCGCCTTCGCCGGCGCCTCGCTCGACGGCTCGCGGGCCTTCTTCGTAACCGCCGAGCCGCTGGTCGAAGAAGACGAAGACGAAAGCGCCGACATCTACGTGCGCTCGGGTGGGGAAACCGCGCTCGTCTCCACCGGCCCCGTTGGTGGCAACGGCGCCTTCTCGGCCGGGCTGCACGGCGTCTCGAACGACGGCTCGCAGGCATTCTTCGTCACCCGCGAACGGCTGACCGTCGACGACGATTTCGCCAGCGAGGACGACGTCTACTCCTGGTCCCTCGGAAAAACCGCGGGGGCGCCGCCGACCACTCTGCTCGTCTCGGTCAAGAACTCCTCCGAACTGGTCCTCGGCCCGCCACCGCCCTACCTCGAAGGCACCGACCCGGCGAGCCCGGCCGAAACCACCGAACCATCGCTCTTCGGGCAGGCCGAAGCGGGGGCGACGATCACGGTCTACACCAACTCGACCTGCTCGGGCGAAGCCGTGCCCCCGGGGGGCAGCGCCGAGCAGCTGGCCGGGGAAGGCATCCCGGTCACCGTCGCGGAAGGCGCGAAAACGACCTTCTACGCGACCGCCGAACTCGAAGGGATCGTCTCGCCCTGCTCCAACGGCGTCTCCTACGTCCAGCGGGCGGCGTCCCCGCCGCCAGACGAAGGAGGCTCCGGTGGTGGAGGAGGGTCGAAAGGCGGCGGCGGCTCCGGCGACTCGCCGGTCCCCGGCGGTGGCCTCGGCGACCTGGGCCGCTACGGCAGCGGCGGCAAGGAACAGCCGGGATCGCCGGCTCTGGTCACTCCGGAGACGGCGATCACCTTCGGGCCCGCGTCCAAGACCAGGAAGCGCAAGGTCGTCTTCCGCTTCGCCGACGCCACCGGCCAATCGGTCTCTCGTTTTGCCTGCAAGCTCGATCGCCAGCGCTGGAAGCGGTGCGGCTCGCCGGAGCGACTGAAGAAGCTGCGCTTCGGGCGGCACACGTTCGCGGTCAAAGCGGCAAATCAGGCCGGTGTCTGGGACGACGCGCCGGCCAAGCGCACGTTCAGGGTGGTGCGATGAGACGCGGGCGGGGCGAAGCCGGCTTCACCTTGATCGAGCTGCTCGTCTCGATGACGATGGGCGTGGTCGTGCTCGGCGCGGTCGGCTCGCTCGTGGTCAGCGCGATGAAGGACCAGCCGCGGATCAGCGAACGGGCGCAGGACATCAACACCGCCCGCTGGGTGCTCGAGCGGCTCACCCGGGAGATCCGCAACGGCAAAAAGGTCGACAAAGCGACGGCGTCCTCGGTCTCATTCGAAACCTACGTTCGACACAGCACCTGCGGCGGCAGCACGTTCCTGGCGGCGACCTCGGAATCGATCAAATGCGAGGTCACCTATACCTGTAGCGCGGTCAGCAAAGCCTGCACGAGGATCGAGGCCGCGCCCGGCGTCTACACAGGTACCGCGAAGACGATCTTCGAAGGCATCGACAGCAGCGAAGTCTTCTCCTACGTTCCCAGCGCGAAAGAAGCGACCTTCGTCAAGATCACCCTGCAGATGCCGAATCCGGCGGGCGACGCTCCCTTGACCATCTCCGACGGCGCCAGCCTGCGCAACGCGACCCTGCTCAACTGATGCGGGCGCGCGGCGACAGAGAGGCGGGTTTCACGATCATCGAGGTCCTCGTCGCGATCGTGATCTTGGTGGTCGGCGCGCTCGCCACCTTCAGCCTGCTCAGCGCGGCCAACCGCAACACCGACCGGGCCAAGGCCTCCCAGGTGGCGATCGACCTCGCCCAGCAGGAACTCGAGGCGCTGCGCAGCCTCTCCAACGAAGAACTGGCGCTGACCTCGAGGCCGTCGCACTCGAACGACTCGCTCGAACCCGGCTACCGCGTCCGCGCCTCGAGCAGCGAATTCGCGATCGTGCGCCAACCGCTGGGCTCCTACCGCAAGCTCGTCTTCAACGAAGGCGAAATCCAGGGCGAACCCGAAAAAACGATCGAAGGCGGGGTCGTCCAGCCCTCCGAAAGCTTCGAAAACGGCGACGTCAAAGGCACGATTCACCGCTACATCGTCTGGCGCAACGACGCCCCCTGTGGCGAAGCCTGCCCGACCGCGCAGGACTACAAGCAGATCGTCGTCACGATCAAGCTCGACACCCCCGGAAACCAGGCGGGAGAGCGGGGATACGTCGAAGCGCAGTCCAACTTCGTCGACCCGACCGACAACTCAGAAAAAGACCCCTCCACGAACTCCAAAGGCGAACTGGTGACGGCGCAGCAGTTCTTCCTCACCGACACCCCCTGCTCTTCCACGGGCGCCACGGAGCGGCAGGAAATAACCGGCGACCACCTGCTGCACAACACGCTTGGACTCTGCGCCAACGGCGTCCACACCGGCACCACAGTGGGGGCGCCCGATGCCCTGCTGCTCGGCGGGCCGCCCGACCCGGCGCCGGAAGACCCCAATGACCCGTTGCTCTACGACTACTCAGACGACACCGAACTTGAGCCGACCCCCGACACCGACAAGGGGGTGCAGATAGTCAAGGACGACACGACCGGCTGCCACTACACGCCGACGGCGACGACGAACCCCGCCTACCGCGTGCATCGCTGGGTCACCGACCCGATGGAATCGGACTTCAAAATGACCGAAAAGGTGACGCTCGAGTTCTACACGCGGACGATCAACGACGCGCTCTACAAAGGCAAGCTCTGCGTCTACCTCTTCAAACGCGACGATGCCGCCTCCCCGCCTGACACCATGCTCACGAACGTGAACGGCAGCACGGCCTACTGGACCTACACGCCGGAAAACAACGAATACTGGCCCCGCTTCGCCTGGGCCAAGGTGCGCCTGACGATGACCTTCAACGAAGCCCCCTACACGATCCCGAAAGGCAAGCGCCTCGGCGTCGCGCTCAGCGTCGAACGCAACGGGACCTCGGCCGGAGCCGACGCGATCCCGATCATGTACGACCACCCCAGCTACCCGACCCGGATCGAGGTCGACACCAGCACCCCGATCGAAGGGGAATAGCGGTGGGTGCCGCGGTGGCCATCGCCTTCCTCGGGGGGCTGATCGGGGGCAGCTTCCTCACCGTCGTCGGGCATCGGGTGCCGCGCGGAGAATCGATCGTCGGCCCGCGCTCGCGCTGCACGACGTGCGGTGCGCAGATCGCCGCCTACGACAACGTCCCGGTCTTCTCCTGGCTCGCGCTGCGCGGCCGCAGCCGCTGCTGCGGCGAGTCGATCTCAGCCCGCTACCCGCTGACCGAGCTGGGGCTGGGAACGCTGTACGCGGCGACGGTCGCCGTCCTCTGGGGCGATCCCGGCGAGATCGCGCTCGGCCTTGTCTTCGTCACGATGCTGCTCGCGGTAACCCTGACCGACCTCGAGCAGCGGATCATCCCCAACAGGATCCTGCTCGTCTCGGCCCTGGTCGGCGCCGCCATCGCCGCCATCGCCGATCCGGGCAGCTTGCCCGAGCGGGCGCTGGCCGCCGCCGCCGCGGGAGGCCTGCTGTTTGCCGCCGCGCTCGCCTACCCGCGCGGGATGGGCCTCGGCGACGTCAAGCTGGCGGCGACGATGGGCGTCTTCCTCGGCCGCAACGTGGCGCCGGCGATCCTCGTCGCCCTCCTTGCCGGCTCCGCGGTGGGGCTCGCGATGATTGCGCGCGACGGCGCCGCGGCGCGCAAGCGGGCGATCCCCTTCGGCCCCTTCCTCGCCCTCGGCGGCGTCGTCGGCCTCTTGGCCGGCGACCAGATCGTCGACTGGTACCTGAGCACGTTCTGAGCCTAGGACAGTCGTCCAAGTTCTCCTAGAAGTGAGTAGTTGCAGGGCGAAAGGTTTGCGGCCTTTCTGTCGATTGAGGGAGAGCGGATTCGACCCGAGCGCCGGTCCCTCATGCAATTTCAGCTAACGAGAAAGAAGAAGCTATCGGCCGTCGTCGGCCTCGACATCGAGGCCGGTAGCGTCGCCGCTGCCGAGGTGCGTCAGAACGGCAGCGCGCCGGTTTCGGTGGCGGCGGTCGAGCCGCTCGATCCGGGCGTCTTCCACGAGGGCGAGGTGGTCGACCCAGATCGACTCTCCGGGGCCCTGAAGGACCTCTTCGGCAAGCACAAGCTGGCCAAGGACGTGCGGCTCGGGATCGGCAACCAGCGGGTGATCGTGCGCACCCTGCGCCTGCCGGCGATCGAAGACCCGAAGGAGATGGAGGCTGCGGTCCGCTTCCAGGCCCAGGAGCAGATCCCGATGCCGCTCGACCAGGCGGTGCTCGAGCATCAGGTCGTCGGCGGGGTGTCCGCCGAGGAGGGCGCGCAGCCCCAGCTCGACGTCGTCGTCATCGCCGCTCGCCGCGACATGATTCGCTCCTTCCTCGAGCCGATCAGGAGCGCCGGGCTCGATCCCGTCGGCGTCGACCTCGCCGCCTTCGGGATGATCCGCGCCCTCGCCGGTCTCGAGGGTGCGGCCGGGATGGGGGACGGCGCGACTGACGCGGAGGGGGCCGATCCGACGATGGCTCGCCGCGATGCGGTTCTCTACTGCAACCTCGGCGACGTGCTCAACCTCGCGGTCGCCCGCGGCCGGGCCTGCCTCTTCACCCGCGTCTCGGGCGTCGGCCTCGAGGGAATTGCCGGCCGCCTGGCGAGCGAGGCCCAGCTCAGCCCCGAGCACGCCGCCCAGTGGCTGCGGCACGTCGGCCTCGAGGCGGACGTCGCCCAGGTCGAGGGTGATCCCGGCGTCGTCTCCACGGTCCGCCGCGCTCTCGAGGAGGGGGTCGGAAGCCTCGTCGACGAGCTGCGGCTCTCGCTCGACTACTACGGGGCTCAGGAGAGCGCTGTGCCGGTCGCCCGCGTCGCGCTCAGCGGCCAGGGCAGCGCGATCCCGGGCCTCGCCGCGCGGATCGAGGAGTCGCTTGGTCTGCCGGTCGCGGCCTCGCGCCCGCCGGCGCTGGCGGAATTCGACGAGGGGGCCGGAGCCCGGCTGACCCTTCCCTACGGAATTGCCCTGGAGAGCTGAGCGATGCGCCCGGTCAACCTGATCCCGGCGGAGGAACGCCATGGGCAGAACGCGCCCCTGCGCACCGGCCCGATCGTCTACATCGTGCTCGGTGCGCTCGTGCTCCTGCTCGCCGGGGTGACGATGCTGGTCCTCACCGAGAACAAGGTCTCCGACCGCAAGAGCGAACTGGCTCAGGTGAAGAGCGAAGACGCGGCGGCGCAGTCCCGCGCCGAAGGCCTCGCCTCCTACACCCAGTTCGCCGCTCTGCACGAAGAGCGGGTGCAGACGATCGCCAGCCTCGCCGACAGCCGCTTCGACTGGGAACGGGTGATGCGCGAACTGGCGCTGGTCCTCCCGCACACGGTCTGGCTGACCAGCCTCGATGCGTCGGCGTCCGCTGCGGAAGGGAGCAGTAGCAGCTCCGGCGGAAGCGCGAGTGCTTCGATCGTCGGGCCCTCGCTCTCGATCAGCGGTTGCGCGGTCGGCCAAGATTCCGTCGCTAGCTTCGTCACGGCGCTCAAGGACATCGACGGGGTGACCCGGGTCGGGGTCGAATCCTCGCAGCTGGCGGCCGAAAAAGAAGGGGCCGGCAGCGCGGCCAGCTCCGAATCGGGTGGCGGCAGCTCGGGGGATTGCCGCACCCGTAGGTTCATCACCGAATTCCAGCTCGTCGTCGCCTTCGACGCCGCGCCGGTCCCGGCGACCGGCGAAGAAGCGGCGCCGATCTCGGCAACCGAAAAATCGGAAGCCTCCGCCGAAGAAGTCTCGGGCGAAAAAGAAGAATCATCGGAAGGCGGCTGAGATGGGCTCCGCGAACAAGGGCTTGATCCTCTCGATGGTCGCCGTCGCCGCGCTCGCAATTGGCTTCTGGATGCTGCTCCTCAGCCCCAAGCGCGAAGAAGCCGCGCAGCTCTCCGACCAGGTCGGCCAGGCGCGCGAATCGCTCTCCCAGCATCGCTCCGAAGTCGAGATCGCCCTGCAGGCTCGCCGCGAATTCCCGGTCGCCTACCAGCAGCTGGTCGTGCTCGGCAAGGCGGCGCCGGCCGAAGACGAAACGCCGTCCCTGATCATCCAGCTCAACCGGATTGCCCGCGACGCGAAAGTGCGCTTCCAGGGGTTCACGCTGAGCTCGGCCGGCGGGAGCGAAGAAGAAGCGCCTGCTCCCTCGGCGGAAGGCACGGAAGTCTCGCCGACCGAGGCGGCTGCGTCGTTGCTGCCGCTGGGGGCCACGATCGGTCCTGCCGGACTGGGAGTGATGCCCTATGCGCTGGAATTCAAGGGCGATTTCTTCCACCTCGCCGACTTCATCCGCGGCCTCGACAAGCTGGTCAAGACCCAGAACTCCAAGGTCCGCGTCAACGGCCGCCTGATCACGATCGACGGCTTCTCGCTCGCCCCCGATTCGGAAAGCGGCTTCCCGAAGCTGGAAGCGACCTTTGAAATCACCGCCTACGTGACGCCGCCGAGCGAAGCGGGGACGACGGGAGAAGCGACGCCCGCGGGCCCGGCTCCGGCGACGGCGACGCCGGCCGCGACCACGACTGGAGGCGCCCCGTGAAACGCCTGAAGGGACCCGAGCTGAAGCTCTCGGAGCTGAAGGTGCCCCCCGTCCTTCGCGATCTCTACTGGGACCTGCGCGACCGTCGGCTGCTGCCGCTCCTGGCGCTCGTGCTGGTCGCGATCGTCGCCGTGCCGTTCTTGCTCGGCGGCAAGTCCGATGACGCTGAGTCCCGCGAAGCAGCCGCGATCGCGAGGGCGAGCGTCGGCGGCGCGGTGCCCAAGGGCTCCCGCCTGGTCGCGGTGGAGGCCACTCCGGGGCTGCGCAACTACCACCAGCGGCTGGGCCACCGCAGTCCCACCAATCCTTTCAAGCAGCGCTTCACGGCTCCCCAGGTGGCTGGGGCCCAGCTGCAGCTGGAAGAAGGCGGCGAAACGGCCTCGAGCCCATCGACCGGCGCCTCTGCTGGAGGCGAATCCTCGGGTGGGGGCGCGACGACCGAACCCGGCCCGAGCGGACCGAGCAGATTCACCCGGTACACCACCGCGATCGACGTCAAGGTCACGGTCACCAAGACGCTTCCCAGCGGCAAGAAGGAAACGAACAGCTCGGTGCAGCAGCGGGTGATCCCGGTCGCGCCGCTTCCCAGCGACAAAGTTCAGGCCGTGGCCTACATGGGCCCCAGCACGAACGTCAAGCACCCCAACAACGTGATCCTGCTCGTCTCCGACGCCGTCACCGCTGTCTTCGGTGACGGCCGCTGCCTCTCCGGCGCCGAAGTCTGTCAGCTGCTCGAAGTCGAACCGGGCATGCCCGAGACCTTCGTCTTCGGCCCCGAATCGACCCGCTACAAGCTCGTCGTCCTCAACCCGCGACCGGTACCGGTCGGCAGCTACGAACAGTAGCCCTCATCCAAAACTTCAGTAACTGAAGCGCGACCCGCTACACTCGTTGACGCGAGGCCTTCGACGCAATCGACACGATCCCGCTTCGCACCCCAGCGATGAGTGCCGCATCCAACGCCAGCTGTCCCGTCTGTCGCACGGCCCAGGTCGTCTGCGGTAAGTGGACGCTCCTCGTCATCCGCGACCTGGCCGAGGGCGCGAGCCGCTTCTGCGAGCTGGAGCGCTCGCTGGAGGGGATCAGCCCCCGCACCCTCTCGCTGCGCCTGCGGGCGCTCGAAGAGGAGGGGATCGTCGAGCGTCACACCTACCCCGAGGTCCCGCCCCGGGTCGAGTACGCGCTGACCGAGAAGGGCGAGGCCCTGGTGCCGCTGGTCGAGGACATGCGCCGCTACGGCACTCGCTGGCTGCTCGGCGACGCGGCCGCGGTCCCCGCTGCCGTCTAAGGCCATTCCGCATAGCCCCCTCCAGACGTGCCGTGAGTTATCCACCCATATGGTGGTTCAACTCACGGCACGTCCCTGCAAGCCTGCGTGCAGGCGCAGGAGCGGCATGCGTGGGCGGGAAGCCAGCCACGTGCGCGACCGGCTGCTCAACGATTCGCTGACCCGCCTCGCCTCCGAGGCGGCGATCAGGCTCAGCGCGCTGGTCGCGGCCGGCGATCAGATCCCATTCGACGTCGACGCCGAGAGCGGTGAGGACGCCGCCTTCTACAGCTACCGCCCGCTGACCTCGCGCTACGTGCGCGACCACGAGAGCGAGCTGCGCGCCCTGGACGCCTTCAGGCCTGCCCGGGAGGCCGTCGCCGCCACCGGCATCGCCCCCGCCTACCTGGAAGCGCGCGGCGAGATCGTTCCCAGCGACCCCGGCGAGCGCGCCGCGCGCATGCTGGGCGTCTTCCTCGCCTCGCTCTGGGACGGCTGCACCGAGTTCTCTCTCAACCACGAGCGCCTGGCAGGCGCGCTCGCCGTGCTCGAGGCCGAGACGCGTGGGGCCGAGGAGGCCGACGTGCTGGTCGCGCCGCTGGTCGGCCTGCGCATGCCGCTGCCGCGTTTGACGCTGGCCAAGGGGGTCGAGATCGTCCGCGCCGATGCGATCGAGGCGCCGCTGGAGTCGATGCGCAGCGAGGGCATGGGCCGCGCCGCTTGGGAGCCGCAGTTCCTCGCCCTCGCCGAGCAAGGCGAGGGAACGGATAGCGCCGAGGCGGCGATGCTCCAGCTGCGCGAGTTGGTCAGCGTCATGCACCTCTTCAAGGCCGGCGGCATCGGGCTGGGGCCCTACGCCTTCGCGCCCACCGGCGAGGGTCGCTGGGCCCGCCTCGCCACCGGTGCCCCGGCCGCGCGCCCCGGCGCCTACGAGCTGAGCGAGGAGGAGGCCGTGCGGCTCGCCGAGTTCGCCGCCTCACTGGAGGCCCGTCCCGACCCCGACGGCGCCCTCTCCTGGGCCGTCGCCCGCTTTGAGATGGGCTGCGGACGCGAGACGTCCCTCGAGGGACTGAGCGACCACCTGCTGGCGCTGCGCGCCGTGCTCGACGGCCAGGGGCCGGTCGGCGCCTCGCTGCCGATGCGCGCCTCGGCCCTGCTCGCCGACGAGGAGCTCGACCGCTTCGAGGCCCGCGAACGGATCGAGGAGGCGCTCGAGCTGGAGCGCGCCCTGATGAACGGCACCCAGTCGTTGCCCGGCCTGGCGACCGCAGGCTGGCTCGAGGAGGGGGTGCGCCGCATCCTGCGCGACGCCGCCCTCGGTGAGCTGGGAGGAGACCTCAACGCCGCCGCCGAGGAGACCTTGATCGCCGCCGGCCTCGGTGCCGGCGACGTCGAGATCGCGGTCTCGGCCGCGCCGGCCGCCGAGCCGCAAACCGCAAGCCCAACGCCGGCGCCCGAGCCTGAGCCCGAATTCGAGTCGCCGCAGTTGCCGCTCGACGAGACAGAGGAGGAGTATCGCATGGAGCAGGAGACCCGCATCCTCGAGCCGATCCCCGAGGCGGGCGAGATCCGCATTACCGCGAGGGACTGGCTCGACGAGGTCGAGGCCCCCGAGAGCACCCTCGACTTCCCCGCCGTGGAGGGCGACGTCGCCCACCGCGAGCGGATCGACACCCCCCGCGTCCGCCACCTCTTCCAGGTCCCCGAGGACGCCGACTGGGAAGTCAAGGAGCTCCGTTACGACCACTACACCCGCGAGGCCGGCTGAGGGGCTGACGGGCCTAAAAGCGCTGATATAGAGCGCTTATCGGCCCATCGACACGCGGTTAGGCTCGGCCGGCGGCTATCGCCTCGCGCTCCTCGCTCGACGCGAACAGGTAGCGGTTGATCTCGGCCAGGCCGGCGAGGTCGTGGACGTCCTCGTCTAGGTAGGGGACGCGAATCGTGCCGGCGGTGCGCAGCTCGCGTGCCAGGCGCTCGATGTTGCGCGCGTCGCGCTCGGCCAGCGCCTGGTAGTCGGCGAAGTTCCCGGCGACCCGCCCGGCCAGGTCCTCGTCGCCCAGCTTGCCGGCCAGCGCCGCGCGCAGGTCCGCCCCGTCGCCGCGCAGCTTCTCGGCCGGGTAGTGGACCTTGTTGACGATCACGCCGCCGAAGGGCAGCTTCGCCTCGACCAGCTTGCGGTGGAAGTAGACGGCCTCGTCGACCGGCTCCCCCTGCGGCCCGCAGACGACGAGGAAGCAGGTGCGCGGGTCGGCGAGCAGGCCGTTGACCCGCTTCGCACGGGCCTGGAAGCCGTCGACCATGCCGCTGAAGGCGTTGAAGAACTCAGCCAGGTCGGCGAGCAGGTCGAAGCCGACGATCCGCTTGAAGACCGAGAGCGCGACCGAGGCGCCGCGCCCGGCCACCTTCGCCGCCAGCCCGGTCGGGCGCATGAACATGCGCAGCGAGCGGCCCTCGATGAACTGGGTCAGGCGCCGCGGCGCGTCGAGGAAGTCGAGCGCGTTGCGGGTCGGCGGTGTGTCGAGCACGAGCAGGTCGAAGCGCCCTTCGGTGTGCAGCTCGAAGAGCTTCTCCATCGCCATGTACTCCTGCGAGCCGGCCAGCGCGTTGGAGATCTGCTGGTAGATGCGGTTGCCGAGGACCCGGTCGCGCGCCTCCTCGTCGGGGGCCTGGCGCGCGACCAGCTCGTCGAAGGTCGCCTTCGCGTCGAGCATCATCGCCCACAGCTCGCCGCGCATCTCGACCCCCTGGCGCTCGAGCAGAGTCGGGTCGACGCGCATGGCCTCGTTGCCCAGCTCCTTCAGGCCGAGCGAGTCGGCGAGTCGCTTCGCCGGGTCGATCGTCAGCACGCAGACCTTGAGGCCGCTCGCCGCCATCCCGGCCGCGATCGCCGCCGAGGTCGTCGTCTTGCCGACGCCGCCCGAACCGGCGCAGATGCAGACGTCCTTTCCCTGGAGGATCTCGCCGACGTTCGACATCAGCCGAGCCTCCGCGCCAGCTGCCCGGCCGCCTCGACGCCGAGCTCGGGCTCGAAGAGGAAGGGGAGGGTCTTGACCGGCGCCTGCACGCGGCGGCGCAGGCGGGCGAGCTGGGCGCGCTGCGAGCGGGCCCGGTTGTGCTCGGAGAGCGCCGCGCGGGCGGCGGCGCGCACGGCGCCGTCCTCGCCCGCGGCGAGCTCGCCGAGCCGCTCGCTCTCCTCGTTGGCGAAGCGCTCCGGGTAGAGGCCGTTCATGTAGACGCGGTCGACCGCGACGCCGACCTCCTCGCGCAGGTCGCGCTCGAGCGCCGCCGACTCGTTGACCGGCATCTCCTCGGGCAGGGCGACGATCGCGACGCCGGTGTGCTCGTGGTCGACGATCAGGCGGTCGAGCTGCTGGGCCTGCGAGTGGATCGGGCCGACGCGGGCGATCGCGGCGAAGGTGCGCGGCGTCTGCAGGAAGCCGATCCCGTGCCCGGTGGCGGGGGCGTCGACGATCACCAGGTCGTACTTGCGCCCCCGCTTCACCTTGCGGTCGAGCTGGGCCAGCTCCCAGATCTTGCCGATCGTGACCAGCTCCTTCAGGCCCGGGGTCGCCGCGGTCAGGTAGGTGAAGATGCGGCTGCGAAAGAGCATGTCGCGCATCGCCCGCACCTTGAGCTGCAGCAGCACGTACTCGCGCATCGCCTCGTCGGGGTCGATCGAGATCGCCCACAGGTTCTCCGCCATCTCGACCTCGTGGAAGCCGACCTCGGCGTGCTCGAAGAAGCGTGAGGCGTTCTCCTGTGCGGCGACCTCGCAGACGATCGTCCGCTTGCCCTCGGCCGCGGCGCGCAGGCCGAGCGCCACGGCAACCGTGGTCTTGCCCACGCCGCCCTTGCCGGTGACGAAGACCAGGCGCTTGTCGAGAAGTTCGGTCAGCGGAGGATTCCTAGCAATTTCTGGGGAGAGCAGGAAAAGCGGGGGGCCATGCGAATACCCGCTGCAATGGGATTCTTGAGCCGCAAGAGCAAGTTCAGAGAGCCGGTGGTCGAGGAGCAGCACCCGATCGTGGAGGAGCTGGAGGAGATGGAGGCGGCGGTGCCCGAGCCTTCTTCAGAGCCGCAGTCGCCGGCGGGTCCTGTCGCTGCAGGGGACCCACCACCCCCTGCGGTCGCTAAAGCGTCCTCGGGGGCGGTGCCCCCTACAGCGCCACCCGCCGGAGAGGCGGAGATGAAAGATGCCCGAGCGCCGTCGGCCCCGGTATTTGAAGCTGAGGAGGCCGCGCCTGCTGAGCCGGAGAGGTTTATGCCGCGGGATTTGCTCGCTCCGTCCAGGCATGAGGTTGTCAGCGAGGAAGCTGAGCCCGAGGTGCCGGTTAAGACTGCTGAGGTGATTGCGTTTGCCAATCAGAAGGGCGGGGTCGCGAAGACGACTACGACGCTGAACCTTGCCGTGGCTTTTGCGGAGTCGGGGCATCGGGTTCTTTGCATCGACCTGGATCCGCAGGGGAACCTGACGATGAGCCAGGGGATCGATCCGGACCGGGTGGAAAAGAGCCTCTATGACGTGCTCGTCCACGACATGCCGATCTCCGAGATCATCCAGAAGCGGGAGATCGACATCGCCGTTGCCTCGATCGACCTGGCCGGAGCGGAGATCGCGATGAGCACCAAGATCGGCCGCGAGCGCTCGTTGGAGAAGGCGCTCAAGGAGGTGGCCGGCGACTACGACTTCGTCTGCATCGACACGCCGCCCAGCCTCGGCCTGCTGACGATCAACGCCCTGACCGCCGCCAACAAGGTGATCGTGCCCGTCCAGTGCGAGTACCTCTCGATGCGCGGCCTCGTGCAGCTGCAGAACACGCTGAAGATGATCCAGGAGAACCTCAACCCCGACGTGCGGATCGAGGGCATCCTGCCCACCATGCTCGACACGCGCACCGTGCACGCCAAGGAGGCGATCGAGATCCTCGAAGAGAATTTCGGCGACCTCGTCTTCAAGTCGCGAATCCGCAAGGCGATCAAGTTCGCCGAGGCCCCCGTCAAAGGCGCCAGCGTGCTCAAGTACGATCCTCAAGGGAACGCTGCGGGCTACTACCGCGACTTGGCGAAGGAGGTTCTGGCACATGAGTCGGCGCAATAAGCGGGCCAGTATGCGCGAGGGGCCTCTTTCCGACCTTTTTCGGTCTACTACCGAGGACGAAGACACCCAGCCGGCGGGTCCTGCCGCGGGGCAGGACTCCTCGTCCTCGCACGCTGCGGGCGAGGAGCCCAGCCCCACGCCACCCGCCGGAGAGGCGGATTCGGCGCAGGGACCGGAGAGCTCCTCTCTCGATGAGCTTCATTCATCTGAGACGCCTCCCGAGCGATTGAAAAGAGTCTTCTCCGAGGAGCCTCGCCAGCGTCGGGAGGTTGAGCCGGTTGTGGAAGCGCCGCGGTATGGGCGGGAGGAGCCGGAGTACGAGCCGCCGGGGAGCGGGGAGCCGCATCAGCCGGTGATCAGGGTCGTCGGGGTCGGCGGCGGCGGCGTCAACGCCGTCAACCGCATGGTCGAGGCGCGGATCCCGGGCGTCGAGTTCATGGCCGTCAACACCGACCTGCAGTCCCTACAGCTCTGCGTCGCCGACGTCACCGTCCACATCGGCGAAGAGCAGACGCGCGGTCTCGGGGCCGGCGCCGACGCCGGAGTCGGCCACCGCTCGGCCTTCGAGGAGCAGGACAAGATCAAGCGCCTGCTCAAGGGTTCCGACATGGTCTTCGTCGCCGCCGGTGCCGGCGGTGGCACCGGCACCGGCGCCGCCCCCGTGATCGCCCGCCTCGCCCGCGAGGTTGGCGCGCTCACCGTCGGCATCGTCACCAAGCCGTTCAGCTTCGAGGGCAGCCGCCGCGGCAGCCAGGCCAGCAAGGGAATCGAGGAACTCGCCAGCGAGGTCGACACCCTGATCGTCGTCCCCAACGACCGCCTGCTCGAGGTGCTCGACCAGCAGACCTCGATGGTCGAGGCCTTCCAGGTCGCCGACGACGTCCTGCGCCAGGGCGTGCAGGGCATCTCCGACCTGGTCACGCTGCCCGCCGTCATCAACCTCGACTTCGCCGACGTGCGCACGATCATGTCCGAGGCCGGCCGGGCGCTGCTCGGGATCGGCATGGGCCACGGCGAGGGCCGGGCGCTGCTCGCCGCCGAAAAAGCCATCTCCTCGCCGCTGCTGGAGACCTCGATGGAGGGCGCCCGCGCGATCCTGCTCTCGATCACCGGCGGCGCCGACCTCTCGCTGGTCGAGGTCAGCGAGGCCGCGCAGCTGGTCGGCGAGGCGGCCCATCCCGATGCCAACATCATCTTCGGCGCCAACGTCGACGAGGAGCTTTCCGACCAGGTCTGGGTGACGGTCGTCGCCACCCGCTTCGACGGTCGCCCCGCGCCCAAGCGCAACGTCGCCGAGCCGACGATCCGCCGCACCTCCGACGCGGGCCGCGGTCGCCTGCCCCGCAGCGAGAAAGCCGGCGACCTCGGCACGCTCGAAGTCCCCGAGTTCCTTCCCGGCTGAGCCGGGACCATGAGCGGGGTCGTCGCTGCCGGGCATCCCGCCACCGCTGAGGCCGGGGCCGATGCGCTGCGCCGCGGCGGCAACGCGGTCGACGCCGCCGTCTGCGCCGTGCTCGCCTCCTTTGCGGCCGAGAGCCCGCTGACTGGCTTCGGCGCCGGGGGCTTCATGATGGTGCACCGGGGAGCCGAGACTGCCCTCATCGACTTCTTCGTCGCGGCCCCCGGCAGGGACGGGATCGAGCGCGGCGCCGAGCTGGTCCCCGTGCCGGTTCACTTCGACGCCGAGACCGTGCAGACGTTCTACGTCGGCCCGGCCTCCTGCGGGGTGCCCGGCACGGCTGCCGGCCTGGAGGAGGCGCTGAGCCGCTTCGGCACGATGCCGCTGTCAGAGCTGGTCGTGCACGGCGTCCGCCTCGCCCGCGAGGGCGCCCCGGTCAACGCCCAGCAGGCCTACATCCTCGACATCCTCGAACCGATCCACGCCCGGCTGCAGGGCACGCGCGAGCTCTACGCCCCCGCGGGGCGCACGCTCCGCGACGGCGAGACGATCCGCTTCCCGGAGCTGGCCGGGGCGCTCGAACGCTTCGCCGCCGAAGGCGCCGAGCCGTTCTACCGCGGTGAGGTCGCGGCGGCGCTGAGCGAGTTCGTCGTCGAGGGCGGGGGCACCCTCGGGCCGGCCGACCTCGCCGCCTACGAGGCCGTCGCGCGGCGTCCGATACGGACCGGGTTCCGGGGCGCCGAGGTGCTGACCAACCCGCCCCCGTCCTCGGGCGGCATCCTGATCGCCTACTGCCTCGGCCTGCTCGAGCGGCTGGGGGAGAGCAGCGGTCCCGAGCAGCTGGTCGCCGCGATGGGCGCCGCCAACGATGCGCGCGGCGAGGCCTTCGCTGAGGCGCTCTATGACGAGGGGCTGGAGGAGAGCCTGCTCGCCCCCGCAGCCCTCGACTTGAAGGCCGGCGACCTGCTCGGCTCGACGACCCACATCGCGGTGCTCGATGCCGACGGCATGTGCGCCAGCGTCACCTGCTCCAATGGCTCGGGGTCGGGCGTGCTGGTCCCCGGCACCGGCGTGATCCTCAACAACATGCTCGGCGAGGAGGACCTCAACCCGCTCGGCTTCCACGCGATTGCCCCCGGCCAGCGCGTGCCCTCGATGATGGCGCCGACGGTGGTCCTGCGTGACGGCGAGATCGAGCTCGGCCTGGGCAGCGCCGGGTCGAACCGGATCCGCTCGGCGATCCTGCAGACGATCGTGCGTGCGGTCGAGCAGGGGATGCCGGCGGAGGAGGCGGTGCGGGCGCCGCGCCTGCACTACGAGGCTGGGCTCGTCCAGGCCGAGCCGGGGATCGACGAGGCCGCGCTGGCGCGGATCGAGGAGCGCGGAACCCCGGTCCTGCGCCGCCCGGCGATCAACCTCTTCTTCGGTGGCGTGCAAGCGGTCGCCCGCGATCCCGTCAGCGGGGCGCTGAGCGGCGGCGGCGACCCGCGCCGTGGCGGTAGCGTGGCGAGCGCATGACCGATTTCGAGGCAGAGGGGCTGCTCGACGGCGTCGAGGGCGAGGCGCGAAAGGCGCGGCTGGCGCTGCTCGAGCAGCTGACCGGTGAAGGCGTGCCGATCGAGGAGCTGCGCGAGGCCGTCGCCGCCGGTCGCCTCACCTTGCTTCCGGTCGAGCGCGGCATCGCCGGCGACGGCGCCCGCTACACCCCGCGCGAGGTCGCCGAGCTCTCGGGCGGCGACCTGGAGCTGCTGCAGCGTGCCAGTGCCGCCCTCGGGATTCCCTACCCCGACCCCGACGAGCCCGCCCTGCATGAGGCCGACCTGCAGGCGGCGCGACGGGTGAAGGCGTTCCTCGACGCCGGCCTGCCCGAAGACGGCATCCTGCAGGTCGCGCGGACGATCGGCATGGCGACGGCGCGCATCGCGGAGGCCAACCGCGAGCTCATGGTCCGAACCCTGATGCAGCCGGGCGACACCGAGCGCGATCTCGCCCTGCGCTTCTCCGGCGCCGCCGAGCACATGCTGCCGATCTTCGAGCCGATGCTGCTCTACGCCCAGCGCGCCCACCTGCTCGAGCAGATCCGCCGCGACGTGATCGGCACCGCCGATCTCGCCTCGGGAGAGCTCGGCGCGACGACCGAGGTCTCGATCTGCTTCGCCGACCTCGTCGGCTTCACCAAGCTCGGCGAGGAGATCGACCCCGAAGAGCTGGGCATGGTCGCCGGTCGCCTCGAGGAGCTGGCGAGCGCGGTGGCGGAGCCTCCGGTGCGGCTGGTGAAGACGATCGGCGACGCGGCGATGCTCGTCTGCGCCGAGGCCGAGACGATGACCGATGCCGCCCTGCGCCTGGTCGAGGCCGCCGAGGAGGAAGGCGAGGAGTTCCCTCGCCTGCGTGCCGGAATCGCTCGCGGGCCCGCGGTGACGCAGACCGGCGACTATTACGGCCGCTGCGTCAACCTCGCCAGCCGCATCACCGCGGTCGCCAAGCCCGGCAGCGTCCTCGTCGACCAGGCGACGAAGGACGCGACCCCCAAGGCCTTCGAGTACTCCTTCGCCGGCGAGCGCCGCCTCAAGGGCTTCGACGCCCGCGTCAAGCTCTTCCGCGTCCGCCGCGGCGAGAATGCATGATCATGCATATCACTAGAATTAATGGCTCGCAGGAGCACGATATGCACGATCACTCATAAATATCCCTTCCTCGGCGCTTCTGTAAGATATGCGTGATCGTGCATGGGAAGCTGGATTCGGCTGGGCGAATGGCAACGCAGATCGGCGGGGCGGTTCGGGCCGCTCGCCTCGCGACGGGGTTGCGCCAGGACGAGGTCGCGTTGGCGGCCGGGGTGAGCACCCGTGCGATCCACCAGATCGAGCACGGCAAGCCAACCAGCCGCCTCGACAGCGTTGTGCCGGTCCTTGAGGTGCTCGGCCTCGAGCTGACAGTCTCCGAGCGCGGCCAAGCGCCGGTGCAGGGCCGATGACGTCTCGATCCAACTCGCCGCTCCGCCGGCGGTGGGTTCCACCGCGACCCGGAGCCAAGCTTACGGTCTTCCGCAATGGCCGAAGCGTCGGAACGCTCGAGAAGCGGGGTCCCTCGCGCTACCGCTTCGCGTATTCGGAAAAAGTTGAGACCGCCCTCTCCGTGTCGCTTCCACTGCGGGAGAAGGCCTACGGGCCGAGCGAATCCGCGCCCTTTTTCGAGGGTCTTCTGCCGGAGGGCTCGGTGCGGAGGACGATTGCGGAGAGATTCCGTCTCAGCGAGGGGGATGGCTTTGGCTTGCTCGCCGCGCTGGGCGCCGACTGCGCGGGAGCGGTCGTGCTGCTGCCCGAAGGCGAGCAACCGGATGGCGAGCGGGACACCTCGGTGCGGGTGCTTGGGGAGGACGAGTTGAGCGCGCTGGTCGATGAGCTTCCACGCCATCCACTTGGCGTCGATCTAGAGCCGGGAGACGTGCGGCTCAGCCTCGGAGGCGTCCAAGACAAGCTCGTCCTCGTGCGGCTTGCTTCGGGGGAGTTCGGGCAGCCGCTTGGCGGGGCCCCTAGCACCTGCCTGCTGAAGCCCGACTACGGTCGCTATGAGGACCTCGCGGTCAACGAGGCTTTCTGCATGCGGGCCGCCGCCGGGGCTGGCCTCGATGTCGCAGTCACCGAGCTGATTCGGATTGGCGCTACGCCCTGTCTCTACGTCGAGCGCTTCGATCGCGAGGAGGGTGGCGAAGGACGGGTCTTTCGTCTTCACCAAGAGGACGTTTGCCAGGCGCTCGGCATCCTGCCGTCAGCGAAGTACGAAGCGAGCGGCGGTCCATCCGTCGCTCAGGTCGTCGCCCTGCTCCGCGGCCTCGGCAGCGCCCTAGCGGCCCTCGACGTCAATCGCTTCCTCAAGGCCGTTCTGCTCAACTTCCTGCTCGGGAACAGCGACGCTCACGGCAAGAACTTTGCTCTGCTCTATGACCGCTCAGCCGGCGTGAGGCTGGCCCCGCTGTACGACCTCGTCTCGACGGCCGTATATCCGGAGCTGACCCCGCGAATGGCGATGTCGATTGGCGGAGCCGAAATCCCGGAGGAGGTCGATGTGGCGGCGTGGGACCGGCTGGCCAAAGCGAGCGGCCTCGGGGGGCAGCTACCCGCGCTGCTCAAGCGCTGGGCAGCGGACGTGATCGTCGGCGTGCAGGAAGCTCGACAGACGGCGCTCGAAGAGGGTTGGCACCGCCCGGTGATCGACCGGATCGTCGAGGGCTGCTGGGCTCGTCGCACCCAGTTGGGGGTTTAGCCCTCAGGACGGCTTGCGGGCGGAAACTAGGAGGTTGTAGAAGAGCTCGGCGGGGAGGTGGGGCTCGAGCAGGCGGGAGTCGACCTTCTGCAGAGCGATGTAGCTGTTGAAGGCGAAGCGCCGCCAGCTCCAGGAGATCGATTCGGGCTCGGCGCTCGACTCGACCGTGCGCAGGCCCCAGCCCCAGGCGTTGGCGAGCAGCTCCTCGCCGCCGACGTGGCGTTGCTCGAAGCCGGCGTCGCGCAACAGGCGGCGCAGGTCGGCGGGAGCGAAGGCGTGCACGTCGACCTCGCCCTCGAGGCTGTGCCCCTCGGACTGCTCGCCCTCGGCGATCGCCCGCGGCTGCGCCCGCACGAGGCGCCGCCAGGCGGGCGCGACGAGCAGGCCGGCCCGCTTGGGCAGCGCCGCCAACTGGTCGCCGTAGCGCGAGGGCTCGCCGGCGAAGGCGATCGCGCCGCCCGGCCGCAGCACGCGGCGGAATTCGGCGAACGCCTTGTCGAGGTCGGGGATGTGATGGAGGACCGCGTGGCCGAAGACGAGGTCGAAGCTCTCGTCTTCGAACGGAAGCTCCTCCGCCTCGGTCTCCACCGTCTCCACGTCGAGCCCGAGCTCCCCCGCCGTCGTCGCCAGCCGCTTCAGCATGCCAGGGGAGATGTCGGTGGCGGTGAGGCGCTCGACGACTCCGAGCTGCACGAGGTTGAGCGAGAAGTAGCCGGTGCCGGAGCCGATCTCGAGCCCGTCGCCGAAGGTCTCCCCGTCGCGGCCGCCCAGTGCCTTGACCAGCTTGGCGCGCACCTGCTGCTGGCCGGTGGCGCCGAAGTCGATGCCCCACTTGGCGTCGTATTCGTGCGCCGCGGCGTCGTGGTAGCGGGTGTTGACGTCCTTGATGTGCTCGGGCGTCGCTGTCGGGGAAGCCGGCATGCGGCCGGGAACAATACGGTCCGGGGCCGTGGAGCGCGAGTACGTGCAGGAAAACCAGCCGCCCGGGGTACCGCCGCTGCCGCTCACCGGCGAGCGCACGCTGCCCGACGTGCCCGAGGAGAACTACTGGTACCGGCGCCACCTCGTCGTCTACGAGTGGATCGCGGCGCGCGCCGGCGAAAAGCGCGTCGTCGACATGGCCTGTGGCGAGGGCTACGGATCGAACGTGCTCGCCGGCGCCGCGGCGAGCGTCGTCGGCGTCGACGCCAATCCCGAGGCCCACGAGCACGCCCGCCTGCGCTATGTGCGGCCCAACCTGCGCTTCGAGCGCGACCTGGTCGAGAGCTTCGCCGAGCCCTGCGACGCGGTCGTCTTCCTGCAGACGATCGAGCACGTGCAGGACCCAGGCGCGATCCTCGAGCACTTCAAGTCGATGCTGGCCCCCGGCGGCGTCGCCTACGTCTCCACCCCCAACCTGCTCACCCTCGCCCCGCCCGGAGCCGAGAAGTCCGACAATCCCTGGCACGTCAAGGAGTACCGCGCCGCCGAGTTCCGTCGGCTCTGCGAGGCGCACTTCCCGGGGGTCGAGATGTTTGGCCTCTTCCACGCGCGCAAGCTGCGCGCGCAAGAGATCGCGATCAAGCTCGGCTGGGATCGCGTCCACAAGGCGCTGCGGCTGACGAAGCCCTTCTACGACCGCTTCACGCCGGCGATCGCCGCCTCGGACTTCAAGCTTTCCGAGGCCAACCTCGACCGGGCTCTGGATTTCCTCGCCGTCTGCCATGCCGCCTGAGGGCGGCGCCGGCGATCTGGCGATCGTCCTCCACTCCCATATGCCCTACGTGGAGGGGTTCGGGACCTATCCCTTCGGGGAGGAGTGGCTGTTCGACGCGGTGATCCGGTCGTACCTGCCGGTGTTGGAGGTGGCGGAGAAGCTGACGATGACCGTGACGCCGGTGCTGGCGGACCAGCTGGAGGACAGGGGAGTGCACGAGCGCCTGCGTCGTTTCCTGCTCGACTGGCGGATCGGTGCGGCGGAGGCCGACGCTCGTGAGGTCCCGGCCGAGTGCCGCGACGCCTGCGAGGCCGAGCGGGCGCGCTACGCGCATGCGCTGGAGCTGCTCGACGGGAACGGGGGGGATCCGCTGCGTGCCTTCCAGGCCGCGGCGGCGGAAGGCCGCATCGCGCTTGCCGCCTCCGCCGCCACGCACTCGGTCTTGCCGCTGCTCGCCACCCGCGCGGGGCTGCGCCTGCAGCTCGACGCCGGCATCCGCTCGCATCGCCGGCGTTTCGGCTGGGACGGCGGTCTCTGGCTGCCCGAGTGCGCCTACGCGCCCGGGCTGGAGTGGCGGCTGGCGGAACATGGGGTGCGCTGGTTCTGCGTCGACCAGAGCGCCCACGCCGGCTCGCTCGACGCCCTGGCCCCCGTCGCCACCGAGGCCGGGCCGGTCGCCCTGCCGATCGACTGGGAGGCGATCCAGTGGCTCTGGTCGCTCGACGGCTATCCCTCCGACCCCGCCCACGCCCAGTTCGCCGGCAAATCGTTGCGTGGCGTGCGGATCTGGAAGGTGGGCGGAGGTGGCTACGAACCGGCCGCCGCGGCCACGGCGGCGCGTCGCCAGGCGGGCGAGTTCCTCGCCGCCGCCGCCGCTCGCCTGCGCGCCTACGCCGAGTCCAGGGGCCGCCGCGGCCTGCTCGTCTTCGCGATCGACACCGAGCTCCTCGGCCATTGGTGGTCGGAGGGAGCGATCTGGCTGCGCGAGGTGCTGAGCGCCGCGGCCGGCGCCGGCGTCCGTCTGCTCACGGCCCCCGAGGCGCTCGCCGAGCATCCTCCGGTGGAGCGGACGCTCGCCGCCTCGACCTGGGGCGAGGACAAGGACCTGAGCACCTGGGACTCGCCGGCGGTCGCCGACCTCGCCTGGGGGGTGCGGCGGCTGGAGCTGCGCCTGCTGCGCGCCCTCTCGGGCGGCCTGCGCGGCGACGCGGCGCTGCGCGCGGCCCGCGAGCTGCTCGCCGCCCAGGCGAGCGACTGGGCCTTCCTCGACAAACGCGGCCAGGCTGGCGACTACTCCTACCAGCGGGCCGTTTCCCACGCCGAAGCGGCGCTGGAGGCCATAGACTCCCCGGCCATCGCCGATCCGTGCCTGCGCTCCCTTGCCCCGGACCTGAGCCTCTCGTCGCTCCTGCAACCTTGACCCGCGTACTGATCCTCTCCTGGGAGTACCCGCCGCTGATCGAGGGCGGCCTGGCCCGGCACGTGCGCAAGCTCTCCGAGGCGCTGGTCGAGCGCGACGTCGAGGTCCACGTCCTCACCCGGGGCGGCGAGGAGTCGCCGGCCGAGGAGAGCTGCGCCGAGGTCGCCATCCACCGCATCCGCGAGCCGAAGCGCCCGACTGATCTTGGCGAGTTCGTCGCCTGGGTCGAGCGGATGAACTCCGACATGCTCGCCGCCGGGGTCGAGCTCGGCGATCGCTACAGCTTCGACCTCGTCCACGGCCACGACTGGCTCGTCGCCAACGCCTGCGACCACCTCGCCAAGCGGTTTGGCGCGCCGCTGGTGACGACGATCCACGCCACCGAGCACGGCCGTCACCAGGGCTGGGTCGACAAGCACCCCCAGTCCTACATCCACGGGGTCGAGCGCTGGATCGCCAACCGCTCCGACCGCACGATCGCCTGCTCGCACTACATGCGCGAGCAGATCGCCGACATCTTCGACGTCGACGAGGAGCGCATCGCGGTGATCCCGAACGGAATCGACCCCGACGACCTGCAGCCACAGGACCCGGCGGAGCTGACCCGGCTGCGCTCGGAGTTCGCCGAGCCCGACCAGAAACTGGTGCTGCTGATCGGCCGCCTCGTCTACGAGAAGGGGTTCCAGCTGGCGCTGGAGGCGATGCCCCGCCTGGTCGAGGAGGTCCCCGGCACCCGCTTCCTGATCGCCGGCTCGGGCACCCACGAGGCCGAGCTCCACAAGCAGGCCGAGGAGCTGGGGCTGATGGAGCACGGCACCTTTCTCGGCTGGATCGGCGACGACGTCCTGCACTCGCTCTACAAGATCGCCGACCTGACCGTGGTGCCCTCGATCTACGAGCCCTTCGGGCTGGTGGCGCTGGAGGCGATGGCGAGCGGCTGTCCCTGCATCGTCGCCGACACCGGCGGGCTGCGCGAGGTGGTGCCTCGCGAGGACGTCGGGTTGCGCTTCCGCGCGCACGACCCGGAAGCGCTCGCGGAGGTGGCGATCCGCGTCCTCTCCGACGACGAGCTCGGCCGCAGCCTCGTCGCCGAAGCCTACGAGCACCTGCGCCGCTTCGACTGGGGCGACGTCGCCGAGCAGACGGCGGCCGTCTACGTCGACCTGGTCGGCGCCCAGCTGGACCGAGCCTGAGCCACTAGTTCGAGCTCGGGTGGCCGCCGGGGGCGACCGAGAAGCTGCCGGCGGTGAAGCGGCCGGGGTTCCAGTCGATGCCCTCGATCAGCTCTTCGGGGCGGATCGTCAGTGCCCCCGCCAGCTTGACCAGCGTGTCGATGCGCGGGATGCGTTCGCCGCGCTCCAGCAGGCCGATCTCCGTGCGGTGCAGGGCGGAGTGGTAGGCGAGCTCCTCCTGCGACAGCTTCGCCCGCTTGCGGGCGCGGACGAGATTGTGCCCGAAGCGACTGGCGATGTCCATCGCCAGGAATGCTCTGTCATCCAGCCGGAAAATCTACAGACCCCCTTCTGTCCTACGGACGTGCGTAGACAATACGCTTCCAGCATGTTATTGTCTGCAACGGTTGTTGCGAGCGGCGAGAAAAGTGTCGAAGGAACCGCCGCTGACGATCGCGCGAATTACCATGACCACATGCGAGAGATCGGAGTTGGGGAGTTGAAAGCGAACCTCAGCAAGGTGCTACGACGTGTCGGAGAAGGGGAGCGGGTGAGAGTCACCAGCCGCGGCCGGTACGTCGCCGACCTGTTGCCGCCCGAAACCGACCCAGCTGAGATGCGGATGCGCAAGCTGATCGCCGAAGGCCGGGTGACCCCGCCGTCCGCACCGCTCGACCGGAACCCGCCGCCCCCACGCAAGACCGGTGGCTCGGCCTCCGCGATCATCCTCGCCGAACGCGAAGAAGACCGTTGAACCTCTACCTGGACGCGAGCGCGCTGGTCAAGCGCTATGTGGACGAGGCCGGCAGCGACGAGGTCGTCATGGCGATGAACGCCGCCGATAGGTGGTCCATGTGCCGCATCGGCTTCGTGGAGACGGTTGGGGCCGTCGCGCGCGAGGGCGAGCCGGAGGACGTGGCCAGGGTCGAGCGCGACTGGATCGGCTTTCACGTGATCGAGCTGGATCAGCTGCTCGCCGAGCGGGCGGCGACGCTTGTCGCCGACCATGAGCTTCGCGCCCTCGACGCGATTCACCTGGCCGCGGCGCTGGACCTCTCGGTCGAGGACCGGACGGTCGCCACCTGGGACGCCCGTCTGCATCGCGCGGCTCGCGAGCGCGGGCTGCGCACGTTGCCCGCGGCGCTCATCTGAGCGGAGCGACCCTGCGCTACTCGGCCCCAGGCGGCCGCAGTGTGGTCCAGGCCTCCGGGTCCGGCTCGACCGGGTCAGCCCAGCGCAGCTCCTTCGGGGCCTCGCGCATGCGGATGATCCGGGCCGGGATTCCGGCGACGACGGCGTTTGCCGGCACGTCCCTGGTCACCACCGAGTTGGTGCCGACGATCGAGTTGTCACCGACGCGGACGCCGCGCAGGATGCAGGCGCCGTAGCCGATCCAGACGTTGGAGCCGACGACGACGTCGCGCTTGTAGATGCCCTGCTGGCGGATCGGGCGCTCGACTTCGACGACGCCGTGGTCGAAGTCGATGAACATCGAGCGGTCGGCGATCACGCACTGCTCGCCGATCCGCACTCGCTGGTAGGCGGAGATCGTGCACTCCTGACCCATCACCGTCTTCGCCCCGATCTCGACCCGACCCTCGTGGCAGCGGATCTTGGTCCCGTCGCCGACCCAGACGAAGCGGCCGAAGTCGATCCGGCCCTTGCGGCCGACCTCGAGTTCGAGGCGGCGGCCGAGGAAAAGCAGCCCGTCGGTGCGCCAGCGCCGGCCCGCGTGGGTCAGGGCGCGGCGCCAGAGGTAACGCCAGAGCAGGCGCCCGTATTTACGGTTGAGCATCCCGTGGCGGGCGAGGTAGCGGATCGTCTCGGTCACGGCGGCGCGGACTCTAGACTGGCCGGGCCGTGTCCGACTCGACCAAGACAGCGTCCCTCTCCGAGCGCCTCGTCGCCGGCGACAAGCGCGCTCTGGCGCGGGCGATCACGCTGATCGAGTCCGACGACCCGGCTGGTTGGGAGCTGGTGCGCGAGGTCTACCCGCGCACCGGCAAGGCGCGGATCGTGGGCTTCACGGGACCGCCCGGGGTCGGCAAGAGCACCCTGATCGGCGCCCTCACCGCGGAGCTGCGCAAGGCCGAGCGACAGGTCGCCGTGCTCTCGATCGACCCCTCGAGCCCCTTCACCCAGGGCGCCCTGCTCGGCGACCGGATCCGGCTCACAGAGCACTTCCTCGACCCCGGCGTCTTCATCCGCTCGATGGCCTCGCGCGGCGCCCTTGGCGGCCTCTCGGAGGCTGCCCTACAGGTGGCGTTGGCGATGGACGCGGCGGGCAAGGACGACGTCCTGATCGAGACGGTCGGCGTCGGCCAGGCCGAGATCGACATCGTCGACCACGCGGACACGATCGTCCTGGCGCTGATGCCGGGCTCGGGCGACTCGATCCAGGCGCTGAAGGCGGGGGTGATGGAGATTCCCGACGTGATCGTCGTCAACAAGGCCGACCACCCGATGACCGACACGATGGTGCGCGAGGTCCGCGGCGTGCTCGCCCTCTCGCACGACCCGGAAGGCTGGCAGGTGCCGATCCTGCGCACCGAGGCGGCGCGCGGCGAGGGAGTCGACGAGCTGGCCGAGGCGATCGACCGCCACCGCGCCCACATCGAGGAGGCGGGAACGCTCGAGGAGCGCCGCGCCCGCAACCTGCGCAACGAGGTGCTCGGCATCGCGACCTCGCGGATGCGGCGCCGGCTCGAGGCGACCGCCGCCAGCGACCCCGAGACGACGGCCCTGCTCGAGCGGGTGGTACGGCGCGAGCTCGACCCGGCCAGCGCCGCCTCGGTGCTGCTCGAGAGGCAGGGCGATGGCTGAGGCGGGCTCCGCCGCAGCGCTTTCGGCAGGGGCGGTCGGGCGCTGGACCGGCTATGGGGTGGACGACATCGATGGCTCGGCGGTCGGCCAGGTACACGGTCTCTTCGTCGACGCCGACAGCGGCGAGCCGAGCTGGCTGATCGTCCGCCAGGGACGCCTGCGCGGCACGCTCGTCGCCGTGCCCCTGCGCGATTGCGCCGCGGCCGTCGACCGCGTTTGGGTCGCCCAGGGGCGCGAGACGATCCGCACCGCCCCGGTCGTAGACCCCTTACGACCGTTGCTGCGCGAGCACGAGCTGACGATCTGCAACCACTTCCGCATCGGCGAGCGGGTGGGCCGCGCCGCCGAGGTCGCCGGGCGTGCCGAGGGCACCGTCACCTCCAAGCCCACCTGACATCACGCCCTCGTAAGGCGTACCTGGCAAGGTTGGGGCGATGGCGCTGCTGATGCTCTTCGGCTTTCTTGCCGGCGCGGGGACCGCGCTCTCGCCCTGCGTGCTGCCGGTGCTGCCGATCGCGCTCTCCGCGGGCGCTACCGGCGGTCGGCGCCGGCCGCTGGGGATCGTCGTCGGGCTCGCCGTCTCCTTCACCTTCGCCACGGTCGCCCTCGTCTACGCGATCTCGGCGCTCGGCCTGCCCGGCGACTTCCTGCGCAAGCTCGCGATCGCGGTTCTGCTCGCCTTCGGGATCTCGCTGATGATCCCGCCGCTGGCAGCGCGGATCGAGGCGACGATGAGCCGCTTCGCCGGCCGCGCGCGCGTCGCCGGCGGGGGAGGGGATGGCTTCTGGTCGGGGACCCTGGTGGGCGCCAGCCTCGGCTTCCTCTACGCGCCATGCGCCGGCCCGATCCTCGCCGGCGTCATCACCGTCTCGGCCTCGCAGCCCTTCACCGCCGGGCGCCTCGCCGTGGCGCTCAGCTACGGCCTCGGCTCGGCCGTCGTCCTCTACTTCCTGATGCTGGGCGGACGCCGCCTGGTCGCGCCGCTGGCGCGGCGAGGCATCGCCCTGCAGGTGACGATGGGGGCGGTGATGGTCGTCGTCGCCCTGGCGATGGCCGCCAATTACGACGTCAGGTTCCAGAACCAGATCGCCAGCTCGCTGCCGGGCTTCCTGGTCGACCCGACGGAAGGCCTGGAGGACACCGCGGCGGCGCGCTCGGCGCTCGACGACGTGCGTGGCGAATCCGCCCACGGCGTGGGGGCGAGGGCGACGAGCGCCAGGGACGCCGTGGCGGCGAGCGGCGGCAGGCCCTCGGGGCTGTCCGTGATCGGCCCCGCGCCCGAATTCGTCGGCACCCAACGCTGGTTCAACACGCCGGGAGACGAACCGCTGACGATGCGCTCGCTGCGCGGCCGGGTCGTCCTTGTCGACTTCTGGACCTACACCTGCATCAACTGCCTGCGCACGCTGCCCTACCTGACCGCCTGGGACAGGACCTACCGCAAGGACGGGCTGACGATCGTCGGCGTGCACTCGCCCGAGTTCCCCTTCGAGAAGGACGCCCACAACGTCGAAGAGGCGATCGCCCGCAACGGCATCCACTACCCGGTCGTGCAGGACAACGACCTCGCGACCTGGAGCGCCTACGGCAACCAGTACTGGCCCTCGGAGTACTTCGTCGACTCGCGCGGCCGGGTTCGCTTCGTCCACTACGGCGAGGGCGAATACGGCGAGAAGGAGAAGATCATCCGCGAGCTGCTGGCCGAAGCCGGTCGACCGGTGGCGAAGCACGACTCCGGCGCGCATGGGATTGCGGCCGCGCGCGGGGTGACGACCCCCGAGACCTACCTCGGCGCGGCGCGGGCCGAACGGTTCACCAACCCGAAGCTTTCGCCCGGCACGCACGAGTTCGGCAACCCGGCCAACCCGCCGCTGAACGAATTCGCCTACGGCGGCCATTGGAAGATCGCGCTCGAGTCGGCGACGGCGGAGGGAGGCGCCTCCCTCGCCCTTCACTTCGGCGCCCGCCGCGTCTACCTGGTGCTCGGCTCGCCGGGAGGCCAACGGCGGGTCACGGTCCTGCTCGACGGCCATCCGATCCCGGCCTCACTTGCCGGCACCGACGTCCACGGCGGCACGGTGGACGTAACCGGCCAGCGCCTCTACGAGCTGGTCGACCTGCCCAGGGTCGGAGACCACGTGCTAACGCTGGAACCCGAACCTGGGGTGATGGGCTATGCCTTCACCTTCGGCTAGCCCTGACCGTGCGGCCTAGCAACCCAATTGGCGCGCGATCACCATCTGCTGCACCTCGTCAGTGCCCTCGCCGATGGTGAGGATCTTGGCGTCGCGGTAGAAGCGGCAGACCGGGTACTCCTCGATGTAGCCGTAGCCGCCGTGGATCTGCACCGCCTCCTCGGTGGCGCGCACGGCGAGGCGGCCGGTGATCAGCTTCGCCTGGGCGGCGGTGAGCGTGAACGACTTTCCCGCCTCCTTCTCCAGCGCCGCCCGCCAGGTGAGCAGGCGCGCCGCCTCGATCTGGGCCGAGAGGTCGGCGATCTTGGCCTGGATCGACTGGAACTTGGCGATCGGCTGGCCGAATGCCTGGCGCTCCTTGGCGTAGGCGATCGCCTCGTCGAGGGCTCCCTGGGCGAGGCCGACGCCCATCGCCGCGACCCCGATCCGGCCTCCATCCAAGATGTGGAGGAAGTTCTTGAAGCCGTCGCCGCGGCGGCCGAGCAAGCTGTCCTCCGGGACCCGGCAGTCCTCGAAGGAGAGCGGCCGCGTGTCCGAGGCGTTCCAACCCATCTTGCGGTACGGCTCGCCGGCCTCGTAGCCGGGCGTGCCGGTGGGGACGATCAGGTTGGAGATCTCCTTGCGCCCGTTCGCCTCGCCGGTGACGGCGGTGATCGAGACGCAGCCCGAGATGTCGGTGCCGGAGTTGGTGATGAACTGCTTCGCCCCGTTGACGACCCATTCCCCGTCCTCGAGCTTGGCGGTCGTCCGCACGTTCCCCGCGTCCGACCCAGCCTCCGGCTCGGTCAGTCCGAACGAAGCGAGCTTTTCCCCGCTACAGAGCTGAGGTAGCCACTCATCCTTCTGCTCATCCGACCCCCACAGATAGATCGGCATCGTCCCCAGCGACGTATGCGCCGCCATAGTGATGCAGACCGAGGAGTCGATCCGAGCCAGCTCTTCCACCGCCAGCACGTAGCTCAAAGTGTCAGCCCCGCCCCCGCCGTACTCCTGCGGAAACGGAATCCCCATCAACCCAAGCCCTCCGAGCTTCTCGACAATCTCGTACGGAAACCGCTTCTCCCGGTCCAGCTCCTCCGCCACGGGCTTGACCTCCTGAAGCGCAAACTCCCGCACCGTGTCCCGCAGCAACCTCTGCTCATCCGAAAGCTCGAAATCCACGGCCGGGAGAGTACGGCCTCGCTGCTTCTTCCGAAGCTTCCGTGGCTAAGCCGCTTCAGCTAAGACGCTTCTCCGGCGGGTGGTGCCGTAGGGGGAACCGCCCCTGAGGACGCTTTAGCGACCGGAAGGGGCGGTGGGTCCCCTGCGGCGACAGGACCCGCCGGCCGACCCCGTCAGAGCTGCAGCGACTTCACCTGTAGCAACTCCTCGATCGCGTAGCGCCCGTTCTCCCGCCCGTGCCCGGACTGCTTGTAGCCCCCGAACGGCGCCAGCGGATTGAACGCCCCGCCGTTGATCTCGATCTGTCCCGTCCGCAGTTTCTTGGCGACCGCGATCGCGCGGTCCTGATCGGCCGACCAGACGCCGCCGGCAAGCCCGTAGACGGTGTCGTTGGCGATCCGCACCGCGTCGTCCTCGTCGTCGTACGGCTGGATCGAGAGCACCGGGCCGAAGATCTCCTCCTGGGCGATCGTCATCTCGGGCCTCACCCCGGAGAAAACGGTCGGACGGACGAAGTAGCCCTTGTCGAGTCCCTCGGGAGCCTCGGCGCCGCCGGTGACCAGCTTCGCCCCTTCCTCCTCGCCCTTGCGGACGTAGCCGCGCACGCGCTCGCGCTGCACGTCGGAGACCAGCGGGCCGAGCCGGGTCGAGTCCTCGAACGGGTCGCCGGGGGCGAAGGCCTCGGCCGCCTGCGCAGCGATCTCCTCGGCTTCGGCCAGTTTCTCGCGCGGAACCAGCATCCGGGTCAGGGCGCTGCAGGTCTGCCCGGAGTTGAGGTAGCACTTGGCGACGCCGTCCGGCACCGCCCGGCTCAGGTCGGCGTCGTCGAGGATCACGTTCGGCGACTTGCCGCCGAGCTCCATCGCCACCGGCTTGACCGTCGCCGAGGCGAGCTCGGAGACGCGGCGGCCGGCGCGGGTCGAGCCGGTGAAGGAGACCATGTCGACGCCGGGGTGGCCCGCGATCGCCTCGCCGACGACCGGGCCGGTGCCGGTGACGAGGTTGAAGACGCCGGCCGGCAGGCCGGCGGCCTCGATTACCTCGGCGAGGATGAAGGCGTTGAGCGGCACGACCTCGCTCGGCTTCAGCACCACGGTGCAGCCGGCGGCGAGGGCGGGGGCGACCTTGGCGGCGATCTGGTTCAGCGGGTAGTTCCAGGGCGTGATCGCGCCGAGCACGCCGGCCGCCTCGCGCAGGACCCTTGAGTTGCCGATCTCCTCCTCCCAGGCGACCTCCTCCATCAGGCCCGGCATCGCGGCGAACTGGCCGGTGGGCAGGCCGGCCTGGATGATCTGGCTCAGCTTCAGCGGCATGCCCAGCTCCTGGGCGATCGTCGCCGCGATCTCCTCGGCGCGCTCGCCGAGGCCGGCTGCGATCGCGCTCAGGTAGCCGGCGCGCTCCTCGCGGCTCGTCCGCGACCAGGACTCGAAGGCCTCGCGGGCCGCGGCGACCGCGCGGTCGGCGTCGGCCGGCGTGCAGGCCGGGATCGTGCCCATGACCTCCTCCGTGGTGGAGTTGATCACCTCGAGCGTCTCAGCCCCCTCGGGCTCGACCCACTCGCCACCGATGAAGATCCTGTCCTTGGTCTGAAGCTCCGCCGTCGCCGCCATCTCGATCCTCCTGTCGCAGTTTTGCCGTTCCTGGCCGCTCGGCCAAAGCTAGCGCGACGCCAGCGCCTCTGCCTTCTCGGCGCCGGCTCCGAGTCCGGGCCCCGGCAGCGCCCGCGCGTCGCGGGCGTGCAGCAGCTTGCCGCAGCGTTCGCAGGTGCCGCGGTCGCTGACCGGGCCACCGCACTCCTTGTGGACGATCAGCATCGGCGGGCCGTCGGGGCTGGGGGAGTAGCGGTCGCCCCAGCGCAGCAGTGCCACGAGCGAGGGCCAGAGGTCGAGTCCCTTCTCGGTCAGGAAGTACTCGTAGCGCTCGGGGTTCCGTTGGTAGGCACGCCGTTCGAGGATGTCCTCCTCGATCAGCCGCTGCAGGCGGGCGGAGAGGGTGTTGCGGGCGATGCCCAGTCCCTTCTGCAGGTCGTCGAAGCGTCGCCGCCCGTTCATCACGTCGCGCACGATCAGCAACGTCCAGCGCTCCCCGATCACCTCCAGCGAGCGCGCGATCGAGCAGACCTGCCCTGGGTAGTCGTTGCGCAGCACGAGAGTGATCTTGGCACACAAGGTTGCATCAAGCAACCCACTCGGTTAGGCTCGCCCCAATGCAAGTTGCATCAAGCAACCCAACCCGCTGACTTCGCTTTTAGTTCCGGTATGCGGAACTAAAAGCGAAGTCAGCGGCCATGAGGCGGAAATGGAGGCAGTGCGATGAGGCTGATTCCTAGGCATAGGCACCATCACCGGCCGCGGCAGCTGCGGGTCTCGATCAGCGAGGCGGAGATCGCGGCGGATCTGCTCTATCCGGCGCAGCCGCGGGCGACTCGGCAGCGGGTCGGTGCCGGACGGCGAAAGGCGGGCCGGTGAGCGGCGAAGGGACCGTCGTCACCGCGCCGGAGGGGACCGCCCAGGACGTGGCGGAAGCCTTCGCCGCGGCGAACCCCGAGAGCTCGCGCAGCCGCACGATCGTCTGGCAGGACCCGCTGCCGACCGCGGCGGCTGGGGCGACGATGACTGGCATGGAGTACATGACCGCGGTGGTCACCGGCGAGGTCCCGCCGCCGCCGATCGCGGTGACGATGAGGTTGCGTCCGGTCGAGCTCGAAGTGGGCCGCGTCGTCTTCGAGGGCGAACCGGGGGAGGAGCACTACAACCCGATCGGCGTCGTCCACGGCGGCTATGCGGCGACGCTGCTCGACTCGGCCCTCGGCTGCGCCGTTCACACCACGCTTCCCGCCGGCGTCGGCTACACCTCGCTCGGTCTCGAGGCCAAGTACGTGCGGCCGATCACCCGCGACACCGGCCGCGTCCTCTGCGAGGCCCGGGTCCTCTACGGCGGCCGCCGTCAGGCCACCTCGGAGGCCAACCTGACCGCAGCCGACAGCGGCAAGCTTCTGGCGCACGGGATCGCCACCAGCATGATCCTAAGCTAGATATAGCTGATTTGCAATAAATACATATCTGCTATTTTCTATGCGTGACAATGACGCCAGGGCAGCTGCTACGCGAAGCCCGCAAGAGGCATGGCGTCAGTCAGAAGCAGCTGGCGATGCGGGCCTCGACGACGCAGTCGGCGATCTCGCGGATCGAGCGAGACAACATCTCGCCCTCGGTCGAGACGCTGCGTGAGCTGCTCTATCTGCTCGGGGAGGACCTGACGCTGGGTGCCGAGGAGCGCGATTCGGGAATCGACCGTTCGCTGAATGCCGAGCGGCTGAAGGTCTCACCCTCCGAGCGCCTCGAATACGGCATGGCCTTCGCCAACCAGGTGATCTCGATGAGCCCCCTGCCCCGCCGGGAGGCGTGGTGACCGACACGCGATCGCTTCCCGTCAAGGCTCCAGAAATCGACCGGTTGCTTGGGCCTCTGATCACCCACGGTGTCGATTTCGTTCTGATCGGCGGCCAGGCTGGGATCGCTCACGGCTCCAGCTATCCAAGCTATGACGTCGATGTGCTTTACGCCCGCGGCCGAGACAACGTGGCGCGCCTCGTCACG
The DNA here is from genome assembly GCA_036379955.1 of Solirubrobacterales bacterium. Classification (GTDB taxonomy): domain Bacteria; phylum Actinomycetota; class Thermoleophilia; order Solirubrobacterales; family 70-9; genus VRUE01. The sequence continues at coordinate 99,616 of DASVFR010000048.1, forward strand.
GCCCTCAAAGAGATTGGCGTTCGCCTCCGCGGTGCACCGGCCGATCTTCCTTTCATCCTCGATGGGAAGACGATCGAGAACGGTGCCAACTTCACGTTCATCACTTCGTATGGCGATTTCGACGTGCTTGCGGATGCGGCGGGAATGCCGTCCTATGACGAGCTGAAGTCGGCCGCGGTCGATCGCGAAGTATTCGGCCACGTCGTCAAGGTTGCCTCGATCGACCACCTGATCGCGATGAAGCGGGCGGCGGGCAGGACGAAGGACAAGCTGATGGTCGAGGAGTACATCGTGCTCGCGGACGAGCAACGCCGGACGGGTCGCGACGGCGAGTAGGGGAGCGTTAGCCCGCCAGCTCGCGCGCCAGCGCAGTCAGCAGCCGCACGCCGTAGCCGCTTGCGTCCTTGCCCGTGTACGGGCGGCCGACGTCCCAGGCAGTGCCGGCGATGTCGACGTGGGCCCACGGTGTGTCGCCGACGAATTCCTCGAGGAAACCGGCGGCGGTGATCGTGCCCGCCTTGCGCTTCGGCGCGGCGTTGGTCAAGTCGGCGACGGTGCCCTTCATCAGCGCCTTGTACTCGGCGTGCAGGGGCAGGCGCCAGACCAGCTCGCCGGTCTCGCGGCCGACCTGCTCGATCGATGCGGCGAGTGCGTCGTCGTTGGCGATGATGGCCGCGTAGGTCGAGCCCAGGGCGATCATCACGGCGCCGGTCAGGGTGGCGATGTCGACGACGCGGTTCGCCCCCAGCTCGATCGCGTAGGCGAGCGCGTCGGCGAGGATCAGGCGGCCCTCGGCGTCGGTGTTGTTGATCTCGACCGTCTTTCCGTTGTACTGGGTGATGATGTCGCCGGGCTTGATCGCGGTGCCGGAGGGCATGTTCTCGGTCGCCGGGACCACCGCCAGCAGATCGAGCTCGAGGCCGAGCTCGGCGACCGCGCCAATGGTCTCGATAACCGCGGCGGCGCCCGACATGTCCATCTTCATCTCGTGCATGCTCGCCGAGGGCTTCAGCGAGATGCCGCCGGTGTCGAAGGTGACGCCCTTGCCGATCAGGCCGAGGGTCTCGCCATTGCCGCCGCCCGCGTAGCGCAGCACGATCAGCTTCGGCTCCTCGGCGCTGCCCTGGCTGACGGCGACGAGACCGCCCATGCTCTTCTCGGCGATCTGATCGCGACCGAGCACCTCGACGCTGACCGCGTCGTGGGCGGTCGCGAGCTCCTCGGCCCGCGCGGCGAGATATGACGGGGTGGCGACGTTCGAGGGCAGGCTCTGTAGGTCACGGGCTCGGTTCTGGGCCTCGGCGCAGATGCGGGCGGTCTCGGCCGCGACGGCGACGCTCTCCGGGGCGAGGAAGGTCAGCGATTCGAGCGCCGTGGGCTCGGGATCCTCCGGGTCCTTGCTCTTGAAGCGGTCGAAGCGGTAGGCGCCGAGGATCGTGCCGGTAACCAGGCCCTCGGCCAGAACCTCCGGGTCGTCGCCCTCGGGCAGCGCCCAGGCGACCGAGCTCGTCTTCAGCTTTGCGGCCTCCTTGGCGACCAGCGCTGCGGCGATCCGCAGTCGCTCGGGGTCGAGGTCCTCGCGCTTGCCGAGGCCGGCGACCACGACCCGGGCCGTGCCCTCCGGGTACAGCGCGCTCAGCTTCTTGAAGCCGCCCTTGGCGTCGGCGGCCCCGGGCGCGGAAGCGAGCTCCGCGGGCAGGTCCTCATCCTCGAAGAGGCCGACCGCGAGCAAATCGGCCTCGACCTGTGAGAGGTCGGCTGGGCTGACGGCGACGTTCACGAGTCGGCGAGTCTATGACGTTGCGCACAGCGGGCGGCCGTAGGCTCGCGCTATCGTCTCGAGTGGGCCAGGCGGCCCTCCTCTATCGAGCCGAGACCCGGCACAACCACTAGAAGAAAGGCAGCCATGCCCAGCACAGTGATCCTCGGTACCGCGCGCACGCCCTTCGGCAAGATGGGCGGCACGCTCTCCTCCCTCGACGCCACCGACCTCGGCGGCCACGCGATCTCGGCGGCGCTGGAGCGCTCCGGCGTCGCCCCCGAGCAGGTCGAACAGGTTGTCTTCGGCCAGGTCCTGCAGGCCGGCCAGGGCCAGATCCCCTCGCGCCAGGCCCAGATCAAGGGCGGCATCCCCAAGGAGGTGCCTTCGGAGACGATCAACAAGGTCTGCGCCTCGGGCATGCGCTCGGTGGGCATCGCCGACATGGCGATCCGCGCCGGCGACACCGAGGTCGCCGTCACCGGCGGCATGGAGTCGATGAGCCAGGCCCCGCACATCCTGCCGGGCGCCCGCTTCGGCTACCGGATGGGCCATGTGGAAACGATCGACGCGATGGTCCACGACGGCCTCACCAACCCCTTCACCGAGAAGCAGATGATCAACGAGGCGAGCGAGGTCTCCAACGAGCTGGAGATCACCCGCGCCGACATGGACCGCTTCGCCGAGCGCTCCCACCGGCTCGCCGCCGAGGCGACCGATGCCGGCCGCCTCGCCGATGAGATCGTCGGGATCACGGTCAAGTCGCGCAAGGGCGAGAACACGATCGAGGTCGACGAGGCGATCCGCGCCGAGACCACGGTTGAGACGCTTGCCGGCTTGCGCGCAATCGGCGGCGAGGACGCGACCCACACGGCGGGCAACGCCCCCGGCGTCAACGACGGCGCCGGCGCGCTCGTCGTCGCCTCCGGGGAGTGGGCGGAGAAGGAAGGGAAGACGGTGCTCGCCCGCGTCGTCTCCTACGGCACGGTCGCCGACGACTTCCCCTACCTGGCGAAAACGCCGGCCAACGCCGCCAAGCAGGCGCTGGAGAAGATCGGCAAGACCCCCGAGGACGTCGACCTCTGGGAGATCAACGAGGCCTTCGCCTCGGTCGCCCTCAACTCGGTGCGGATGCTCGGGGTCGACGAGGACAAGGTCAACGTCAATGGCGGCGCGATCGCTCTGGGCCACCCGATCGGCGCCTCCGGCGCCCGCATCGTCGGCTCGCTCGTCCACGAGCTGAACCGGCGCGGCGGCGGCCTCGGCGTCGCCGCGATCTGCTCCGGCGGCGGCCAGGGCGACGCGATCGTGATCGAAGTCGCCGGCTAGGAGCGCCGTGAGCCGCGCCGCGGCCTTCTTCGATCTCGACAAGACCCTGATGGCGGGGTCGTCGGGAATGCAGTTCGCCCGCGTCGCCCGCCGCCACAAGCTGGTCGGCCGGCGCCAGCTTGCCAGCTGGGGGGTCGAGCACCTGCGCTACCGCCTGCGCGGCACAACCGACGAGCGCACCGCCGAGGTCCTGCGGGTCGCCCGCGAGCTGATCGCGGGCGTGCCCGCCCGCAGCCTCGAACGGATGAACCCCGAGGTGATGGCGGCGATCCTGCCGCGCGTCTACCCGCAGATGCTGGAAGAGGTCTACGCCCACCAGGACGCCGGCCGGCCGACCTTCATCGTCAGCGCCGCCGGCAGCGGCGTGGTCGAGTCGCTTGCGGCGGTGCTCGGCATGGAGGGCGGCGTCGGCACCCGCTACGGCATCGGCGAGGACGGCGCCCTGACCGGTCGCTTCGACGGCCCCTTCGTCTACGGCGAGGGCAAGGTCGAGGCGATGCAGGTCTACGCCGCCGAGCACGGCATCGACCTCGCCGCCTCCTACGCCTACTCCGACTCGGCCTCGGACCTGCCGATGCTGCGCGCGGTCGGCAACCCGGTGGTCGTCAACCCCGACCCGCCGCTCCTGGAGATCGCCCGTGAGGAAGGCTGGCAGGTGATGCGTTTCGAGCGCCTCGGCCGCCGCCTAGTTGCCCTCGCCGTCACCGTGCTGGCGACCGTCGGCGGCTTCGGCGCCTCCCGCATAGCCGCTCGCCGCAAGGCCCCGCCGCCCCGTCGCTTCCCGTCTCGCCGCTAGCCTGTGACGATGGCCGCGAAGCCGGGTTCCAAGCCGAAGCCCGCCGAGCGCGAGGCGGAGTTCTCGACGATGTCGGGACAGCCGATCGCGCCGCTGTACGGGCCCGAGGGGGCGCCGGAGGACCCCGAGGCGACGATCGGGCGCCCCGGCGAGTACCCGTTTACGCGCGGGCCGTACGAGTCGATGTATCGGGGGCGTCTCTGGACGATGCGCCAGTTCGCGGGCTTCGGCACGGTCGAGGAGACCAACGAGCGCTTCCACTATCTGCTCGACCACGGCCAGACCGGGCTCTCGACCGCGTTCGACATGCCGACCCTGATGGGCTACGACTCCGACCACGCCCGCAGCCTCGGCGAGGTCGGCCGCGAGGGCGTCGCCGTCGACACGCTCGACGACATGGAACAGCTCTTCGAGGGGATCCCGCTCGGCGGCGTCACCACCTCGATGACGATCAACGCCCCGGCCGCGATCCTGCTCGCCTTCTACGTCCTCGTCGGCGAGTCCCAGGGCGTGCCGCCGGAGAAGCTCGGCGGCACGATCCAGACCGACATCCTCAAGGAGTACATCGCGCAGAAGGAGTGGTGCTTCCCGATCGAGCCGGCGATGCGCCTGGTCACCGACATGATCGAGTGGTGCAGCGAGCACATGCCGCGCTGGCACCCGGTCTCGATCTCCGGCTACCACATCCGCGAGGCCGGCTCGACGGCGCAGCAGGAGCTCGCCTTCACTCTCAAGGACGGCTTCACCTACGTCGAGCGGGCGCTCGAGCGCGGCCTCGACGTCGACGACTTCGCCCCCCGGCTCTCCTTCTTCTTCAACGCCCACATCGACTTCTTCGAGGAGATCGCCAAGTACCGCGCCGCACGCCGCATCTGGGCGCACGAGATGAAGGAGAAATACGGGGCGACCAAGGAGGAGTCGATGCGGCTGCGCTTCCACGCCCAGACCGCCGGCGTCTCGCTGACCGCGCAGCAGCCGCTCAACAACGTCGTCCGCACCTCGCTCGAGGCGCTGGCGGCGGTGCTCGGCGGCACCCAGTCGCTGCACACCAACTCCTTCGACGAGGCGCTGGCGCTGCCGACCGAGGAGGCGGTGCGCGTCGCCCTGCGCACCCAGCAGATCATCGCCTTCGAGTCCGGCGCGCCCAACACGCCCGACCCGCTCGGCGGCTCCTGGTTCGTCGAGAAGCTGACCGACGAGATGGAGGAGGCGGCCTACGGCTACTTCGCCCGCATCGACGAGCTGGGGGGGATGGTCGAGGCGATCCGCCGCAACTTCCCCCAGCGCGAGATCGCCGACGCCGCCTTCACCTACCAGCGCGAGGTCGACGAGCGCAAGCGCATCGTCGTCGGCGTTAACGACCTCACCACCGAGGACGAAGATCCCACCCCGATCCTCCGCATCGACCCGGCCCTCGAGCGCAAGCAGGTAGAGCGCCTGGCCGCGACCCGTGCCAAGCGCGACTCCGCCGCCGTCGAATCCGCCCTAGCCGACCTCCGCCGCGCCGCCGCCACCGACGAGAATCTGATGCCCCCAATCATCGCCGCCGCCCGCGCCCGCGCCACCGAGGGCGAGATGATCGCCGCGATGCAGGAGGTCTTCGGAACGTACACGGAGTCGCCAGTCTTCTAGTTCCGACCGCGCTACAGCAGCGCCACCACCGCTTCTTCGAACACCTTCGGTTCCTGCAGCCCGAAGTGAAGCAGCGGCCGGGCCTCGCCGCCTGTCGGCCCGATCAAGAACGAAGGGGTGCTGTCCAGGCGTTTGGCGCTCGCCAGTTCGGCGTCGGCCCGAAGCTGCGGCACCCAGCCCTGGGGGACGGTACGCGACGCTTTCCATTCTTCCCGGTGCAATCCCGCTCCCCGCGCGATCTGATCGAGAAACGCTTCGTCGACGTAGCCGGTGAACTCCGGCCCCTGGTCGCGATAGAAGACGTCGATGAAGTCCCAGAGCTTGCCCTGTTCCCCGGCCGCCAGCGCCGCTGCCTGCTGTTCGACGAATTCGGGCCAGCCGCCTGCCTTCTGCGTGTCCGTTTCGCGGGAGCGATAGCGGATCTGCAGCTCGCCGTCTCTCACGAAGCGGCGAATCAGGAAGGGAAGCGCACCGAGCATCACTTGACGAGACTCTTTGCACTGCAGGTCGCCGAAGAACTGCAGCGTCACCGGAGCCTTGGGGGAGCCGAGGACCGAACCGTGCTGGGGAATGCCGCCAAGCAGGACGTGGGTGCGCCGCGCCGCGCCGGGTTGCGGCGTGATCGCCAACCCCCGCCCAGCGTCGCCCCGTGTCAGTACCGCGATGACCAAGGCAAGCGAGAGAACGAGAAGCAAGCACTTCAGCTTGTTCTCCCTTATGACTTGCATTCCCCTGACCCTACCGCCATACTGCGCAAATGGTCAAGAATTCTTATGTATTAGAACGCGGATTAACCCGATGACCATCCGGGCCAGAGCAATTGCCGTCTGCCTTTTGGCCCTTCTCGCTGTAATTGCCTTCGCCGCCACCTACGCCTTCGCCTGCCCGGTCGAGCCGCCGGTAGACGCTGGCAACAAGCTCGGCGGCGGGAACGCATCTGCCCCCAACGTAGGCAACTGCTCCGTGGCGTTTCCCGTCAACTGCGCCACCGGCAACCAGTTCGAGGAACAGACCGACATTGTTGTCGGCGGTCGTGGCCCTGCCCTGCACCTCACCCGCACCTACAACTCCCAACTCGCCGCCGAAGCAAAAGAAGCCGGCCCCTGGGGCTACGGCTGGTCGGGCCCCTACAGCTCGCACCTGGAATTCAACAAAGAATCGGGAGCAGTCACCGTCGTGCAGGAAAACGGCGCCACCGCGATCTTCTCGCTCATCGAAGGCAAATACGTCCCCGGTGCTTGGATCCAAGCGAAACTCCTCAAAGAAGGCGCTGAATACATCTTCACCCTGCCCGACCAGGAAAAGCTTTGGTTCGACTCCGAAGGCAAGCTCACCAAACAGGAAGACCGCAATGGCAACGCGCTCAGCTTCGGCTACGAATCGGGCAAGCTCACCCTCGTCGAAGACGCCGCCAAACGCTTCCTCCTCTTCGTCTACGGCGGCGCCCAGGTATCGAGCGTCATCGACCCGATGAGCCACGTGGTCAGCTTCGGCCACGAATCGGGCAACCTCACCTCGGTGACTCTCTCCAAACTGGAAGGCGCGCGCTGGAAATTCAAATACGACGCCTCCCATCAGCTGACCGAAATGACCGACGGTCGTGGTGGCATCGTCAAAACCGAATACGACGAAAAAAACCGCGTCAAAAAACAAACCGACCCGATGGAACGGGTGACCAAATTCGAATACGGCGAATCCGGCGGCCACAAGACGACGACGATCACCGAGCCCAACGGCTCTACGAAATTCGAGAAGTTCAACGAAGCGGGGGAGCCACTGGAAGTGATTGCGGCCAAAGGCACGGGCCTGGAACGCAAATCGACCTACGAATACGACGAAGCCTACGGGCTCCTCAAAGCGACCGACGCTCTCGGCCATTCGACGACCTACGAATACAACGCCGCCGGCGATCTGACGCTGGAAAAAGATGCCGAAGGCAACGAAACCAAATGGACCTACAACTCCACCCACGACGTCGAAACCGAAACGACCCCAAGGGGCGAGAAAACGACCTATAAACGCGACGGCAAAGGCAACGTAGAAGAAATCGAACGCCCCGCCCCTGGCGAAACGACCCAGAAAGCGACCTTCAAACACGCGTCAAACGGCGATCTGGAAACAGCCACTGACCCGCTTGGCCGCGAAACCAAATTCGAATACGACACCTACGGCGACCTCAAAGCCGAAACCGATCCTGCCGGCGACAAGACCACTTGGACCTACGACAAAGACGGCCAGATGCTGAGCGAAGTCAGCCCCCGCGGCAACGAAGAAGGCGCTAAAGCCTCTGAATTCGAAACCAAAATCGAACGCGACGCTCTAGGGCGGCCGATCAAGGCCACCGACCCACTCGGCCACGAAACCAAATACGTCTATGACAAAAACGGCAACGTCGAATCGATGACCGACGCCAACGGCCACGCGACCACCTACGTCTATGACGCCGACGACGAGCGCATCGAAGTCAAAGCCGCCAACGGTACCTTCGTGGTCATCTCCTACGACAGCATGGGGCGCGTGATAGGGCGGTCCCCCGATCATCTTAAAGTCGGCAGAAAGAGGCTCTACATACGCAACGTGCTTGGAGAGGTCGTGGAAGAAATCGATCCTCTCTCACGCATAACGACCAAGGAATACGACGCCGCCGGCAACCTCGAAAAAGTCACGGACGCTCTCAGCCGGACCACGAAATACACCTACGATGCGGCCGATAGACCGACCAAAGTCGACTACTCCGAAGAAGCGACGCCCGATGTCACCTACAAATACGACAAAGACGGCAACGTCGTCGAAATGACCGACGGTACCGGGACGACGACCCGCGAATACGACCAGCTCGGTCGGCTGGCCGAAGTCAAAAACGGCAAAAAAGAAGTCGTCAAATACAAATACGACCTCGGTAACCAGCAGACCGAAATCGTCTATCCCAACGGCGAAGCGATCAAACGCGCCTTCGACAAAGCCGGGCGTATGGAAAAGATCACCGACTGGCTCGGCAAGGAAACGACCTTCGCCTACAACCGAGACTCGCAGGTCAAAGCGATGACCTTCCCAACTGAAATCACGAACGTCGACGAATATGCCTACGACAAAGCCGATCAGCTCTCAGAAGTCTCGATGAAGAAGAAAGCCGAAGTTCTGGCCTCGATGACCTACGCGCGGGACAAAATAGGCCAGATCGAAAAAGCCGTCGAGACGGGCTTCTCCGAAGAACCCGAACGCAAATACGAATACGACGCCGGCAACCGACTGCTCAAAAGCAACGGCACCGTCTTCGAATACGACGCGGCAAACAACGTGACCAAGATCTCCCCAACCACCTACACTTACGACAACGGCGATCAGATCGAAACGGCGAGCAACGCGACCTTCGAATTCAACAAAGTCGGCCAGCGGGTCAAAGAAACGCCTTCCGGGGGATCGGCCATTCCGTATTCCTACGACCAGGCCGGCAACCTGATCTTGACCAAAAACGGGTCGATTGAAAACACCTTCAAATACGATGGGACCGGTCTGCGGACTACAGAAACGAGGAATACCTCGACCTATCCGATGGTCTGGGACCTCACGTCAGGACTATCACTTCAGCTGCGCGCCGGAAACGACTACTTCATCTACGGCCCAGAGGGTCTGCCGATTGAGCAGATCACATCGGGTTCGGCGACGTATCTACATCACGATCAGCTCGGATCGATTCGTGTTCTGACGGACAAAACCGGAGCGATTACCGGTACGTATCGATATGGGCCGAACGGCGCAGTATGGAAACATACTGGAACGGGAACTTCCTCGATGGGCTTCGCCGGGGAGTACCGGATGCACACCGAAAACCAGTTGATCTACCTGCGGGCGCGTACTTACGATCCGGTGACCGCGCAGTTCCTCAGCGTGGATCCAGCGGTTGGGGTGACGGGTGAAACGTACGCGTATGCCGCGGATAACCCGGTCAACTCCACTGATCCTTTGGGGCTTATGGTCGACGAATGCGGATGCCCAGTTCCACCATGCCAGGAGCCTACAGATGCTACGACGACCCCACCAGCAAAGGATCCAAGGGGAGAGCAATCGACAATTGGTCCCGCGCCTCCGGAGCCTAGTACTGCCCAAAAGATTCAGAGGGCCCTTCACAAGTGGAGCGGCTATGGACTAATTCTATTGACCACCATTCTAGATGGTGGAGAGACTGCCCCCCTTCTTGGAGCCGAGGTTGAGGAGGTCGAGCTTGCAGCGACACCCGCTGGGCGAGTCTTTACTAATCATTATCTCACTGAGACGGGACCCATACGGAACATTCCTGGAAGCGTTGTGGATCATGCGATTGACTTTGGCCGGATAGCTGAGGATCTACCTGATCGATGGGTTTATTATGATGAGGGGAACGATGTAACGGTAGTCTGGAGTAAGACAACGAAGGAGATTATGAGTGCGCGGCGCGGAGTTCCATGACTAGGGTGTCAGAAGATCGGGGGCAGTTTATAATCTCGTTTAGTGCAGATGAGTGTGTAGAAGAGAGAGCTGTTAATTGCGTTATCGATCTTGATGATTTTGGTGGACTAGTGGGAATCGAGATTCTTCCGTTCCAATCACAGGTTGGGGCAGAAGCTCCATCTGATCCGGGTCAAGGTTTCCCGAGATGGTCGTACGATCCAGGCGCCGACGGTTTTTACGTACGGGTAAAAGACGATGTTTCGTGGAGACAACAGACTGCAGCTGGACGGGTGGCTCTAAATTCTCAAGGCACGGTCGTTGGACTTTCGGTACCGATTGGTCAATAGACTGCACAAAGTGGTTAATGAGTGAGCGTGACGGAGACAGTGGATGAATATGGGTACATGGTCTGTTTGTCTTTACCTCCGAGAAGTTCGTCTATTTTTTCCGGAGTCTAATCCGGTTGATCGCTCGGTCAGGGGGGAATGGGGTGAGGTCTGGCCGAATCGCGTCGGTTCGGTCGATCAATTCGAGGAGGCCGTGGCGTAATCGCTAATCTTCCGCCCGCGATGAGCACCGCTACCGCTCGCAAGATCCGCGTCGTCGTTGCCAAGCCTGGCTTGGACGGGCACGATCGGGGGGCGAAGATCATCGCTCGGGCGCTGCGCGATGCGGGGATGGAGGTGATCTACACCGGGCTGCACCAGACGCCGGAGCAGATCGCCGAGACGGTGATCCAGGAGGACGCCGACGCGGTCGGGCTCTCGATCCTGTCGGGCGCCCATATGACGCTGGTGCCGAAGGTCGTCGAGCTGCTCAAGGCGCAGGGGGTCGACGACGTGCTGGTCACGGTCGGGGGGACGATCCCGGCCGAGGACATCCCCGAGCTCGAGAAGCTCGGCGTCGCCGCCGTCTTCACGCCCGGCGCCGGTACCGACGACATCGTAGATTTCATCCGCGAGCGTGCCTCTGAGCGCCACGAAGCGTGATTTAGCGCACGCGTAACGTCACATCGTCCGATGCATAGATAGACTGATTGACTCGTCAGTCAACGACTCGAATCCCAGCAGAACCCGCTTTAAGGAGGCTTCAACTTGAAGATCTGCGTCCTGGTCAAGGAGGTTCCGGACGCCGCCGTTCAGAAGCGCATCGACCCCAACACGATGCGCCTGGACCGCAGCGGCGAGAAGAACCTAAACCCCTTCGACACCCATGCAATCGAGGCTGCCATGCAGATCAAGGAGGGCGGCGCGATCCCGGTCGAGGAGGTCATCGCGGTGACGATGGGCCCTGACTCCGCGGTCCGCGCCCTGCACAAGGCGGTCGCGCTCGGGGCGGATCGCTCCGTGCACCTCTCCGACGACGCGCTCGCCGGCTCCGACGTCTGCGCCACCGGCTACTCGCTGGCCAAGGTGCTCGAGGCCGAGAGCCCGGACCTGGTCCTGCTCGGCCAGCAGTCCGATGACGGCGAGTGCTACACGATCGGCGCCGTCGTCGCCGACCACCTGAAGATGCCCTCGCTGACGCAGGTGATCAAGATCGACGTCACCGACGGCAAGCTGCGCTGCGAGCGCCAGGCCGAGTACGGCTACGACACGGTCGAGGTCGAGCTGCCCGCCGTGATCAGCGTCGGCGACGCGATCAACGAGCCGCGCTACCCGAGCCTGAAGGCGATCATGGGGGCGAAGAAGAAGCCCCTCGACGCGAAGGCGACCGGCGACGTCGGCATCGACGGCGGCATGGTCGGCGAGGGCGGCTCGAAGACGAAGGTCCTGGCGCTCAGCGATCCGCCCGCCAAGCAGGCCGGCGAGATCATCGAGGACGAGGACACCAACGAGACGGTCGAAAAGATCGTCGCCTGGCTCGACGAGAGGAAGCTGATCTGAGTGTCTCCTTTCGACAGTCAGATCCATTCTTCCTCGCTGCAAACCGGCGCGGGGACGTCGTCCTCAGTCGCTCGCGTGCCATCCGGCACGCCACGCTCCCTGCGTCCTAGCCCCGCTTGGTTTTCGCGGTCAGAACTGAATCTGACCGCCGAAAGGAGACACTAATGGCAGGCATCCTGACCTACGCCCTCCACGACGGCGAGGGCAACTTCAACAAGAACTCACTCGGGGCGATCTCCGAGGCGGCCAGGCTGGCCGGCGAGATCGGCGGCGAGGCCGCGGTGATGGTGGTCGGCGACGTAGCCGACGACAAGTGCGCCGCGCTCGGCAACTACGGCGCCGCCAAGGTCTACCGCGCCAAGAGCGTGCCCGAGGGCCTGGCCCAGCCGATCGTCGACGCGATGGCCAAGGTCATCACCGAGCAGGGCTTCAGCTACGCCCTCTTCGGTGGCGGCCTGCTCGGCTTCGAGATCGGTGCCGGCCTCACCGCCCGCCTCAACGCCGGGGTGACCATGGAGGTCACGAAGGTGAAGGTGGACGGCGGCAAGCTGATCGCCGAGCGCCCGATCCTGCAGGACTCCAAGGTCGCCGACGTCGAGTGCGTGGGCGAGCCGGGGATCATCATCGGCCGCCTCAACGCCTTCGACGCCAACGAGAGCGGCGGCACGGCCGAGGTGGTCGACGTCGACGTCGAGCTCTCGCCCTGGTCGACCAAGGCGACGATGGTCACCCGCGGCGAACAGCGCGGAGCCGACGTCAACATCGAGGACGCCGAGATCCTCGTCGGCGGAGGCCGCGGCCTCGGCGCCGCCGAGGGCTTCAAGCAGTGCGAGGAACTGGCCGAGGCGATGGGCGGGGCGGTTGCCGCGACCCGCGCCGTGGTCGACGCCGGCTGGTACCCCTACGCGGCCCAGATCGGCCAGACCGGCAAGACGGTCGCGCCGAAGCTCTACCTGGCCGCCGGCATCTCCGGCGCGATCCAGCACAAGGTCGGGATGCAGAGCTCGGAGAACATCCTCGCGATCAACAAGGACCAGAACGCGCCGATCTTCGAGTTCTCGGACCTCGGCGTGGTCGGCGACCTGCACAAGATCGTCCCCAAGCTGACAGAGGCGATCAAGGCGAAGAAGGGCGGCTGAGCCGCCAATGGCAGTCGCCCCCAGCGAGTTCCCGCCGCCGTTCGACGCGGCGGAGGCGATCGGCCCGCCGACCGACCCCGCCGACGAGCGCATCGAGGTCGGCGTCGCGATCGTCGGCGGCGGGCCGGCCGGGCTCGCCTGCGCCAACAAGCTCATGCAGCTGCTCGAGGACGAGCCGGAGCTGACCGAGAAGCTGGGCGAAGTCCCGGTCGCGGTGATCGAGAAGGGCAAGGTGCCGGGGGCGCACCTGCTCTCAGGCGCCAACGTCAATCCCTCGGCGCTGGAAGAGCTCTTCCCCGACCTCGACCCGGCCGAGTGGCCGCCGGTCTACCAGGAGGTGACGAAGGACGCGACGTACTTCCTCACCTCCAAGGCCGCGGTCCCGCTGAAGCCGCCGCCGCCGAACTTCCGCAAGGAGGGCTACTACACGCTCTCGGTCTCCAAGCTGGGCCGCTTCCTCGCCGACAAGGCCGAAGAGGCCGGCGTCTACATCCTCTCCGAGACCGCCGCGACCAAGCTGCTGGTCGAGGACCGGATCGTGCGCGGCGTGCGCTCTGGCGACCGCGGCCGCGGCAAAGACGGCGAGGAGCTGGGCAACTTCGAGCCGGGCTCCGACGTCGTCGCCAAGGCGACGGTCCTCGCCGAGGGCACGCTCGGCCATCTCACCTACGCCGCCTACGACTACTTCGACATGCACGGCTCAGACCCGCAGGCGTGGGAGCTCGGGGTGAAGGAGATCTGGGAGGTGCCGAAGCCGCTCGACAGGGTGATCCACACCCTCGGCTGGCCGCTGCGCTGGAGCCCCCGCTTCAAGGAGGCCGGCGGCAGCTTCATCTACCCGATGGGAGAGGACAAGGTGGGCCTCGGCCTCGTCGTCGGGCTCGACACCACCGACGCCACCTTCAGCGTCCACGACGCCTTCCAGCTGTTCAAGACCCACCCCTTCGTGAAGAAGATCCTCGAGGGCGGCAAACGGGTCGGCTGGGGCGCGAAGACGATCCCCTCGGGCGGCTACTGGGCGCTGCCGAAGCGCTTCTCGGTGCCCGGCATGCTGGTCGCCGGCGACGCGGCCGGCATGGTCAACATCGCCGAACTCGCCGGCGTCCACTACGCGATGCACGCCGGCATGTACGCCGCGGAAGCGATCGTCGAGTCGCTCAAGGCCGACGTCGACTCGGTCAACTTCGAGAGCTACGACAAGAGGGTCCGCGACTCGGCGATCGAGAAGGACCTCTACCGCTCGCGCAACATGAAGCAGCCGCTGACCCGCGGCCTGATCTTCGGCGGCATGATGGGCAGCGCCATGGTCGCCACCAAAGGCGCCTTCCCCGGCGGCCACTGGAAGGTCGAGGACAACGCCGAGGTCCCGGTGCAGCTCGGCAACGCCGCCGACAAGTACCCCAAGCCCGACAACGAGCTGACCTTCGCCAAGCTCGACTCCGTCTTCCTCTCCGGCAACGCGACCCGCGACGACGCGCCCAACCACGTCCGCATCCAGACCCGGGTGCCGCGCGAGGTCGCCCAGACCTGGGTCTCGATGTGCCCGGCCCAGGTCTACGAGATCCCCGACGAGCAGCTCGCCAACGGCGCCGCCGAGGTCGACGTCCACGTCACCGCCTCCAACTGCGTCCAGTGCGGCGCGATCACGGCCAAGGGCGGGCGCCTGACGCTGCCCGAGGGCGGCGACGGGCCGCTTTACCAGGAGACCTGAGCGGCCGGCGCAGGCCGGGACGACACGCGAAGCGCAGGTCATCTCCCGGCGCTTCGGCAGTGGAATTCGGCCCCGTGCGCTAGGGGGGCCGGTGCCGCCCGGCCGCAGCCCGCGGTCCCCAGGGGCCGCTGGAAAGGGAAGGTGGCTTCGATTTCTCCGCACTGGCGGGGGTCGAGCGGGCCGTCGAGGAGAAAGACCGCCGCGGGGTTGGCCCGGATGGCGGGGACCGACGTGCTCGACGCTTCCGTCCAGGCGATCTGCCGTGAGGGGGCCGGGGAGCCAGGGTCGTCCGGCGTGATCACGACCGCGTCGAACCTGCCGGCGTCGATCCGCTGGCGCCAGCGGCGGCAGCTGGAGATCGCGGTGAACCCCCCGTGGGGCCCCGGTTCTCCCAGGTAGCGGACCTCGTTGGAGAGGTCGGCGCCGTAGAAGACGTACTGGCCGTAGGCGGCTGGCGTGCCGACGATCCCGATCTTGATCCCTCGCTGTTCGCGCGCCCAGGTCTGGATCAGGCTCCACTGGGGCGTCGAGCGGAAGCCGGGGTTGTCCAGGGGCGGTGCCGTTTCGGCGAGATAGCGCCCGTCGAAATAGTGCCGCTGCACGGCGTAGCCGGCGACGAACACGACTCCCGCGACGCCGGCGAGGACGGCCACGCGAGCGCGGCGCCCGGGGTCTCGCAGCAACAGCCAGGCCGGCAGGAACACGGCGAGCGCGGCAATCGCGATTGCGGCGGCAAGATCGGGTTGGACCCATTCGTCCGAGGCGATCGCCCCGCAAACGAGGAGCCCCGCATACGCGGGCAGGACGATACGACGGGCCGCCCAGCGGGTCTCGCAGAGCGGGAGAAGGATGAGGCCGATCGCAAGCCCCGGCGCGGCGTAGCGCAGGTTCGAGGCGAATCCGTACGGACCGTCCTGTGGCCCGGATGCTGAGATCGGATTGAAGACGTGAGCGAGCAGGGTTGCCAGGCCCGCAAGAGCGATTATGCGGATCAGCGGGCCGTGCTGGCGCCGCAGCCCGAGCACGAGCCCCGCGAGCCCCGCGAGGACCACGGCGAACCAGAGTGGGCCCAGGGTTTTAGAGAGACCTGGCAGGAAGAAGTGGCTCCAGACGCGCTGGTCGGCTAGGTACTCGGCGATCGAGTGCGCGGCCCTGGGGTAGAACGGTTCCTGGCTCGGCCCCGGCAGCGGTCCGGGGGAGATCCAGGGCAGGGGATTGCCGGAATGCAGAAGGTTTCGCAGGTACCAGAACCCGCCGGTCGTCGCGACACCCGCGACCCAGATCCCCACCTGTCGTTTCCGAGCCGGCCGTCCGGCCGCCAGGGCAAGCCCGACGGTGAGCACGGCGACCGGGACGAGCATCGTCATCTTGGTCCCGACCGCCAGCCCCGCCGCCAGCGCGGCGATAGCGAGCGGCCCCCCGTCGATGCGCAGACGATCGCCGGAGACCTCTGTCCCGCGGTGGGCCTGGGCTCCGACGAGGAGGAGCGCTACGGCCGCCAGCAGACAGGCGAGTGCGGCGACGTCCCCAGGGGCGTTGCCGGCCTGGACGAGCATCATGTCGGAGTCCAGCACCAGGGCCACGCCGAACGTGGTTGCCGCGCCCAGTCCGAAGGGACGGCCGATGCACCAGGCGGCGAGCAGGGCAACTCCCAGCCAGCCGAAGTTGAGCATCGGGGAGAGCAGGTCGTTGCCGAAGACGACCATGCCGAGCGCGTGTGCCAGCTCGGAGTTGAGGGGGTAGAACCAGACTGCCAGCTTCAGCGTGTCGGTGAAGAGCAGGCCCGTCGAGGACCCCGTCTGGGTCAGCCATGCGGCGAAGGGGAGGTGGTACCAGGTGCTGTCCTGCCTGTAGATGCCTACGTCGAGGCTGTGCAGCACCGGGCCGGCCCAGTGGACCGCGCAAAGCAGGGCGGCGCCGATGGCGAACGCCGAGTCAAATCGAGCCGCGGGCCACGTCATCGCGCCGCCCACGGTGCGGCGGGGGAGGGGTCGACGGCGCAGGACGATCGCTGGGATCGTCGCGGCCAGGGCCAGCCCCGGGGCGTTGAGAAGGCCGAGCACCCCGAGCGCCTCGCCGGTCACGATCGCCACCGCGATCGTCAGCACGACGGTCGCCAGCAGGGCGGGAGCTCCCGCCCAGTCCCGGGCCAGCCGCTGCCGCAGCGCGCGGGCCGTCGCCCCGAAGCCGGCGAGGACGATTGCGAGAAAGACCAATCCTGTTAGGTATTCGACGGCGTTCATGGAGGTGCGAGTGATATAAGCCGCCGCCCATGTCTCGTCGTCACGCCACCGGACTCGTCGCGATCGTCGTGGTCGCAGCGATCGCAGCGCTTGCGCTTCCGGGCAGCGGCCCGAGCGATGCCGCCTTTCCCGGCATCGACGGCAGGATCGCCTACTCCTCCGGCGACTCCTACTCCTACTCGAGCGCGGCGATCTGGAGCTCGAATGCCGACGGGGGCTCGCCGACCGTGTTGAGCGCCGGCCCGGGCGTGTCGGCGCCCTCCTACTCCGCCGACGGCTCCGGGATCGCCTTCGATCGCGAAAGCGGCATCGCCACGATGAGCTCGGCCGGCACCGGCGTCGCGCAGCTGCTCACGGGGAGCAGCTGGCAGAGCTCCTCCACCGAATGGAGGAAAGACTACGAAGACCCCCATTCGGGCAAAACCATCCCGGTCGTCCGGATCCAGTCGTACGTCTACGAATGGCAGAACTTCGATCACCCTTCGTTCTCCCCGAACGGTGCGCAACTCGTCGTCGCCGAAGCTGCCGGCAAGCGCACCAACAGCAGCATCTGCGCCGTCGAAGCGGTCAACGAACAGACCTGCCTCGGATGGGGGAATCCGAACGCGTACTTCAACTACGAAAACGACTGCAACGGCTGCGGCTCGCACTTGATCTCGATCGACGCTTCAACGGGCGTTCGGCTCGATGCACTGACCTCTCTTGCGAACGGACGCCGCGACACCAAGCCGACCTACTCCGCCGACGGCAAGATCGCCTTCGCGCGCAGCAACGAAGGCAACTCGTCGATCTTCGTCCTCGATTCGCCCGGAGCGGCGCCGCGGCGGGTGACGAACGGGCAGAGCGACCGCGCACCCGACTTCTCGCCCAACGGCTCGCAGATCGTCTTCAGCCACGCCTACTCCGACATCGGGATCGTCGGGACCGGCGGCGGCGCCGTGCAGCTCGTCCCGATTCCCGCCCCGTCGGAAGGGTGGGGCGGTTACGTGAACTCTCCGGTCTTCTCGCCGGACGGATCGCGGATCGCCTTCCGACGCGGCGTCTACGGCCCTGGGGGCCAGGACGGAACGGGTCTCTTCACGGTGGCCTCCGACGGCTCTGGGTTCACGCGGATCGCCGCCGACGGCTACGCGCCGAGCTGGCAGCCGCAGCCGCCTCCGCCACCGCCGGGGGCCCGACCCAAGGCGAAGGCGAAGAAGGGCAAGGTCAGGCTCAACGGGAAAGGCAGGGCCGCGATCGGGACGATCGTCTGCGGTGGCACCCCGTGCAAGCTCGAGGTGCTCTCCGCGCGCCTGAAGGTCGGCAAGCGGTCCTGCCGTCAGGTGAGGACGAGGCTGGCGAGGAAGCTCGGCGCCGGGAAGACGGCCCGCTTCGGGATCAAGGTCTACGGCAAATGCCTGGCCGCGCTGGAGGAAGCGGGCAAGGGTCGGCTCGTCGTCAGGGTCAGAGCCACCGACGCCCTCGGCAAGAGGGGGCTGACGCTGAAGGCGACCCTGGTGCCGCCCAAGGGCCGCCGGGGCAAGTCCCACGGATAACGCGGGCTTCCTCCGCCCACTCTCAGCGGTAGCGTCCGCGCCGTGCTGGCGCTGGGGATAGTCGCGGCGGTCGGGGCCTCGTTGCTCTACAACACCTCGATCGCGCTGCAGGCGCTGGAGGTACGCGGGGTTCCGCACGAGCACTCGCTGCGGGTCTCGCTGCTCGGCCGTCTGGTGCGCAACCGGCGCTGGCTGGGGGCGACGGTGCTCGGCCTGGCGGGCTGGCCGCTGGAGATCGCCGCGCTGCTGCTGGCGCCGCTGACCGTGGTCCAGCCCTGTCTCGCCAGCGGCCTGATCCTGCTGCTCTGGCTCGGCGCGACGCGGCTGGGGGAGAGGCCGGGCCCGCGCGAGGCCGTTGCGGTGGCGGCAATCGTCCTCGGCGTCCTCGGCGTCGCACTCGCCGCCCCAGAGCGCACGACGGATCACGCGAGCGCCGCAGCGATCGCCCTGGCGCTCACCCTCGTCGCGATTCCCGTTCTCGCCCCCTATGCCCTGCGCGGGCGCATCCGACGTTCACCCCGCTCTGGCGGGGTGGATGTCGGATGGGCGCGCGCGATCGGCACGCTGATGGTGGTGAGCGCCGGCTGCGGCTACGCCTGGACGGCGATCGCGAGCAAGCTGCTGACCGACGAGCTCGCCGCGGGAACGCTGCTGGTCGCGGTTGCCTGGCTGGCCACCGCCGCCGCCTCGGAGGGCCTCGCACTGCTCAGCGAGATGAGCGCACTGCAGCGCCGCGCGGCGACCCATGTGGCGCCGACGATGTTCGCGGTCCAGGTGCTCGTGCCGGTTTTGCTCGCACCACTGATCTTCGGCGAGTCCTGGGGCGACACGCCCCTTGGCGGCGCCGTCCTCATCGCCTCGATGGCGATCGCCATCGCCGGCACCGTCCTCCTCGCCGGCTCGAGCGCCGTGGGAGCCGTCATCGCCAGCGCCCATTCCGCCGATGGGCCGAAA
The DNA here is from genome assembly GCA_036379955.1 of Solirubrobacterales bacterium. GTDB lineage: Bacteria > Actinomycetota > Thermoleophilia > Solirubrobacterales > 70-9 > VRUE01. The sequence continues at coordinate 119,028 of DASVFR010000048.1, forward strand.
AGCGAACGTATAGAGCGCTTTTAGGCCCGTCGGCAGTGGTAGCCTGGCGGCGCTCTTGACCTCGACCGCCCCAGTCTCGGACCCGGCGAAGTTTGCGATCGGGTTCGACCATCGCGACCGTGCCAGGCTCTTCGAGCTCTGGACCGAGGTGCTCGACTCCGAGCAGTGGTCGGAGGGACGCATGCTCGAGGCCTTCGAGGCGCGCTGGGCGGAGTGGAACGGGCTTCCCAGCCTCGGCCTCTCGAGCTGGGCGGGCGGGGCCCTGGCGGCACTCGAGTTCGCCGAGGTGCGGGGCGGCACGGTTCTCTGCCCTTCGAACACCTTCATGGCGACGCCGCTGGCGGCGCTCGAGGCCGGCGCCGAGGTCGAGTTCGTCGACTGCAACCGCGAGGACCTCTGCATGTCCTTCGCCGACTTCGAGGCCAAGGCGGAGCGCCACAAGCCGAGGGCGGCGATCCTCGTCCACATCGGCGGGCACATCGCCTTCGAGGCCGAGCGGATCGCCGAGTACTGTCGCGAGAACGGCATCTTCCTGCTCGAGGACTGCGCTCACGCGCACGGGGCCGAGTGGAAGGGTCGCAAGCCCGGCGCCTACGGCGACGCCGGCGTCTACTCCCTCTACGCGACCAAGACGGTGTCGACCGGCGAGGGCGGGGTCCTGGCCAGCGCCCACCCCGAGCTGATCGAGTTCGCGCGCAAGTTCCGCAACTACGGCAAGTTCGAGCACGAGGTCGACGGGCTCAACTTCCGCATGAGCGAGTTCACCGCGGCGCTTGGGCTCGTCCAGGCCGATCGCATGGAGGAGATCGTCGCCTGGAAGAACTCATACGCCCGCGAGCACCTCGACGCCCTGCATCCAGCCCGCCTGGAGCTGCCCGAGGGCATGACCTCCGGCCTCTACAAGTACGTCGTCTTCGAGGAGATCGAGAAGAGCACCGGGCGCGTCTACGAAGAGCCCTGCCACCGGATCATGGGGCGGGCCGACGAGCTTCCCAACACGGACTGGGTCGCCCAGAGCCACTGGTGCGTGCCGCTCTACTACCGACCCGAGAGCCGCCCCGAGGCTCTCGGCGAGGTGGCGTCGTGAGGATCCTGGTCACCGGCGGCGGCGGCTTCATCGGTTCGCACGTGGTCGACAAGCTGATCGAGGGCGGCCACACGCCGCGGATCTTCGACCTCAGCGCCTCGCCCTACCACTCGCCGCTGGAGGTCGAGACCTTCACCGGCAGCATCACCGACCCGGCCAACCTCGACCTCGCGATGCGCGACTGCGACGCGGCCATCCACCTCGCAGCGGTCGCCGACGTCGGCCACGTCCTCGCCGACCCCGTGCTCGCCGAGGAGGTCAACACCCGCGGCACGCTCAACGTGCTCGAGGCGGCCTGCCGGGCCAAGGTGGGTCGCGTCGTCTACGGCTCGACGACCTGGGTCTACAGCGACTGCGTCGAGCAGGAGGTCGACGAGGGGACGCCGATTCCCGCCCCGCGCCACCTCTACACGGCGACCAAGCTCGCCGGCGAGACCTACTGCGCCGGTTACGCCGAGCTCTACGATCTGGAGAGCACGGTCCTGCGCTTCGGCATCCCCTACGGGCCGCGCGCCCGCGCCGCCGGGGTCGTCGCCAAGTTCACCGACCTCGCCTTCGAAGGCAAGCCGCTGACGATCGCCGGCGACGGCAGCACGACCCGCAGCTTCATCTACGTCGAGGACCTCGCCGATGGCATCGTCGCCGCCCTCGCGCCCGAGGCTGCCGGCCGCACCTACAACCTCTCCGGCGACGAGGTGGTGACGATCCTCGAAATCGCCGAGCGCGTGCAGGAAAACACCGACGATTGCGAGATCGTGCACACGCCTCCGCGTCCCGGCGATTTCCCCGGTAAGACGATCTCCAACGAGCGGGCGCTCGCGGAGCTCGGCTGGAAAGCGGAGACCAGCTTCAAGGAAGGTGTCCGCAGGTACGTCGAGTGGGTGCGCGGAACTACCCGGCCGCCGGACCCGGTCCCCGGCAAGAAGCCCTCGCTGAACGGCAACGAACACGCCGCGGGCGCGCTGCTCGCCGGCGCCGCCGGCCGCGAAGATCGGCCGCCGCGGGTGCTGGTGCTGACCGCTGACATCGGCGAGGGCCACGACCTGCCGGCGCGGATGATCAAGGCCGAGCTCGAGCAGGAGATCCCCGGCGCCGAGGCCGAGGTCGTCGACGGGCTGAAAGCGATGGGCCGCATCGTCACGGCGGTCGTCCGCAGCGGGTCGAAGGTCACCTTTCGCTGGATGCCATGGCTCTTCGACATCCAGTACTGGCTGATCACGAAGTTCGCCCCGACTCGCTGGCTGGCGCATCATCTCAACTACGCGCTCGGTGCCCACGGCCTGCTGCGGCTGATCGAGAAGCACGATCCCGACATCGTGATCTCGACCTACCCGGGGGTCACCGCGGTGCTCGGCATGCTGCGCGAGAACCGGCGCCTGCTGATCCCCGTGCAGTCGGCGATCACCGACCTCGCCGGCCTGCGCTACTGGGCGCATCCCGGCGTCGACATGCACTTCGTCACCCATCCCGAGTCGATCGAGGAAGTCGAGCGGTTGGCTGGGCCCGGCAGCGTCGAGTGGGCGCGGCCGCCGATCTCCCCGGACTTTCTGATGCCGCGGACCCGAACCGACGCGCGCCGGGCGCTGGGTGTGCAGCCCCATGCCCGACTCGTCCTCGTCTCCGGCGGCGGCTGGGGGATAGGCGACCTCGAGGGCTCGATCGAGGCCGCGCTGGCCGCCGACGACACGACGGTGGTCTGCATCACCGGTCGCAACGAGGTAGCGCGCGAGAAGCTCGAGCAGCGCTACGGCGGCAACGAGCGAGTACGGATCCTCGGCTTCACCGAGCAGATGAGCGACTGGATGGCGGCCGCCGACGCGATGGTCCACTCGACCGCGGGGCTGACCGTGCTCGAGGCGCACATCCGCGGCTGCCCCGTCGTCTCCTTTGGCTTCTCGGCCGGCCACCTGCGCGCCAACAACGCCGCCTTCGAGCGCTTCGGCCTGGCCGAGGTGGCGCGGACCGAGCACGAGCTGGAGGGGGTGCTGCGCCACCTCAGCCGCGAGCGCCGCTCGCCCGACTCCTCCTTCGCCTCGCTGCCCTCAATCGCCTCGCGCGCGCTCTCGGTGCGGCCACGGGTCCGCCCACAGCCGGTCTGGCGGCTGCGCGTCGAGCGGGTCGCCACCGCGGTCAGCCTCGCCGCCGTTGCGGTCGTCCTCTTCTTCACCGTCGTCGACCGCGAAGCGCCCTACAAGGTGATCGCCAAGCCGCTCGAGGGCCGGATCCACATCGGCAGGGACAACGACGAAGCCTCGCCCGCGGTCTCCAAGGCTTCCGCGGCGAAGCCAGCCGAAGGCGGCAAATCCGCCGCGAGCCCGGAAGGGCCTTGATCCGAGCGCTGCTGGGGGCTGCGGCCGGCGCCGGCGCGATCGTCCACGCCGGTCCCGCGCTCGCTCCGGTCGTTCCCGGGCTCGGTGAGGCGCTCGGCATCGAGATGCGCCTGTCCGAGGGGGGCGATGGCGTCGCCCTCACCTTCGACGACGGGCCGCACCCGCAGGGAACTCCGGCGGTGCTGGAGACGCTGCGGGCGCATGGTGCGGTCGCCACCTTCTTCCTCGCCGGCGAGCAGGTCGAGCGGCGGCCCGCGCTGGTGGCCGAGATCGTCGCCGCCGGGCACAGGGTCGAGCTGCACTGTCATCGGCACCGCAACCTGCTGCGCCTCGGTCCCCGCGATTTCCTCGAGGACGCCGAGCGGGCGCGAGCGACGATCGAGGAGGCGAGCGGTCAGGCGATCGCCGACTACCGGCCGCCCTACGGCATCTTCAGCGCCGCGACGCTGCGGGCGGCCCGCTCACGCGGCTGGCGGCCGGTCCTCTGGTCGCGCTGGGGACGGGACTGGGCGCGGCGCGCAACCCCGGAGTCGATCGCCCGCCACTCGTGTGCCGGCCTGCGCGCCGGCGACGTGGTCCTCCTGCATGACGCCGATTACTACAGCGCGCCCGGCTCCTGGATTCGCACGGCTGCGGCGCTGCCGCTGATCCTCGCCGAGCTCGAGAGTCGCGGGCTGAAGACCGTCTCGCTGCGTCGCTGAGAGGGCGGCGCCAGGGTCCAGACCTCACAACCGGCGAACGCCTCATCGAGGCGCTTGGCCAGCGTGCTCCTCCGCTTTGGCCGTTCCTGGTCGAAGATTTCCTGGGACATGGTTCTCCGTCCTGTAGGGGGGCGTTACGACAGCTTCGTCCCTCGGTCGGACGAAAAACATGCAAGTAGCGAAAAAGAACGCGCAAACTGCGCGAACTTGGTCAGGCGGTACCGGCGAAAGCGGCGATCTCCTCGGCCAAACGTCCAGGCTGATCGAGCGGGACGAAGGTCTTGGCGTCCGGGATCTCGACGATGCGGGCGCCGGTCTCGGCCGCCAGGCGCTGGGCATATTTGATCGGGAAGAAGCGGTCGCCCGGGGCCCAGGTGAGCAGGATCGGCAGCTCGGTTCCGCGCAGCTTCTCGGCCGCCTCGAGCGTGTAGCGCTTGTTCATCCCGGCGGTGACCTTCCTCGCGTCGCGCTTGACGCCGGGGTCGTGCAGGCCGGGCGCCATCCAGGAGGCGACCAGCTCGGGCGGGATCGGCGTGCGGGCGAAGGGCTTGAACGCCCCTCGGGCGAGGGCGCCGACGCGGAAAGGGGCCGAGAGCACCGTCATCCCGCCCGGCAGCTTGGCCAGCGGCGGCATCGCCTTGAACACCCCCGGCGGAAAGTTCTCATGGGTGTCGCAGTTGGTCAGGACCAGGCGGCCGATCCGCTCGGGGTGGCGAGTGACGAGCACCTGCGACATCGCGCCGCCCGAGTCGTTGCCGACGATCGTCACGTCCTCGAGGTCGAGCTCCTCGAGGAAGCTGGCGACGATCGCGGCGATGCCGTAAGGGGAGAGGTCGGCCTCCGGCTTCATCGACACCTGCTGAGCGCCGATCGGCCAGTCCGGCGCGATGCATCGGTAGCGATCGGAGAGCGCGTCCACCACTCCGTCCCAGAGCCGGCCGTCGACGAGGAAGCCATGGACGAAAACCACCGGCTTGCCCTCGCCCGCCTCGCGATAGCGGATCGTGCCCGCCGGCAGCTCGATCTCGTGGCGCTGGTCCGGGTCCGTCGTCATCCTTGCCTCCTCGGGTCGGTGGGGCGAGGTACAATACATACAGACAGTATGAATGTCAAACGAACACAGTCCGAGCGCTCCGAGGCGACTCGCGAGGCTCTGGTCGCGGCGGCGCGGCCGCTCTTCGCGGCGCGGGGTTACGCTGGCGTCGGCACCGAGGAGATCGTCCGCGCCGCTGGGGTCACCCGCGGCGCCCTCTATCACCACTTCGAGGGCAAGCGTGAGCTCTTCGCCGCGGTCTACGAGCAGATCGAGCGCGAGCTGGCGGAGCGGATCGCCGGCGGCGCGCTCGCGGCCAGCGCCTCCTCGCCGCTGGAGGCGATGCGCGCGGGCGCCGAGATGTTCCTCGCCGCCTGCACCGAGCCGGAGGCGCAGCGGATCGTCCTGCTCGACGGTCCCTCGGTGCTGGGCTGGGATCGCTGGCGCGAGATCGCGGCCGAGCACGGGTTGGGGCTGATCGAAGCGAGCCTGCGGACAGCGGTCGATGCCGGCGCGATCGCCGAGCAACCCGTGCGTCCCCTGGCGCACGTCCTGATGGGCGCCCTGGACGAGGCGGCGATGCTCGTCGCCCGCGCCGAGGACCCCGAGCGGATGAGGGTCGAGGTGGGCCGCACCCTCGACCTCCTGCTCGACGGCCTCAGCGTTGCGGGGCGACCTCGGTCTGGGAAGTAGTCGGAGCCTCCGGCATGGCGACCAGGCCCTCGCGAGAAGCCCTCCGCGACTCCTTGTGCGCGTACATGCGGTCGTCCGCGAGCTGCAGCGCGGCGGAGGGGCTGTCCGTCTCGCTCGGGACCCTTGCCATCCCCCAGGACGCGGCGATCTCGTAGCCGGGGCCGCTCTCGGAAAGCGCCTCCACGGCGCGCTCGGCCGCGGCGTCGAAGCGCTCCTTCCCGCAGGAGAGGATCACGCAGAACTCGTCTCCGCCGACCCGATAAGCGGTCCCGTCCTCGCCGACGGCGTCGCTCAGCCGTCTCCCCAAGCGGGCCAGGGCGTCGTCGCCGGCGGCGTGGCCGCGGGTGTCGTTGAGGTGCTTGAAGCCGTTGAGGTCGAGGAAGATGAGCGCCAGGGGCCTTTCCTCGGTCGCCAGAGCACAGAGCTTGCCGAGGTCGAGCTGCATGCGCCCCCGGTTGGCGAGCCCTGTCAGCGGATCCGTCTGCACCTGCTCGAGCAGGGTCTTGTTCTCCCTGTCGCTCATTGCCAGGCGCACGATCACCGCGGACATCGTCGCCGCCCAGAGGACGGTCGAGAGGCCTCCGGTGGCGCTGAAGTACTGCATCGCGAAGAGGCCGATCATCACCGCCGCAAAGACCGCCGGCACGAGGATCTCGCGCCGGCCCGCCTCCTTCGGCGAGGAGATCGCCGCCGCCGGGGCCGGCTGCCAGACCGCGGCGCCGAGGCAGACGGCGGCGATCAGGTAGATCGGGTCGATCCAGTCGCCGCCCGGGAGCGCCGCTTCGGTCGACTGCAGGGTGAAGGCGATGTCGGCTACCACCAGGGCCGAGAGGCCGGCGAGGAGCAGCGACCAGGTGCGTCCGGGTCGCCAGCCGGTCAGGGCGATCACGCCGACCACCATCGAGAGCGTGGCGATGTCGCCGATCGGGTAGGCGAGGGTGGTAATGACTTCCAGGGTCGTGCCGGTGGTCTTCTCGGCGACGAACTCGAAGACGAAGGCGGTGCCGAGCGCCGCGGTGCCGAGGGCGGCGATCGCGCCGTCCATCCAGAGGCGCCAGTTGATCTCGTGTGCGCGAGCCCGGACCAGCATCGCCAGCCCGGCGTAGGTCAGCGGGTAGAAGGCCAGGTAGGCGACGTCCGCCGGGGAAGGGTAGGGAGCCGACGGGTTGCCTTCGATCGCAGCGGTCCAGTAGATCTCTCCCAGGCCCCAGCAGACGATCGCGAGGCCGATCATGAGCCAGGCCGTGCGCTCGCGCTCGTAGTCGGAGGCCCGGATCAGGCAGGCGATGCCGGCGCCGATCACGACCGCGTCGTAGAGGGGGCCGCTGATCGCGAAGTCGAGGTCGTCACCGAGGCCGAGCCAGGCATGGAGAGCGACGATCGCCGTGCCGCCGAGCAGCAGCACGGTGAGGACGCGACGAAGGAGTTGCGCGCCTGGCGATTTGGCGGTTGTCGGCTCCACCATGGGGGCTATCGGCAGCGCGAGGCGAATCCCCAACCCCCTGAAGGGGGAAAATGCGCGCTTCATCTAGACTGAACGAACGATGAAAGCCGGAATCCACCCCGAGTACGTCCTGGCCAACGTGCACTGCTCGTGCGGGAACCAGTTCTACACCCGCTCCACGCAGGCGGACCTTCACGTCGAGCTCTGCTCGGAGTGCCACCCGTTCTACACGGGCAAGCAGAAGCTGGTCGACACCGGCGGTCGCGTCGAGCGCTTCCAGCGCCGCGCCGCCAAGCACGCCAAGGCCACGCGCGGCTGAGCGATGACCCCCGAGCTGGGCGCGCCCCAAGCCGAGGCGGTGTCCAGCAACGGGGCGGACCCGCTGCGCATGCCCGACGGCGCCCTCGTCGCCAAGCGCGACGCGCCGGTCGGCGGTCAGGCGGTGCTCGAGGGCGTGATGATGCGCGGCATCTCGGTCTGGGCCGTCGCCGTGCGCAACCCCGAGGGCGAGGTCGAGATCAGCTCGGAGGGGATCAAGCCCTGGGCGCAGCGACACCGGTTCTGGCGGCTGCCGATACTGCGCGGGGTCGTCGCCCTCGGCGAGTCGCTGAAGATCGGCTTCCGCGCGCTCGGCATCTCCGCCAACGCGCAGATCGAGGCCGACGAGGAGGGGGAGAAAGAGGAGATCGGGGGCTGGGTCTGGGGCCTTACGATCGCGCTCTCGCTGGCGCTCGGAATCGTCCTCTTCTTCGTCATCCCGGTCGGCCTGACCAGCCTGATCAAGGACCGGCTCGGCTCGCCCCTCCTCTTCTGGCTGATCGAGGGCCTGCTGCGCACGGCGCTCTTCATCGGCTACATCGCGGCGATCAGCCGCCTGCGCGACCTGCGCCGGGTCTTCGAGTACCACGGCGCCGAGCACAAGACGATCTCCTGCTACGAGGCCGAAGACGAGCTGATTCCCGCGCGAGCCAAGCTCTACTCGCGCCTGCACCCGCGCTGCGGGACCAGCTTCCTGCTGGTCGTGATGGTGGTGGCGATCTTCGCCTTCGCGCCGATCGGCCTTCCCGCCTGGTACTGGCTGCTGCTCTCGCGCATCCTCGGCATCCCGCTGATCGCCGGCATCTCCTACGAGATCATCAAGTGGGCGGGTAAGAACCGGCGCAAGCGCTGGGTGCGAGCGGTGATGTGGCCGGGCCTGATGCTGCAGAACCTGACTACGCGCGAGCCCGATGAAGAGCAGTTGGCGGTGGCGATCGCGGCGCTCGAGAAGGTGCTTGCCGAGGAGTCGCCGGAGGCGGCCGCGGCTGAGCAGCAGATCGAGATCGTCGCCTGAGGGCTGGTAGCCCGCGGGTCCTGTCGCCGCAGGGCACCCACCGCCCCTTCCGGTCGCTAAAGCGTCCTCAGGGGCGGTTCCCCCTACGGCGCCACCCGCGGGAGAAACGGCGTCGATTCTCTCTATGTTGTGAAGCGTGATCGAGCAACTTGTGGAGCAGATCGAGGCGCGGTTCGCCGATTTGGAGCGGGAGATGTCCGACCCTGCCGTCATCGGAGATCGGGAGCGCTACGCGGAAGTCGGCCGGGAATACCGGGAGCTTCAGCCCGCTCACCAACTGGTCGGCGAGTACCGCACGTTGAAGGACGATTTTGATGGGGCGCGGGAGCTGTTGGAGGAGGACGGGGACGACGCGGAGCTGCGCAAGTTGGTGGAGGAGGCGCCGGGGCGGATCGAGGGGCTGGAGGAGGAGATCCGGCTGGCTATGGTCGAGCGCGACTCGAACGACTCCAAGAACGTGCTGGTCGAGATCCGGGCGGGGACCGGGGGGGACGAGGCGGGCCTCTTCGCCGGCGATCTCTACAAGATGCTGAGTCGCTACGCGGAGGCGCGGGGCTTCGCAACCGAGACGCTCTCGCAGTCGAGCGCCGAGGTCGGCGGCTTCAAGGAGGTGACCTTCGAGATCAAGGGCGAGGGCGCCTACTCGGTCTTCAAGTACGAGGGCGGCACGCACCGCGTCCAGCGCGTGCCGGAGACCGAGTCACAGGGCCGCATCCACACCTCGACCGCGACGGTCGCGGTGCTGCCCGAGGCCGAGGAGGTCGAGGTGCAGATCGACCAGAACGACCTGCAGATCGACGTCTACCGCTCCTCGGGGCCGGGCGGCCAGTCGGTCAACACGACCGACTCGGCGGTGCGGATCACCCACAAACCGAGCGGCATCGTCGTCTCGATGCAGGACGAGAAGTCGCAGCTGCAGAACAAGGAGCGGGCGATGCGGGTGCTGCGCGCCCGCCTGTATGAGCGCGAGCTGGCCGAGCAGCAGGCGAAGATCGCCTCCGAGCGCAAGGCTCAGGTCGGCACCGGCGAGCGCTCCGAGAAGGTGCGCACCTATAACTTCCCCCAGGGCCGAGTCACCGACCACCGGATCAAGCACACCTCGCACAACCTCGACGGCGTTCTGGCTGGGGAGCTGGCGGAGTTCACCGAGGCTTTGGCGGCCGAGGAGAAGAGGCAGAGGTTGGAGGCTGCCGCCGTCGGGTGACCGCCGAGGCGCTGAGCGCGGCTGTCGACGCGCTGCGCGCTGCTGGCGTTGCGGAGCCACGGCTCGACGCCGAGTTGCTCCTCGCTGAGGCGACCGGGTGGGACCGGGCGCGCCTTGCGGCGCAGCCGGAAGTCGAGATTCCGCCTGCCGCGGCGCGCCTCTTCGGCGAGATGGTGCGGCGGCGGCTGCGGCGCGAGCCGGTCGCCTACATCGTCGGGCGCCGCGGCTTCCGGCGGATCGAGCTGGCGGTCGACCCACGGGTGCTGATCCCGCGGCCCGAGACCGAGCTGCTGGTCGAGCTGGCGCTGGAGCTGCGGCCGTCGCGGCTGCTCGACGTCGGCACCGGCTCGGGCGCGATCGCGTTGGCCGTGGCCGATGAGCTGCCCGAGTGCGAGGTGATCGCGACCGACACCTCGCCGGCCGCGCTCGAAGTCGCTCGCGCCAACGCCGAGCGGCTGGAGTTGGGGGACCGGGTCTCCTTTCACGAGGGCACCTTGCCGCCCGGCGACGCCGGCTTCGACCTCGTCCTTGCCAATCTCCCTTATGTGAGCGAGAGCGAGTGGCCTTCGCTGCAGCCCGAGGTGACGGAGTGGGAGCCGCGCAAGGCCCTGCTCGCCGGTTCCGACGGCCTCGACGCGATCCGCTCCCTCCTAAGCACGAACTCAGCGGGGAGAGTGCTGGCGCTGGAGGTGGGGAAGGACCAGGCGGTGGCGGTGCGCGAGCTGATGGACGAGGCGGGCTTCGACGAGATCGACGTGCGCAAGGATCTCGCCGGTCTCGATCGCGTCGTCGTGGGCACGTCCACCTTCCGCTGACTTCCCGTTTTGGGTGGCATATACATCCCTAACCACGAAGTCAGCCGAGAATGAGTGAGATCGTCTCCATCGAACGCGACGGTGCTGAGGTCGCGAAGGCCGCGCTCGAGCGCTGTATGGCGGCGGGCGGCGTCGCCGTCTTCCCGGCCGACGGGCTCTACGGGCTCGCCTGCGACCCGCTCGACCCGAGGGCGATCGAGCGCATCCATCAGATCAAGGGGCGCGACGACGGCAAGCCCTCCGCGGTCCTCTACTTCTCGCCGCTGGCGATGCGCGAGCTGGTCGAGAGCCTCGGGCAGCGCACCCGCGCTGCGGCGGGGGCGCTGCTGCCCGGCCCGGTGACCCTGGTGGTCGCCAATTCTGAGCTCCGTTACCCGCTCGCCTGTCGCGAGGACCCCGCGCGGCTCGGGGTGCGCCTGATCGCCGGCCCGCTCGCCGGCGCGATGTGCCCGCTCTTCCAGACCTCGGCCAATCTCAGCGGCAAGCCGGCCCCGGCCTCCTTCGAGCATGTCCCACCGGCCGTCCTTGCCGCTGTGGACCTGGCGATCGACGGCGGCGAGCTGACTGGGCTCCCCTCGACCGTGGTCGACCTGACCGCCTTCGACGAGACGGGGGAGTGGTTCGTGCTGCGCGCCGGCGGGCTCGACGCGACCGAGCTCGAGGCGCGTCTCGCGGACCTAACCGCGCGTTAACCGAGCGCTTCCGCGCTCGGAAGTACGCTCCCAGCGATGAGCAGCGGGAGCTCTTCGACTTGCCGGGAGGGGCGGGCGTGACCAGAGCGCTGCTGCCGGCCAAGTCCGCCTTCGACCAGGTGGGGGAGATGATGATCCTCACTGCGAGGACGATCGTCTCCGCGATCCGCCCTCCCTACCCCTACGGCGAGGAGCTGGTCTGGCAGTTCCTCTTCGTGCTCAAGCTCTCCTGGTTCCCGTTGCTGATCTCGACCTTCGCGCTCTGTCTGGGCGCGCCGGGGCTGCAGGCGGCCGGCGTCCTCTCGCTCTTCGGCGCGCTCGACCGGCTCGGCGGCTTCTTCGTGCTGACCGCGATCCGCTGGATCGGGCCGCTGGTGACGGCGGTCGTCGTCGCCGGCGTCGCCGGCACCGCGATCACCGCCGACCTCGGCGCCCGCAAGATCCGCGAGGAGCTCGACGCCCTGCAGGTGCTCGGCGTCGACCCGGTCAAGAACCTCGTCGTGCCCCGCTTCCTGGCGCTGATGGTGATCACCGGCCTGCTCGACGTCTTCGCGATCGTCTTCGGGCTCACCGCCGGGATCGCCGCCGAGCTGCTCTACCACCAGTCGCTCGGCGGCTTCTTCTCGACCCTCTTCGCCAACGCCTCGGTGACCGACATCTGGGGCTCGGTCCTGATGTGCACCCTGTTCGGTGCGATCATCGCCGTCGTCTGCTCGTTCAAGGGGATGACCGCTTCGGGGGGCGCCGAGGGCGTCGGTCGCGCCGTCAACCAGGCGGTGGTGATCGCCCTCGTCGCCGTCTTCTTCTTCAACTTCGTCTTCACCGCAATCCTGCTCGCCACCAACCCCGAACTGCAGAGCATCCGATGAAGCGGAGTCGTTTGTCATGAGGGCGAGGGAAGCGATGATCGGCTGGCTCGACGTGCCGCGCGAATGGCTCGACGCCTTCGGCGAGATCGCCCGCTTCGGCTCGCGCGTCGCCGGCCTCGTCTATAGCGGCCGCGTGCTCAAGTACTTCGGCGAGAGCCTTCGCCAGGCCGGGATCCTGATCCTCGGCTCGGCGCTGGTTATCTGGGCCTTCGTCTTCATCCTCGGCCTGCAGTGCGGCCTGCAGGGGGCCTACTTCAACCGCTCGATCGGCGCGCCGTCCCTGGCCGGCCTCTTCTCCGCCTACTGCGACCTGCGCGAGGGGCTGCCCTACGCCTTCGGCTACATCCTCTCGGCCAAGGTCGGCACCGGCATCGTCGCCGAGATCGGCGCGATGCGGATCTCCGACGAGATCGACGCGCTCGAGGTGATGGGCATCCAGCCCGTCACCTTCCTCGCCGCGACGCGCCTGCTCGCCGCCTGGATCGCGATCCCCTTCCTCTACCTGGTCGGGATCGGGGTCGCCTACTTCGCCAGCTACTTCTCGGTCGTGCAGCAGGTCGGCGACGTCTCCTCGGGTGGCTACCTGCTGATCTTCTGGATGTACCAGGACCCCGTGGACCTCAGCTTCAGCCTGATCAAGGGGATGGTGATGGCGACCGCGATCGTGCTCGTCGGCTGCTACTACGGCTACACGGCCTCGGGCGGCCCGGTCGGGGTCGGCACCGCGACCGCGCAATCGATGGTGGTCAACATCGTTCTCGTGCACATCATCGGCATGCTCGGCACCGTCGTCTTCTGGGGCTCGACCCCAAGGGCCCCAATAGGCGGCTGACACCTGGGCCGACGGGCCGAAAAGCGAACTATGTGAGCGCTTTTCGGCCCATCGGCTCCTGGGTTCAGCAGCCGGTGTCGCTGTGGAAGGGGAGGCGGACTAGGCGCTGGGAGGTGTTGTCGTCCTCGTTGGACTCGTAGAGCAGGCTCTGCGGATCGACGCGCATGACGAAGGCGAAGCAGCCGCGCAGTCCCTTGACCGGGATCCACTGCTTGTCGTAGTCGGCGGGGTAGACGTCCGACCAGCCGACCGAGGTGCCGAGGGTGACGCTGTCTTGGAACGGGTTCTGGTTGCAGCCGGGGTAGTGCCACGTGGAGGGCGAACTGGGACTCGGCTGGGTGCGCTGCAGGTCGCGCAGGCAGTAGTTGAGCTTGGGGCCGACGCGGACGCGGCGCACGGGGCGGTGGCGACCGTCGACGGTCCAGAGCTCGAAGCGCGCCAGCTGGTGGACCTTCCAGTAGCTACCGCCGAAGTAGGCGCCGACGGTGGTGAAACGCAGCGAAGCACCCGTGCGCACGGTGACGTGACCGCCGCCGGCGCGGTAGATGCGCTGATTGACGCGCATCGAGCGCGGCCCGTTGCGGCGCCCGTGCAGCTCCATCGGACCACGCCCGCGGCTCTTCACGTTGCTGGTCGCGCGCAGCAGCACGCGCCCCCCACCGTGCTGGAGGTAGAGGTCGGCCGGTGCGCCGATCTGAAGATTGGGGCAGAGCAGAGACTTGGCCTCGGGCCCGATGCATGGGTTGGAAGGTGTTGCCGCCGCCGCCGTGCCCGCGATGGCCACGGCGAGGGAGACGGCGCCGGCCAGGGCTGCGAAGCGCGCGCTCACCCCCACCAGGCTATCCCGGGTCGTTGGTAAGGTCGCTCTCCGATGTCGGACTTGCCAGACAACTTCCAAACGGCGCCGCTCAGCGAGGTCGATCCCGAGGTCGCCGCCGTGCTCGACGGCGAGCTGCGCCGCCAGCAGAGCACGCTGGAGATGATCGCCTCGGAGAACTTCGTCCCCCAGGCGGTGCTCGACGCGGTCGGCTCGGTTCTCACCAACAAGTACGCCGAGGGTTATCCGGGGCGGCGTTACTACGGTGGCTGCGAGGAGGTCGACGTCGCCGAGCAGCTCGCGATCGACCGGGCCAAGGAGCTGTTCGGCGCCGACCACGCCAACGTCCAGCCCCATTCCGGGGCGCAGGCCAACAACGCCATCTACATGGCGCTGCTCGAACCGGGGGACACCTTCCTCGGCCTCGCTCTCGACCACGGAGGCCACCTCAGCCACGGGATGAAGATCAACGTCTCCGGCACGCTCTACAACCCGGTTCCGTACCACGTCCGCAAAGACGATCTGCTGGTCGACATGGACGAGGTTGCAGCGCTTGCCGAAGAGCACAAGCCGAAGCTGATCGTCGCCGGCTGGTCCGCTTACCCGCGACAGCTCGACTTCGCCGCCTTCCGCGCGATCGCCGATTCGGTCGATGCCAGGCTGATGGTCGACATGGCCCACTTCGCCGGCCTCGTTGCCGCCGGCGAGCACCCCAACCCGGTGCCCCACGCCGACGTGGTGACGACGACGATCCACAAGACTCTCTGCGGCCCCCGCAGCGGCATGATCCTCTGCAAGGACGAGCACGCCGCGGCGATCGACAAGGCGACCTTCCCGGGCCAGCAAGGGGGGCCGCTGATGCACACGATCGCGGCCAAGGCGGTGGCGCTGCGGATCGCCGCCAGCGAGCAATTCCGCGCCCGCCAGCGGCAGACGATCGCCAATGCGCAGGCCCTCGCCATCGGTCTGAAAGAGAACGGGGTGCCGATACTGACCGGCGGCACCGACGTCCATCTCGTCCTTGTCGACCTCACCCCGACCGGCCTCGACGGCCAGACCGCCGAGGACCGCCTGGAGGCGGTCGGCATTACCGTCAACCGCAACGCGATCCCCTTCGACCCGCGCCCGCCGATGAACCCTTCCGGCCTGCGCATCGGCACGCCGGCCCTCACCACGCGCGGCCTCGTCGAGGAGGACATGGCCGAGATTGCCGAGGTGATCGCGACCGCCCTCTCCGGCGATTTTGAAGCGCGGAAAGACGCCCTCTCCGAGCGCACCCGCACCCTGATGGAGCGCTACCCGCTCT
Source organism: Solirubrobacterales bacterium (assembly GCA_036379955.1). Lineage (GTDB taxonomy): Bacteria > Actinomycetota > Thermoleophilia > Solirubrobacterales > 70-9 > VRUE01. Next base: position 134,184 of record DASVFR010000048.1, read on the forward strand.
ACCCGCAGCTCTCGCCCGCCTCGGTCTGATCGCTCGCGGCGACCAGCCCATTCGCGAAGATCCCGCGCGATGAGGATCTGGGTCGATTGCACGGCGGCGGCGCACCCCCTGGTCCTGCGGCCGGTGATCGAGCGACTCGAAGCCCGCGGGGACGAGGTCTTCGTCACCGCTCGCGAGTATGGGCAGACGCTGGGGGTGCTCGACCGGCTGGGGATTCCCTACGAGTCCGTCGGTGCCCACGCGGGCGCTTCAACGTTGAGGAAGGGTGCGGCCGTGGCCGGGCGTTCGGCTGGGCTGGCGAGGATCGTCTGGGGAAAACGTCCCGACCTGGCGCTCGCCCACGGCTCGGTCGACCTGGCGCTCGTCAGCTGGGCGTTTCGCATCCCCTCTGTGCAGATGCAGGATTACGAGTTCGCGGGCTGGCAGCGGCAGATCGCCTTCCGCGCCGCGCGGCGCGTGCTGGCGCCCGACTCGATCCCAGTCGAGAGGCTGCGCCGGGTGGGCGCCAAGGAGCGCAAGCTGTTCCGCTTCCCCGGTCTCAAGGAGGAGTACTACCTGGCCGGGTTTGAGCCCGACCCGGCGGTGCTCGACGAGCTCGGGCTCGATCGCGAGAAGGTGCTCGTCGTCGTCCGTCCGCCCCCGGAGACCTCCGAGTACCACGCGCCCAACGACGTCTACGGCGCCGCGATCCGTCGGCTCGCCGCGGCTGACGGCGTCCAGGCCGTGGTCGTTCCCCGCACCGAGGAGCAGGGCGAGGAGGTGCGGAGAATGGGGGCGGACAATCTCCTCGTCCCCGAGCGGGCGATCGACGCCCAGTGCCTGATCGCCTTCGCCGACCTGGTGGTCAGCGCGGGGGGGACGATGAATCGCGAGGCCGTCGCCCTGGGCACGCCGGTCTTCACCACCTTCGCGGGGCGCATGGGCGGAGTCGACGAGGCGCTGATCGCCGCCGGCCGCCTCCGCGTCCTCGAAGACCCTGACGAGCTGCCCCTGCGCAAGCGCGAGACCCCGGTCGGCGTGCGCGACCCCCGCGACCCCAAGCTCCTGGTCGACGCGGCCCTCGATGCCCTCGCCTAGCCCGGGTGCAACGCGTTCTACATGCATCGCATGTAGAACGCGTTGCACCCGCTGGGGCGTCGAGTAGCCTGGGCTCGCCCGCTCGTCCCGCGGGCGCAGCGACATGGCAGCGACCACTGACGCCGTTTTCGCCTTTCTCGTAGCGGCCGCGATCGCCTGGCTGACGGTTCCCTACGCCGAGCGGCTCGCCTACCGGATCGGGGCGATCGACATGCCCAAGGAGCGCGGCCTGCACGACCGGCCGATGCCGCGCCTCTCCGGGCTGGCGATCTTTGCCGGGATCGAGGTCGCCGGCTGGATCTGGCTGCCGGGCGACGGCGAGAGCCGCTCGATCCTGATCGGGGCGGCGGCGATCGCGGCGGTGGGCGTCGTCGACGACGTGCGCGGTCTCCCGGCCCTGCCAAAGCTCGCCGGCCAGATCGGGGCGGCGCTGATCCCGGTCCTCGCTGGCGTCCGCGTCGACGTCCTCACCCTGCCCTTCGTCGGCGGCTTCGAGCTCGGCTGGCTCGCCTACCCGCTGACCGTGCTCGGAATCGTCGCCGTCGTCAACGTGATCAACTTCATCGACGGCGTCGACGGCCTCGCGGCGGGCGTCTGCACGATCGCCGCGATCGCCCTCGCGATCATCGCCCTCTCGCTCGAGCGCAATGCCGCCGGCGTGCTCGCGGCGCTGACCGCGGGCGGGGCCCTCGGCTTCCTCCGCCACGGCTTCCCGCCGGCCTCCAGCTTCATGGGGGACACCGGCTCCAACCTGCTCGGCTACCTGCTCGCCACCGCCTCGGTGCAGGGAGCGCTGAAGACGAACGCGGTTGTCGCCCTCGTCTTCCCGCTGGTCGTCCTGGCGGTGCCGATCCTCGACACCGGCTTCGTCGTCGCCAAGCGGGTCAAGTACCGGCAGCCGATCTATCAGGCCGACACCTGGCACTTCCACCACCGCATGGCCAACATCGGCTTCTCCCAACGGCGCACCCTCGCCTATCTCTACGGCTGGACCCTCGCTCTCGCCGCTCTCGCCCTCGCCCTGCGCTTCGTCCCCTACAGCGACGATCACGGTCACTTCGATGCGCTTTGGACCGCGGTGATCGTGGCTTTCGGCCTACTTGCCCTGGCGACCAGCGTCTACCTGGTCTACGTGCTCGAGATCCTCAAGCTGCGTCGCGGCAAGATCAATCCCGAGACCGGCGAGTTCGAAGCGATCGAGCTCGATCAGCCCGAGAGAGTTAGTAACAGGTTGTAACAAGCCTCACGAACTGGCTCTAGAAAGCCGTTCGTCGGCCCTTTCGGATATAGTCGCTGGTCCGCCCGCCACCCACGCGCCGGGCGTCTTTTATGTCTCCTCCCAAGTACGTCGACCTTGCGGTCCTTGCCGCCGCCCTGGCCGTTTTCCTGCTCGGCGGACTACCCCTGCTCGGCTTCGCCGTCGGAGCGGGAGCTTGGCTCGCTCAGCGCGGCATCCAGGTCCTCGCCGCCCGTCGCGCCGCCGTCGAGCTGGCGGCTGGGCGCCGCCAGCGGGCGATGGCGACGATCGCCGCGACGACCCTCGGCCGCGTTTGGCTGATGGCGACGGCGGTGCTGGTCGCCGGCCTGGCCGAACGCGAAGCGGGACTCGCGGCCGCGATCCTCCTCGCCGCCCTCTTCACGGTCTCCATCGCAGCGCAGGGAATCGCCCACCTCTTCGACGAAGAGCCGGAGGCTGGCAAGGCATGAGCACCAAGGCCAAGGTCTTCACCGGCATCGGCGCCTACCTCGCGGTCGCGATCCTGATGCTGCTGATCTTCGGCAGCAGCGGCAAAAACGAAGAGTTCCAGCCCCAGAACGAGTTCAAGCTCGAACCGTGGATCTCGCTGCACATCGGCAGTCTCGATCTCAGCATCAACAAGGCGGTGCTCTACCTGGTCCTGGCCAGTGCCCTGACGATCTTCGTGATGTCCTGGATCGCGCGCCGCATGCATCAGAAGCCGAACCGGGTGCAGACCGCGATCGAGGTCGCCTACGACATGACCAAGAACAACATCACCGGCGGCAACATGGACGCGGCGACGGCGACCCGCTGGTTCCCCTTCCTCGCCGCGCTCTTCTTCTGGATCTGGTTCTCGAACATGCTCGGCTTCCTGCCGCTGCCGACCAACACCGAGCACGAGATCAGCGTCTTCGGGCTCGAAATCCCCGCCTTCGCGATCTACGCGGCGACCGCCAACCTCTCGATCCCGCTGGTCCTGACCCTCGTCGTCTGGATCTCCTACCACGTCGAAGGCGTGCGCTCGAAGGGGCTCTTCAAGTACCTCGCCAGCTGGCTGCCGCCCGGCCTCGAGGACATGAACCCGGTCGCCAAGGGCTTCATCTTCGTGATCGAGGCGATCTCGCACTTCGCCCGCCTGATCTCGCTCTCGGTGCGACTCTTCGCCAACATCCTCGCCGGCCACCTGCTGCTGCTCTTCATGGGCGGCGGGCTCGCCGTCCTGCTCGGCATCGCCGCGCTCGGCGCCCTCACCTTCCCCCTTGCCTTCTTCTTCTTCATCCTCGAGGTCGGCCTTATCGCCACCCTGCAGGCATTCATCTTCTCGACCCTGACCGCTATCTACCTCGGCGGAGCGACCTCCGCGAGCCACTAGAAAAGGAGCACTGCCCCACATGGACCTGTCCCCAGTTGTCGCCGCGATCTCCGACGAAGGGATCGAAGCCGCCGGCAAGGCGATCGCCCTCGGCGTCGGTGCCGGCCTTGGCTCGATCGGCGCCGGCATCGGCATCGGCATCATCTTCGGCACGGAGATCGAGTCGGTCGCCCGTCAGCCCGAGCTCAAAGACGAGCTGCAGAGCATCCGTTGGCTCGGCTTCGCGCTTACCGAGGCCGTGGCCTTCTACACCTTCATCTTCGGCCTCATCGCCTTCTTCCTCTAGGTCGGTCGCGTGGAGCTATTCGGTCAAATAATCGGCCTGATCCCGCTTGCGGCTGAGAAGTCGGAAGAAGGCGGCAGCTTCCTGGTTTCGCCGGGCCTCGGCCTGATGATCTGGACGCTGGTCCTCTTCCTCATCACCATGTGGGTGTTGAGCAAGCTCGCCTTCCCGAAGATCCAGGAGGCGCTGGACAGACGGGCCAAGGTGATCGCCGAGTCGATCGAGGCGGCCGAACGGCAGCGCAAGGAGTCCGACGAGCTGCTGGCGGAGTACCGCGAGCGCCTCGCGGAGGCCCGCGAGCAGGCCGACGACATCATGGCCCGCGCCCGCAAGGCGGCGGAGACGGCGGAAGCCGAGGCAACCGCCGCCGGCAAGGAGAAGCGCGAGGAGCTCGTCGCCGCCGCCAAGCGCGACATCGAGGCCGAGACCCGGCGCTCGCTCGAGCAGATCCGCAAGGAGGTCGCCGACCTCACCGTGCTGGCGACCGAGAAGGTCACCCGCAAGGCGCTCAACGAGGACGACCAGCGCCGCCTGGTCGAGGAGGCGCTGAGCGAGGTCGACTTCTCGGCGCTCTCGGAGGGTTCGCAGAACTGATGCAGGAGGCAGCTCGCGTATACGCCGAGGCGCTGTTTGACGTCGCCAAGGACAGGGGCAAGCTCGACGCGATCCGTGACGAGCTGGCCCAAGTCGTCGACGCCGTCGACGGCAACCGCGAGTTGCAGGTCTTCTTCTTCAGCCCCTACTTCTCCTCAGCGGAGAAGGTGGCGGGCCTGAAGCGCGCCGTGCTCGGCGCCGACGCCGAGCTGCTCAACTTCCTCGAGCTCGTGATCGAGAAGCAGCGGATGCCGGAGATCTTCCGCATTCGCCGCCATTTCGAGGAGCTCTGGAAGGAGGAGAACAGGCGCATCGAGGTGACGGTCACCAGCGCCGTCGAGCTCGACCCGGCGGTCGTGCAGAAGGTAGGAGATGAGATCGAGCGCCAGACCGGTCAGAAGGTCGACCTCGCCAGTCGCGTCGACGGCGAGATCCTCGGCGGCATCGTCCTGCAGGTCGGCAACAAGGTCCTCGACGCGAGCATCCGCGCTCGCTTGGAGAAACTTCGAAAGAGCGTCGCCCAGGCGGCATAAGGAGGAAGAAAGCACCCGATGGAGATCAAGCCCGACGAGATCGCAAGCATCCTCAGAGAGAGGATCGAGGGACTCGACAGCGACAGCTCCGACCTCGCCGAGGTCGGCACCGTGCTCTCGGTCGCCGACGGAATCGCCCGCATCCACGGCCTCGACAACTGCATGGCGCTGGAGATGCTCGAGCTGCCTCACGGCGTCACCGGCCTCGCCCTCAACCTCGAGGAGGACAACGTCGGCGCCGTCCTCTTCGGCGAGTGGGACAAGGTCGTCGAGGGCGACACCGTCAAGCGCACCGGCCACCTGCTGCGCATCCCGGTCGGCGACGAGTTGCTCGGCCGCATGGTCGACCCGCTCGGCCGCCCGCTCGACGACGCCGGCGAGGTGGCGACGACTCAGACCCGCCCGGCCGAGTTCAAGGCGCCCGGCGTCGTCCAGCGCCAGCCGGTGACCGAACCGGTGCAGACCGGCCTGATGGCGATCGACGGGATGATCCCGATCGGCCGCGGCCAGCGAGAGCTGATCATCGGCGACCGCCAGACCGGCAAGACCGCGATCGCGATCGACACGATCATCAACAACCGCGACAAGGACATGGTCTGCATCTACGTCGCGATCGGGCAGAAGATGTCGACGGTCGTCCAGCTCAAGCAGGTGCTGGAGGAGAACGGGGCGATGGAGAACACGATCATCGTCGCCGCCCCCGCCGACGAGGCGGCGCCGATCAAGTTCATCGCCCCCTACGCGGGCTGCGCGATGGGCGAGCACTTCCTCTACAACGGCAAGGCCGCCCTCTGCGTCTACGACGACCTGACCAAGCACGCCTACGCCTACCGGCAGATGTCGCTGCTGCTGCGGCGCCCGCCCGGTCGCGAGGCCTACCCCGGCGACGTCTTCTACCTGCACTCGCGCCTCCTCGAGCGGGCGGTGAAGCTGAACGACGACCTCGGCGGCGGCTCGCTGACGGCGCTGCCGATCATCGAGACCCAGGCCTCCGATGTCTCCGCCTACATCCCGACCAACGTGATCTCGATCACCGACGGCCAGATCTTCCTCGAGTCCGACCTCTTCTACTCGGGCGTTCGCCCGGCGATCAACGTCGGCATCTCGGTCTCGCGGGTGGGCGGCAACGCGCAGACGAAGGCGATGAAGAAGGTCGCCGGCAAGCTGCGCCTCGACCTCTCCCAGTACCGCGACCTCGAGGCCTTCGCCCAGTTCGGCTCCGAGCTCGATCCCGAGACGCAGAAGACCCTCAACCGCGGCGAACGGCTGGTCGAGCTGCTCAAGCAGAAGGAGCGCGAGCCGCTCGAGGTCGCCGACCAGGTGGCGGCGATCTATTCGGGCACCGGCGGCTACCTGGACCGGATCAAGACCGAGCGCGTCGGCGAGTTCCTCGGCGACCTGAAGATCCGCCTGCACTCCGAGAAGGCCGAGCTGCTGAAGCGGATTGGCGACACCGGCAAGCTCGAGGACGACGACGAGAAGGAGCTCGGCGCCGCGATCGCCGATTTCGTCGACGACTTCGGTCCCGACTTCGACGAGCACGGCGACCCGCTCGAGGCCGGCGAGTCCGACCGAGTCCATTCGCAGGAGGAGCGCAGCAAGGGCAGCCACGTCCCGGCCGAGGAAACCGAGAAGGAGACGGCCGCGGCGTGAGAGCTGCATTGACCGTGCATACGACGGCGAATGCAGCACGCGTTCGCCGGTGGCGGAGCATCTGAGCCATGGCCACCCAGAAGGACGTCAAGAATCGCATCGCGTCGATCAAGAACATCAACAAGATCACGCGGGCGATGGAGATGGTCGCCGCGGCGCGGCTGCGCCGTGCCGAGCAGCGGATCGAGCAGCTGCGCCCCTACGCGCAGTCGATGCGCAAGCTGACCCGCCGCGCCGCCGAACAGGCGGGTGGCATGCCCAGCGTGCCCGTGATGGTCGAGCGCGAGGACGAGAAGCGCGTCGGCGTCGTCTTGATCACCGGCGACCGCGGACTGGCCGGCGCCTTCAACACCAACATCATCCGCGACGGCCTGCGCCTCGGCAACGAGCTGCGCGAGGACGGCAAGGAGCCGGTCTTCTCCGCCGTCGGCCGCAAGGGCGTCGGCGCTCTGAGCTTCCGCAAACTGGAGCCGCGCACCTCTTACGTCGGTTTCACCGACCGGCCCGGCTTTGCCAACGCGCGCGAGATCGGCGAGGAGCTGACCGCCCGCTACGTCGACGAGGAGCTCGATCGGGTCGAGCTCGTCTACAACCGCTACGTCTCGCCGCTCACCCAGCACGTCTGGCGGCAGACGCTGCTGCCCCTGCAGCAGGCCGACGTGATCGGCGAGGGGGTCGGCGAGGAGGAAGAGGACGCCGAGGAAACCGAGATCGAGAAGGCGCACAGCCGCTCGTCCTGGGAGTACGAGCCCGAAGCCGAGGAGCTGCTCGGCAGGCTGATACCGGAGTACGTGAACATCTCGGTCTATCGGGCGCTGCTCGAGTCCGCCGCCTCCGAGCTGGGGGCGCGGATGACCGCGATGCGCAGTGCCGCGGAGAACGCGGAAGAGATGATGGGGGACCTGACGCTGGAAATGAACCGGGTCCGCCAGGCGGAGATCACCCAGGAGATCCTCGAGGTCGTCGCCGGCGCTGAGGCGCTGGGGTAAAGCTTTCGATTCAGAGAAAAGGAACCAATGTCTGAGAGCAACGGAGCAAACGTAGGTCGCGTCGAGCAGATCACGGGCGTGGTCGTCGACGCGGTATTCCCCGACAAGCTGCCCGAGATCTACTCGGCCGTGAAGATCGAGATGACGGGCGACTCCGACAGCGAGGCGACCGAGCTGGTCTGCGAGGTGCAGCAGCACCTCGGCGACGACCGCGTGCGCACCGTCGCGATGGACGCCACCGACGGCCTGCAGCGCGGCGACAAGGTGATCGACACCGGCGCCCCGATCTCGGTCCCGGTCGGCGACGCGACCCTGGGCCGCATCTTCAACCTGCTGGGCGAGCCGATCGACCTCGGCGAGCCGGTCCAGGCCGAGGAGCGCTGGCCGATCCACCGCCCGGCCCCCGAAGCATCCGAGCTCGCTCCGACCCAGGAGATCCTCGAGACCGGGATCAAGGTGATCGACCTGCTCGCGCCCTACGCCAAGGGCGGCAAGGTCGGCCTCTTCGGCGGCGCCGGCGTCGGCAAGACCGTCCTGATCCAGGAGCTGATCCGCTCGATCGGCGAGGAGCACGAAGGCCTCTCGGCCTTCTGCGGCGTCGGCGAGCGCTCGCGCGAGGGCAACGACCTCTGGCTCGAGATGAAGGAGTCGGGCGTCATCGACAAGACGATGCTCGTCTTCGGCCAGATGAACGAGCCGCCGGGCGCCCGCCTGCGCGTCGCCCTCTCCGGCCTGACGATGGCCGAATACTTCCGCGAGCAGGGCGGTCAGGACGTGCTGCTCTTCATCGACAACATCTTCCGCTTCGTCCAGGCGGGCTCGGAGGTCTCGGCCCTGCTCGGGCGCATGCCCTCCGCGGTCGGCTACCAGCCGACGCTGGAGACCGAGATGGGCGAACTGCAGGAGCGGATCACGTCGACCGAGCGCGGCTCGGTCACCTCGGTGCAGGCGATCTACGTCCCCGCCGACGACCTCACCGACCCGGCGCCGGCCTCCGTGTTCGCCCACCTCAACGCGACGACGACGCTCTCGCGGGCAATCTCCGAGAAGGGGATCTACCCCGCCGTCGACCCGCTCGACTCGACCTCGACGATCCTCAAGCCCGACGTCGTCGGCGAGGAGCACTACCGCACGGCGACCGAGGTGCAGGAGGTGCTGCAGCGCTACAAGGAGCTGCAGGACATCATCGCCATCCTCGGCATCGACGAGCTCTCCGACGAGGACAAGCAGACGGTCTCGCGCGCCCGCAAGATCGAGCGCTTCCTCTCGCAGCCGTTCTTCGTCGCCGAGCAGTTCACCGGCCGCAGCGGCGAGTACGTGCCGGTGGCCGACACCGTGCGCGGCTTTCGCGAGATCCTCGACGGCGAGCACGACGAGCTCTCCGAGGGCGCCTTCTACATGAAGGGCGGCATCGACCAGGTCACGGCTGACAAGGAGGCGGCCGCGGCCGCCTAGCAGCGACGATGGCCTCCGAGCACACGGTAGACGTCGAGGTCCTTACCCCGGAGGGGGAGGTCTTCAGCGGCGAGGTCCGCCAAGTCTCGACTCGCACCGCGGTCGGCGAAGTCGGCATCCTCGCCAACCACGCGCCGCTGCTGGCCGAACTGCGCCCGGCGGAGCTGCGCCTGCACGTCTCCGACTCGGAGACCAGGCGCTACGCCCAGGCGCACGGCTGGCTGCAGGTCTTCGGCAACCACGCCAAGCTCCTGGTCGAGGAGGCGCTCGACCCGGCGGACCTGGATGCGGCGACGCTCAAAGAGCAGCTCGCCGACGCCGAGCAGCGCCTCGCCGAGTCCGAGGAGGGAAGCGGCGCCCGCGCCCGGGCCGAGAAGGACCGCGACAGGGCCGAGACGTTCCTCGCGATCGCCAAGGGGTGAGGCACGTATAACGTTGACTTAGAGCTTCTGCTAAATTTAGTTCTCTTTCTAAATTTATGTAGGAGGCTAAGGCACTATGAATGCTGTTGAGTTCAAGAATCCGTACCGGCCGGGCGCGGGTCATATGCCTCCATATCTAGCCGGCCGCGAGCGTGAGTACGCCGAATTCGATCGTTTGCTCGAGCAGACTGAGATCCTCGAGAATCTCGTCATCACCGGTCTTCGAGGCGTCGGCAAGACGGTCCTGCTGGAGACGTTCAAGCCGCGCGCAACCGAGCACGGATGGCTCTGGGCCTCAGCAGACCTGTCCGAGTCAGCCAGCATCAGCGAGGCGGCCCTAGCCCAGCGACTGTTGGCCGACCTCGCCCTGATCAGCTCATCCGCGACCGTCGCCAATCCGGAGCGCGACAAGGCGGTCGGCTTCGCCGCATCGGATCGGCCCGATGAGGTTCCGTTGACGCATGACGTACTGGCTGGGGTGTATGAAAATACCCCCGGGCTGACCGCTGACAAGATCAAGGCGACGCTGGAATTTGTCTGGGAGCACCTGAAGGACCAAGGGCAGCACAAGGTGATCTTTGCCTACGACGAGGCCCAGAACCTGTCCGATCACGCTGCGAAGGACCAGTTCCCGCTCTCGGTGCTGCTGGACGTCTTCCAGTCGATCCAGAAGAAGGGAATCCCCTTCATGCTGGTCCTCGCCGGACTCCCCACGCTATTTCCCAAGCTGGTGGATGCCAGGACCTACGCCGAGCGGATGTTTCGTGTGATGACGCTGGGCAAGCTTGGCCCCAACGAGAGTCGAGAAGCGATCTTGCGGCCAATCGAGGTCGCTGGCTGCCCGGTGACGCTAACGCCGGACTCGGTCCAGGTGATAGCTCACGAGTCCTCGGGTTACCCCTACTTCATCCAGTTCATCTGTCGCGAGGTCTACGACGTCTTCATCCGCCAGCACGCCGACGATGAGGCCAAGGGCGTCCCGATCGAGGCGATCCAGCACAAGCTCGACGCCGATTTCTTCGCCGGTCGCTGGGCCAGGATCACCGACCGGCAGCGTGAACTTCTCTGGGTGGTGGCCCACCTGGATCACGCGGATGAGGAATTCACGATCCAGGAGCTCACCGAGGTGGCGAAGGGTCTTCTGGTCAAGGCGTTCTCGCCCAGCCACGCGAACCAGATTCTCGCCAGCCTCGCCGAGCGCGGCATGATCTACAAGAACCGACAGGGTAGGTATTCGTTCGCGGTTCCCCTGCTCGGCCGCTTCATCGTCCGAACTTATCGGCCGCCGGGGGCAAGGCAGGTGACCGAAGGGTCGATCGGAGCGCCAGATGAGCGATGAGCTGGTGGCTCTCGCAGAGCGGCTGATCGGGCATGAGACCTCGTCGGCCGATGCCGTGCTCGAATGCGCCGGGTTCGTCGAAGGGTGGCTGGACGCGCGCGGGATCGCGGTGCAGAGCGACGAGGTGCGGGGGCTGCCGGTGCTCAAGGCCGAGGTGGGGCCGGAGGGGGCGCCGACCGTGGTCCTGCACGGGCACATCGACGTCGTGCCCGGGCAGGCGGGACAGTTCGAGGCGCGGGTCGAGGGCGACCGCCTCTACGGTCGCGGCGCCTACGACATGAAGGGGGCGCTGGCGGCGATGTTGCTGACTGCCGCCGACATGCGCGAGCAGGACGGCGTGCGGGTGCGGCTGGGGATCGTCGGCGACGAGGAGTCCGAGGAGGAAGCCGAGCGCGGCTCCGACCACCTCGTCGACAGCGGTTTCCTCGGCGACTTCGCGATCACCGGAGAGCCCACGGATCTGCACATCGGGGTCGAGGCGAAGGGGGTGCTGGCTCTGCGCGTGCAGGTTGGCGGCGTCGCCGCCCACGGCGCCACTCCCTGGCTCGGCGACAACGCGGTGCTGCGGGCGATCGACGTTTTCCGCGGCATCGAGTCGCTACCGTTCGCCAGGCACAGCTCCGAGCTGTTCGACCGCCCCTCGATCAACCTCGGCCGGATCGTGGGCGGCGACGCGCTCAACAAGGTGCCCGACCGATGCGCGATCGACGTCGACATCCGCTACCTGCCAGGCCAGGACCCGGCGAGCATCCTCGCGCAGGTGCACGGCCTCCCCGGCACCGAGGTCGAGCAGCTGTTCACCCGACCCCCGGCAGTCGTCGACCGCGACCTTCCCTACGTGCGGGCGCTGCGCGCGGCGGCGACCGAGCACCACGAGGGCGAGCCGATGAGCGTCGGCCGCGACGGCGCTTCCGACGCGGTCTCCTTCCTGCGCGTCGGCGTGCCCGCGGTCGAGTTCGGCCCCGTCGGGGAAGGGCATCATGGGCCGGAGGAGTGGGTATCGGTCTCCTCTCTGCATTCCTACCGGCGAGCCCTCTGCACCTTCCTGCGGGCGCTCCCGGCCCGGCTCGAGGGCTGAGCTGGCATGGCTGAGACGGGCTTCGTCAAGCCGCCGCCCGAGGGCGACCACGAGCCGCCGCCGAAGCCGAAGCGGTTCTGGTGGCGCTTCTGCCTCGGCGCCCTGATCATCGTCGCCGTCAGCGCCGCGGCGACCTCGATCGGGATCCTGCGCTACATCGACAGCATCGCCCACGCCCTCTCGCACAACAACAAGCTGCAGAGCAAAGTCCAGCGCTTCCTCGCCCAGACCAACGGGGGCGAACCGGAGAACATCCTGATCCTCGGCTCCGACAAGCGAGCCAACGAACCCGAAGACCCCGGCCGCTCCGACACCACGATCCTCCTGCGCCTCGACCCGAGCAGGGACGCGATCTCGCTGATGTCGATCCCGCGCGACCTCAAGGTGGAAATACCGGGCTGGGGGACGGACAAGTTCAACGCCGCCTATTCCTACGGGGGGCCGAAGCTGACCCTCCAGGTCGTCAAGGAACTGACCGGCCTGCCGATCAACCACGTCGTCAACGTCGATTACCTCGGCTTCGTCCGCGCCGTCGACGCGATCAACTGCGTCTACGTCGACGTCGACCGGCGCTACTACCACTCCAACGCCGGCCTGCCGCCCTCCGAACAGTATTCGGAAATCAACGTGCAGCCCGGCTACCAGCTGCTCTGCGGGAAAAAGGCCCTGCAGTACGTGCGCTACCGGCACACCGACACCGACATCGTCCGCGCCGCCCGCCAGCAGGACTTCCTCAGCGCCGCCCGCCAGCGCGTCCCGATCGGCGATCTGGTGCTCGACCGCAACGACTTGATCGACATCTTCACCGAATACACGACCTCCGACATCAGCGATAAGGAGACGATGCTGGAAGTGCTGAAGCTGTTCGTCTCCTCCCGCAACGCGCAGATCAAGGAGGTGCACTTCCCGGCCGAACTCGGCCCCAGCTACGTCTACGCCTCGCCCGAAGCGATCCAGGAAGCCGTCGACAAGTTCCTCGGCATCGAAGCGAGCGGCGGACCGCGGGGGTCGCTGGAAGAGCTCGGCTCGGAACGGAAGAAGGGCTCGAAGAAGAAGAAGGGGAAGCACGGGAAGAGCGAGCAGCACCTGGCGCCGCCCAAGCCGCCGGGCAGCGATGGCTTGGTGCCGGCGCGGGAAGCGGGAGAAGTCGAGGCCAAAGCGGTGACGCGCAAGGTCAGCTCCGGCTTCCCCGTCTTCTATCCGACGCGCCTACCCTCGGGCGCCTACTACGTCGAAAGCAACCCCTATGAACACGTCCAGGACCCGCGCGTCTACCACTTCAAGGACCCCGACGGCAATCGCCACGGCGCCTACCGGATGGTCGTCGAGCTGCCCCTTTCCGACGGCATCCACTATTTCGGCTTGCAGGGGGTACAGGGTTGGGAAGATCCGCCGATACTCAACAACCCGAGCCTGACCAAGACGATCCATGGCCGCGAATACGAGATCTTCGTCGACGGCGATAGGTTGCCGCTGGTCGCCTGGCACCGGGGGCACAACACGTACTGGGTCGCCAACGACTTGCTCAATACCCTGACCAACGACCAGATGATCGGCATAGCCAGATCGGCAAACGTGAAGATTCCCAACCCGAAGCGAAAGCGAGGCGAAGCGCAGCGATGACAGCGGAGAGAGAGCCAATCGGCGTGATCGGCGTCGGCTGGGTGGGCCTGGTGACCGCCGCCTGCTTCGCCGAGCTCGGCCACCGGGTGATTGCCCGCGACATCCTCCCCGAGAAGGTCGAGGCGCTCTCGCGGGGCGAAGTCACGATCCACGAGCCCGAGATCGAGGAGCTGCTGACCCGCAACGCCGAGCGGCTCACGTTCACCACGGACATCGCGGAGCTGCTCGACGGCGCCCGCCTGCTCTTCGTCTGCGTCGACACGCCGCCGACGCCCTCGGGCGACGCCGACCTCTCGCGCGTGCGCGCCGTCGTCGACGAGCTCAGTGCCGACGGCGATCACGTGCTGGTGATGAAGAGCACCGTGCCGGCGGGAACGGGGGAGACGATCCGGCGCGAGCTGCCGGGCCTCGCCTACGTCTCCTGCCCCGAGTTCCTCAAGGAGGGCTCGGCGGTCGCCGACTTCCTCAATCCCGACCGGGTCGTGATCGGCGCCGACCCCGGCGACGAGGAGGCCGGCGACGCCGTCGCTCGCCTCTACGAGCCGCTCGGCGGCGAGATCGTGCATACCGACGTCGCCAGCGCCGAGATGATCAAGCTCGCCTCCAACGCCTTCCTCGCCACCAAGATCTCCTTCGTCAACGAGATCGCCAACGTCTGCGAGGAGGTCGGCGCCGACGTCGCCGAAGTCGCCCGCGGGATGGGCCTCGACCAGCGCATCGGACCCTCCTTCCTCAGGGCGGGGATCGGCTACGGGGGCTCCTGCTTCGATGGCGCCGAGACGCTGCTCGTGCGCCGCAACGGGACACCGATTCTCACGACCTTCGCGGAGCTCTGGGAGTTGGAAGGCGGCGACCCGGAAGTCGTAGGCGGGGAGAGAATCGTGCCGCAAGACCTATGGACTTGGTCATGGGTTCCGGGCGAGTCGGAGGCGGAGTGGATGCCAGTCACACTGCTGACCAGACGCGCCTATGACGGTGAGATGGTCGAGATCCGGACAAAGATGGGCAGGCGACTCGCGGTTACCGCCGACCACCCGGTGATCGTCGGTGACGGCCGCGACGAGAAGGTCGTGACGACGGTGCGGGCGGATGACCTGAGGACGACCGATTGGTTGCCCATCGCGGGGGGCGGCGTGGCCGGATTCTCTCCGGCGGAGTATTCGACGCTCGGCGCGGTGGAAGACTCGATTCCGCTCGAGCAGGTAATCGTTCGGCCTGAGTCGCGTGAGCTCGAGGCACTGCGTGCTCTTTCGGCTGGCGAACGGACCGCGCTACTCGCCCACCCGCGTGGACAGGCACAGCGGATGTCCGACATCGGGCGCAGCGGTGCTTTGCGGCTGCGCGAGGCTTGCGACTCGGGGATGGACCTACGCGGAGCGACTCTCGGCACGGCGCGTAACGGGACTTATATACCGGAGCGGCTTGCGATCGATGAGGACTTCTGGCGGGTCGTCGGCCTCTACCTGGCAGAGGGTCACGTCGCCCGAGATCGGGGCCGCAGCGGTGCCGAGCGCGAGCGAATCACGTGGTCCTTTCACCCCCGTGACGAGGAGCACCTCGTCGAGGAGGTGGCTGGTTATTGGGCAAGTCAAGGGGTCAAGACGCGCGTCTTCAGCCACCCCACAGCTCATTGTGTCCAAATCTCGTCACGCATTTTGGCTGCATGGTGGACGGGCGTTCTCGGTCTCGGACGCAACAGCTACGCGCAGCGTCTGCCGAACCTGATTTGGGAGCAAAGCAAAGAGCGAAAGTGGGCACTGCTCTCGGGCCTTTGGGAGGGGGATGGCTCCTGGTCGACCGTGAACGGAGGCCCGAGCGTTGTGATCGAGTTCGGCACCGTCAGCGACGAGCTCGCGGACGGCGTTGTGCGTCTCTTGTGCGATCTCGGAGTCGTTTGCTCATGGAAGCGGGGAAGGGCCGCGAAGTCGACCAAGGAGACGCATTGGCTGCGGGTCAGCAGCGCCGATCAGGTCGAACGGGCGATATCGCTCGTGCCCGAGCGCGACAGGCCGCGAGTGCTCGGATCCATCGTCCGCCAGGGGAAGCTGACGAAGCCGACCGGCTTCCGCAGATTCGGGACCTCAACGACCGCATGGGTTCGGGTCGCTGAATGCTCGAAGCGGCACTTCAATGGACACGTGTACTCGCTGGAGGTGCCCGGTTCGCAGACGGTTGCCACCCGCGGCGGCCTCGTCGCGCACAACTGCTTCCCCAAGGACCTCAAGGCCCTGAAGCAGCTCGCCGGCAACACCGGCTACCACTTCCAGCTCCTCACTGCTGTGATCGAGGTGAACGAGCTGCAGAAGCGGCGCGTGGTGAAGAAGCTGCAGCAGCGGCTGGGCTCGCTCGCCGGCCGCAGGGTGGCGCTGCTCGGCCTCGCCTTCAAGCCCGATACCGACGACATGCGCGAGGCCTCGAGCCTGGTGCTTGCCGCTCGCCTGCAGGGCGAGGGCGCCGAGGTCGTCGCCTATGACCCGGTGGCGACGGAAGCGGCGCGACCCCTCTTCGACGGGATCGAGTTTGCCGGCTCCGCCCTGGAGGCCCTCGAGGGCGCCGACGCCGTCGTCCTCGTCACCGAGTGGCCGGAGTTCGCTCAGCTCGACTGGGCGGGGGCGGCGGAGCGGATGGCGCGACCCCTGCTGATCGACGGCCGCAACTTCCTCGATGCCAAGCTGCTCGAATCCTCCGGTTTCGAGTACGAAGGTATCGGCCGGGCCGTCGACGCGCCGGTGTCGGGACGCTCGGCCTAGTGCAAGCCGTAGTTCTGGTGGGCGGCGAGGGCACGCGGCTGCGGCCGCTGACCGAGACCGTGCCGAAGCCGGCGCTGACCTTGGTCGACCGCCCCTTCCTCGCTTACATGATCGAGTGGCTCGCCTCGCATGGCGTGACGGAGGTCGTGCTCGCCTGCGGCTTTCTCCCCGACGTCCTCGCCGAGGCACTGGCTGGCGAGGAGGAACGGGCCGGCGTCGCGATCCGTTACGTGGTCGAGCCCGAGCGGCGCGGCACGGCCGGCGCGATCCGCTTCGCGGCCGATTCGCTCGGCGATGATCTCGACGAACGCTTCCTCGCCCTCAACGGCGACGTGCTCACCGACCTCGACTTGACCGCCTTGCTCGACGCGCACGCGGCGGCGGAAGCACGGGCGACGATCGCGCTGCACCCGGTGGAGGATGCCTCGGCCTACGGGCTAGTCAGCACCGGGGTCGACGGCGAGGTGCTCGAGTTCGTGGAGAAGACCGGCACGGTGGCGCCCGGTGAGATCAACGCCGGGATGTACGTGCTCGAGCGCTCGGTGCTTGACCTGATCCCGCCCGGCGAGGAGGTCTCGATCGAGCGCGACGTCTTTCCGCGCCTGGTCGGCAATGGCCTGCGCGCGACCGTTCTCGACGGCTACTGGATGGACATCGGCACCCCAGAGCGCTACCTGCAGGCGAGCTGGGACATCCTCGAGGGGCGGGTCGTCACCCGGGTTGAGCCCACCGCTCCCGGTGCGCTCGTCGACCCGAGTGCCCAGATCGCCGCCGGGGCGACGGTCGGTCCGCGCACCGTCGTCGGCGCCGGTTGCCGGATCGGCGAGGGGGCTGAGGTGAGCGAATCCGTCCTGCTCGAGGGCTGCCTGCTGGGCGAGGGCGCCACGGTGGTCGGGTCGATCCTCGCGGCCGGCGTCGAAGTTCCGGCCGGGGCAATCGCGGAAGGGATCGTGGCCGGACAGGGCGAAAACGTCGCTGCCTGATGCTGGAGGACGTACTCGCCATCCCCGAGCACCTGCGCGACGCCCTCTGGCGGGTGGAATCCGCGCGCCTGCAGGGTGAGGACGCAGCGGGTCTGATGGTCTGCGGCATGGGCGGCTCTGCGATTGGCGGCGACCTGGCCGCGGCGGTTCTCGGCGACAGGGTCACACGGCCGCTGCTCACGGTGCGCGGCTACGAGCTCCCCAGCTGGACGACGCCGGACTGGACCGTGCTCTTCTCCAGCTACTCGGGCGGCACCGAGGAGACGCTCGCCTGCTTCGCCGCGGCCGAGGCGCTCGGTGCGCGTCGCATCGTCGCCAGCACCGGGGGACCGCTCGTCGCCGACGCCCGCGAGGCCGGCGTGCCCGTGATCGGCCTGCCCGGCCTGTTGCCGGCCCCGCGAACCGCGGTCGCCTACATGCTCGTCTGCGTCGCCGAGGTGGCGGCGCTCGCCGGCGCCGCGCCTCGCATCCACACCGAGGTCGACGCCGCGGCGGACTTCCTCGCCGGTGAGCTCGACGCCCTGCAGGCGCTGGCCGCTGAGGTGGCCGGCCGCGTCGGCGACGCGGCCCCCGTCGTCGTCGGCGCCGACCTCACTGTGCCCGTCGCCCGCCGCTGGAAGACCCAGGTCAACGAGAACGCCGAGGCTCAGGCCTTCTTCTCGGAGCTGCCCGAGGCCGACCACAACGAGATCTGCGCCTGGTCGAGCGGCGGCTTCGCCGCCGTGCTGCTCGAAGACCCCGACCAGCACCCCCGCGAGCGCCGCCGCTTCGAGCTGACCGCGGAGGCGATCGGCGCCGCCGGCGCCGAAGCGATACGAATCGAGACCCGCGGCGAGACCCGCGTAGCTCGCCTGCTCTGGGCGACGATGCTCGGCGACCTGGTCTCGCTGGAGCTGGCTGAAGCGCGCAACGTCGACCCGCTCCCGGTCGAAGCCATCGACAAGCTGAAGTCCGCTCTCGGTCGGGCTTAGGGGTCTACCCCGGCAGGGGGGTTCCACTTGAACTTTTCGGCGGAGACGCGGTGGGCTGGCGCCTCTAGCTCACGACGAAAAGTCAAACCGTTCCACCCCCTACCGGGGTAGACCTCAAGTCCAAGCGGATGTGGCATCTGGAGCAGGGAGGGCCGTCGGGGTCCCCTTCTCAGGAACTCCCGCGAAG
>DASVFR010000049.1:0-7440 GCA_036379955.1 Solirubrobacterales bacterium
GGCCTCCGGGAGTCCCTCCCCAGGCCGCTTCGCGGGAGTTCCTGGGGAGGGACCCCCAACGGCCCGGCTGCTCAAGCGGATCTCCCGGCTTGGCCCAGGGACCGATGTCGCCTGAATAGAACCGCTCAGCCGGGGCCGACGCCGCCGGAGGAACCGCCGGTTTCGCCGCCACCTTCGGGGGCTCCGGTGGTTCCACCGCCTTCTGCCGTGCCGCCAGCGCCGCCGGTTTCGGGGGCGGCTTCGGGAGCTTCTTCAGCTTCCGGTTCCACCGTTTCGGGAGCTTCTTCTTCGGGACCGTCCGCGGAACCGGCTTCTTCTGATTCTGGAGATGCTGTCGTGGGCGGGGCGCTGGGGCCGGCGCCGCATTTTTCGAAGCCGTATTCCTCGGCCGCGGTTTTGAATTCTTCGCGGGCCGAGGAGGCGCTCGCTTCGGCGCTTTCGAGGCCGGCTGCGTCTTCGCGCTCAGCGGCGAGCTTGACTTCGTCCTCGGCTGTCGCGAGCGCTTCCGCCGCGGCGATGAATTCGGAGTATCCGGCCGCTTCCTGCGGCGCCCCGAGGTTCTTGAGGCTGGAGATCATCCCCGTGTACAGGTCCGCTTCCTGCTCGGCGGGACTGTTGGCTTCGCTGCTGTTGGAGCCCACCGCGCCGAGCGCCGCATTGCCCTCCGCGCAGATCCCGTCCCCGCGTTCGATCAGCTCGGCCTTGGTCAGCGCCGCCGTCGTTTCCGTAGTCGTCGGCGCCGATTCGGTCGATTCGTCCCCACCGCCCCCGCCACAGCCGGCAAGTAGGGCGGCAGCCACGACAAGCGCGATCAAGGCAAAGGGAGACCTCATGCGACGCGAAGGTAGCAAAGCAAAGAGACGCCTCAGCATGCCTGACGCCGGCGCGTGCGCTTCGTGCCCCGCCCACCCCAGTTGTCCGTTTGTGCATGGCAATTACCGCAGAGCAACTGGAGGTTCTCCAGCCGGTTGTCCTGCCCGTCTCCGTTGACGTGATGCAGCTCCATGCTGAGCGGCTTTCCCCGCCACTCTGTGATCCCACATGTCTCGCATCGATTTTCCTTGAGTCCGGCCTTGATCAGACGGCTCTTGAGATGCGTGCGGCTCGTGGCAGCCCGCCCCACGACCAGGAGATCCTCGATCGGGATGACCCACGGCCGCGGCACAACAGCCCCTCTCTTGACGGCCTTGTTCCAGGTTGCGCTGCTGAAGCCGAACCGCGCCTGACACTTCCTCATCGAGAGACCTTCGTCTACCGCCCGCTGAATCTCAGCCCAGTCATATCGACGAGCGCATCGGTCATCGGCGGGCACGCCCAAACGACGGGCGTGGTACGCGATCGTCGACTTGGCGATGCCAAGACGCCGTCCGATGGCGGTGTAGCTCAGGCCTTCCGCTCGCAGGCGAGCGACTTCCTCGCGTCTCTTCGAGGAATCGGTGCAGGCGATTCTTGCTTCGTAGTAGTCTCGCCCGTGCTTTCCCCCGTTCGCCATTGTCGAACCTATGTTCGTATGATGATCGGACGGAAACAACGCGAATGCGTTGAGATTGCGGGGTCGAATAATCGGCAATTCGCGCGGTTCTGGTCCGTGAAATCGGGGTTCGAGTCCCTGCCCCGCAGTGAGCTTCAGGCGACGATCGCCGAGAGGTCCGAGTCGGCGTCGGCGATCGCGTCGCGGGCGCCGGAGACGTCGACTTTGTCGGCGATCATGCGGCGCGCCTCGGCGAGGTCTTCGGCGCGGTCGACGCTGAGGCAGCCGGCGACGCGGCCGTCCTTCAGGTACCAGACGGAGAACTCGCCGGCATCGCGGTCGCCGCGCCAGACCTCCTCGTCCCACTCGTAGGCCGGTCCGACGTACTCGAGGCTCGCCCAGTCGGCGAGATCGCTGAAGAAGTAGGGGACGACCCTGTAGTCCTCCTCGGCGCCGAGCATGTTGCGTGCAGCGTGCATGCCCTGCTGCATCGCCACGTCCCAGTGCTCGACCCGCAGGCGGCGGCCGTGGACGATGCTCTCATACGAGCAGCAGTCGCCGGCGGCGTAGATCCCGGGCGCCGAGGTCAGCAGGCGCGAGTCGCAGGCGATCCCGTTGCTTGTCTCCAGCCCCGCCCGTTCGGCGAGCATCGTGTCCGGCCGCACGCCGGCCCCGACGACGACCGCCTCGCACTCGACCGCGAGCCCGCTTTTGGTCAGCACCGAGCGCACTCGCCCGTCGCCCTCGTAGGCCTCCAGCTCCTCGCCGCCGTGGATCGTCACTCCCTTGGACTCGAGCAGCTCGTGGAACCAGCGCCCCGCCGCCTCGCCAAAGGTGCGCGACAGGGCGACGTCCTCCATCGTCACGATCGTGCACTCAGTGCCCCGCGCGGTCAGCGAGGCAGCGACCTCGGCGCCGATGTAGCTGCCGCCGACCAGGACGACGTGCTCGGCCGACTCGGCGTCGGCCCGGATCGCGTCGGAGTTGCCGAAGGCGCGCAGGTAGTGGACGCCCTCGTTCTCGGCACCCTCGACCCGCAGGATGTTGACCATCGCCCCGGTGGCGATCAGGGCCTGCTCGAAGGCGACCTCCTCCCCACCCTGCAGCTTCGCCGTACGCGCCTCGGAGTCGAGCGACATCACGTTGGTGCCGGTGCGCAGCTCGACCCCGTTCTCCTCGTACCACGAGGGCGGATTGACGTGCGCGTCGGAGCGCTCGGCCTCGCCACGCAGGTACTCCTTGGAGAGCGGCGGTCGTTCGTAGGGTGGCTCGGGCTCGCGGCCGGCGAGCAGGATCGACCCCTCGGCCCCGCCCTTGCGCAGCTCGGCCGCGCACTGGGCGGCCGCCATACCGCCACCGATCAGCAGGAACTCGACGTCGCGGTCAGCCATCGTCGGGCCCGTCGCCGTTGCCGGCGGGCCCGAAGAGAGTCTTGAGCTGCTCCTCGTGGCCCGGATCGAGGACGGCGAGCACCTCGTCGCCCTCCTCGAGCACCGTGTCGGGCCCCGGCACGAAGCCCTTGCCGCTGCGCAGAACCGAGATCAAGAGGCTGCCTTCGGGCATTTCGAGGTCGCCGACACGCCTTCCGGTTACCCCGGAATCCTTGCCGAGCAACATCTCGATGATCTCCAGCTGCTCCTCCTGCAGGTCGAGCAGGTGGACCAAGCCGTACTCGGGGACCTCGTGCTCGAGCAGGCGCAGGATCAGGTCGGTGGCCGAGACCGACGGCTTGATCCCGAGCAGGTCGAAGTGGGACTTGTTGCGCGGGTTGTTGACCCGGGCGATGATCCGCTCGACCTCGTACTTCTCACGCGCGACCTGGCAGATCAGCATGTTGTCCTCGTCGTCGCCGGTGACCGCGATCACCATGTCGGCGCGCTGGATGCCCGCCCGCTCCAGCACCCACAGCTCGGAGGCGTCGCCGTAGGTGACGTTGTGCTCCAGCTCCTGCTCGACCGTCAGGTAGCGACGCCGGTTGCTCTCGATCAGGGTCACCTCGTGGTTCTTTTCGAGCAGCTCGCGGGCCAGGTTCCAACCCACCTTGCCCGCGCCGACGACGATGATGTACATCGAGCCCCGAGCCTCCTACGCGGCTTCCGCCGGGTCGCCGGACGGGCCGGGGGTTTCGCGGGTCGATCCCTGCAGCACCGCGGACTCGAGCATGTCGATCGCAACCCGCGTCGGACAGACCGTGTGCATGCCCTGGCGCTCGTACCACTCGGCTCGCAGAGGGTCGAGGATGCGCGCGATCACGGTCGGCACCTCGTAGCGGCGCTGGGCGATCTGGGCGATTACGATGTTGGTGTTGTCGCCGTCGGTCGAGGCGATGAAGGCGTCGGCGCGCTCGATCCCGGCCGCCTCCAGCGCCTCGGTCTCCAGGCCGGCGCCGACCGTGAACTGGCCGCCGAGGTCCTCCCAGCCGCCATCGAGGCCGACCTCGAGCCGAGCGTGGGACTCGGGGTCCTCGTCGAGGCAGGACACCTCGTGCCCCTGGCTCAGCATCGCCCGGGCCAGCGAGGACCCGACGCGACCGCAACCCACGATCAGAACGAACATCGGTCGGATACTAGGAGGTCAGGCGCGGACGGGTTGGGCAGCATCGTCAGCCGCGCCTTCCGGCGGGGCAGTAAGCAGGACTCGACACGGCGCCTTCTTCAGCACGTACTCGGTCGCGGCGCCGATCTCGGCCGGCTTGGCGGCGCCGATACCGCCCAGGGTCGCCCCGCCCTTGATCCTGCTCGGCGGCTCGGCGCCCAGCACGATCGCCTCCGCCTGACTGCGCCGCGCCGCCTCGACGATCCCCGCGCCGACGTCGCGGGCGCGCAGCGCTTCGGCGGTCACCCGCACGTCGGCGTACTCCTCGCCGACGTCGCTGGCCCGGCGCAGGGCACGCGCCGCGGCCTTCTCCACCTCCGGCGCCAGCTCGGCGTCGAGCGCCTCGGTCAGCGGCACCTCGATGACGTAGATCAGGTCGAGCCGCGTGGGCTCGGCGTCCTCGTCAGCCTGCTCCTGCTCGGCGGCCGCCAGGCGACCCGCGGTGGCGACGATGTCGTCGTCGAGCTTGGTGCCGAAAACCGGCACGAGAATGTTGCGATAGGCGACCTCGGGCACCTGCTTGGTCAGCGCCTTCTCGGTCACCTGGACCCGCTTGGTCAGCGAGGTACCCTCGAACCCCTTGCGGTAGACGACGTAGAAGACGAGGCCGAAGAGCATCCAGCCGCCGCCCACCCAGCGCGCGGTGTCGTGGTAGACGAGAACGCTGATGAAGGCGAGACCGCTGAGCAGCCCGGCGAGAAGCGCCGGCACCGGGATCTGGGCGCCGCGCCAGGCGACGTTCCAGGGCACGCGGAAGGGCCGCGGCCGGTCGGGCTCGATCACCCGCAGCCGGATCACCGAGAGGTGGGCGATCGTGATCGCCAGGGTGGCGCCGAAGGCGTAGAGCCCGGCGAGCACCAGCACGTCCCCCGGGATCGCGAGCCCGATCGCGATCAGGCCCGAGATCGCGATCGCCACGTGTGGCGTCGCGTGGCGGCTGTTGAGCTTGCCCAGCCAGCTCGGGATCTGGCGGTTGATCGCCAGCGTGTAGATGTGGCGGGAGACGCCGAGCAGCGAGGTCGTCGTCGCCCAGAAGAGGACGGGAGCGGCGACGATCGCGACCAGCCAGCGCATCGAGTCCGCCACCCAAGCCGGATCGTAGGCCGAGACGACGCCGAGGATCGGCGCCTCGACGTACTTGCCTCCCAGCGCCGTCTCCGGCCCGTTCGCGCCCGAGACGACCGGCACGGCCATCAGCGCGATCGCCGCCATCGCCGCGTAGCCGACCGGCACCGCTATCGCGCCCAGGGAGACGATGCGCTTCAGGTCGCGAGGTCGGGCGTCGATGTCTGGCGCGAGGTCGGCGGCGGCCTCGATCCCTGCGTAAGCGAGCGTCGCCACCACCGCCGCGTAGACGATGTCCTTGACGGTCGGCGCGGTGAAGAGGTCGATCTGATCGGTCAGCCGCCCGGGATGGAAGACGACGAGCACGCCGACGACGATCACGGCGAGTTGCAGCGCGAGGTCGGCGAGGGCGAGGCCGGCGAACAGGCGCTCGCGACCGCGGCCGGTGACGTCGAAGACGTTGAGCAGGCAGGCGCCGACGATCACGGCGACAGCGACCGGCAGCTGCCACTCCGAGGTCGCCAGCCCCCCCGAGATCGGTTGCAGGTAGTGGGGAACCGAGATCGCGGCCAGCGCGGCGACGATCAGGTAGTCGATCAGGATCGCCCAGCCGGCGACGAAGGCAATCAGCTCGTTGAAGGCGTGGCGAGCGAAGCTGGAGGAGCCACCGCGCTCGCGCAGCATCCCCGCCCCCTCGGCGTAGCTGAGCGTGGTCAGCACGAAGAGCAGCCCGGCGGCGAGGAAGATCAGGGGCGTCAGGCCGAGGCCGCGCCTGGCGACGACCCCGAGCGCGAAGTAGATCGAGGCGCCGACCGCCGAGTAGACGGCGACGAAGAGCCCGGGAACCCCGAGGCCGCGCTGCAGCAACGGCGAGAGGCGCGGTTTCTCCCGCTCCTCGTTCAACGCCGGCTCATCCGCAGTCGCGCCGCGCCGAGGACGAGGAACGCCACGCCGAGCAGGAACCCGACGGAGAGCGGGCCGCCGCCGTTGGCGAGCGTGCTGAGCAGGATGAGCAGGCCCAGCGCTAGGAAGACGAAGGAGAGGGCGCGGACGGAACCGCGGTAGATCCGTTCGGGCGAGCCCACGGCTGCGATTCTACGGCCGGGTCGGAGACGACGATCACGCGGCAGGGACGCTCGCCGAGCACCGTCTGCAGGGTCTTGTCGTAGAGCGGCCGGCCGTTGCGGTAGCGCAAGCCTACGACCACGGCGGCGGCGACGATCTCCTCGGCCTCGTCGGCGATCGCATAGCCGGCCTGACCGGGCCGGACCCGCTCGACGTGGCCCGTCACCCGCTGGCCGCCGATCAGCTTCGCCTGCTCGATCTTGCTCTGCGCCTCGGCTTCTTGCCGGGGCAACTCGGCGTCGAGCGGTAGGTCGGTGGGCACGGTCAGCATCGAGTGGACGTGGATGCCCCGGCGTCGCTTAGAGGCGAGCTTGACCGCGGTCGCCACCATCTCCTCCGAGAACGGCTCGCCGTCCTCGAAGGCGACCAGGACGCTGCGGTACTCGATCTCCTCCACCCCGAGCGGCTCGGGCAGCAGCACCTTCACGGTCTCGGTCAGCGGCAGGCGCTGGTGGCGGCGGTAGAGGACGTAGACGAGGAGGCCGACGACCATCCAGCCGACCCCGACGGCGAGCGTCCGCGGGTTGAGCGCCATCACAACGATCCAGGCCGAGAAGGTGCCAAGGCCGCCCAGCACGGCGCTGAGCGGCACCTCGACACCGAAGGCGCGGAAGTTGAGCGGCGGCTTCCACGGTCTCTCCTCGCCGGCGAAGCGGCGGCGTAGCTGGATCACCGAGACGTGAGCGACGGTGAAGGAGAGCATCGCGCCGAACGAGTACATCGTCGCCAGGAAGTCGGTCTGGCCCGGCAGCAGGGTGACGATCGCGATCGCGGCGAAGATCAGGATCGCGATGTAGGGGGTGCGGTACTTCGGGTGGACCTGGCGCAGGCCCTCGGGCAGCTGCCGGTGCTGACCCATCGAGTAGGTGAGGCGGGAGACGCCGATCAGCCCGGCGTTGGTGGCGATCAGCAGGATCACCGCGGCGAGGACGCCGACGTAGTAGCGGAGGACTTCGGTCGGGGTGTGCGAGAGGCCGAGGTTCTCGACGATGCCGAGGATCGGGTCGTCGGCGAACTTGCTGCCGAGGGCGGTCGCGTAGTGGCCGGCCGCGTCCTGGGTGACCGGCATCGCCGACAGCGCGACCATCGGGATGAAGACGTAGAGGCCGAGCACCGCGGCGACGGTGATCCCGACGCTGCGGGGGATCGATTTCGGCGCTTCGCGTGCCTCCTCGGCCATGTTC
>DASVFR010000050.1:0-20729 GCA_036379955.1 Solirubrobacterales bacterium
CCGAGCAGATCTCCTCCGATCCGAAGGCAAGGACGATCGCCGTCTCGGGGCCGCTGACGCTCACCGGCGCCACGGCGCAGACCTTCAACGAAGCCTTCGCCCAAGGCAACGCGGCCTTCAGCGCCGGGGAGCTGGTGGGCATGCTCAGCTTCGCGGCGGTGGCGCAGTAGGGGCCGGTGCGGCTAGACGAGCTCGCTGACTAGGTCTCGTATCATTCTGCTACGCTTTGTATCAATCTTCTACCAAGGAGTTTCTCATGGCTGCTACCGCTGACCGGCCAACGCGAGTTCCAACCGACCTGTTCGACAGCGCAGTAGTCGAGGGTGCCAAGGAGAGTCGTTCGGCCAAGCAACAGCTAGAGCATTGGGCGCGCGTCGGCAAGTCGGTTTGCGCGCGAGAGACGGCTTCCAGGCATCGGGTAGAGGCCGCCTTGGCAGGGATTCTCCCGCCCGAGCATCTCTCCGATGAGGAGGGGATCGTGTTCGATTCTGAGGTCCAGTCACGGCTAGAAGCGCGTCTGCAAAGGACAAATCTCGGCGCGGTCCTTGCCGCGCGCGGGGTCACGACTGTGGCGCTGAACGAGCAGGGCGAATTGACCGAGTATCGGCCTGACGGAACGAGCGCGTCCGTTTGAAGCAGCTGCATGTGGTCGTTGGACCGAATGGCTCCGGCAAGACCACGTTCGTCGAAGAGTTTCTCGCGCTCGAGCTGCCAGGCTATGCATATGTCAATCCGGACGAGATTGCCAAGGCCAGGTGGCCTACCGACCCCGATGCGCATGCCTACGAGGCCGCCCAGGTAGCTGCTGACACTCGCGCGCACCTCATTGCCGGCGGCCAGTCGTTCGTCGCCGAGACCGTCTTCTCCCATCCATCGAAGCTCAACCTGATTCGTTCCGCGCAAGAGACCGGCTATCAGGTTGTGCTCCATGCGATGCTCGTGCCAGAGGAGCTGACGGTCAGGCGCGTTGCGTATCGGGTGCTGATGGGCGGGCACGACGTACCGGAGCACAAGATTCGTGAGCGCTACCACCGGTTGTGGCGACTCGTTGCGCAAGCTATCGCGTTGGCGGACAGGGCCGTTGCATATGACAACTCGCGGCTGGCTGGGCCGGTCAAGATCGCGGAGTTCTTTCGGGGAGTACCAATTGGGCCCGTCACCTGGCCCCAGTGGGCGCCCGAGCCAATGGTCTCCAGCTGGGGCGAATAGAGCTAGCAGCACTTACGCGATGGGACCGATGAAGGACGCAGACGGCGATTGCGGAGCTACGACGCCAAGAGCGCCACGCGCAAGCCTCGACCGCGACCTCTGCGATGATTTCCGCATGGCGCAACGCCACGTCAAGCTGACCGGCGATGTGGAGGGCTCCTACGTGATCGAGGAGTCTCTGGCCGATGGTCGGCTCGTAGTCGCGCCAGAGTGGCCGTCGAAGGAGACCTCAGCGGAGGCGATCCTCGAGCGCGCAGGCGGAGAGCGCAGCAGTGCGACCCCGAAGCCCGCGACGGCACCCGCCTCGTGGGGGCCGTGTTTCTCGGCGGTGTCTTGAATGGCGCTCCGACGCTGTTCCTGCTCGCCGTTGGCGACAGACATCCCGACGCGCCCTGGAAGCCCAGCGTCTATGAGATTGCCCATCGCAGGTTGCACCGGCCGGATCGAACGTCGACTCCCTCCTAATTGAGGTTGGGGAGGCGAAGTTTTCGGCTCTACGGTGGGGGAAAATAGCGTGTCGGACGCACCCTGAGATTCCTGCGAGCAACTGGCGTTCGACGCCGCCAAATCCACTACGATTGCAGGGGATTCGACCTATGGGCGCGGCTGGGTTCGAACCAGCGACCTCTACTCGCGTCCCAAAAGTCGCTCCAGTGCCCGGCCGACCTGGCGATAGATTTGCTCCTCGTCGCCAAAGGGCACCTTGAGCCCAGTGCGGATGACCTCTGCCTTCGTCGGTTCGTTCTCATCTGGTAGCAGGCGGTAGATGATGCGGAAGCGCGGGCTCACGTCGCGCTGCTCATCGAAATAGAGCTTGCGGCAGTCAGAGAGATTGCCAGTGCTGAATGCGAAGCCACACGGCTTGCCGAGCTTCGGGTCCTCCTTCGAGACTTGGGCGAGCAGCTCAAGCGCCCGGCGCTTCAGCTCTTTGGAGGGAAGATCGAGAAGCTGTTGCTTGGCGGTTGGGTCGAAGAATTCGACCGGAAGCCGAGCCACCTACAAACCGAAATCCGCCGGATCAAAGCCTGCCTCGCGAGCCACATCGGCGAGCTCTACCCGCTTGCCGGTGTCCTCCGCAATTGCCTCGCGGACCTCCTCCGAGGCGACTAGTTCGTCTAGAACCTCGGTCAGCCACTCGTACCGCTCGTAAGAGAGGATCACGCCCTCGGGCTTGCGATGGGAGCCGAAGACGACCGGATCAGCCTGCCCTTTCTGCTCGCGAAAAAGCTTCAAATAGCTAGAGAGATGATCCCTAGCCTCAGCGCTTGGCACAACGGTCTGCATAGAAGCCATGGTCAAAAGCCTAGCAAAGATGTACATATTTTTGTACGACTTCCTGGCCATGGGCGCGGCTGGGTTCGAACCAGCGACCTCTCGCGTGTGAGGCGAGCGCTCTCCCACTGAGCTACGCGCCCGGGAGAGCGTCAATCATAGGGCTACCATCCTGGCTCATGGCGACCGTTCTGACCACGCGTTCGGACTGGCTTGTTGCCCATCCACCTGGGAAGGAGCGGCTCTCTCAGACCCTTGCCTGCGTCGCTGACAGGGTTCGCGATGGTGAGGACTTTCGGCACGCCGTGCGCGAATTCCTCGATGAGTTTGCGTTGCGTGGCGACGAGCGTTCACAGGCTGAAGCCATTGAGGAGCCCCCGGCGTTGATTGGCGATTCTCGTCACGATGCTTACCTCGGCGCTCTGGCCGAGCACCTCGCTGCGGTCCATGGCTTGAGCAGGCCCGCGTGGTCGGTCGGGCCGGGACGCTTCCTGGACCGCTTCTGGTTCCTCAGCGAGGTGCCGGGCTTCCGCGCGGTGGCGATCGCGCAGGCGCCCGCCGCGTTTCGCCGCCGTGGGATCTTCGTCCCCGAGCGCTCCCTGCACCGGGTCTGAGATGGATCGGAACGAGATCCTCGCCGCGCTGACCGCCTTGGCCGGCGAGCTCGAGCGACGGGGGGTCGTCGCGGAGATGTACGTGGTCGGCGGAGCGGCGATCGCCCTTGCCTTCGACGAGCGGAGGGCGACCCGCGACGTCGACGCGGTCTTCGAGCCGAAGAACGTCGTCTACGAGGCCGCCGCGGTGGTCGCCGAGGATCTCGGCCTCCCGGGGGGCTGGCTGAATGACGCCGTCAAGGGCTTCCTGGAAGGGGACGATCCTGCTGCGGTTCCCATCCTCGACCTGCCGGGATTGCGCTGTCTGGCTGCTTCGCCGGAGACGCTGCTTGCGCTGAAGGTCCTCGCCCATCGCGTCGGCGAGGACGAGGAGGATCTGCGCCTGCTTGCAGGTGAGCTGGGCCTTGAGACGGCGGACGAGATCCTCGCGGTCGCGGAGAGCACCTTCGGCGACCGGCTCGATCCCGCCGCTCGCTTCTTCGTCGAGCAGATCTTCGGCGGGTAGTTCGGCTCGGCGATCAGGCCGGCGCTGGCGCCTCGACCGCGTTTGGCGGCTCCTCGCGCCCCTCGGCCTCCGAGCGCTTGCGCAGCGCCAGACCGACGAAGGGGAAGACGAGAGTGGAGAGCATCGCGGCACCGACGAGGCCGGCGGCGGTCGAGGCGCGCATCTTGCCGGCGTCGATCGCGATCGTGGTGATGGCGACCACGAGGGGGAGCTCGGTGGCGCTGTAGAAGGCAAGTGCGGCGCGGTCGCGGGTGGCGAGGAACTTGCGGTAAAGGAGCATCGCCGGCACGCCGCGGACGACGAGGAAGAGTGCGAAGAACATCGCCAGCTTGAGCAGAGCCGTGGCCGAGCCGAGCGCCGCGAGGTCGAACTCGATGCCGCTGGTGACGAAGAAGAAGGGGACGAAGAAGCCGAAGCCGACCGCGGTCAGCTTCGACTCGAAGACCTGCAGCTCGTGGCCCCTGAGCGCGAGGCGGACGATCATGCCGGCGAGGAAGCCGCCGATCAGGACGTCGAGGCCGAGCTTGCCGGCGAGCAGGACGAGGCCGAAGACGAGCACAACCGTGATCCGCACCGCCAGCTGGCTGCTCGTCTCGAAGGTGCGCTCCAGCGCCGGCCAGCCGCGCCAGGCGAGGCGCACCGAGACGAGGGCGACGGCGATCGCGAGGACGATGAAGGCGATCAAGATCGCGGCCTCGTGCAGCGGGTTGGTGGTGGAGAGGAAGAGGGTGACGAGCAGGATCGGCCCGAACTCGCCGACGCCGCCGGCCGCCAGCAGGTAGGTGCCGAACCGCGTCTTCAGCTCGCCGCTGTCGCGCAGGATCGGGATCAGGGTGCCGATTGCCGTCGTCGCCATCGCCGAGCCGGTGTAGAGGAAGGAGACGATGATCCCGGCCGCGGCGAGGACGCCGCCGATCCCATAGGCAAGGGCGATCGAGAGCAGCCAGCCCCAGGCGCCGAGCCGCAGCGGCGCCCCTTTGATCCGCTCGAAGTCGATCTCGTAGCCGGCGAAGAAGAAGAGCATGCCGAGGCCGAGGTTGGAGAAGAATTCGATGAACTCGTCGGTTTTAGCCAGGTCGAGCACTTCGGGCCCGACGACGATCCCCAGCAGCAGCTCGACGACGACCACCGGCGGCGCGAAGCGCTTCGGCACCGCCGCCACCGTGACCGCGGACAGCGCCGCGATCGTGACGATGACGAAGAAGGAGTCTGTGTCGACCGTGATCATCGGAGGCGCCGATCTTATGCCGACGTGCCGTGGGTTAGGCCACCGTATAGGTGGCTAACTCACGGCACGTGTGGGACGGGTAGGATCGGGGACGGACCGTGCTAGGCGGGGAATCAGCGGTGCCCTGTCACCCGAAATCCGCTTTAGCGGGGCCGAATCCCGTTCCGAGGGGCTGGCCGTCGGGGTCAGTGCGCCGCGGGCGGCGTTGACGGCCGGGTCCTGCGCGACGTGGGCACGCGAACCAGGTCAGGTCCGGAAGGAAGCAGCCTTAAGCGGAAGCCGCGGGTGCCGCAGGCGAGCCCGGCTCGAGCCAACCGCGACGGACACGCCCGGTGACTTCGCTTCGAAGGCGGGGCGCACGGTCCATTTCTTCAGTCGATCAGGCGCGCTTCCAGGCGGTTGACGGCGATCCGCCACATGACTAGGGCGAAGGCCACGAGGCCGACGAAGCGGAGCAGGTCGACCGCTTCGTAGCCGAAGGCGCCGCCGCGGACCAGTTCGACCAGCTGGTGCAGGGGATTGAGCTGGGCGAGGACCTGGAAGCCCTCGGGCAGGCCCGAGATCGGGAAGAAGGCGCCGGAGACGAGGAAGAGCGGCGTGACGAAGAGCGCCGTCACGTAGTTGAACTGGTCGATCTTGGCGACGATCGCCGCCATCGTCACCCCGAAGCCGGCGAAGCCGAGGGCGGTGACGAAGCAGAAGAGCGGCGTCAGCAGCATCCCCCAGGCCGGGTCGAGCCCGAAGCCGATCGTGACCAGCAGCGGCACGCAGCCGTAGACGCTGGCGCGGGCGCCGATCCAGAGCACCTCGGCGCTGACCAGCTCCTCGACGTCGACCGGGGCGGCGAGGATCGCGTCGTAGGTGTTCTGGAAGCGGTGCTTGACGAAGGTGCCGAACATCGCCGGCATCGCGCTGGAGAAGATCACCGCGGTGCCGACCATGCCGGTGCCGACGTACTGCACGTAGGGCACCCCGCCCACTTCGTCGACCAGCGTCGCGCTGAGGCCGAGTCCGAAGGCGAGCAGGTAGACGATCGGTTCGAGCACGCTGGAGAAGGTCGTTCCCCGCCAGTAGGTGCGGAAGTTGGCGACCTCGCGGCTCATCACGCCGGAGATCGCGGCCGGTTCGAGGCGCCTCATGCGACACCGACCAGGGGGCCATTGCTGCTTTGACCATCTATATGACGGCGAATGCAGCTCGGGTCGCTCATTCGGCCTCCATTCCCGTGAGCAGCACGAAGACGTCCTCAAGCGAGGCGGCACGGATCACGGCGTCATCGGGAACCGCGCCGTCGGTGGCGCGCTCGGAGCCGACGATCGCGATCGCCGGCCCGGCCGGGCGCACCGGCAGCCCCTGCGCCTCGGCGACGGCGCGCACCTCGGTCAGCCGCGCCGGCGGCCCGTAGACCTCGGCCGTGTGGGTGCCGGCGTGGGCGGCGATCAGCTCGGCCGGGGTCGCGCGGGCGATCACCCTCCCGCGGTCCATCACCGCGACCTCGTCGGCAAGCCGCTCGGCCTCCTCGATGTAGTGGGTCGACATCAGGATCGTCGTGCCGCGCGAGCGCAGGTCGTCGATCAGGGTCCAGAGCTGGGTGCGGATCTGCGGATCGAGGCCGACCGTCGGCTCGTCGAGCAGGACCAGTTTCGGCTCGTGGACGAGGCCGCGGGCGAGCAGCAGGCGACGCCGCATCCCGCCGGAGAGCTTGTCGACCGCGTCGCGGCGCCGCTCTCGCAGGCGGGCGAGGTCGAGCGCCCGGTTGACCGCGGCGCCGACGTCGGCGACCCGGTAGAGCCGCGCGTAGACCGCCAGGTTGTCCTCGACCGTGACGTCGACGTCGAGGTTGTCGAGCTGCGGCACGACGCCCATCTCGGCCCGCGCTGCCTTGGCGTCGGCAGGCAGCTCGTGGCCGAGCACGCGCAGCTCGCCGGCGTCGGGGATCGCCTGCCCGGTGAGCAGTCGCATCGTCGTCGACTTGCCGGCGCCGTTGGGCCCGAGCAGGCCGAGGCAGATCCCCGCCGGGACCTCGAGGTCGAGCCCGTCGACCGCCACGATCGGACCGAAGCGCTTGACCGCGCCGCGAAGCTCTATCGCCGCCATGCTCCGATTCTCAACGATCGCTCGCGCCGGCCGCGAGCTGACGTTCCAGCTCGGCCGCCCGCTCGGGGTCGAAGATGCTGAGCGAGACCGCGGTGGCGACCGAGCGCAGCGTCGAGATCGCCAGCAGGCGCGGGTCCGTGGGCAGCCGACTAGTCGACTCGGTGAGGAAGAGCTCGGCCAGCACCGGCAGGTCGCGGCCGCCGGCGGTGCGCAGGACGCGCAGCAGCGCGAGCGTCACGCCGGCGTCAGAGGCGCGCTGGTCCCAGCTGTCGGGACTGGGGGTAGCGAGGACGAGGTGCGGGCGGGACTCGATCAGGGTGCGCGGCAGATGGTCGGGATCGTTCGGGCGTTCGTCGACGAAGCGGATCTTGACGCCGGACGGCTCGGCACTGCCCAGGTAGCGGTCGAACGCCTCGCGCGGCGCGACCATCGTCACCGCGAAGTACTCGGCGCCGACCTCGGCCAGGTCCTCCATCAGCGCGGGGGCGTTGATCCCGCAGCCGACGATCGTCAGTCGCAGGGGCCCGCCGTTGCGTGCCTTCCAGGCGGCGTCGACGAGCTCGGCGAAAGGCTCGATCTCGCCGTGCTCGGCGACCCAGCCCGGCAGCCCGGCCAGCGCCGGCGGACGGGTGATCGCCAGGCGCAGGACGGCCGAGACGGTGCGGTCGGCGACGATCGCGTCCCAGTCGTGGGGGAAGAGTTCCCAGCTGGCGTCGACGTTGCGGCCGCGGCGGAAGACCAGCCGCACCTCCGGCTTGGCGTCGCGCTCGTTCAGGTAGTCGAGCAGGGCGAGGCCGCTCTGGGTGACTTCGACGTCGGAGGACTCGGCGGGCGCCGGGCCGAGGCTCGAGCGCATCACCAGGATCGCCCGGGCGCGCTCGGCCGCGGCGAGCTCGAAGCCGGAGTCGCCGGCCGTATCGCCGAAGACCAGCTCGGTCTTCAGCCCGGCGCTGTTCTCCTCCAGCTCGTCGCGGATCTGGGCGTGGGAGTCGCGCGCCGACTCGGGCGCGAGCAGGACGAGCGTGTCGAGGCCGGTCTTCTGCTGGGCCTGCACCGCGGCCGAGGTCGCCAGCTCGATCAGGTCGGTGCCGCCGATCACGAGCAGGTGGTCGCGGGCGCGCACCGGCCGGTCCCCCTGGCCGATCCGCTCCAGCGAGCGGCCGACGAACTCGGCGACGAAGGTGAAGAGCAGGCCGACGAGCAGGACCAGGCCGGTGACGACCTGGAAGACGCCGATCGCGCGCTGGGCCGCGCCCGCGTCGTCGTGCAGGCTGGAGGGGTCGAGCACGTGCAGGACCGCCGACCAGAGCGCGTCGCCGTAGGTCCCGTACTCGTCGAAGGCGAGGTGGGCGAGCGCGGCGCTGCCGAGGATCGCCGCGGCGACCGCGCCGACGAGCAGCGCGATCCGACCCAGCGTCGATTCCGTCACCCGTCTCCACATAGGCGTGGGTGTGACTTTAGGTGCGAGGATGGCGGCGTGCTGGACGAGCGCTGGATCAGGTCGCTGCACGTCGAGGCGATGCACGAGGCCGAGCTGCACGCCGAGCGCGAGCCGCACGTGCTGTTCCAGGCTTCGACGATCGGCGCGCTGCTGGAAGGGGCCTATGACGGCGACCTGAGTTTTGCCGAGCTGGCCGAGCACGGCGACCTCGGTCTCGGCACCTTCAACGGGCTCGACGGCGAGATGATCGCCCTCGACGGGCGCTTCTACCGGGCGAGGGTGGACGGCTCGGTGGAGGGGGTTGGCCCGGGGGAGCGCACGCCCTTCGCGGTCGTCACCCGCTTCTTGCCCACAATCGACGCGGAGGTGACGGGACCGCTCGACCACGAGGCGCTGCTTGACGCGCTCGACGAGCTGATCCCCACCGGCGTGGCCTCCTGCGCGATCCGCATCGATGGTCGCTTCGAGCTGGTCCGGGCGCGCTCGGTCCCGCGCCAGCGCCCGCCCTACCGGCCGCTGACCAGGGTCGTTGCCGAGCAGCGCGTCTTCGAGCTGCGCGAGGCAGCCGGGACGATGGTCGGCTTCCGCTTCCCCGCCTACGTCGAGGGCATCGAGGTGAGCGGCTACCACCTGCACTTCGTCGACGAGGCCCGCGAGCGGGGCGGGCACGTGCTCGGCTCCCGCGCGTCCGGTCCGCTGCGGGTCCGCCTCGACCCATCCAGCGAGCTCCGCGTCGAGCTGCCGCCCGGCGTCGACCTCGCCGACCCCGGGGTCGCCGCCGACACCCACGCGGCCCTCGACCGCGTAGAGCACACCGGCTAACGGGGGCCGATGGGCCGAAAAGCGCTCTATATGAGCGCTTTTCGGCCCATCGGCCCCCGGGGTCAGAGTGAGTCGGCTAGGCGCTCGGCGAGCCAGAGGTCGCAGAGGCTGTCGGCCTGGTCGGTCAGGCCCTTGCGGGTGACTGCGATGCCGTCGGGTCCTCCCTCGACGGTCAGTTTCTTCCAGCGGGTCGAGTTGGGCACGGTGCGCAGCGCTTCGGCGATCGCGGCCGGCGCGTCCTCGGGCGGGCGCACCCTGCCGTCGCGCGATTTCGCCTTGAACTCGGGGGAGGCGACGCGGACGGTCACCTCGCTGGTCCCGTCCGCGGTCCGCATCGAGACCGCCCGCCCGTGGCGCTCACCGCTGAGGACGAGGGCGCCGTGGATCTTCGGGCCAACCCGGCCGGTGGTCGCTTCGCGCACCTCGATGTTCACCTTCGGCCGCTCGGTCACCTCGAGCCCGAGCGGAGCCATCGCCGCGCCGACCTTCTGGTAGCCGCTGTCCATCTCGCCGCCGGGCATCAGGGCGCGGATGCTTCCGTAGATCGCGGCGATCGCGATCAACGGCCCGCCGATCAGCAGCGGCACGAAGCTTTCGAAGAGGTAGATCGAGGGAACGGTGAGGAAGATCAGCAGGGTGACGATCATCCCCAGGCGCAGGCTGCGCCGACCCGAGTCCCACATCTGACTGCGCGCCTTGACCGCCTCCTCGTCGATCGGCTTCACCGCCAGCGCCGCCCAGAGCTCCGGCTCGCTCATCGCCGTCGGGTTCTCGATCGTCCGCCCGCCTTCGGCGACCGCGCGTTCGGTGCCGCGCACGCTGCTACCGGCGGCCCGCTCCATGTCGGAGCGCTGCAGGGCGAAGAGGACGATGAGGAAGACGGCGAGGACGCCGAAGATCAACGCGTAGGTCGTCTTCGGGTTGCTCTGCCCTTCACCCGTGGTGGTCGCGATCGCGACCACGATCGCGGCGACGACGAAGACCCCGATGAGCCCGAACAGCCCAGACCGCCTGAACCCCCCACTGAACACGCCCGCAGCCTATCCCGCAATCCGGGCCGATGGGCCGAAAAGCGCTGATATAGAGCGCTTTTCGGCCCATCGGCCCCTAGCAGTGGCGGTAGAGGACCCAGGAGGGGTTGCTTGCGACCTTGCGGTAGTCGGGGGGGACGGTGAGCGAGAAGCGAGTCGGGTCGTTGGGGTCGAGGATGAAGTTATGGATGACGAAGGAGTTGGCGGGCTTGAGGAAGTAGCCGTGGCGGGGCGCGCCCTCCTCGCTGGCGCTGACGATCGCGGTCGGCTTGACGTCGAGGGCGAAGGCGAGGCGGGGGATGGCGCGATGGTTGGGCACGGCAATCGGGCCGCAGAGTGGCTCGGCGAAGGCGCCGGAGTCCGCCAGGTCACTGAGGTCGCGCTCGATCGTCCCCTGATTGGAGAGGTCGCGGTGCACGGTCGAGTCGAGATCCCACTGGTTGGGGATCCAGAGCACGAACATGAGCAGGACGAG
Source organism: Solirubrobacterales bacterium (assembly GCA_036379955.1). Classification (GTDB taxonomy): domain Bacteria; phylum Actinomycetota; class Thermoleophilia; order Solirubrobacterales; family 70-9; genus VRUE01. The sequence goes on from DASVFR010000050.1 coordinate 10,695, forward strand.
CCCGGCGAAAACTTGCCAGCGGCGCCGCCAGGGGTGGCCGACGTCGAGCAGGCGCCAGCCGAGCAGGGCGACGGCGACGAAGATCGCCAGGATCGCGCCAGTCAGCATCGTGTAGCGGGCGATGATCGCCAGGCCGCCCACGGCGAGCAGGGCGAAGGCGCCGAGCGCGAGCGCGGCGGCTACGAGGCCGAGCGCGGCGCGGCGGCGCAGGAAGGCAAGGGCGAGCGCGACGCCGCCCACCGCGCCGACCATTCCCGGCCACTGCATCACTTCGCCGAGGGCGCGGGGGCCCCAGAGGACGAGGTCGACGGGGCCGGTGTGGCGTTGCAGGGTCTCGACGGTTTCCTGGGTGCCGGTGAACGAGTAGGTCGGGCTGCCGGCGGTGATCCAGTCGAATAGGGCCCAGAGGATGGGGGCCGCGAGGGCGAGGGCTGCGAGGGCCACACCGGTGGGGGAGAGCAGGGCCTCCCTCGCCCGGACAATTGCCGGCCTAATTAGACCGGCAATTTGAGTATCCGCCCGTTCGAGGGAGGCTCTGCTCTCCCCTTCGGAGCCGTCTTCGCGGGACGAGTTGCCTGGCCCGCCGCCGTCCTGGATTGTCGAAGCTTCGGGTGGGGCGAGCAGAAGGTAGATCAGGTAGACGACCGAGAACAGCCAGGCCTCCGGACGGAGGAGGCCGGCCAGGGCTAGGAGGGCTAGGACGGGCCAGCCGGCGCGGGGCTTGCGCGTCTCTATAAGGAGAGCTCCTAGGCAGAGGGCTATGTATGGGAGGTCGACGTAGGCGCGGAGGCCGTTGGATAGGTAGGGAGCGCGGGTGAGGACGATCGCGGCGGCCACGACGCCGATCGGGCGGTTGAACCAGAGCGAGCCGAGTCGGTAGACGAGGTAGCCGACGAGGCCGAGCGAGGCGTAGGCGACGACCATCGTCACGTCGATCGCGCCATCGCCGAGCGGGGTCGTCACGGCGCCGAGGAGATCGGCCAGCGGGTGCGGCGTCGGCGGCAGGGCGGCGCCGTAGTCGGGGCTCACGCCGTGTGCCAGCTCCCGTCCCCAGACCAGCGCGTAGATCGTGTCGTAGTTGGGGAAGCCGAGCGGGAAGAGGATCAGCAGCGCCGCGCCGACGCCTGCGACCCACGCCGCCGGAGTGAGCCACTTGCGGAGCACCGGGGCAAGGTATAGGCGCAGATACACTGGCCGCAGTGCCGTCCGCGAGCGACTCGATCTCCCTCTACCGCCGCCACCGGCCCGGCTCCTTCGACGAGGTCGTCGGCCAGCAGCACGTCGTGCGCACGCTGCGCAACGCGGTCGAGCAGGGCAAGGTCCACCACGCCTACCTCTTCGTCGGCTCGCGCGGGACCGGCAAGACCTCGATGGCGAAGATCCTCGCCCGCTCGCTCAACTGCGAGCGCGGCGGGCCGACCGTCACGCCCTGCGGGGAATGCGAATCGTGCCTGACGATCGCCGCCGGCACCTCGGTCGACGTGATCGAGATGGACGCCGCCTCCAATCGCTCGGTCGACGACGTCCGCGACCTGCGCGAGCGGGTCGCCTACGCCCCCACCGGCGGCCGCTGGAAGGTCTACATTCTCGACGAGGCGCACATGCTGACCAAGGAGGCGTGGAACGCCTTCCTCAAGACGCTCGAGGAGCCGCCGCCGAGCACCGTCTTCGTCCTTGCCACGACCGAGGCGCACAAGGTGATGCCGACGATCGCCGACCGCTGCCAGCGCTTCGACTTTCAGCGCCCCTCGCTGGAGCAGATCTCCGAGGTGCTGATGCGGGTCGCCGCCGCCGAGGGGATCGAGGCCGGCGATGCGGCGGTGGCGATGATCGCCCGCTCCGCCTCGGGCAGCTTCCGCGACGCGCTCGGCACGCTGGACCAGCTCGTCTCCTACGGCGGCGAGCGGGTCGAGCTCGACGCCGTGCTGGAGCTGCTGGGCGCGGCCGACGCCGACCTGCTCTTCGAAGCGGTCGACGCCGTCATCGCCGAAGACCCGCGCGCGGCCCTGCTCGGAGTCGAGAAGATGGCCCGCTCGGGCCGCGATCCGGCCCAGTTCGCCCGCGACCTACTCGCCCACCTGCGTCACCTGCTGGTGACGCAGACGGTGGGGGAGGTACCTAACACCTTCGTGGTGACTGCGACGGACTCAGAGCGGTTGGCGGCTCAGGCAAATGCCGTCGGCCCGGCGATCCTCGTCCGCACGATCGATGAGCTGGCGGCGGCGCTCACCGCGGTGCGCGAGGGCGACGACGCCCGCATGGCCGTCGAGATCGCATTGCTGAAGGCTGCGCGACCCGATTTGGACCCTTCGACCGAGGGTCTACTCCGCAGGGTCGAGAAGCTTGAGACGAATGCGAACCGGCCCGCGGGTCCTGTCGGTGCAGGGGACCCCCCACCCCTTCCGGTCGCTAAAGCGTCCTCAGGGGCGGGTCCCCCTACACCGCCACCCGCGGGAGACACCGCATCCAGTGACGAGCAAGCTTCCGACGCGCCCGGGGAAGCTCCTGAGGATGACGGTCCCGAGGCAGACGCCGAAGCTTCTTCAGAAGAAAGCGCATCTCCCGCGGGCGAGGGCTCGCTCGACCTTGAGAAGGTGCAGCGTGTTTGGCCCGCGGTTCTCGACAAGCTTCGCGAGTCGAGCCCGGCTCTCGCGGCCACCTTCGACGGCGCGCGACCGGTCTCGCTCGACGACGATGGGCTGACGATCGGGTTCCCGGGGGAGTTGACCTTCAACAAGAAGAAGGCCGAGACTCCCGAGAAGCGGGAGCTGATGGCCGATGCGCTGGAGGCGATTCTGGGACAGCGGGTGCGGCCTGGATACGTGCTGCTCGAGGACGAGGCGGAGGCGGAGGCGTCGGCGGACGAGATCGATCACGATGCGATGGTGGAGAAGCTGAAGAGCGAGTTCGACGCGAAGGAGGTCGGTTAGGTGGCGCGAGGCGGCGGCATGCCCGGGGGCTTCGACGTGAACGCCCTGATGAAGCAGGCGCAGAAGATGCAGAGCGAGATGCTGCAGGCGCAGGAGTCGCTTAAAGACGAGGTGGTCGAGGCCAGCGCCGGCGGCGGCATGGTCAAGGTGAAGATGGGCGGCGACCTGGTCCTGCGCGAGATCGTCATCGACCCCGAGGCGGTCGACCCCGAAGAGGCCGAGATGCTGGCGGAGATGGTGCAGGCCGCGGTCAACGAGGCGCTGCGCGCCGCGCAGGCACTCGCCGAGTCGAAGATGGGCGGGATCACGGGAGGCCTGGGCCTCCCCGGGATGTGAGCGCGATGACCCTCCGGTGCGCCTTTTACGGTCAATGGCCGTATAAAGCGCACCGGAACGGGATGTCGTGAGCGCCGAGGGCCCCGCGCCGCTGGCGCGCCTCGTCGCTGAGCTCTCGCGCCTGCCGGGGATCGGCCAGCGCACGGCGCAGCGACTCGCCTTCCACATTCTCCGCGCTCCCGACGAGGAGGCGGCGGCGCTGGCCGCGGCGATCGGCGAGGTGAAGGAGAAGGTGGGCCTCTGCGAGGAGTGCTTCAACCTCGCCGAGGGCCCGCGCTGCCGCATCTGCGCCGACTCGAGCCGCGACCGCACGACGATCTGCGTGGTCGAGGAGCCCGCCGACGTGATCCCGATCGAGCGCACGCACGAGTACCGCGGCCTTTACCACGTGCTCGGCGGTGCCCTCTCGCCGATCGACGGCATCGACGCCGAGGACCTGAAGATCACCGAGCTCGAGCGCCGGGTCGAGGGTGGCGAGGTCCGCGAGGTCGTCCTCGCGACCAACCCGACGACGACCGGCGAGGCGACAGCGCTGCACATCGCCGAGCGCCTGCGTGGCCGCGTCTCCGTCACCCGCCTCGCCAGCGGCCTCCCGGTCGGCGCCGACCTCGAGCACGCCGACGAGGTCACCCTCGGCAAGGCCTTCGCCGGCCGCCGCAGCCTCGATTGACCAAGCCCCCCGCGGGTGCAACGCATAGAGGCGCCACGGGCGCCACAACGCGTTGCACCCGAGCGGCGCTCTTTGCGGACGATTTGACTAGACGTATGTCAACCCGCAAATAGCGATCTTTTGCCGCCCTGGTGTCCGTGGCGTGCGCCAAGGTCTCGGCGTGGCAGCGCGGACGACCATCGGCTCTGGGGGGGACACCTCCGTCGGTCAGGTCGCGCGCGAGGTCTCGTCGCTGCAGGCTGCGCTGCTGAAGACGCTGAGCGAGGAGATGGGAGGGGGAGGAGTCGCTTCGTTCGCCGACGCGGCCCAGAAGCTGGCCGAGGAGTTCGGCTCGGTTGCGGCGACCGCGGTCTCGGCCGTGTCCGCGCCTCCGGCCAACGCCCCCCGGATCGAAGAGCCGGTTTTGGCCGGGCCGAGCCAGATGCGTCGCCGCCTCGACCAGCTGATCGAGACTCACAAGCGCTACGGGCACCCTTTCGGCCTCGTCATCTTCGACGTCGACGGGCCGGGTGCGCGCGGCGACGGCTCCGGAGAGAGCAAGGAGACGGCACTCGCCGTCCTCGACGCCGCCCTGCGCGAAAGCATCCGCCTCGTCGACGAGGCCTTCCCGCTGGAGCGCGACGGCGTCTGCGTTCTCGCCCCCAACCAGACGACGGTTCAAGGCGTGCAGATGACCGAGCGCCTGCTCGCCCTGCTCGACGAGCTGGAGGCCGCCGGCGGTCTGCGGATCGGCATCGCGGCCGGCGTCGTCGCCTGCCCCGACCACGGCGATGATGCCGAGGAGCTGCTGCGCAAGGCCGACGAGGCGATGTGGCGAGCCAGAGCGCTGGGCCAACCGGTCGGCGTAGGAACCCTGCCCGAGCGCTGAGGCGCTGTCAACCCGCGGGCTTCTCGCTCCCTGCAAGTTTCCGGCAATTTGTCCATAACTTGCGTAAACCTGGATTTGCGGTGGGAGAATGGCGCGGCCTGGCGAATGACGCTGGGCCTAGGAGTCCGATCGAGATGCCGGGAATCAGAACCAACGCCGCCGCCGAAGTGCTTGGGGTCAGCCCCAACACGTTGCGCAGCTGGGAGCGCCGTTACGGCTACCCGAAACCGAAGCGCACGGTGGGCAACCACCGCAACTACGAGCTGGTCGAGCTGCAGACTCTGCGCGACGCGCTGACGCAGACCGGCAACATCTCCTCGGCTATCGAGCTCGCGCGCCAGCGCCAGGCGACGCCGGCCAGCGGCGGCAGTCTGCTGGCTGCCCTGGAGAGCTTCGACGAGGAGGCGGCGGACTGCGCGATCGAGGAGAGCCTCGCGCTGCGGCCGCTGGAGCGCACGGTCGAGGAGCTGCTGCTGCCGACGATCGACAAGCTTGCCGTCGACCCCGACCGCGAGGCCGAGCTCGAGTTCGCCTCGCGCTGGGCGACCGGCTGGCTGCACGGCGCCCGCCGACTCGCCTCCACCGCCTCGCGCCCGGCCGGCATCCTGTTGCTGGACGCCAGCGGCGGCTCCGAGGCCGAGGCGGTCCACGCCCAAGCGCTCGACCTGACCTTGCGCCGCGCCGGCTTCCGCGTCCTCGTCCTCTCCAGCCAGCTGGGAGACGAGCGCCTCGAGCGCGCCCTGCGCGCCCTCGACCCGACTGCGATCGTCCTCTGCGGCCCCGGCGCCGACACTCGCGGCGCCGTAGGGCTGGTCCGCAAGATCCGCGAGGCTGGCTTCGACGCGCCGCTCCTCGGCTTCCGCGCCAGCGGCCTGATCGGCGACGCGATCCCCTCGGCGGGCACGGTCCCGAGCGAGGTCACGGGGATGCTCAACGCCGACCTTCGCCGCCGCGCCGCGCAGGCGTTCGCCTAAGGCGATCTGACCGGCGCATATCGGTGTCCTCGGTCGCTCACGTGCAGAGCACGCTTCGCTCCCTGCGTCCTTGATCTGCTTGGTCAGTTCGCCTTAGGCCCGGCCGTGGTTTACAGGTGGGCGAGTGTCTTCTTCGCCGCTTCGAGGACGACCTTCGGCAGCGGCGCGAAGTCGAGCGCCGGACCGTATTTCTGCCCCCCGGTCATTGCGTAGAGGATGAAATTGCTGAGGTCGGTTTTCTGCGGAGCGCCGTGCGGCACGATGCAGTAGGTGAACGTCGACAGCGGGTAGGCCTTCGAGTACTTCTTCGGCGGCGAGACGATGTGGAGTTCGTTGTTTGCCGGAACCTTTTTCACCATTTCCGCCGCGGCGGAAATGTTCGTCAGGTTCGGGTACTCGAAGTTGCCGGCCGCGTTTTCAAGCGCGGCGGCCTTGAGGCCGGCGGCGATGATGTAGGAGGCCGAGATGTACCCGATCGACCCGTTCGTAGCCTGGACGACCGAGGTGACGCCGACGTTGCCTTTGCCACCGACGCCAGCCGGGAAGCCGACCGAGGTCGCGAAGCCGATGCTGTTCTTCCACGCCTTGCTTTCCTTCGCGAGGTAGTTGGTGAAGGCGTAGGTGTCACCGGAGCCGTCGCTGCGGTAGACCGGCGTGATTGGCGTACCCGGAAGGTGGACTTTCGGGTTGAGCTTCGCGATCTTGGGGTCGTTCCACTTGGTGATCTTGCCGAAGTAGATGCCGGCGATAACGGACCCGTTGAGGTTCAGTTTGTTGACGCCCTTGAGGTGGAAGGCGAGGCCCGTGGCGGTCAGCGCCCAGGGGATCTGCACGCAGCCGTTGCAGGCGGCGGCCTGTTCGGGGGTGAGCGGGGCGTCGGAAGCGCCGAAATCGACGGTGCGACCGGTTATCTGGGCGATGCCCGCCCCGGAGCCGACGGAACCGTAGGTGATCGTGATGGCGCCGTTGGAACGCGCTTCGAAGCCGCTTTTCCAGTTGCCCATCAGCGGTGCGATCAGCGAGGAGCCCGCGCCGGTGAGGCCTGCGGATGCGGAGGCCACCGAGATGGCGGCCATGCTCGCCAGCGCCACGATCAGCGCAAGGGAGAAGCCAAACAGCCTGTTGCGAATCAAGATGAATCCTTTCGACTCAGGTTCATTGCGTCTGCTTGCCACAGGCGCTGAACGCCCCCTGGCGAAGTCAGGATTGCGGTGGGTCGAAAGAAAAATGTGTCAATTGTGTGAATAGAAGATCGTTAAAAAGATGTAACAGCGAGAGGGACTCGTAACGTTTTTGTAAACCTGGATTTCGGCAGTTGTGTCTATTTTGTGAAAATCGCCGCGGACAGGTAGGAAAGGGCATGGAAGTCCTCTAGGGTGCGCGCGATGAGCACCGCCGCGAGCCCAATTCCTGGACCCGCAGCGTCCTCCCAGAGGCGCTCTCGCGACCGGCGGCGCTCGCTCGATCGCTTCGGCGACGCCGCGCTGCGGGCGGTCTGCGTCGCGGCCGCGCTGCTCGCGGTCGTCACCCTGCTCGCGGTCGGCTACCAGGTCGCTCACGGCGCCAGCCCGGCGATCTCGCAGTTCGGCCTCGGCTTCGTCTTCAACGCCGAATGGCAGCCCAACCTCGGGGCCTTCGGCGCCCGGCCGTTTCTCCTCGGCACCCTCGTCAGCTCCCTCTTCGCGCTGCTGATCGGGGCCCCGATCGCGATCGCGATCGGACTCTTCCTCAGCCTCCTTGCTCCCAAGGGGGTGCGGGGCGTGATCTCGCCGCTGGTCGAGATGCTGGCGGCTATTCCCAGCGTGATCCTCGGCTTCTGGGGTCTCGTCGTGCTCGCCCCCTTCGTCGACAGGAACATCGAGCCTTGGCTGCACGACAAGCTCGGCTTCATCCCCATCTTCGGACCGCCGCAGACGACCGGCTTGAGCGTGTTCACGGCGAGCCTGATCCTGACGATCATGATCGTGCCGATCATTGCCTCGATCTCGCGCGATCTCTTCCTCTCGGTCCCGCGCGACGTGCAGGACGGGGCGAGCGCTCTCGGCGCGACGCGCTGGGAGGTGATCCGCGGCGTGGTGCTGCCGAGCACGGCATCCGGCGTGGTCGCCGCCGCGCTACTCGGCCTCGGCCGCGCGCTGGGCGAGGCGATCGCCGTCGCCCAGGTGATCGGCGCCGGGTCTAAGATGCACCTCTCGCTGTTCGAAACCGGGGACACGCTCGCCGCCCGGATCGCCAACGAGTTCCCCGGCGCGATCACGCAGATGCACAAAGCCTCGCTCTACTACCTGGGCCTGATCCTGCTCGCGATCGGCCTCACCGCCAACCTGACCGCGCAATGGATCGGGCGGCGCTTCGACTACAGGCAGGCGATGGCCAAATGAGCGCCCCGATCGTCACGGTGATCGCCGGGTGTTCGAATCCGTGGCGATCGGGGCGCGAAGGGAGTGTGCGATGAGCGGGTCCTTCGACCCGGCGGCACCGCTGCGCCCGACCGGCAACCTGCGCCGCCGCCGGCTGGTCAGCCACGTCGCCGAGTACGGGGCGACGGCCGCCGCAGTCGCCGCAGTCGCCGTGCTGGCGATCGTCGTCTACACGGTTATCTCCCGCGGCGCGGCAGCGATCAGCCTCGACTTCCTCTTCGAGGGCGAACCCGACGGGATCGGTCCGATGCTGGTCGGCACCGCCGAGATCGTCGCGATCGGGACGCTGATTGCCGCCCCGATCGGAATCCTGATCGCCGTCTACCTGACCGAGTTCGCCGCCGGCGGAAGGGTCGACCGCCTCGTCCGCCTGACGCTCGACCTGGTCAACGGCCTGCCCTCGATCATCATCGGCCTCTTCGTCTTCGGCCTGCTCGTCAATCACCACAAGCAGTCGGGCTTTGCCGCCGCGGTCGCGCTGTCGATCATCATGCTGCCGATCGTCGCCCGTGGCACCCAGGAGGTCCTCGTCCTCGTGCCCGGTAACCTGCGCGAAGCCGCCGACGCGCTCGGTGTGAGCCGCTGGCGCTCGGTGCTGACCGTGATCCTGCCCAGCGCCACGAGCGGGATCGTCACGGCGACGATCCTCGCCGTCGCCCGCGCCGCCGGCGAGACCGCGCCGCTGATCCTGGTCGACTCGGTCTGGAGCGGCAGTGAAGTCTCGCTCGATCCCTTCGGGCCGGTGCCGAACATCCCGGTGAAGATCTTCCGGCTCTCCGAAGAAGCCAACCCGGAAGCGCTGACCCAGGCCTGGGGCGCTGGGCTGGTGCTTCTCTCCTTCATCATGTTCGCCGGCCTCGGGGCGCGGGCGCTGCTCGCCCGCAGCAAGCGGAGGATGGCGGGATGAGCGGGATGAGGCAGGAGCCGCCGCCGGGCCTGGCGCCCGCGCCACCGCCGCCGACGCCCTCGCGCGTTCGGATCCAGAGCGGCACGCTGGCCGATGCCGGGATGCAGGCCGGCCGGCGCCCCGAGCCGGTGCTCGAGTCGGTCTTCGACGTCGACGACGTCTCGGTCTTCTACGGCGCCAAGCAGGCGCTGAGCGGAGTCAGCCTGCGCATCCCGCGCAGCCGGATCACGGCGCTGATCGGGCCCTCGGGCTGCGGCAAGTCGACCTTCATCCGCAGCCTCAACCGGATGAACGACTCCGTGGCCGGGTTCCGCCTGCAGGGCGAAGTCCGCTACCACGGCCACGACATCTACGCTGGCGACGTCGACCAGGTCGAGGTGCGGCGCCGGATCGGGATGGTCTTCCAGAAGCCGAACCCCTTCCCCAAGTCGATCTACGACAACGTCGCCTGGGCGCCCCGCAACCTCGGCCTCAAGCGCGACCTCGACGAGCGGGTCGAGCAAGCGCTGAGGGGAGCGGCGCTCTGGGACGAGGTCAAGGACCGTCTGCGCGCCAGCGCCCTCGGCCTCTCCGGAGGCCAGCAGCAGCGGCTCTGCATAGCGCGCGCGATCGCGATCGAACCCGACGTGCTGCTGCTCGACGAGCCGGCCTCGGCGCTTGACCCGATCGCGACGGCCTCGATCGAGGACCTGATGCACAGCCTCAAGGGGCGCTTCACGATCGTCATCGTCACCCACAACATGCAGCAGGCCGCGCGCGTCGCCGATCGCACGGCCTTCTTCGGCCTCGAGACCGGGGGCGGGGGCGAACCGACCGGGAGCCTGATCGAGTACGCCGAGACCGAGACGATCTTCAACGCCCCGGCCGACCCGCGCACGCGGGACTACGTCACCGGGCGCTTCGGCTAGCCGCCCAGGGACGTGCCCGCCG
>DASVFR010000051.1:0-33319 GCA_036379955.1 Solirubrobacterales bacterium
CCGAGCAGATCTCCTCCGATCCGAAGGCAAGGACGATCGCCGTCTCGGGGCCGCTGACGCTCACCGGCGCCACGGCGCAGACCTTCAACGAAGCCTTCGCCCAAGGCAACGCGGCCTTCAGCGCCGGGGAGCTGGTGGGCACGCTCAGCTTCGCGGCGGTGGCGCAGTAGGGGTCTTAGACCAGCTTGCGACGGTGCCAGGTCGTGGTGCCGCGGCATGACCTATCCGGGGCTGTGGACGTACGCGACGGCGACATCCTCGAAGAGGCCGCGCTTGCCCGGCGCGAGCGTCGCGTCGTGGAGCGCCTGCTCAGCCGCCTACGACGCTCGGAAAGCCGGCTGGTGGGCATTGCCGATGGTCGAAGAAGAGGCGGACGCCGTTGGTGACAGCCCTGCCTATTACTCCCTGCGGGTCTTCGACACCGGATGGCTGCGCCAGCGCCGCGAGATCCACTCCTTCTTCGTCCAGGAGGTGGACCGCGACAAGCTCGTGCTCTACGGCGACGCGCTCGACGGACCGCTCGAGGATCGGAGATCTACCGCATGAGTCCCCGTTCGGAGGAGTTCATCGAGCAGGCCAAAGACCGGCTGGTCGCGGCTCGCGAGGCGTTGACGGCAGGACACGATGCCGTCGCTGTCAGCGTCGCCTACTCCTCGATGCTGTACGCCGCACGCGCGACTCTCTCCGAGGATGACGAGAACGCCCAAACGCACCGCGGGGCCTGGAAGCAAATGCTCGGCCCTTAAGCGGATGGCGCCTTATTCCTGCCTAGCTTCGAATAGCCCTCGGTTGCATAGGGATTCAGGATCGCGTGGCGCCAGAGGCGACGGCGGTCGACCTCGCTGAGGCGCGCCAGCTCGCAAACGTCGCTCCATTCCCGCTCGATCGTGTCGATCTGTCCGTCGACGATCTCACGTGCCTCCTCTTGGGTCAGCAGGAAGGTCGAAGCGCGGGCGACGCAGCTGGAGACCTGGCTCAGCCGAGAGCCGTCTCGGCCGATCGCCATCGCCTGGGACGCCTCGCCGCCTGTGCGCGGAAGTGGGCAGATGTCGTAGGCGGGGGTGAGCGTCAGCGCGACGCCGTCCCAGAAGGCGGCGTGATTGCGGGCGTGGTCGTCGGTATTGCCGAGGAGAACGTTGAGGGTGAGACGCGAGAAGAGCTCACGCAGCGTGGCCTTTGGCTCGGTGAACCGCTCACGGATCTTGTCCGCGAGGGCCTCGTAGCTCGCGTACCTGCCGCCCCACTCGCCGAGGTCGAGGATCGTCAGCGCTGAGATCAGCGCCCGCCGGCCACCCTCCGCCGGACGGTCGAAGCGCTCGACGAGCAGGACGTCCTTGCCCAGCGCTTCCGTGAGCTCAACCGCCGCCACGTCGACGCCAACGCGACGGGCGAGCTCCATCGCGACGAACTCGGCCTTGACGACGGCGAAGGTATCGGTAGTCGAGCTGAACTTCGCGATCAAGCGACGCTTGCCGTCGCTCAGCAGGGCCTTGGGCCGGGCGCCCCCGATCGAAGTGCCGTGGAGGAGCGCCTCGTCGAGTGCGGGGGAGAGCGGGATCCCTTCCTCCACCCTGCGTGCGGATTCGGCCAATGAGGCGAGCTGGGAGAGCTGCACCTCGCCTCGAGAGCGAGGAACGTACTCGGTTGGCGAGACCTGGAAGTCGAGCGCCCCGGTTCGGTCTGAGTCGGATTCGAGCAGGTAGGTGAGGGGAGGAAGATCGCCGGTGTCCGCGGCGCCACTGCCGACCAGGCGGTTGAGGATGACCCGCTGCCCCCAGGCACCTGGGCCGGCATCGGCAATGCAGCCGGCAACCTCGCCGACGAGCGGAACGATCTGCCCGCGGCGCAGGGGCAGCTCGGGCAAGTACAGCGGAATCCGCCCGTCGCGCTCGAGGTAGCTGCGCCCGTAGGTGAACGCAACGAGGTCGTCGACGGCGTCGAGGCGACCGGCCACCACCGGGTCGACGGCGTCGGGCAGCCAGATCCAGACGAACGCTTCGCGGGGCTCAGAAGTCATCGTCGGCCTCGAGCGGCTGCCGCACTCGCTGTGGCAGCACCGCCAGGCGGTCTTCGATTCGCGCGGCTTCCAGCGCCCGCCGGGAGCGGTCCTCGCTGAAGAGCGGAACGCCGACAAGCGCCGCCGCCTCAAAGGCGATGCCCAGGCGCACCCCTGGATCGCCGTGCTCCACCTTCAGCATCGTCGTTTCGCTGACCCCCACCCGCTCGGCCAGCTCCGCCACCGTCCAGCGACGCTGGCGCCGTCCAAGGCGCACATTGCTCCCGAGCAGGCTTGCCGCCTCCAGGGTCAGAGGTGAATAAGTACGGGCGCCCTTCATCTTCTTTAGAAGACTAGCGCCTATCGCCAATAAACCTTAAAAAACTAATGCCCCGACCTGGATTCGAACTAGGGGCCTACTCCTTAGGAGGGGCTATTTGTCAAGCCCCAATTTGGCTTGACTCCGGGGCAGGCGCTTGATTATGCCGATTCTTAGGGGGCAGAAGGGGACGCTAGGGGACTCTGGCGGGCAGATTTGTTCCAACCTTTGTTCCAACCCCAGACGCGCGATAATCCCGCTTCTGCCCCGGTAGCTCAGCATGGAGAGAGCGCCGACCTCCTAAGTCGGAAGTCGCCGGTTCGAATCCGGCCCGGGGCGTAGGGCCAATGTCCCTGGCGAGGCCAGCGTGGCTCGCCTAGAAGCACGGTAGCCTGTGATACACATGCAGGTTCTTTAGGGAGGGTTTCCTAGATGGTCGATAGGCGCAGGCGGAACGGCGGCACGTTGTGAGGAGAGTCAATCGGAGGGGTAGGTGGATCGGCGCGTGCCTGATCGCCGTCGCGATGGTGGCGGCGCTAAGCGCCACCGCCACCGCCGCCACCTTCACGCAGGCGATCGACGCTGGCAACAGCGTGAATACCGTCTCCTGTGTGCCCGCGACCGCCACCTGCGTTGTCGCTGACAGCAAAGGCAATGCGCTCTATGCGACAGACGTGAGCGTGACCTCGGCGGCGACTTGGACCTTCTGGAGCGGTCCGAGCGGCCAGAGCCCCGCCGAGGCCGTCTCCTGTCCCTCGACCACTCTCTGCGTGCTCGCCGACGGCTCCGTCGCCGGTGGCGGCGGCAACGTCTACCGTGCCAGCTCCCTCGGCGGCACGTTTCTCACCTCCTTCAAACCGATGAACGGCGTCAACGCGTTCTCCTGCCCGACAACCTCCTTCTGCGTCGCCGCGAGCAATGGCGAAGGTTTCATTCGCTACTCAACCAAACCCTCGGGAATCTCTTGGACGGCGGAGGTCATCGGAACGGGCGCGATGATTGGCGTCTCCTGCCTGTCCTCTTCGTTCTGCGCGGTGGTTGACGACTCGGGCAACCTCCACGTCGCCACGACCGAACAAGGGATCAAAGAATCCGCCGGGTGGACCCCCACCAATTTGAATGGCACGACTGCGCTGCGCGGGATCGCATGTAGTTCGACTGTCTCCTGCGTAGCCGTCGATGGCAGCGGCAAGGTTCTCAAGGTCACGGTCGGCGCGGCTGGCGAAGCGACGGCCACAACGCAAGCCATCGACGGCGCGAAAGAACTCACCGCGGTCTCCTGTACGAGCTCGACCTGCGCTGTCGCGGACGGCAATGGCTCGCTATTCAGTTCCACAAACGCAGGCGCGGACTGGACTATCCGGTATGGCGGCGGTGCAGCGTTCACGAGCGTGTCCTGCCCGTCTGCATCGCTCTGTACGGCCGCTACGATGAGCGGCAACGTCACGACGTTCGACCCCTCGGCCATCGTGGCGCCCCTGTTGGTTACAAGCAGCTCGCTGCCGGCGGGCACCGCAGGGACTCCCTACGAAGCCCAAGTCGAAGCCACTGGTGGAACGCCGCCGTACCACTGGTCTGCGACTGGATTGCCGCCGGGCCTCTCGATCAACCAGGCGACCGGGCGAATCACGGGCACCCCGCTGACCGCGATATGCGTGCGCTCGCCTTGTTCGCAGCCGCCTGCCAGCTACGCTCCGACCGTCACGGCCACCGACAGCGACGGAATCCCGGCCTCGCGACAACTAACGATCTCGCTTGCCGGGAAGGAGGTTGAAACCGGACCCGCCGCTGTCGCTCCAATCGTGACGAAGCTCAAGGCGTCCCACCACGTCTGGCGCGTAGGCAATGGCCTTGCCCGGATCAGCAAGGGGTCTCGCGACAACCGAAATATGCCCCCGGTAGGGACGACGTTCTCCTTTGAGCTTAACGTGCAGGCGACGGTCACGTTCGACTTCACTAGGCGCCTTGCTGGCCGCAAAGAGGGTGGCCGCTGCGTCGCCAAGACGGGCACGAATCGCAAAGGCAAGGCGTGCCGTCGCATGGTGCGCGCGGGAGCACTCTCATTCTCCGGCCATCCTGGTATGAACAAGGTGGTGTTCCTTGGTCGCATCTCGCGAGCCAAAAGTTTGAAGCCAGGGCAGTACACGCTCACCGTGAAAGCCACTAGCTCCGACGGTCAGCGTTCGGCGCCAGCCTCGCTGAGTTTTAGGGTCGCGAGGTAGCTTCCAGCTTCTGCTAAAACGCCTGACGGCCCTGGAAAAGGGAGCATTTGATTGGTTCTGGACGGCTGGAAGCGAGGGCAGCTTAGTGCTCTGGGAAGTGGCCGTGAAGGCGCTTATGGGCGCGCTCATAGACGCTGCGGATATCGCGGTCGGGATGCCGGACGCCAAAAGCAATCAAGGTCCAAGCCAAGCTGCCATCTGGCCGCTGACTCAATCGAAAGACGAAGCCGAACGGCGCGGCAGACGGGCCGGATGCGCCTAGCGGAACGTAGAGCTTGCGACAGCCCGGGAGTCTGATTCCACCCGGGCCTTCTGCTTCACAGGGACGCCACGCCAGCCGAGCCCCGCCAGCTTCAATTTCTCTCCTGGCGCGCTCCGCCTGGATACGAGCTGGCGAGCGTCGATCGAAGCGCTCAACCTCCTGCTCCCAGACGGCCGATCGGAACTCGATCGAAGCCCGCGGGGCGGCGCCCCCGGGATTCTCAGCCACGGCTATCCCTCGCCGTCAGGGGGGTAGTCGTCTGCCGTAAGCCGCTCGAAATCCTCTTGGGAAGCTGGCTTAGTTCCCCACTCGGCGTCAAGCTCAGCCATCGGGGTAATCGGCGGTTCAATCGTCACGCCGCCCTCGCGGGCCGGCACAACCTCGTATTGCCGCCCGTCGATTTCCACGACCTCGCCGACCGCCAAATCGAGCTTCTTAACCGCAGTCGCCATATCGCCATTTTAAACGGGTGGCCCACCGGAGGGCGAGGGTGGGCCGAAAGCGCAAGGAACGCAGAGAATCCGACAGGTGCGGGCCACGCTCAGCCGGCTTTGCTCAACCCATACCCCGGCGTTGCATTGAGCGCAATGCATCCGCTCTGAGGGCGCAGGCGGAAACGGGACTTCCGAGACCCGGCCGGAAACATAGATGGCGTCTTTCTCGGCGACCATTTTGATCCGCGCTCTAGGTGGGGCGAGCGACAGCGATTTCTCGGAGGCCGAGGCAGGAACGGGGGTGTCTGTGCCCAAGCACCCCCGCCCCTCCCTGCGAGTGCCCCGACCTCCGAGAAATCGCTGTCGCAATTGCTAGGGAGCTACGGACCAGGCGTGGGGCTGATGCGGCTTTCCGGGGGCCAAAGCAACCCAAGGAGTCCCTGTGGCCTGCGCTTACTCCCCGCAAGGAGAAGCAAGCACCCCAAGGGCGCTTCGACCCCCGAGGGCCCGCGCGTCAGGGCTGGTTTTCGATGTGCTCGCGTACCTGTTCCTCGGGACTCGGCAAAGACCAAATCCCGATTGCGCTTAGTCCCTCTCGCAATGGAGAGTTTCGGACGCACCTTCCAGGCGGGTCAGTATTTGCGAAAAATAGAGGGGGCCATAGAACGTAGGTCCAACTCGATTCGACCTGTACCGAGTTGGTCGATCGGGACGCTTCAATATCGGCGCAATACTCTCTAACAATCCCAAAGCTAGTGCCGCCCCAAAAAATTACTTGGGCGAGGAAAAACAAGAAAACAAAAAAGGTGGTTACTGCGGCAACGATCGGTTGATCGCTACTCATTCGACGCCTTCGCATTCATGCAACATCGTTTCGGCTATCGACCGCCCGGCTCCATTTTCGTTGTTTGCCAATTCGTAGAGCTTCGACTTGGAAAGTTCATCGACCCGATCATCAATGCAACCGATTTCGGCATCCGATGCCCCCTTGCTTTCCAAGGCCGTAAGGAATCCTGCTTTGAGCTTCTGGCGAGCTTCGTCAGCCTGTGCATCCGTGGGGTTCGCCTGATACCCGCCCCCCGCCGGTACGCATTCAGCTTCAAGCTTGGCGTTGATTGCGATTACGTCTTTTCGTTCGGCTTCCGTAAGCGAAGCTGCTGAGTTCTCGCGTAGCTTTGCCGGTGGAAGGCGTTCAAGCCCGTGCTGGTAGCACCGCGCAACGGAAGGCTTGGTTCCGGCGGCGATGAGTTCCCGGTAGTAAGCCTCAAACCCCTTTGCTCCGTTGGGAGCCGGGAGCGACACGCCTGAGCTCGTAGTCGCATCCGAAGAAGTATCGACACCGCAGCCAGCCGACACGACCATGATTACCGCTGCCGTTGGAATCAGAATCCGGGTCAGTCGCATCCGCGCTCCCTTTGGTGTTCCCGAAAATGACCGGGGGAGTATTACACCCATTCCAGCCAGTTAAGCCGGAACGGCGACAAGCGACTCAACTCGGCTCGGCCGCCGCTTTTCCCTTTTTGCCGTGCCTTGCGGCGCTTCTCTCGCTTTTGGCGCTCACGTCGCCGCTGCTGAGCTTCGCGCTGCGGGCTGACCCTTTCGTCCGCCATGAACGGGCTCGCCTCTACCGCTTCCCGGGCGCTGCGGCACTCGGCTTCTAGGTCGATCGGCTCCTGACCGTGATAGCGGGCGATGAAGTGAGCGTAATAGCGCTGCAAGGTCTGTATGTCATGCCCTGCCCAACCCGATAGCGGATGCAGGTTCATTCCGTGCGGACCCATAACTAGGGTCGAATGAAGCGCCATTGAGATAGCCGTGTGGCGAAGGTCGTAGAAAGTCATTTTGCCGAGACCTTCCGGCGCATCCGGCGCATCCGCGGCGATTTCACGCGCCGGAATCCAGACCCGCTTTACCCACTGGTTATAGGCGTTCTTGCTCACCGCGAGCGGCACGGGCTCGCCCCCATCTTCCGGGGTAATCCAGACCGGCCCATCGTCGTCCAAAGCCTGAAAGATCAACCCATGACCGGGCTGCGGCCCGTAGCGTTCCTCTAGTCGTTCGCGGTAGATAGCGAGTCGGTCTCGCGCATTGGCGAGCAGTAGCGCGACGTGTGCCCCGGTCTTCAAGCCCTTGATTTGGTCGGGGTCGCGGTTGCTCGATCGCTGTAGCTCGATCGTCGTGTCGTAGAGGTTTTCCCAAGCTGCGGAGTGGAGCCATTCAGAGGGCCGCGTGGCGATGGCGTAGCCCTCTGCCGCTATCAAGGCGGCATCGCGGATCGGTAGAAGATCGTCCCGCGCGGGACGCCTCAGCACCTGCTCAATGATGCGCTCTACCCCCGTGAAGTCGGCGGCGTAGGCGAGGCGCTTTTTCCCTTGCTTTGGCAGCTCAATCAAGCTCGCTACATCGACCGTCAAGACGTTCGGGTGGCGGCGCCGCAACCAAGCTAGAACCGCTCGAAAGAGCTTCAAGACCTCGCGGCGCTTTGACGTGCTCATTCCGTCCCTGACCAACGAGTCTTGAAATCGGACGATGATTCCCGAGTCGCTTTTGAGTCGGTCAAGCCGCACCCGGGCGATTGACCGGGTGGCTATCTCCTTATCCCAAAGCCTGACCGCCTTGTCGGCGTAGTCCGGGCTCAGGTCGGGGGCGCGACCTACCACCCACTCACCGAACCCGTCTTCCATCGTCAAGGTTGCGGCGGCGTCCGGGCGGGATACCGCCCCGTCCACCCTGACCGCCTCCCGGGCGCCATCGAGGAACGCGACCGCGGCGGCTAGGGCTTGATCGAGAGAGCCCGCCTTGCGAGCTGAGAACGATTTGCTCGGTTGTCGGCATGATCCCGTCTTCGTCTTCCTCGCGCCAGCGGACGCGATAGCCGGCAATGGTGCCGTCCTGGCGGCTGCTGGCGTAAACGTCCGGGGGAAGCTCATTGCCGTTGTGGTCGATCCCTTTGTCTTTTGCTTTTAGAGCCATCCGTTCCAACCCCCTTGTTCCAACCTCTGTTCCAACCTGTCGAACGGGGGGCGGAGTTGTAACGCTCTCGATGGTCGCCGGTTTGGCTTTCCGAGCGGCTTTAAGGGTCAATGACCGTCGCCCCGTCTTGGCTCTCTGAATGGTCCCTTAGGAGGAGTCGCTCTATCCAGCTGAGCTATCGGGGCGGGATGGCTCATCGTAGAGGTCCGCCAGCAGCTCATCGGCCTATGCCCTGGTCTGTTCGACCAGATCGCGCATCTGCCCTCGATCCGGTGCTGCCTCAGGGCTACGGCCGTAGCGCAACTCCGCTGCCCACGGACTCAAGTTGGAAGATCGTCTGCTCCGTCAGGCTTCGAGACTCCTGCGCCGTCGAGCAGCTTCAGCAGGTAAGCGATGTTGTGCGTGCGCTCGTAGGAGATGCCGTTCCGAGCTTCAACCTCTTCTCGACTGCCTGCTGAGCGTGAAAGCCGAGGCCGTCGTCCGGGATGTCCTAGTCGTCGATCGGGCGGAGGAGAATCTTTTCGTCGCCGGCTGCCTTCTCCATCAGCAGCAGAGCGAGGTCGCCGCCGCTACGCGGCTCCGTCACCGACGATCCTCCCCTCGGCCAAGGCGTCATGGATCATGGTGCCCGACAGCCTCCCCCATTCGCGCACATGAGCTTCGCTGGCGACTACCACGTCCGCCGGCACCCCAAGCTCGCCGACGAGCCTGGCAAGGCGCGCCGACTCAGCAAATTGGTCATCCCCCAAGAGATTCATTGGGCAGCGGGCCATTCCCCTGCCAATCAACCGATCAATTGCTTCCGCTCGGACCGACTTCGGCTGCGTCCAGGTTTTCCAGGTCGACGAGATCTTGACCGCGCCCGGCCGCTCGCTTCATCGCACGCAGGTCCTCCACTAAGCAGACGGCTACGTCGCCGCTTGCCAGCTCTGCCGCGATCGAGAATGGAGTGCCGAGCAGCGCCTCCCCTCTTTGGACGTGGCCGCCGGCCGCGACCGCGACCGCCAATCACCACGAACCTGGCTCCGGCCGCACCCAGCCGGCCTGGGCCGCGGCGTCTTTCGCTGCGGTGCTTGCCCGATCGCCGGATGGCATGGGAGAAAGGTAACGGAGGAGCGGGATTCCGCCTGGAAAGCGGCCCGCGAGCCGATTCAGCCGGCGATTGCCGTCGCTGGCGCCTCGACGCCCTCGTGCGCACACGGCTCGGGCATCGGGAAGAGGCGGAGGAAGCGCTTGGCGGCCTGTTTGGAGCCGTCGATCTCGAGGGCGCCGGAGATCGCGGCATCCTCGAGCGGCAGCTGGCCGCTGAGGACGGCGGCCATGGTGGGAGCGTCGGGGAAGGCGAGGGTGGCAGTGGGGTCCGGGGCGGGACCGCGGGCGAGGTCCAGGTCGCCGTCGGTGACCCTGACCTGGAAGGTCTCCTCGCCGATCCGCAGCCCGTAGGTCGTGTCGAGCTCGCCGGCCCGCTCGGGGTCGAAGAGCGAGCGTAGGGCGAGGACGATCGAGTCGGGGCCGATCTCGTGGGATTCGGGCGGGACGGGGGAGCGGGCTCCCCAGGCGCCGAGCCGGGTGACGATCGGCTCCAGCTCCCGACCCCACCCGGTCAGCTCGTAGACGGTCGCGGCGTAGGGTGGCGGCAGCTTACGGCGGCGAACGATGGCGCTGGCCTCGAGCTCGCGCAAGCGGTCTGCGAGGATGTTGGTGCTCGCGTGCGGCAGGCCCGCGCGCAGGTCGGTGAAGCGCTTCGGCCCGAGCAGCAGCTCGCGCACGATCAGCAACGCCCAGCGCTCGCCGACGAGGTCGAGCGCGTAGGCGAACCGGCAAGCCTCCTGGTAGCTGCGCTTCGTCGCCATTGGACGAAGTTTACAACTAGTTAAACGTGATTCGCAACTGAGGAGTTGTTTTTTTGAACTACTTGCTACAGTGGCCCGATGACTGAGACGACCGACAGACACCGCTGGCTCGCCCTCTACGTCCTCTGCGCGGGGATGCTGATGATCGTCCTCGACGTGACCATCGTCAACGTCGCCCTGCCGACGATCCAGGACAGCCTCGGCTTCTCCCAGAGCGCCCTCGCCTGGGTGGTCAACGCCTACCTGATCCCCTTCGGCGGCCTGCTGCTGCTTGCCGGCCGCCTAGGCGACCTACTCGGCCAGCGCCGCATGTTCCTGACCGGCCTTGCCGTCTTCGTCGCCGCCTCGTTGCTCTGCGCAGCTTCGGAGAACCAGGCGATGCTGATCACGGGGCGCTTCTTCGCCGGCGTCGGCGGGGCGCTTGCCTCGGCCGTGATCCTCGGCATGATCGTGACCATGTTCCCCGAGCCGCGGGAGCAGGCGAAAGCGATCGGCGTCTTCGGCTTCGTCGCCTCGGCCGGCGGCTCGATCGGCCTGCTGCTGGGCGGCATCCTCACCCAGGCGATCAGCTGGCACTGGATCTTCATCATCAACCTGCCGATCGGCATCGCCACCGCCTACGGCGCTCTGCGCCTGGTCGAGGACCGTCCCGGCATCGGCTTCAAGGCGGGCGCCGACATCCCCGGCGCGGCGCTGATCACGAGCTCGCTGATGCTCGGCGTCTACACGATCCTCGGCGTCACCGATCACGGCTGGGGCTCGGCCCAGACCCTGATCCTGGGCGCGATCTCGATCGCCCTCGGCGCCGCCTTCGTCGCGCGCCAGGCCCGGATCGAGAACCCGCTGATGCCGCTGCGCCTCTTCCGCTCGCGCAACGTGGTGGGCGCCAACTCGATCCAGGCGCTGCTGGTCGCCGGGATGTTCGGCATGTTCTTCCTCGGCGCTCTCTACCTGCAGCGGATCCTCGGCTACGACGCGCTCGAGGTCGGCCTCGCCTTCCTCCCGGCGACGGTCGTGATGGGCACGCTCTCACTCGGCTTCGCGGAAAGGCTGATCATGCGCTTCGGGGCGAGGAACACGCTGATCCCCGGCGTCGCCTTCGTCGGCGTCGGCCTGCTGCTCTTCGCTCGCACCCCGGTCGAGGGCCAGTACCTCTCCGATCTGCTGGCGCCGATGCTGCTGGTCGGCCTTGGGGTCGGCACCGCCTTCCCGGCGCTGATGACGCTGGCGATGTCAGGAGCGACGCCGGAGGACTCCGGCCTTGCCTCGGGCCTGGTCAACACCAGCATGCAGGTCGGTGGGGCGATCGGCCTCGCCGTGCTCGCCACCCTGGCCGGCCAGCGCACCGACAACCAGCTTGCCGACGGCGCCGGACATCTGGCGGCGCTCAACTCCGGCTACCACCTCGCCTACGTGGTCGGCGCGGCCCTGGTCGCGGTCGCCATCGTGATTGCGGTGACGGTGCTGAAGCCGGTGCCGATGCCCTCGCCGGAGGCGATGGCTGCCGCAGCGGAGGCCGAGGCGTCCGGCGAGCCCGAGCCGGCCTACTCCGAGGCCTGAGAAGTCCTTCCGGTGCGCCTTTTCCGGTCATATCCCGGAAAAGGCGCACCGGAACCGAAGATCAGCGGCTCAGCGCAGAAAGCGCGGCCCGGGCGATCTGCGGCGGGTCTTCGATCTGTGGGTAGTGGGCCAACTCGGACAGCTCGGTGACCGGGATTCCCGGGCGCAGCTCGCGCAGGGCGTCGAGCACATTCGTGTTCGCGACCGGATCGAGTAGGCCCCAGGCGAGGCTCAGCTCGCCGGTCCACTCGCGGATCGCCCCGTGCCAGCGCTCGGCGTAGATTTCGCGCTGGTCCATGTAGGAGATCGTGCGGTGGCCGAGCGTTCGCCCCCCGTCGTGGCAGACGAGCGCCCACTGGTCGGCGGCCTCCTCGTCGCTCAGCGGGTGTACGGCTGAGAAGACCGAGCCGAGCTGCTGGCGGAAGACGCGCTCGCTGGAGAGGCGGGCGACGAGCGGGCCGAGGCGGCTGCGCAGCGCCCGCTGGGCCGGGGTCGGGCTCGCCTTCTCCAGGACCATGCTGCCGTTGAAGAGCAGGATGCTCTCGATCGAGATCCCCAGCTTCCCCTCCAGGTCGCGCGCCATCAGCTCGTTGGCGACCGAGGTGCCCATGTCGTGGGCGACGATGTGGACCGGCCGCTCGCCCAGGCACCGCCGCACCATCTCTTCGGTCAGGTCGGCCTGCCAGAAGAGGCTGTAGTCGTGATCGCGGGGCTTGTCGGAGAGGCCGAAGCCGAGGAAGTCGAAGGCGAGCACCTCGCGCCCCGGCAGCTCGTCGAGCAGCAGTCGCCAGTCGTAGGAGCTGGAGGGGAAGCCGTGCAAGAGGAGCAGCAGCGGTCCCTCCCCCTCGCGATGGAAGGCATGGATCGAGTGATCCCGGAACTCGACCGTCTCGCCCCGATCCCGCCATGCCAGCACCCGCTCGGTCAGCGTCTCACCGGCCCCCATGTGGCCATCATCCCACCCCCGCTCGTGGGTGCAACGTCTTCTACATGTAATGCCTGTAGAAGACGTTGCACCCGGGACTCGTGGTCACTGGGACCGCGTGTACTCGGGCCCGCGCCCTGGAGAGCTGGGGCAGCTCACCCCGCCGCTTCGGCTCGCTTGAGGCCGCCGTTGGCCCAGAGGGCGAAGAGGATCGGCAGCGTCACGGCGACCGTGAAGGCGAGGGCGACGACGACCGGCTCGCCGGAGATGAAGCCGCGGCCCGCCTCGAGCAGGGCGGTCACCGGGTTGACCGAGGCGACGGCGTGGATCCAGCCGCTGAGCAGGCTGAGCGGCACGTAGACCGGGGCGAGGAAGAGGGTGAGGAAGACCGGGAACTGCATCAGCGGCCCGCCCTGGATCGAGCGCACCCGCATCGCCACGCCTGCCGCCCAGAGCGTCGCCGACACGTTGACGAGCACGGCGAGGCCGAAGAGGCCGAAGAGTTCGATGCCCTCGCCGCCGACCTGCATGCCGGCGATCAGCGCGATCGTCGTCAGGATCGCCCAGGTGATCAGTGCCCGGGTGAGGGCGGCGAGCGCGTAGCCGGCGACGATCCCCTTGCGGTTGGCGGCGGCGAGCAGGTAGCGGTTGGCGAAGCCGATCTCGAAGTCGCGCGCCATCGCGAAGCCGGTGAAGACGCCGCCGAAGGCCGCCGACTGGAGCAGGACGAAGACGAACTGGAAGGCGGTGTAGCCGCTGGGGAAGTCGAAGCCGGGCACGTTGGCGACGGCGGAGAGCCCGCCGGCGAAGGCGACGAAGAAGAAGAGCGGGAAGACGATCGCAGGGACGAGGAAGGCGGGGTTGCTGAGGAAGTTGTGGACGCTGCGCCAGGCGACCGCGAGGGCGACGTCGCGGAAGCGGGCGACCCGAGCGCTCTCGCCGGCGCCGCTCACGTCCGTACCAGCCTCGTCTTCAGGGCGCGGCTCGCCGCCGTCATCCCGACCGCGAGGACCGCGGCCGCGATCCCGAACCCAAGCGCCAGGGAGCCGAGCTCCCAGCCTTCGAAGAGAAGCGAGCGGAAGGCCTCGAGCAGGTAGGTGACCGGGTTGACGGTGGCGACCTTGCGGAACCAGTCAGTCTGGATCAGTTCGAGCGGCAGCGCCATCGCCGAGATGAAGAGGAAGACGAAGAAGACGGGGAAGAGGCTCTGCACGGCCTCGCCGGAGCCGGTGCGCAGGGCGGCGAAGAGGCCGATCGTGCCGAAGGCGACGGTGACCGAGACCGAGAGGGCGACGATGACGAGGGCGCCGGGCACGCCGGTGACCAGTTCGGCGCCCGCGATCAGCCCGACCGTCAGGTAGGTCGCCGCCTGGACCAGGCCGAGCAGCACCGCCCCGGCGAGCAGGCCGCTGAGCAGCGCCGCGCCGCGCAGCGGGGTCAGCGCCAGGCGGTCGAGGAAGCCGGTCTCGATGTCGCGGGCGAGGTCGGTGCCCGAGTTCATCACCGAGAAGAGCGCCCCCTGGACGAAGGGCACGGCGAGGGCGAAGGTGAGGTAGGAGTCGGTCGGGAAGCCCGGCAGGTTGGTCGTTTCGTGCAGCCCGCCCGAGTTGACCGCGAGCAGGAACATCGGGAAGACCAGGGCGGGCACGATCTGGGCCGGCTGGCGCATCGTGCGCAGCGCCGAGCGGCGGGCGAGCTGACCGACCTGCGTGCTCAGCCGGTGCTCGCTCACAGAGAGTCCTCGCGCGCCGATCGCCCCGGACTCGAATGACCGGCGATCACCGTGACGATCGGCGCGCTCACAGAGCGTCCACCGCCTCGGCGGCGATCTCGACCTCCTCCTCGGCATCGCCAGCGCCCTCCAGCGAGCGGCCGGTCTTGGCGAGGAAGACGTCGTCGAGCGAGGGGGCGTGCAGCTGCAGGGTCTCGATCGCGATCCCCTCTGAGTCGAGCGCCCGCACGACCTCGGCGAGCTGGGCCTCGCCGCCCTCCAGGCGCGCCGCCGCGCCGCGCGGCGATGCTCCCGAGCTCGGGCCGAAGCGGGCCAGCACCGCGCCGAGCCGCTCGCGGTCGCCCTCCTCCCGCGGCACGGCCTCGACCGTCGGCCGACCGATCTCGGCCTTGAGCGCCGCCGGCGTGCCCTCGGCGACGATGTGGCCGTGATCGATGATCCCGACCCGGCCGGCGAGCGCGTCCGCCTCCTCTAGGTACTGGGTGGTGAGGAAGACGGTGACTCCCTCTGCGGCGGCCAGGCGCGCCACCTCTGCCCAGAGCGCCGTGCGGCTCTGGATGTCGAGGCCGGTAGTCGGCTCGTCGAGGAAGAGGATGCGGGGTCGGTGGGCGAGCGCCAGCGCCAGGTCGAGGCGCCGTTTCATCCCGCCCGAGAAGCCGCCGACTTTGCGGTCGGCCGCTTCGGAGAGGCCGACTCGCTCGAGCAGCTCCTGGCCGCGCTCGCGTCGCTCGGCCTTGCCGATCCCGTGCAGGGCGGTCTGCAGGCGCATGTGCTCGCGCGCGGTGAGCAGCGGGTCGAGCGCCGCCTCCTGCAGCGCAGCGCCGATCGAGGCCCGCACCCTGGGGCCGTCGGCGACGATGTCGAAGCCGGCGACGCGGGCCGTGCCGGCGGTCGGCGGCAGCAGCGTGGTCAGCATCAGCACCGTGGTCGACTTGCCGGCGCCGTTGGGGCCGAGGAAGCCGTAGATCTCGCCCGGCTCGACCGTCAGGTCGATCCCGTCGACGGCCCGCGGCCCGTTCTTGAACTCGCGCACCAGGCCCTCGACCTCGATGCCGTTGGCGAGCGGGGCAGCCATCCGGTCCGACCCTACCCGGCGGCGCGGCTCGGCAGGTGCGACGGACCGCACCGCGGGGGTCGCCCGGTCGAGCTTCTGGGGCTAGGCGGCGACGGGGCCGGGCGCCCCGAACAGGTAGGAGGAGGGAATGCCGATCACGTCCCCTTCGAAGCGCTTCTCGTGCCCGTAGACGACCCAGGTGGTGTCGATTTCGCCGATGTCGAGGTCGAGCCGCAGCTCGTCGGCGTGCTCCTCGACGTGCTCCATATGGGTCAGGCCCGAGTCGTAGCGGCCTTCGAGCAGCTCTTCGGCGACGATCGGCTTGGAGGGGACGTCGATCACCTCCTCCCATTTGGAGAGGTCGACGTAGCCCTTCGTCGCCGGCACGATGCCGAGCGAGCGCGGCTTCTCGACCTCCTTGCGGGTCAGCAGGACGAGGTGCTTGGTCGGGTAGATGAAGGTGTCGACGACGAAGATCTCGGTCCAGTACTTCTCGGTGATCTCGTGCACGAGCGGATGGGCGCTGCACTGGACGAGGAAGGAGCCCGGCATCTCGCGCACCATGTCGAGGCCGACGTGGAAGTCGACGATCAGCTCGATCGAGTAGTCCCCGACTCCCTGGAAGCGCATGTATTCGCGCACCGCGCGTTCGTGGCAGGTCCCCTCGGGGCCGAGGGTGACGATCGTCGGTCCGCTGCCTGACGGCCCAGCCTCCATGAAGCAAGGTTAAGCGACTAAACAATAAAGATCAATTGTGGCGCTACTCGGGCGCGCCGCTGAACAGCAGCCGTTCTCCCTCGCCTGGGGAGTCCGGCCGGTAGTACTCGTCGGCCCATCTCGGGCTCGGGTCGAGGTAGAGGTTGCCGTCGACCGAGGCCACCGTTTTCGGCGCCGGCGCCCGCTCACCGGCCCTGGCTTTGACCCGGTGTCGCAGCCGGAAGGCGCTGAAGAGGCGCATGAACTCGGTCAGGTAGACATCGGCGACGGCGGTGTCGCCGCGGACGATCAGCATGTTCTCGTCGTTTTCGGTCGTCGATGCCTTGCTGAAGTTGGCCGAGCCGCTGATCACGATCGGATCGTTGCTCAACGGGTCGATGAGCATGTACTTGGTGTGTACGAAGTTCACCGAGCTGTTGAACCCGGTCAGATGCTCCTCCAGCCACTGATGCCAGCTCCCTTCGCCGAGGTAGGCGCCGACCGTGACCGCGTTCTTGACGTCGCCTTCGATTTTTTCGATGCCCTCGACTTCGTCCTCGTACTCGTGGTCGAGGAGCAGATAGCGCATGTATGACTTCTTGTTTTCGAACACTTCGCGCAGCTCTTTGCCGACGCCGAACGGGGCGGTCAGGAACACACCTTCCTCGGCTTCGTTCATCAGCTTCGCGTACCATTTCAGGGCGGCGACGCTTTCCCGCGGCGAGAAGACGAGGGTGGTCGAGCTCCGCGCGGGCTCCAGGTCCGCGCTGGATAAGCTCTTGACCCAGCGCTCGGGTTGGTCGCCAGCTTTTTTCACCGTCCAGCTCTGCAGCGTGCTCGGCGCCGGATCCTTGTTGAGTTGCTTCCAGTACTCGAGAAAGGCGGCGGCGACGTTCCGGTCTCGGACGACGTGGCCAACGTTGGAGTGGCCGTAGATCCCGCCCTTGGTGATGTTGGTCGAGCCCGTCCACACCTCGACTGGCTCGCCTTCCTTGAGGAGGACGACGAACTTGTTGTGAGGGATGTTTTCCGCCCGCGTCCGCGGTTTGCAGCCCGACAGGTCGGCGACCTCGATCGCGGCGATGTTCTGGGCACCCGGACTTTCGGACTTGCTTTTCTCGTCGACGACGATCTTCACGTCTACGCCGCGGTTTCGGGCTCCCCAGAAGGCGTCGAGGACCGGCAGGTAGTCGAATTCGTAGATCGCCACCCGCAGGCCCCAGTCCCCGTCCTCGGCTTGGGCGATGAAGGCGATCAACGCCTCCTCGAGGCCGCGTGAGAGCCATTTGTAGCCGGCTCGGTCAGGGACCTGGTCCGGGTCTAACTTGCCGAATTCGCGCTCATAGGCCTGCCAGCCGGCGGCGCCGCGATTGAAGTAGACGCCGTGCTTCCCGGTCGTCGGGTCCTCGGTCTTCACCTCGAGGCTCACCGAGTCCCCGGGCCTGAGCGCTCCGGGCGCTCCGTGCATCGAGGTGACCGTGTAGGTGTAGCGCTGCCCCGGGGTCGCCGCGAAGTCAGACCACTGGAACGCCTGCACGGGGTTGCCGCGGCTGCTGTGGTCCGATTTCTCCCTTTTGTCGTTGGCCTTGAAGAGGAGGAAGTTGGACAGGTAGCCCTCCTTGCCGCTCGCATGGTCGAGACGCTTGATCGAGAACCCCATCAGCTTCGAGCGCGCCTCGGGCGCGACGCTCATCCCGAGCAGGACGACTCGTGTGCCAGCGATTGCCTGCGCGGTCAGCGCCCCACTGGTCGCTTTCTTCCGCATTTGCGTACCTCCGGTAGTGGCCGTTGACGATCGCCGGTCACCCTATTGCGCATCTCTAATTAGTCAAGAGAAAGGGAGTATTTGCCTCCGCGGACGGCGTTTTACCCTGCGCTATCGTCGTTATGAGATGTCGGGGGACCTCCCGAACCGTGAGCGCGTCGCCGTTGTCTGCGCCGCTGCGCTCGCGGTCCTGATCGTCTGGCTGGCGACGCCCCAGGGCGCCAACGTCGGCCTCGGCTTCTTCTACACGGTCCCGATCGGCCTCGCGGCCTGGTGGTGGGGCGCGCGGGGCGGCCTCCTCGCCGTCGCCGGCTGCACGGCGCTCTACCTGCTCGGCACCGCGATCCGGCCGGTGTCCGATCTAGAGGTCGTCCTCGCCGTTCGCCTCGCCGCCTTCTTCGGCGTCGCGATCGTCGCCGCCTTCGCGGGCGAGCGCCTGAGGGTGCTCGAGCACTCCGCCGAGAACTCGAGGCGATCCGGGCGGCGCTGGCCCCGGCGCGGCTGCCCGAGCTGCTCGAGGTCGACGCCGCGGCCGCCCAGTCGCTCAGAAGATCGGTGTGGACGGTCCACCGTCAGGCGGCGGCCAGGCTGCGACCGGTGTCGAGGATCATCTCCTCGGCCGGGCGCGGGCGCCAGCCGAGGCGCGCTTCGCTCTTCTCGCTGGAGTATTCGAGCCGCACGCCGAGCTGGCCCACGATCGAGCGGATCCCGGGGTCGAAGCGGCCGGCAAGGCGGACCAGCCAGTCGGGGAGGTTGCGCTTCGGCACCTTTGCTGCGGCATCGCCGAGACCGTCGCGCAGGATCGCGGCGACTTCGGCGGCCCAGAAGAAGGGCCCGGCCGCGACGAAGCGCTCGCCGCCGGCCTCGGGGGCGACCATCGCCCGCAGGTGCAGGTCGGCGACGTCGCGCACGTCGACGAAGCTGAAGCCGATGCGGGGGATGCCGGGCATTCCCTCGAGCAGGCGCGCGACCGCCTGCAGGGAGAAGGAGTGGTCCTCGCTGAGGACGGGGCCGAGAATCGCGCCGGGGTTGACGACGGAGAGGCGCTCGCGGGCGCCGCGCTCGTCGACGAGGTCCCAGGCCGCCCGCTCGGCGATCGTCTTCGAGCGCACGTAGGGGGAGAGGCCAGGCTTGTCGGGGTCGGTCCAGTCGGCCTCGGTGAGCGGCCCGCCGCCCGGGCGCGCCGCGCCGGCGATCGCCGCGACCGACGAGGTGACGACGACCCGCTCGACCCCGGCGTCGAGCGCCGCGCGCAGCACCCGCAGGGTCCCCTCGCGGGCGGGGACGATCAGCTCATCGGGGTCCTTCGGCTGCACCGGCGGGAAGGGCGAGGCGACGTGCAGGACGTAGTCGCAGCCAGCGACCGCCTCGGCCCAGCCGGCATCCTCACGCAGGTCGGCGGTGTGGAAGGCGAGCCGCTCGCCGGCGTCGACCTGGGAGGCGACGGCGGCGCGCACCTCGGACTCGCGAGCCGGGTCGCGCACGGTCGTGCGCACCTGGTGACCTCGCTTCAACAGCTCGACGATGCACCAGCCGCCGAGGAAGCCGGAGCCGCCGGTCACCAGCACCGTTTTCGCCCGCTCGGTCACGGCGAGTGAGTCTACGGCCCACGTGTCGCCGTTCGACCTCGATTGATCGATTGACCCCCGAATAGGCGGGTCGATCGATCAATCGGCCATCAGCAGGAACGCGAAGCCGAGGACGACGACAAGCGTTCCCCTGTCCAGGGCGCACGCCGCAGCACGATCGCGCGGAGCTGGCGCCATGCGGTCACGCCCCACACCCTATGTGGCAGGATCGGCAGCAGGATGCGCTTCGCAGCCGACCGTCCGCTCGGCGTCGCCCCGGCCACCGCGCTCGATTACCGGGAGCTGGCCCGCCGCCGCCTGCCGCGCCAGCTCTTCGACTACATCGACGGCGGGGCCTACGAAGAGTCGACGCTGCGGGCCAACGTCGCCGACCTCGACTCGGTGCTGCTGCGCCAGCGGGTGATGCGCGACGTCAGCGTTCGCGAGCAGGCGGTCGAGGTGCTGGGCCAGCGGCTGGCGATGCCGGTCGTGCTGGCGCCGGTCGGCCTGGCGGGAATGATGGCGCCGCGGGCCGAGGTGCAGGCCGCGCGCGCCGCTGAGGCGGCTGGCGTGCCGTTCGTCGAGTCGACCGTCTCGATCTGCCCGCTCGAGGAGGTGGCCGAGGCGACCGGCGTCCCGCCCTGGTTCCAGCTCTACGTGATGCGCGACCGTTCCTACGCCGAGGGTCTGATGGCGCGTGCCGGGGCGGTCGGCGCCCCCGTCCTCGTTCTCACCATCGACCTCGCCGTGGTCGGCGCCCGTCACCGCGACGCGCGCAACGGCGTCGGCGGCCGTCCGGGTCGCTGGGGCAAGGCGCGCCGTGGCCTCGACCTGCTCTCGCACCCGCGCTGGATACGCACCGTGGCGCTCGGTGGCCGGCCGCTCACCTTCGGCAACCTCGTGGAAGCGGTCCCGGGAGCGCGCTCGCCCGAGGCGTTCAAAACCTGGGTCGACTCGCAGTTCGACCCCAGCGTCACCTGGGACGACGTCGCCTGGGTGCGCGAGAGCTGGAAGGGCAAGCTGGTGGTCAAGGGCGTGCTCGACGCTGAGGACGCGCGCCGGGCAGCCGCCGCCGGCGTCGACGGGATCGTCGTCTCCAACCACGGCGGCCGCCAGCTCGACGCGGTGCCCTCGACCGCGCGCGCCCTCCCCGCGGTCGCCGACGCCGTCGGCGACGAGGTCGAGGTCCTCGCCGACGGCGGCGTCCGCAACGGCCTCGACGTGGTCAAGATGGTCGCGCTCGGCGCTCGCGCCGTCCTGATCGGGCGCCCCTGGGCCTGGGCCGTCGCCGCCCGTGGCCAGGCCGGCGTTCGCCACGTCCTCGCCGTACTCAAAGCCGACATCGACACCGCCCTCGGCCTCACCGGCCAGACCTCGATCGACGGCGTCGACCGCTCGGCGCTGTACGTGCCGTAGCTCCCTCAGCGCGCCCCTTCTTCCCACGCCCGCGTCAGCTCGATCCGCTGCATGGCGGTCGGGTGGGTGCCGAAGAGGACCTGCGTCCAGGCGGGCGGGTCCGGGTCGCTGAGGCTGGTGGTCGAGAGCTTGCGCATCGCGTTGCGCTGGACGGCCGGTTCGCGCGTCGCGTTGAGCGCTCCCCAGTCCGCGGCCGCCTCGGTGCGGCGCGAGACGGAGTTGACGAGGGGGGTGGCCAGGAGCTGGAGGGCGACGAGGCCGAAGACGACGAGGGGGACCGACTCCGGCCGGGCCATGCCGCCGCGGCGGCGGGCGAGGAGCGCGGTCAGCGCCCAGAGTGGAATGCCGAAGAGCGCTCCCCAGGCCACGCCTCGCAGCGGGTCGTCGTGGGCGAGGTGGGCGATCTCGTGGGCGAGCACCACCCGTACTTCGGCGTCGCTGAACCTGCCGTCGAGCAGGGTGTCCCAAAGGACGACGGTGCGGGTCGGGCCGAAGCCGGTCGCCTCGGCGTTGGGAGCCGTGGTCGACTCGTGGACGTCCTGCACGCGCAGGCGGACGCCGTCGACGCCCTCGGTTCGCTCTAGCTCTCGCGCGTCGGCGACCAGGCTGCGGTCGCGCAGCGGGTGCGTGCTCGCGATCAGGTAGGGGCTGACGAAGGTGAAGAGCAGCGCCAGCCCGACGAAGATCGGCGCCGCGACCGCCCACCACCAGCGCCGGAGGACGCCGGCCAGGCCCATCGCCACCGCCAGCGCCAGCGCGAGGAAGAGGAAGGTCGAGCCGAGTTCGAGGAAGCTGCCGATCAGCCACTCGACGTAGCTCTGGTGCGAGACCCCGTGGCGCCGCTCCCACCAGACCGCGGCCAGCCCGAAGGGGACCTCGGCCAGCCAGACGATCGCGAAACCGAGCATCCCGAGCAGGATCCCGGTGCCGACGCGCCCCGCCGCCGACTCGCGCATCAGGCTGGCGCCCCGCCGCGCGTAGAGGCCGAGCGTGACCAGCAGCGCCGCCGTGGCGAGCAGGCCGTCGACGTAGAGGAAGCGCTCGTAGGAGGCGCTGCGCTCGAGGAAGGAAGCGCTGAAGAACCGGCCGGCGTCGAGGTGGGGCAGGCGAACGGATGACGGGACCGGGGAGCCGGAGGTCCAGAGCGCGTGCGCGGCCCAGATCCAGAGCGTCGCGGCCAGGGCGAGCGTGAGCGCGACGAGGGCGAATCGGGCGGCGCGAGGCATCGGCTGCCCCATCGCGCTCACCCGAGGGCTGGAGAGGAGACGGTCTCCGGGATCGGGGGCGGCGGTGCTTCGAAGCAGGGGCCGCTGTACGGGTAGGACTCGGTGACGAGGAGCAGGTAGCCGTAGAGCTGAGCCGTGTAGCGCAGGCCCAGGGCCCCGGCGTTGCGCAGGCCAAGCGGCATGCGCCCGGTGAAGAGTGCCGCGAACCAGCCGAGGACGGCGACGACGAGGAGGAGCGATCCGAAAGCGGCCGCGAGCAGCAGCGCGGGCAGCGCCAGCACGAGGCGGAAGAAGACGGCCCAGCGATTCTGGCGCGCGCGCCCGGCGACGCGCAGCTCGACCGGGTAGGTGTTCTCCGCGCCGGTGAAGCCCGGGAACGGGTTGCCGACCAGATAGAGGAAGGCGCCGACGTGAAGCTGGTAGCGCACGTAGGCGGAGAGAAAGCGGTGCAAGGACTGGGGCGAGGTTCCCCGTGCCAGCGTCGCGAACCAGCTGGCGATCGCGGCGAACAGCGCCAGGATCCCCCAGAGCGAGAGCCAGACCAGGTGCGGCACCGCCAGCGGCAGGCGGAAGAAGACGGTCAGCCGGCTGCGGTGCCCCTCGTCGCCGTTCTCCATGCGCACGGGGTCGGTGCGGGTCGGCAGCGGTTCGAACGACGTGAGCGGATCGCCGGAGGGGTAGCGGTCGGTCAGGACCAGCAGGTAGGCCCAGAGCTGCGCCCCGTAGGAGAGCGCGTAGGCGACGAGATCGCGCAGGCCGCGTGGCATGCGCCCAAGGGCGATCGCGGCGAACCAGCCGAGCGCGGCGGCCGCGACGAGGAGGCTGAGCCCGTTGCCGGCGCTGCTGCGCCCGAGGTTGATCAGGTCGTAGGCGCTGGCAGATCGTCCGACAATGGTGGCGGCGAGGAGCAGCGCCGGTACCGCGAGGACGAGCCGGAAGGCGACGCTCCAGCGGTTCTGCCGCGTGGGCGGGTCGATCTCGACGTCGACCCGGTAGCCGGGCTTGCCGCCGACGCCGGGGAAGGGCTCGGCGGCGAGGTTGAGGAAGGCGTAGACGTGGGTCGCGTAGCGGACGAAGCGGGCGAGGAAGCCGTGGATGCCCTCGTTCGGGCGCCCGAGCACGAGCACGATCGCCCAGTTGAAGATCGCGACGAGGAAGGCCGCCACGGCCCAGATCCCGAGCCAGATCAGGAAGGGCAGGGCGAGCAGGGCGCGGAAGAAGACGCTGAGGCGGCCGCGCTCGAGGTCGTTGGTGACGACCAGCCGGACCGGCCGCCCGCCGGCGACGGCCGGCTCGGTCGCGGGCGGTGGATCGGCTGCCCCGAGGCCCATCGGCCATTCGTAGCCTGAGGATCGGACGCGGTGCCGTCGGACGGGATATGGTCGGCCCGCGGGTTCGTCGAACGGAGGAGGGCAAGTGACCGAGCTGACCGAGAAGCAGGCCGCGCTGTGCGCGAGCAGCGAGACCGACTACTCAGACCTGAAGGCGTTCTTCGTCAACTGCACGCTGAAGCGCAGCCCCGAGGTCTCGAACACCCAGGGCCTGATCGACGTCTCGATGGAGATCATGCGGCGCAACGAGGTCGAGGTCGAGTGCATCCGCGCCGTCGACCACGAGATCGCCACCGGCGTCTGGCCCGACATGACCGAGCACGGCTGGGAGCGCGACGAGTGGCCGGCGATCTTCGAGCGGACGCTGGCGGCCGACATTCTCGTGCTCGGCATGCCGATCTGGCTCGGCGAGAAGTCCTCGATCGCGACGCAGGTGATCGAGCGCCTCTACGGCAACTCGCACCTGCTCAACGACGCCGGCCAGTACGCCTACTACGGCCGGGTCGGGGGCTGCCTGGTGACCGGCAACGAGGACGGGGTCAAGCACTGCGCGATGAACGTCCTCTACTCGCTGCAGCACCTCGGCTACACGATCCCGCCGCAGGCCGACGCCGGCTGGATCGGCGAGGCCGGGCCCGGGCCGTCATACCTCGACGAGGGCTCGGGAGGTCCCGAGAACGACTTCACCAACCGCAACACCACCTTCGCCACCTGGAACATGATGCACCTGGCGCGCATGCTCAAGGACGCCGGCGGCATCCCCGCCCACGGCAACCAGCGGACCGAGTGGGACGCCGGCTGTCGCTTCGACTTCCCCAACCCGGAGCATCGGGCCTGAGTCCGGGGGGGCGCATCCGATATCGACCACGCTCTGGTGGGGTAAATGTCGGATGCGGTGGGCGCTGGACCGCTCAGGCCGCCACGCGGTGGCGCCGGTACATCCCCCCCACCCATTCGCCGCCGGGACGGTCGCGTAGCGAATCGATGAACTCGCGGGCCGCTTCGGGCACGTGGGTGACCGACGGGTAGGGGAACTCGGGCGGTTGCGCGATCGGGTAGAAGAGCGACGCCGCGGTCAGGTCGGCGACGGTGAAGGAGTCGCCGACCAGGTAGCCGCTCGGCCCGATCTCCGCCTCCAGCCGGTCCATCGCGGCGACCATCTTCTCGCGGCTCGCCTCGGCCGGCTCGGCGTAGATGTTCATGCTGCGCCGCATCCCGACCCGCAGCAGCGGGAACATGAGGCGCAGCAACAGGCGCGCCAGCGGCCGCTGACCGTTGGCGAACAGCGGCAGGGTCAGCTCGCGGTAGGGGAGCAACTCGTGGTAGACGGCGCGCCGCGAATGAGCGCCCAGCTCCTCGTCGAAGAACTCCTCGAGCTCCAGCGCCCGCTGCCGCTGCGCCTCGTCCTCCGGGTAGAGGGGCCGCTGCGGCCAGCGCTCCTCCAGGGCGGCGATGATTCGCGTCGAGTCGCCGATCGCGCGGCCGTCGAGGGTGAGGACGGGAGTGGTTTCGACGTCTCCGGTGAGCCGCTTCGCCAGGATTGCGTGCGGGCCGGGGAGCAGCGAGCGGCGCACGTGCGGGATGCGCTTGTGGTCGAGCGCCCAGCGCACCTTCTCGTTGTAGTGGGAGACCTGCAGCTGCCAGAGGATCGGGCGGCTGTCGTCGCTTCCCCGTCCAGTACCCATCGAAGGTCTTATACCGGAGGGCGCTCCGCCGCAACGGCGATGATCCCTCGCTACGTGCCGAATGACCAAGTCACCTACGTGGGGCACGCGACCGTGCTCGCCGAGCTCGGCGGGGTCCGCCTGCTCACCGATCCGGTCCTGCGCTCGCGGGTCGGGCCGCTGCGCCGGCACGGGACGTCGCCCGCGCCGGACGTCGCCTCGGGCCTCGACGCGGTGCTGATCTCCCACCTGCACCGCGACCACGCCGACCTGCCCTCGTTGCGCCGGATCGACCGCCGGGTTCCGGTCCTGGCACCGCCGGGCGCGGGGAGGCTCCTCGCCCGCCAGGGATTCTCCGACGTGCGCGAGCTGGTCCCCGGCGAGTCGAGCGGGGTCGGCGCCGTCACCGTCACCGCGGTCGAGGCCCGGCACGAAGTCTCAGGCCGCAACCCCCTTCCGGTGCGCCTTTTCCGGGATATGACCGGAAAAGGCGCACCGGAAGCCTCGCGGGGTGCCGGTGCGGTTGGATTTCTGATCGAGGGACGGGGGCGCCGGGTCTACTTCGCGGGCGACACCGACCTCTTCGAGGGGATGGAGCGGCTTGGGCCGCTCGATCTGGCGCTGCTGCCGGTCTGGGGCTGGGGGCCGACCCTCGGTCCCGGCCACCTCGACCCCGAGCGCGCCGCCCGGGCCGCCGCCCTGATCTCGCCGCGGATCGCGGTCCCGATCCACTGGGGGACGCTCTACCCGCTCGGGCTGGGGCGGCTGCGACCCGGGCCGCTGCGCGCCCCTCCCAGCGAGCTCGCGCGGCGCGTGGCCGAGCTCGCGCCTCAGGTCGAGGTCAGGGTGCTGGCGCCGGGCGAGTCGACCTCGCTCGCGTAGGCGGTCTGGCCTAGCCCGGCGAGCCAGCCGCGGAAGATCCGGTGCACCCGCTCGGCGCCGATGACCTCCTCGTCCGGCCACTCGAGCTCGGCCGGGTGCAGGACGAAAGGGTGGCTCTGGGTGCCGCCCAGGCCGCCGTGCGAGCCGACCAGCTCCTCGAAGGCGGCGACTTCGCCGAAGTCGGGCCAGAGCGCGCTGTTGACCATCAGGTCGGCGCAGTGCTCGAAGCCGTCGGTGCGGCGCACGTGGTCGGCCGCGCTGGGGCCGAAGGGCGCCAGCGGGTCCTCGCCCTCGACCCGGTCCGCGTCGAGGAAGTGCGCGCCGCCGCCGCCGATCGCGAGCGCGCCGTGGCGCTCGGAGCGCACCAGGACGAAGCCGACGCCCGGATGGTCGCGCAGCGTCGGCAGCAGCGTCGGGTAGAGCGCCTCGATCCGCTCCAGGCTCACCCGGCCCGGCTCGCGCGGGAAGCTGATCAGGCCGAGGCAGCCGGAGGCCATCACCGAGAGCTCCGGCAGCTTCTCGCCGCCCTTCCCGTGCGCCCGTTCGATTCCGCGGCGGGCATCCTCCTCCAGGGTGACGGCGCCGTTCGAGCGCCGGCTGCGGGTCGCGATCTGCACCGTGCGCGCCGTCGCCGTGTCGTCGCGCGCCACCTCGGTCAGGCCGGCGCTGAGGTAGGCAAGCGCGTCGTCCTCGCTGCCTTCGACCGCGATCGTGCTTTCGGCATCGCAAGCCCCGCGGACGAGCTCCTCCAGCGTCTCGCCGAAGCGGTCGCGGAAGGTCTCGCCCTGGGACTGGCCGTGGTCGGAGAGCACGACGAGGCGGTAGGGGCGCGGCGCGTCGGCGCGGGCGGCGGCGATCCGCGCGATCTGGCGGTCGAGATCGTGGAGGACGGCAAGCGCGTCGTGGCGCTCGATGCCCGAGTGGTGGGCGACCTCGTCGTAGGCGAGGAAGGTCGTGTAGACGACGGGGCGCCCGGCGAGCACGTCGCCGATCACGGCGGCGACCTGCAGGTCGCGCTGCACCACCGTCGCCCAGGCGCGGGCGAGCGCGTAGGAGCGGCTGCGGGGGATGCGCGGGTGGACGTCGTCGCGCACCTGGGCGCGGGCCGCACGGCGCTCGCGCACCAGCTCGACGAGGACGAGGACGAGGGTGCGCGCCACACCGTAGGGCCGGGCAAAGTAGGCCGCGTAGTCGCGCCCGATCGGCCGCCGCCGGTGCAGCGCCGTGCTCATCGTCAGCATCGAGTGGGGGGCATCGCCGGAGAGGATGTTGGCGCGGCTGGCGCCGTCGGCGTGCAGCAGGCCGCGCCCATCGGAGTGGCGTCGCTCCAGCTCTTCGGCGTCGCGGGGGTGGTTGGTGACGATCGCCGCGTCGCGGTCCTTCTCCCACCAGCGGAAGGCGGGCATGTCCTCGTTGCTGCCGTGCAGGAGGCCGGCCTGGCAGGCGCCGGTCTGCGAGGACCAGTCGGTCTCCCAGCGCCGCAGCCGGTGCGAGCCCCGCCGCAGCCAGGCGGCGAGGTGGGGGGCGTTGCCGTCGCGCAGCGCCCGGTGCAGGACGTCATGGGCGAGGCCGTCGATCTCGAGGAAGAGGACGCCCGGGACCTCGCTGCGCTCGACCTCGCCGCGGCGGCGCAGCTGCCGTTGCACCACGTGGCGGTACCAGACGTCGTCTTCGTCGACGGCGAAGGCGCTGAAGGCGAGGGCGGTGAGCGCCGTCATTGCCAGCGTCACCGTCACCCCCTCGACGAGGCCGCCGATCTGCCCACCGGGAAGGACGTCGATCGCGAGCATGACGAGCAGCCCGTTGAGCAGCAGGGCCCCACCGCCCAGCGTGAGCACCGTCAGCGGCAGCGCGACGCGGACGAGCGCCGGCCAGATCAGCGCGTTGAGCACGCCGATCAGCGCTGCCGCCGAGAGCGCCGCACCGGGACCGTCGAGCACGAAGCCCGGCAGCAGCTCGGAGAGCAGCAGCAGCCCCAGCGCATCGAGCAGGAGGACGAGCAGCGCCCGCCAGGCGACGTGGAGGTTCATCGCGGTGAGTCTAGGTTGGGTCGGCGAGTGCGGGCGAGGCCGACCCGCGTCAGTGTCGGCCCCCGGCCCGTGCCAGCAGCACCTCGCGCTCGCGGGCGTTGCCGCTGAGCTCGGCGGCGCGGGAGAATTCGAGCGCCGCCTCTTCGCTGCGGCCGAGGCGCTCGAGCAGCTCGCCGCGGGCGGCGGGGAGGAGGTGGTAGCCGCGCAGCGCCGGCTCCTCGCCGAGGCCGTCGAGCAGCTCCAGCCCGGCGGCGGGGCCGAAGGCCATGCCGACCGCGACGGCGCGGTTGAGCCGGACCACGGGCGAGCCCGAGATCGCGTCGAGGGCGTCGTAGAGGGCGACGATCCGCTCCCAGTCGGTCTGCTCTGGCGTGCGCGCCCGCGCGTGGCAGGCGGCGATCGCGGCCTGCAGCGCGTAGGGGCCGAGCGGCCTGCCCAGCGCCTCGGCTCGCTCCAGGCCCCGCAGGCCGCGGCCGATGAGGACGAAGTCCCAGCGCGAGCGGTCCTGCTCGGGCAGCGGGATCGCCTCGCCGGCGGGGCCGGTCCTGGCCGGGAAGCGCGCTGCCGTCAGCTCCATCAGCGCCGCCAGGCCGAGCACCTCGGGCTCGCGCGGCATCAGCCCGGCGAGGACGCGGCCGAGCCGCATCGCCTCCTCGCAGAGGTCGGCGCGGATCCACTCCTCGCCGGCGCTCGCCGCGTAGCCCTCGTTGAAGATCGCGTAGATCACCTCGAGCACCGGGGCGAGCCGCCGCTCGCGCTCGTCCGGGCCCGGCACCTCGATCGGCACCCGCGCCTCGGCCAGGCTGCGCTTGGCGCGGACGATCCGCTGCGCCACGGTCGACTCCTTGGCGAGGAAGGCGCGGGCGATCTCGGCCGTGCTCAGCGAGCCGACCAGGCGCAGGGTGAGGGCGACCCGCGCCTCCGGCGCCAGCACCGGGTGGCAGGCGGTGAAGATCAGGCCGAGCAGGTCGTCGTCGATTTCGTCGCTCGCGGCCTCGGCCGGGTCGAGCTCGGCCAGCCGGGAGCGGAGCTCGACTTCGCGGCCCAGCTCCTCCTCCCTGCGCGCCGCCATCTCGTTGCGGCGCAGGCGGTCGATCGCGCGGTTCTTCGCGGTCGCCATCAGCCAGGCGCCGGGGTTCTCGGGGACGCCGGCCTCGGGCCACTGCTCGAGGGCGGCGAGCAGCGCGTCCTGGGCCAGGTCCTCGGCGACGCCGACGTCGCCGGTCATCCGGGCCAGCGCCGCGATCAGCCGCGCCGACTCGATCCGCCAGACGGCGTCGATCGCGCGGCGGGCGTCCCGTTCGCTCATCGCCTGCCCGCCGCGCGCGCCGTCTGCTCGCCGTCGTCTACTGGTTCTGCTCCGCCTGCGCCCGGATCCGCTCCTCCTGCTCGCGCAGCGCGGGCGTGAGCTCCTCGCCGAAGTCCTCGGCCTCGAAGACCTGGCGGATTTCGATCGCGCCGGGCTCGTCGTGCGGGTTGGGGCAGCGCTTCATCCACTCCACCGCCTCCTCGAAGGAGCGCACCTGCATCAGCCAGTAGCCGGCGATCAGCTCCTTGGTCTCGGCGAAGGGCCCGTCGATCACGGCCCGCTCGCCGTCGCCGCCGAAGCTGACCCGCGCCCCCTTCGAGGTCGGGTGCAATCCCTCGCCGGCCAGCATCACCCCGGCCTTGACCATCTCCTCGTTGAACTCGCCCATCGCGGCGAGCATCTCCTCGCTCGGCATCACGCCTGCCTCGGAGTCCGCACTTGCCTTGACGATCGCCATCACTCTCATCTCGGTTCCTTTCTCTCGTTCCGGAAGCTCGGTGAGGCCCGATGCTCCCACTCTTTACCCCTTACGACGAACGAGGACGGCGGAAATCGACAGGCTTCCAAGAAAATTTTCCGGCGCTTCCTGAAGGCCGGCCGCGACCGCAGGGTCGAGCGGGCTCTCGAGAGCCTGCGCGAGGCCCGGTCGATCGCGGCGTGCAGCGCGCGGTCCTCGCGACGATGCGAGAGTCAGCCGCCACCGGACCCCACGGCGCCCATCGCTTCCCGCTGGCCGATCTGACCGTCGCGGTCGCGGCTCAACAGGCCGGCATCGGCATCCTGCACTTCGATCAGCACCTCGAGCGCCTCGGCGATCGCCTTGACGTCGAGTCTCGCTGGATCTCGGCTCCTGCTTGAGATCGCCCGAAGGTTAGGCGCTCTCTACGAAAGCGCTAGCCGTGCCTGCGCAGCAGCGTCAGTCCCTTGGAGAGCGTGCGCGGGACGCCGCCGTCGGGGCTGAAGGTGATGATCGCCCGCACTTGGAGGTGCCCACGACGCCGCAGCTGTTTCATCGCCATCCGCTTCGGCCGCAGCGTGAGGGTGAGGAGTCCCTTGTGCCGGGCCGTCCGGTTCAGCGCTCCCACCTTCGCGCCGCGGACCGTCAGCCTGCCCGGCCCGGGAACCCAGACCCGCAGCTTGACCGTCCCGCGGTGCGCGTTGCGGCGGGACCCGACGATGCGGAAGCGGTTGGAGTGGGGCTTGGGAGGCGGCTTGCCGGCCCCGATGTGGAGCGTCTGGGTCACCCTGGCCAGCGCAGAGCCGTTGCAGGAGGCCGTCAGACCGGTGAAGACGAAGCTCGTCGAGCAGCCTTCGGAGTCGGTCAGGGTGACCGTCGCCCGGTAGTCCCCCGGCGCGCCGTAGGTATGGGTCGGCGTGGGCCCCGCGTCCAGCGCGGTCTGACCGTCGCCGAAGTCCCAGTCGTAACGGGCGATCTGGCCGTCGGGGTCTTGCGAGCCGGAGGCGTCGAAGCGGACCGGCTGGCCTGGCGCGCCGTCGGCGGGGACCGGTGCGAGGGCGGCTCGCGGCGGCTGGTCGGGGACGATCGCGATGCCGAGGGGATTGGAGCCGACCGGAATCTCTGCGCCTACCGTTTCGTCGGTGGCGGTGTCGATCGTCGAGACCGTCCCGGAGCCTTCGTTGACGACGTAGGCACGTCCGCCGTCCGGCGCGATCGCGATCCCGAAGCCGAGTTCCCCGACCTTGATCGGTTCGCCGACCGTTTCGTCGCTCGCAGTGTCGATCACCGAGACGGTGCCCGGCCCGTAGTGGGCGACGTAGGCACGGCCGCCATCCGGCGCGATCGCGATTCCGATCAGGAACGATTTGAGCTGGATCGTGTCGACGACGCTCCCACTCGCCGCGCCGATCACCGAGATGCTTTCGGAGGCGCGGTTGGTGACGTAGACGCGGCCGCCGTCCGGCGCGACTGCGACCGCGAGCGGCGCGGAGCCGACTTCGATCGGCTCGCCCACGGTTTCGCCCGTTGCGGTGTCGATCGTCGAGACGTCGTCAGAAACCGAGTTGGCGACGTAGACGCGCTTGCCGTTGGGTGAGATCGCAAGCCCCTCGGGAGCCGTGCCGACCGGGATCGGTTCACCAAGGACTTCGCCCGTCGCCGCGTCGATCACCGAGACGTCGCCGGAGAGTTCGTTCGCCACGTAGACGCGCTTGCCGTTGGGTGCGACGGCGACCCCCCGCGGCCCGTCGCCGACCACGATCGGTTCGCCCACGGTTTCGTTCGTCGCCGCGTCGATCGCCGAGACGCTGTCGGAGCCGAAGTTGGCCACGTAGACGCGCGTCCCGTTGGGTGCGATCGCGATTCCCCCAGGCCCGTCGCCGACTTCGATCGGTTCCCCTACCGCTTTGCCGGTGCCGGTGTCGATCACCGAGACGTCGTCGGAGATTGAATTGGTTACGTAGACGTTGCGCGCGAAGGCGGGCGCTGCCAGCGCCAAGATCAGCATCGCGCCTGCGACAACCGCTACTCCGCCGCGTCGCCACGCGCACCCTGCGTGCGACCTCCAGAACACGCTAGTACGTTAACAAGGGGGCGTCGGCGTGCCGGCAAGGCGAGGCTCCGACTGGCTGCTGTCTTTGTCTCGCTCGAAGACCGCGACCAGGGCGGGGACCAGCAGGGTGCGGGCGAGAAGCGTGTCGAGCAGTAGGCCGACGCAGAGGGCGAAGGCGATCTCGAGGAAGCCTTGGATCGGGATCAGGGCGATCGCGGCGAAGGAGGGGGCGAGGATGACGCCGGCCACCGTGATCGCGCGGCCGGCGCGGATGCCGGCGCCGCGGATCGCGGGCCGCAGCTCGCGCTCCTCGGCCTCGCGCCAGATGCGACTGATCAGGAAGACGTTGTAGTCGGCCCCCAGCGCCAGGCCTTGACCGCGCCGCCAGCGCCGCCGCGGCGATCCAGGCAGGGACGAGCAGGAAGCGCAGGCGGACGATCGTGCGGCAGCCGAGCTGGGCGATCGCCGCGGGACGGCCGGCGCGCTGGCGCGGGTCGGCCTGCTGCTGCTGCTGGGCCTCCTCGCGACCTTCGTGCTCGAGAAGGACGTGGAGCACCTCTTCGAGCTGGCCGGCCACGTCTACCGGGCGAGCCGGGGTTCTTAGGCGCCGCGCTCCCGGGCGACGAGGTCGCGCAGGCTCTCGAAGTCCTCGGCGCAGGCGGGGCAGCCGTCGAGATGAGCGCGCATGCCGGGAACCCGCTCGTCCGCCGGCTCGCCGGCGAGCGCCAGCTCGACGTAGCGGTCGAGTTGGTCGAAGCACTCCTCGCAGCTGAGCTCCGGCGCGCCGGGCCCGAGGACCCCTGCCAGCACCTTCTCGTTCGTGGGTCGTCTTCCGGCGTCGCTCA
This sequence comes from Solirubrobacterales bacterium, assembly GCA_036379955.1. GTDB lineage: Bacteria > Actinomycetota > Thermoleophilia > Solirubrobacterales > 70-9 > VRUE01. Next base: position 32,573 of record DASVFR010000051.1, read on the forward strand.
TCGTTCCTCCTCTCGGTGGGTGGGGGTGGACCCGAGCTCGAAGCCGCGGGCGGAGAGCGCCGCGCGCAGCTTGCGGCGGGCGTCGTGCAGGGTCTTGTAGAGGGCGCCGCGATTGCTTTCGAGGCGCTCGGCGAGGACGTCGATCGGCACCTGGTTGAGGGCGACGGCGACCAGCACCCGGCGCTGGCGGGGGCTGAGGCAGCTCTCGACCTCCTCGCGGATGGCGCCGAAGAGCTCGCGGTTCTCGGCGCCGCGCTCGGCCGGGGCGGCGGAATCCGCGAGCGCCTCCCAGCCCTCGGCCTCGAGCGGGATCTCCCGGCCCTGCCAGGCGCGGCGGCGCAGCTTGACCCCGGCCTCGAGCAGGGCGAACTTGTAGGCCCAGGTGGTGAACCGGCTCTCGCCGCGATAGTCATCCAGCTTGCCGAGGATCGCCATCAGGGCGTCGTCGGCGGCCTGGTGAGCGAGATCGTCGAAGTCGCCCCCGCGGAGATGCGGCAGCGCTCCACGCCGCCGGCCGATCTCAAAGCGCGCGGCTCTCAGCAGCAGCTCGTGCAGGCGCCGGCGCGCATCCTCGCCGCGCCCGCCCTCGGCGCGAAGCTCGCCTAGCCAGGCCCGGGACTCGGCGTCGGGTCCGGGCGTGAGCGGGGCTTCGCTGAGCGAGCGCATCACAGGAACCGGCGGAGGGCCCACCGGGGCCTCGACCCTAGCAGCGGCGCTGTGCGGCGCTGTCAAAACGACTTCTCCTCT
>DASVFR010000052.1:0-17221 GCA_036379955.1 Solirubrobacterales bacterium
TTCATGACAAGGGACCCTCGACGGCCCTATCCGAGTCGGAAGGGCTGTTGCCCTTGGGCCCCAAGGCCGATGTCGAAGCTCAATCTGTACGCGGTGAGATGAGGGGTCGCCCGGGGCCTCCCCCAGGAACTCCCGCGAAGCGGCGGCGGGAGGGTCTGACGACCCGCCCACCCCCGCCCAAGCTCATTCTTTGAGGAACCCCGGCACGTCGATGTCGTCGTCGCTGACCCGCAGTTTGCGGATCTCCGTGTCCTCGGCGGAAATCCGCGGTTTCGCGTCGTAGCGTCGACGCACCCGCTGCGGCGAGCGCGCCAGCAGCTCGAAGCCCTCGAAGCCGGTGGCGATCACGGTGACGCGCACCTCGTCGGTCATCGACTGGTCGACCACCGAGCCGAAGATGATGTTGGCGTTGTCGTCGGCCTCGGCCTGGACCAGTTGGGCCGCCTCGTTGACCTCGAAGAGCCCGAGGTCCTCGGGGCCGGTGATGTTGAGCAGCATCCCCGTCGCGCCCTTGATCGACTCCTCGATCAGCGGCGAGGTGATTGCCGCCTTGGCGGCGTCGAGCGCGCGCGCCTCGCCGCTCGCCGAGCCGACCCCCATCAGGGCCGAGCCGGCATCGCGCATGATCGTGCGCACGTCGGCGAAGTCGAGGTTGATCAAGCCGGGGATCGTGATCAGGTCGGTGATGCCCTGCACGCCCTGGCGCAGGATGTCGTCGGCCTGCTTGAAGGCCTCGAGCACGCTGGTGCGCCGCTCGACTGCCTGCAGCAGCTTCTCGTTGGGGACGATGATCAGGGTGTCGACGTTGTTGCGCAGCTTCTCGATGCCCTCGAGCGCCTGCTGCATGCGCCGTTTGCCCTCGAACTCGAACGGCTTGGTGACCGCGCCCACGGTCAGCGCGCCGATCTCTTCCTTGGCGATCTCGGCGATCACCGGCGCTGAGCCGGTGCCCGTGCCGCCTCCCTCACCCGCGGTGACGAAGACCATGTCGGCGCCCTTCAGCGCCTCCTTGATCTCGTCGCGGCTCTCCGCCGCTGCGCCCGCCCCGACCTCGGGGTTGCCGCCGGCGCCGAGGCCCCGGGTCAGCTCCTGGCCGATCGAGAGCTTGATGTCGGCTTCGCAGGCCTGCAGAGCCTGGGCGTCCGTGTTGACCGCCACGAACTCGACGCCGCGAATGCCGGCGTCGACCATGCGGCTGACGGCGTTGGTTCCGCCGCCGCCCGCGCCGACGACCTTGATCACCGCGAGGTATGTGGATTCCATCTCCCGAATTCTCCAGCCGCCGAATCTAAGGTTCGGCGTTTGAGTTGAGCCTTTGTTCCATCCGAAGCTACAGCGATGCTTAAGGGTTCAAGGGTACGCTGTTCCTGCGGAAATTGCGCTCAACGTAGGGTATCGCGCCGGGTCTGTCAAACCGGCGGGCGATATCGTGCAGGCGCATACCCTTGAGTCCTAGTTGAGGGTTGGCCTAATCTCAGGCTGTGGTCGAGGGTTTATGGAGGCGGCGGCAGAGCGTGTCCGGAGCCATACGTGGCGGCCCTGGCGGGCGCGTGCACGTCGATGTAGTCGACTGCCGTGAGCGAGGGGTCGGCAAGCAGGGCGGCGGCGGCCCGCCACTTGCGCGATGCCTGGCTCGCGTCTCCGAAGCGCAGTTCGATCCCCGTGCTGAGTTCGACGTCCACCCCGCTTTCGCCGTAGCGGCTGCTCTCGACGTAGGGACGCAGCGGCCCCGGGGCCGCTGCGAGGATCCGGACCTGTTCGAGCGCCGGCCCGGCGAGGCGCGGGCCCTTCGGTGGTTCGGAGAGCGGCAACTCGGGCAGGGCGATTTCTTCGGAGACCGGGAACCAGGCCAGCACGGTCCCGTCTTCGGCGACGGCGACGGCGCTCGAGCCGCTGCCGATCGTCGCCACCGGCCGGCTGGAGACCAGGCGGGGGACGGCGGTCGAGTCGCGAACGAGCAGCAGGTAGGCGAGGGCGGCCACGATGACTGCGAGGCCGGCGCCCAGCAGCCACGTCCTCGGGCTCAGAGATCCCAGCCGCTTGGCCACTCGACCTCCCCCAGGATCTGCACCTCGGGCTCGAGCGCGACCCCGAAGCGCTCGTGGACCCGGCGGCGGCCCTCGGCCATCAGCGCCAGCACGTCCGTTGTCGACGCGTGCCCGGTGTTCTCGACGAAGTTGGCGTGCTTCTCGGCGAAGCGGACTTCACCCAGGCCGAGGCCGCGACAACCGGCCGCCTCGAGGAGCTGGCCGGCGCTGCGACCCTCGGCCCGCGCATCCTCGGGGTTCTTGAAGGTCGAGCCGAACGTCTTGATCCCGGACGGCTGCGCTTCGCGGCGCTTCTCACGCATCTCGTTGAGGCGGGCGCGGATCGCATCGGGCTGGTCCGGACGCAGGCGGAAGGCGATGCGCGAGACGACCTCCTCGGCGGTCAGGCTGGAGCCGCGGTAGACGAAGCCGAGCGAGTCCGGCCCACGGCGTTCCCTGCCGGTCGCCGTGAAGACGTCGATCCACTCGAGGACCTCGGCGAGCTGGCCGCCATAGGCGTTGGCGTTCATCTTCACCGCGCCGCCGGCCGTGCCGGGGATGTTGACGCCGAATTCGATCCCGGCGAGGCCCCAGCCGGCGGCTTTCGCCGAGGCCGAGGGGAAGCGCGCCCCACCGCCGCAGATGATCCCCTCCCCCTCGCGCTCGATCGCGGCCAGCTCGCCGCCCAGCTTGAGCGCGAGGCCGCGGAAGCCCGAATCGGCGACGAGCAGGTTCGAGCCCGAGCCGACCACGCCGAGGGCGAGGCCCTCGTCCGCGGCCCAGGCCAGCACCGTGAGCAGCTCCCCCTCGTTGCCGGGTCGGGCGAAGAAGTCGGCCTGGCCGCCTGTGCGCACCGTGGTCAGGCGGGCGAGGGGGAAGTCGCGCTGCACCGCCGCCGGCTGGGAGCTCACCGTCGCGCCTCCTCGCGATTGCCGTCCTCGATCAGCGCCTCGCCGATCCTGTAGACGTCGCCGGCGCCGATCGTGACCAGGACCTGTCGCTCGATGCCGAGCGCGCCGTTGCGATCGAGGAGCCGCGCCAGGGCGCCGGTGGCGCTGTCCGCTTCGGGCAGCCAGAGCACCCGCCGCCCCCCCATCCGCTCGGCCGCCGCCTGCGCCACCTGCAGCCCGCTGACGCCAGCCAGCTCGCCGACCGGCTCCTCTCGCGCCGGGTAGACGTCGAGGACGGCCGCTTCGTCGGCCAACGACAGCGCGGCCCCGAAGCCCTCGGCGAAGGCCTTCGTGCGCGAGTAGAGGTGCGGCTGGAAGAGGGCGATCAGCCGCCCCCGATCCTCTTCGCGCAGGGCGGAGAGCGCCGCCCGCACCTCGGTCGGGTGGTGAGCGTAGTCGTCATATATGAGCGTGTCGCGCCGCGAGCCCTTCAGCTCGAGACGACGCTTCACCCCCGGAAAGTCGGCCAGCGCCGCGGCGACGGCATCGGCCTCGAAGCCGGCCGCGACGGTGGCAGAGACGGCGGCGCGAGCGTTCAGCAGATTGTGGCGACCGGGTACCGCCAGGTCGATCTCCAGCGTCGAGTCCTCGGGTCGCGCGACCTGCCGGGCCCCAGCCGCGAACCGCTCGAAGGCGGCGCGCAGCTCGGCCTCCGAGCCCCAGTGGCTGTGGTGGTCCATCTCGACGTTGGTGACGACCGCGATCTCGGGCGCCAGCCGCAGGAAGCTGCCGTCGCTCTCGTCCGCCTCGGCGACGACCCACTCGCCCCCGCCCCAGCCCGCGTTGGCGGTCGTGCCTTGCGGACCGAGGCCGGGAACCTCGCCGCCGACGAAGAAGGCGGGGTCGGTGCCCAGCGCCCGCAGCGCCCAGACCAGCATCGCGGTCGTCGTCGTCTTGCCGTGCGTGCCGGCGACCGCGATCAGCCGCTTCTCGGCGCAGAGCTCAGCGAGCAGGGCGCCGCGGTGGATCGGCTCGACGCCGCGCTCGCGGGCCAGCGCGAGCTCCGGGTTGCTCGCGTCGATCGCGGTCGAGACGACGACCTCGGCCCCCTCGGGCAGGTTGGCGGCATCGTGGCCGATCGCCGGCTCGATCCCGGCCGCCCGCAACCGCTCGACGTAGGACGAGTCGGCCCGATCGCTGCCGCTCACGCTCGCCCCCAGCTCGGCGCAGACCAGGGCCAGGCCGCTCATCCCGGCGCCGCCGATCCCGATGAAGTGCAGCCGCCTGCCGGACCAGCTCGTCATGCTCCGGTGCGCCTTTTGTGGTCATACCCCGTAAAAGGCGCACCGGAAGGGACGGTGGGGCCGGCGACCGTCAGGACCTCGTCGGCTATGCGTCGCGCGGCGTCGGGCGTCGCCAGGGCGGCCGAGGCCGCGGCCATCGCGCCGAGACGGTCCGGGTCGCCGAGCAGGGCGCCGACCCGCTCGGCGAGCGTTCTGGCGCTGAGCTCGGCGTCGGCGATCGTCTCGGCCGCGCCGGCGTCGACCATCCACCTCGCGTTGGCGCTCTGGTGGTCGGCGGTGGCGTGCGGGTAGGGGACGAGGATCGCCGGCCGGCCGCGTGCCACGACCTCGAAGATCGAGCCGCCCGAGCGGGCGAGGACGAGGTCGCAGGCGGCGAGCACGTCGCCGAGGTGGGGCTCGTAGGCGATCAGCTCGTAGCGCTCGGCGTGCGGAGCCGCGGCCAGGCGCCGCGCGATCTCGTCACGGTCGCGGTCGCCGCTGAGGTGGATGACGTGGAAACCGCGGCTCGCCGCCCGCTCGCTCTCGGCGAACGCCTCGACCGCGGCGAGGTTGATCGAGCGGGCGCCCTGGCTGCCGCCCATGACGAGCAGGCAGTGGGCTCCGTCCGGGACGCCGAAGCGCCGCCGGGCCATGTCGCGGTCGGCGCCGAGGACCGCCGTCGGAACCGGGCGCCCGGTAAGCAGGTAGGGATCGCCCTCACGCCCCTCGATCGGGAAGGAGAGGCAGACGCGGCGGGCGCGGCGGGCGAGCGCCCGGTTGGCGAGGCCGAGGTGGCTGTCGGCCTCGGTCAGGACCAGCGGCGTGCGGGTGAGGACCGCCGCCATCCCGGCGACTCCGGCCACGTAGCCGCCGCCTCCCATCACGGCGTCGGCGCGGCGTCGGCGCAGCACGCCTCGCGCCGCTCGCACCCCGACGGCCGCCTTGCCGACCGCTACCGCCGCGCGCAGCGGGTTTCGGCGGTCGATTCCGCGCACGTCGAGCAGGTCGATCTCGTAGCCGGCGGCCGGGACCAGCTCGGCCTCGATCCGGCCACGGGCGCCGACGAACGACACCGCGGCGCCGCTAGCCCGAAGCTCGGCGGCGACGGCCATCGCCGGCACGACGTGGCCGGCGGTTCCCCCCGCCGCCACCACGACTCTGGGCGCTTCTTCCACGGCTCGGTCTGCTCCTCTTTCCGGCAGGCGAGCGCCCGCCCTCGACCACGCGCAGTTTGCCAGCGCCCGCGGTCCCACCCCGCGCCACGTTCAGGATCAGGCCGACGGCGAACAGCATCGCCATCAGGCTGCTGTTGCCGTAGGAGACGAACGGCAGCGGCACTCCGGTCAGCGGAGCGAGGCCCATCACGGCGAAGAGGTTGATCGTCGCCTGCAGGACGACAAGCGAGGTGAGGCCGGCGACGAGCAGCTTGGAGTAGCGGTCGCGCGCGCGCTGGGCGACCCGCAGGCCCGCGTAGCCGAAGAGGCCGAAGAGGCCGACGACGCCGAAGATGCCGAACATCCCCAACTCCTCGCCGATCACGGCCGAGATCATGTCCGTGTGGGCCTCCGGCAGGAACCCGGCCTTCGCCGTGCCGTTGCCGATGCCGACTCCGAAGAAACCGCCCGAGCCGAGCGCGATCTTCGCCTGCGCGGCCTGGAAGCCGGCGCCCGACGGATCGGCGCTGGGATGGAGGAAGCCGGTGAGGCGGGCCATCCGGTAGGGCTCGACGACCGCCGCCAGCAGCGCCAGGGCGCCGACGGAGAGGGCGATCAGGCCGAGGTCGCGCGGGCTGAGGCCGGCCGCGATCAGCAGCGCCGCGGCCGAGAAGGCGACGACCATCGCCGTCCCCATGTCCGGCTCGGCCATGATCAAGAGGCAGGCACCGCCGACGACGAGCAGGTACGGCCTCAGGTCGCGCAGCGAGCGGGTCATCTTCGGCTTGCGGGCGAGCAGGTCGGCGCCGTAGAGGATCAGCGCCACCTTGGCCAGCTCCGAGGGCTGGAACTGCAGCGGGCCGGCGCCGATCCAGCGACTGGCGCCGTTGGCGCTGTTGCCGGCGCCGAGGACGACGAGCAGGAGGAAGAGCGAGCCGAGGAGCAGCGCCGGGGTCAAGCGGCGGACGGCGGTCAGCCCGGCGCGCGCTGCCAGGTGCATGCCCAGCAGGCCGACCGCCCCGAACATCAGCGTCCGCTTCAGGTAGAGCGCGCTGTTGGAGAGGCTGCCGTCGCTCAGCACCTGCGTGGTCGAGCTGGCGGAGAAGACCATCACCGCGCCGAACGCCAGCAGGCAGAGCGTCGCCGTAAGCAGCAGGTTGTACTCGGCGGACGCGGCCTTGGCGCGGCTGCGCTTCTTGGCCTTTGCCTTTTTCGGCTTGGCTTTTCCCTCGGGCCTGGCCTTGGCCGTCTTCACGCGAGCCCCTCGACCAGCTCGCGGAAGCGCTCGCCGCGGCGCTCGAAGTTCTCGAAGGCGTCGAAGCTGGCGCAGGCGGGCGAGAGCAGCACCACCTCGCCCGGTTCGGCTGTGGCGGCGGCGCGGGGGACGGCTTCGGCGAGGTCGTCGCAGCGGTGCAGCGCAACGCCGGCCTCGATCGCCGGCGCCAGCGCCTCGGCGATCCGCTCGGCGGAGGCACCGGCGAGGTAGCAGGCCGCGCACCGCTCGCGCACCGGCTCCAGCAACGGCGCATAGTCCTCACCCTTCTCGCTGCCGCCGAGGATCGCGTGCACGCCGCCGTCGAAGGCGCGCAGCCCGGCGATCGCCGAGGCGACGTTGGTCGCCTTGGAGTCGTTGACGAAGCGCACGCCGCCACGCTCGGCGACGAGCTCGAGCCGGTGGGGCACGCCGGCAAAAGTGCGGAGGCCCTCGCGGACCGCGTCGCGGTCGAGCCCCATCGCCAGCGCCGCGGCGGCGACAGCCATCGCGTTGGCGACGTTGTGCTCGCCGAGCAGACCGAGATCGCGGGCCGCGAGCAGCGGCTCGCCGTCGTGGAAGAGCGTGCCCTCGGCGAGCGCGACCTCGCAGTCGGGGCCGGCTCCGTGGCAGAAGGCGGCGCGGCGGGCGCAACCGCCGAGGTCGACGTCGACGAGGGCCGGGTCGTCGGCGTTGTAGACGGCGACGTCGTCGTTGCCCTGGTTGGCGAAGATCCGCAGCTTGGCCCGCAGGTAGGAGTCGAGGTCGTCGTGGCGGTCGAGATGATCCGGGGCGAGGTTGAGGAAGACCGCGCACTCGGGAGCGAAGGCGACGCTGTCCTCGAGCTGGAAGCTGGAGGCCTCACAGACGACGGTCGCCGTGGGGTCGACGTTTCCCGCCAGCGAGGAGAGCGGCGTGCCGACGTTGCCGGCGACCGCGACGGGTTCCCCAGCGGTGCGGTAGGCGTGCCCGAGCCACTCGACCACGGTCGTCTTGCCGTTGGTCCCGGTGACGGCGAGGAAGCGGTTGGGGACCGCGCGCCAGGCGAGCTCCAGCTCGCCGATCACCTCGGTCCCGCGCTCCAGGGCGGCCGCGATCACGGCCGCCTCGCGCGGCACGCCGGGGCTCTTGACCACCGTCCGCACGCCCTCCAGGAGCGCCAATCCGTCCTCATCCAGAACGACTTCGACGCCAAGGTCGCGAAGCCCTGCCGCACCCGACGGATGGCCGGAATCGACCCCGACGACCTCCGCGCCGCGCTCCGCCAGCATCCGCGCCGCGGCCTGCCCCGAGCGGGCCAATCCCACGACCAGGCATGGACCCGGAGGGAAGTCCGGGCGGGCCTTCTTCGGCGGCGGCGCGCTCATCCAACATAGATTCGCGACGCGGCCGGTCGGCCCTGTCGGGGCGGGCTCAGCGATGCAAGCGACGCCGGCGAGCCACACGCCTCGCGAGCCGGTCGATCGTCTCGTCGATCGCCATGACCATCACCAGATAGCTGGTCAGCACCCCAGTGCTATACGAGCTGCTCCAAGAGTCGTTCGTGCCTGAATAGGCGAGCAAGGCGAAGAACCCGACCCACCCGACGGCCATCACTGCCAAATGGACGTTTCGCATCATCGGGCGACCGCCTCCACGAGGTTGGCCAGCACATAACAGGCGAGGGCGATGCCGAGACCGCGGTAGCTTCCGTATGCGGTTGCCTGCATCATTTTGTCTGCATCATAGCCTCTACGGGAGGCAATCGCGCGCCCGACGAAGCCACCAATCAATGCGCCGACGGCAAGGATGTTGGGGCTAGCTGGGATGGGCAACGACCCGATCGGAAGCACCCGCCGACCGTAGAAGTCGCCGACGCACGCGTGGCACGCAGAATGCGCAGAATTACAGGCGGATTTCGCCCCACCCACTCATGACTTCCTCACCCGGTAAAGAACGTGCCGGCGCTGGGGATGAGCCGGGGGCAGCGACGGATGCTCGAAATCGTCAGCCGGGTCATGGGTCATCCCCAGCCGCTCCATCACAGCGCGCGAACGGCGCGCCTCAAACCCCACCCGGTTCAACCCCGCAAACCCCACGAACTCCCCCGTCTCGCATATCTCCATCGCCCAAAGCCCAAACCCATCCCGCTCGAACCCCGCCTCGATCCGCTCCACCAACCCATCGCTCTCAGCTCGCGTCAGCGAATCGGGAAAGAACTCCATCACCTCAGGATCCGCATTCATCTCCGCAAACGGCCCAAGGTCCGCATCAATCCACCGCCTCAATCTCAACCTCTCCGTCTCGAGCAAAGAAGCTGCCTTGCGAAGCTCCCAACTCGCCGCCGGGTCCACGGAAACAGGTTCCCACCCAAGCTCATCGACCCTGATGCCGACTCTTGGAGGGGGCAGCGAGCCCTGTCCCCAAAACACTCAAGCGAGGCTCCTGCCGAGCGTTTTGGGGACAGGGCTCGCTGTCCCTACCCTCCACGAGTCAGCGCCCAATCGACTGCTGGTACAGCGTGAACCCGATCCCCGAGCAAACAGCGGCGACGATCCAGAAGCGGAGCATGATCTTGGTCTCCGACCACGCCATCATCTCGAAGTGATGGTGCAGCGGCGCCATCAGCAGCACGCGGCGACGGAACGCCTTGAAGGAGAAGACCTGGATCGCGACCGAGAGCGCCTCGATCACGAAGATGCCGCCGATGATGATCAGCAGCACCTCGGTCTGGGTCATCACGGCGAGGGCGCCGATCGCGCCCCCGAGGCCGAGCGAGCCGGTGTCGCCCATGAATATCGACGCCGGGAATGCGTTGAACCAGAGGAAGCCGATGCAGGCGCCGACCAGGCAGGCGGAGAGCAGCGCCAGGTTCTGCTGCTCGTTGGTGACGAAGGCGATCGCCGTGTAGGCGAGGAGCACGATCGCGCAGGAGCCGGCGGCGAGGCCGTCGAGGCCGTCGGTCAGGTTGACCCCGTTCGACGTTCCCGCGATGACGAGGAAGACGAGGACGAAGTAAAGGACCGGGCCGAGGTCGAGGCTGGCGTGACCGATGCGGAAGTCGAGCACCGGCTCGAGCCCGACGGAATGGCGGGCGACCCACCAGAGCCCGAAGGCGAGGATGACCTGGAAGAGCAGCTTCCAGCGCGCCGAGAGCCCGAGCGAGCGCCGCTTGACGATCTTGATGAAGTCGTCGGCGAAGCCGATCGCGGCGCAGCCCATCGCGACGCCGAAGACGGCGAGGCTCTGCGCGTCGCGGTCGGACAGCACCAGGTAGGGGACGCAGATCGAAGCGAAGACGATCAGGCCACCCATCGTCGGCGTGCCGGCCTTGGCGTGGTGCTCCTGCGGCCCGTCCTCGCGGATGTGCTGGCCGAACTCCTTCACCCGCAGGTAGGCGATGAACTTCGGCCCGAGGAAGATGCAGATCAGCATCGCGGCCATCCCCGCGATCAGCACTTCACCCATCGACGAGCTCCCCCAGCGCCTCGGCGACGGCCTCGAGCCCGGCCGAGCGGGACCCCTTGACGAGGACCGTGTCGCCGGGTTCGAGCTGGGCGGCGAGCAGCTCGGCCGCCTCCTCGGGCGTCGCGACTAGCTCGTCCGGCCTGTATTCGCGCGCCGGCTCGCCGACGCCGATCAGCAGCTCGACGCCGGCCTCCCGGGCCTTGCCGCCGATCTCGCGGTGGTACTCGGCCGCGGCCGGGCCGAGCTCAGCCATCTCACCCAAGACCGCGATCCGCCGCTCTCCCTCGGTCGAGGCGAGGTGGTCGAGCGCGGCGCGCATCGAGACCGGGTTGGCGTTGTAGCAGTCGTTCACGAGGACTATCCCGTCCCGCAGCTCGAGGCGCTCGCCCCGGAAACGGGAGAAGCCAATGTTCGCAACGCGGTCGGCCATCTCCGCGAGCGGCGCCCCCAGCGCGACCCCGACGGCGACCGCGGCCAGCGCGTTCTCGAGATTGTGAGCCTCGGCAAAGGGGAAGTGGAAGCGCTGCTCGCCGGCCGGAGTCTCGATCAGGGCCTCGGTGACGCCATCCCGCACCCGGCTCTCGAGGGCGCTCACGTCGCCACCGGCGCCGAAGCGGAGCAGCCGGCTCGGGGCGCCTCCCAGGTGCGTCTCCAACGGGCCGGCCGCGGCCGGGACGATCGCGACACCGTCGGGCGGCAGCGCCGCCAGCACCTCGGCCTTCGCCGCGGCGATTGCCTCGACCGAACCGAGCAGCTCGACGTGCACCGGGCCGACGTTGGTGATCACTGCGTATTCGGGCTCGGCGATCGCCGCCAGCTCGGCGATCTGGCCCGGCCCGCGCATCGCCATCTCCAGGACGAGGGTCCTCGTGCCCTCCGGCGCCTCGAGGATGGTCAGCGGCAGGCCGATCTCGGTATTGAGGTTCTCGCGGTTGGCATGCACCGGGCCAGACAGGAGGGCGCGCGCGATGTCCTTGACCGAGGTCTTGCCGACCGAGCCCGTGATCCCCACCGTGCGCGCGGCGAGGGTGCGGCGCCAATCCCGGGCAAGCGCCTGCAGGGCAGCGAGCGGGTCGGGGACCGCGAATACCCAGCCCCCCTCCGCGCTGACTTCGTCTTTCGTTCCGCTATCCGGAACGAAAGACGAAGTCAGCGGCTTGCCGACCACCGCGCCCCAGGCGCCGGCCTCGATTGCCGCGGGGGCGAACTCGGCCCCATCGACGCGTTTGCCGGGCAGGCCGAAGAAGAGATCGCCCGGTCCGGTCGCGGCCGAGTCGATCGTCGCCCGCAGGGGAGCGTCCTCGCTGCCCTCGGCGACGATCTGCGCCCCCATCGCGGCGGCGATCTCGCCCGGGGTCATCTTCATGCGGCAACCAGCCTGCGCAACTCCGCCCGGGCCACCTCGCGGTCGTCGAAGGGGATCTTGCGACCGTCCTCGAACTCCTGGCCCTGCTCGTGCCCCTTGCCGGCGATGACGACGACGTCGCCGGGCCGGGCCTCGGCCAGCGCCCGGGAGATCGCCTCGCGACGGTCGACGATCGCGGCCACGCCCACGTCGCGATCTATCCCCGACCTGACCTCGGCGAGGATCGCCTCCGGGTCTTCGGAGCGAGGGTTGTCGGAGGTGACGTAGAGCAGGTCCGCGGCATCGGCGGCCGCCCTCCCCATCTTCGGCCGCTTGTCGCGGTCGCGGTCGCCGCCGGCGCCGAAAACGGCGATCAGGCGCCCCTCGCCGAGCGCGCGCGCCGCGGCAAGCACGTTCGCGAGCGAATCAGGGGTGTGGGCGTAGTCGACCAGCACCGCGAACCCCTGACCCTCGTCGATCGGCTCGAACCTCCCGGGAACCCGCTCGGCCCGCGCCAGGCCCTCCGCCGCCGTCTCGGGCGCGACCCCCATCGCGACCGCCGCCGCAAACGCCCCCAGCGCGTTCGACACGTTGAACTCCCCCGGCAACCCCGTCCGCACCCCCACCTCGCCGCCGATGGGCCGATTTCCGCTCATATGAAGCGGTTTTCGGCCCATCGGCCCCGGGGTGGCGGTGAAATCGGAGCCGGCGGCGTCGAAGGAGACGTTGTGGGCAACGAGGTCGGCGTCGGGGGCGCCGGCGACGGAGAAGGAGACGCACTCGAAGTCCTCGGCTAGGCGGCGGCCGTAGGGGTCGTCGACGTTGACGACCGCGGTCCCCGGCCCCGTCTCGAACAGCAGCCGCTTGGCGGCGAAGTACTCCTCCATCGTGCCGTGGAAGTCGAGGTGGTCCTGGGTCAGGTTGGTGAAGAGCGCGACCTCGAAGCGGATCGCGTCGCAGCGGTGCAGGGCGAGGGCGTGCGAAGAGACCTCCATCGCGCAGGCGCGGTCGCCGGCGTCGAGCATGCGCCGGAAGGTCGCCTGCAGGTCGATCGCCTCCGGCGTCGTCCGCTCGACCCCCTCCTCGGCGCCACCGACCACCTGCCGCACGGTCCCCAGCAGCCCGGTCTGGATTCCCGCCGCCTCGAGAATCTCCCGCACCAGAAACGCCGTGGTCGTCTTCCCGTTGGTCCCCGTCACCCCGACGACCCGCAGCTCCTCGCTGGGATCGCCGAAGAACCGCGCCGCCACCGGCGCCATAGCCACCCGCGCATCGGGCACGACGACCTGCGCCACATCCAACTCGAGCTCCTTCTCGACGACGAGAGCCACCGCCCCCGCCTCGACCGCGCTCTCGGCAAACGCGTGCCCATCGACCTTCTCTCCCGGTACGCTGAAGAACAACCCCCCCGCTTCGACCCTGCGGCTGTCGTAAGCAAGGTCAACAACCTCGACGGCGGAGTCCCCAACGACCCGCGCCCCGTCAAGCTCCGCGACAAGCTCGCCCAATCTCACGCCGCGAAGTCTAGGAAGGGCGTCGGGTACCCCTCCCCAAAACACTCAAGCGCGGCTCCTGCCGCGCGTTTTGGGGAGGGGTACCCGACGCCCCCCACCCCTATTCCTGAGGCACGCCGAGATATGGAAGAGCAAACGCTGCAATCTTGCCGAAGGCCGGGGCCGCCACTGAGCCGCCGTAGATTTCTCCCTGCGGCTGGTCGACGACCACCCCAACCAGCAGCTGCGGGTCCTGCGCCGGGGCGAAGCCGATGAACGACGCCACGTACTTCGTCTCCGAGTAGGTGCCGTTTTCGGCCACCTGGGCGGTACCGGTCTTGCCGGCGAGGGTGTAGCCGGGGACGCTCACCGCCGACGCGGTGCCGCCCGCCTCCAGCACGCCCTCGAGCATTTCGCGGACCTGGGCGGCGACGCCGGCTTCGATCACGCGGTGGCCCTTGGGCTCGTGGACCGGTTCGTAGCCGACCTGCTCGACCAGCTGCGGGCGGCGCAGGATGCCGCCGTTGGCGATCGCCTGGTAGCCGGCCATCATCTGCATCGGCGTCACCGAGAGGCCCTGGCCCATCGGCAGGTTGCCCATCGTCGAGCCCGAGTATTCGTCGAGGGCGGGAACGATGCCCTGCTCCTCGGCCGGGAACTGGACGCCAGTCGGCTGGCCGAAGCCGAAGCGTTCGATCCACTTGCTGAAGCGTTTGCCGCCGATCTCGAGCCCGATCGTCACCGCCCCCACGTTCGAGGACTGGGCGAGGATCTGAGCGACGCTGAGGGTGACGGTCGGCCGCGCCTCGGCGTCTTCGATCGTGCGGTCGGCCACCTGCAGCTGGGGCGGCAGCGTGAAGGTGGTTTCCGGGGTGACCCGTTTTTCCTCCAGGGCGGCCGAGACCGTGAACGCCTTGAAGGTCGAGCCCGGCTCGTAGGTGAAGCCCGTGGCCCGGTTGATCAGGTCTTCGGGGCTGGCGCTGGAGAGGTCGGTCGGATCGACGGGCGGCCAGTTGGCCATCGCCAGGATCTGAGAGCTGCGCGGGTCCATGACGATCGCCGTCGCTCCCTTCGGCGCGTACGTTTCCCCCACTTCGGCGAGCACTTCCTCGGTCTTCTGCTCGATCGCCGAGTCGAGCGTCAGCTTCACGTCTTCGCCGTCTTCGGCTTCGTGCGTGGTTTCCATGCGGAACGGTTCGCCTTTGGCGTCGATCACCATGCGCCGTTCGCCGTCCTCGCCTTCGAGCACCGAGTTCTTGCTGCGCTCGAGCCCGGTCAGGCCTTCGTCTTCAGCGCCGACGGCGCCGACCACCTGGGTCGCCAGCTCTCCCTGCGGGTAGGTTCGCCGGCTGTCGGCATCCTCGCCGATCCCAGCCAGCTCCAGCCGTTCGATCCGCTGCGCGGTCGGCAGGTCGACCTTGCGGGCCAACGGCGAGTAGGAGGTTTCGGCGGTCACGTCGTCGAGCACTTCGCCTTCGGAGAGGTCGAGGATCGGCGCCAGCTTTTCCGCCGCCAGCGCCGGCTTGCGCACTTCGCTGGGGACGGCGAAGATCGTCGCCGCGTCTTCAGAGGCGGCGAGGGGGTTGCCGTGGCGGTCGAGGACGTCGCCGCGCAGGCTGGGCAGCGGTATCGACTGGGTCTGCTGGCTGATCGCCTCGGAGGCGAGCTTGGAGCCCTGCACTCCCTGCAGCCAGAAGGCGCGTCCGGCGATCGCCAGGAAACAGAGGAGGAAGCCGGCGAAGAGAAGGCCGATCCTCCGCTCGATCGTCCGCATCGCGCGCCTAGTAGCCGCCGGCCGCCGCGGCCAGCCGCTGGGCCGCGATCGCCGCGTCTTGCGGAGTTGCCTCGACGGAGGCCGGCCCTTCCGCGGTCGCCGCGATCAGACCGAGGGCGGCGGCGTCGTGGCGGACGCGAACCGCGCTCGAGATCTGCGCTTCGCGGCTGCGCAGGAAGGGGTTCTCCTGGTCGAGTGCCGTGATGTTGCGCTCGACGTGCCCCTGGGTAGCCGAGACGCTGAGGGTGACGACGTTGAGGGCGACGATCCCGACCAGGAGGACGCCGAGCACCGCGATCCAGGTCCGGCCGCGGGTCATCCGCACGATCAGGCTCGAGTCGGGCAGCTGACTGACTGCGGTCGCGGTGCCGACCGCGATCGGGATCAGCTGGGCGCCCGGACGGCGCGCGGGCGCGCTGCGCCGACTCGGTGCCCTCCGCGCCGGCGCTGAGCTCGACTTTGTTCGCCGTACTGGCGAAGAAGTGCGAACTCGGCGGGCGGGGGCGGTGGCAGCGGCTGCCATCAGGCCTCGACCTCCTGGGTCGCCGCGATCTTCAGCGCGGCGCGCAGGTGGGCGGATTTCGAGCGCGGGTTGCGCGCGATCTCCTCAGGGCCGGGCGCGACGGCACGGCGGGTGAGCGGCTCGGCTTCGGGCTCGCGGCCGCAGACGCAGACCGGCAGCTCGGGCGGGCAGACGCAGCCTCGGGCGCGCTCGGCGAGGAAGCGCTTGACGCGGCGGTCCTCCAGCGAGTGGAAGGAGATCGCGGCGAGCCGGCCGCCGACCGGGAGCATCGACCAGGCCTTGGGCAGCGCGTCGTCGAGCGATTCGAGCTCGCCGTTGACCGCGATGCGGATCGCCTGGAAGGAGCGCTTGGCCGGGTGGCCGCCGCCGAAACGGGCCGAGGCCGGCATCCCGGCCTTGATCGCATCGACCAGCTCGGAGGTCGTCGCAAGCGGGCGGCGACGGGCGACCTCGCGAGCGATGCCGCCCGCGTAGCGCTCCTCGCCGAAGCGACGCAGCAGCTGAGCCAGCCGCGCCTCCGGCCACTCGTTGACGACGTCGGCGGCGCTCAGCTCCTGGCGGGTGTCCATGCGCATGTCGAGCGGTGCGTCGTAGGAATAGGAGAAGCCTCGCTGCCAGGCGTCGACCTGCATCGAGGACATGCCGAGGTCCATGTAGACCATGTCTGGGTGGATGCCTTCGCCGCGCAGGGTGCGAAGCCCTGCCGCGAAGTCGGCGCCGAGGAAACGGGTGGCGCAGGGCGCCTCGGCGGCGAAGGCCTCGAAGCGGGCCTCGGCGGCGGGGTCGCGGTCGATGCAGATCAGCGTCCCGCTCGGCCCCAGCGCCCGGGCGACGAGCCGCGCGTGGCCGCCGCCGCCGAAGGTGCAGTCGACGGCGGTCTGGCCGGCCTCGGGGGCGAGCAGCTCGACCAGCTCGGCGGCGAGGACGGGCTTGTGCTCGGTGGGCATGAAGGAAAGGGTTGCGCGATCTAGGGACGGGGTGCCGGGAGTCGGGGTGCGCTGCGCGGTGAAGGCCATCTCACTCAGGCGCTCCGTTGGCGGCCAGGCCCTCGGCGATCTCGGGCGCGGTCGAGTCGAGCTCGGCCTCCTGCTTGGCCCAGGCCTCGGCGTTCCAGATCTCCAGGTACTCCCCCGCCCCGATCACGACGCAGGGGCCGGCGAGGGCGGCGTGCTCGATCAGCGGCTTCGGCACGCGGATGCGCCCGGCGGAGTCGAGCTTCTCGTCGAAGGAACCGCCGTGGAAGCGGCGCCGCAGCTGGCGCGCGTCGCGCCCGAAGGGGCTGTGCGGCGAGAGGAAGCGATCGGAGAGCTGCTCGAACTCCTCGGTCGTGTGCACCCAGACGCAGGGGTCGAAGCCCTTGGAGAGAACTACTCCATCGGAGAGCGCCGCCCGGAACCTGGAGGGAACCGTGAGCCGATCCTTCGAATCGAGACTGTGCTCGTAGAGGCCCCTGAATGCCACCGCCGGTTCCTTTCGTACGAGCTGTCGTGGGAGTCTGGGGAAGAGAGTTGGGACCGGAGTGATGAGGTGGGAGGAACCTCACCACCCCGGTCCTGGGCTTCAACTCGCGGGCACTGTAGCCCACTTTCCCCCACTTTGCAACACGACCACCCAATGAAACTCCCCTTGCACCACGGCAGGTAGCCCGTCTAATGGAGAGGGCAGGGGCCTCTCGCCCCGACAAGTCGGCGAGCCAGTTGGCTCGCCGACTTTGAGTATCCGCCGGTTCGAGAGGCCCCCTGCCCTCTCCATTTGCGGGAGACGCGGAGCAAGCTGAACTTCCCAGGGTCGGAAAGCTTCAAAGCTTCAAGAAATGGGTGCCCGCGAGCTGGAAGCTTTCGGGAAGCTTTCCCGACGCGGACCGCTCACGCTCTCGAATACTTGGCCCCCCGCTCGAACCTTGAACCGAATCTCTTCTCCCGCTCGTTGGGGCCGTTGGGGGTGGGGGGTGGAACGGTTTGTCTTTTCGTAGTGCAGTTCGAGGCGTCAGCCCAGTTCGTCTCCACCGAAAAGATCAAGTGGAACCCCCCACC
>DASVFR010000053.1:0-46938 GCA_036379955.1 Solirubrobacterales bacterium
GGGGTCATAGACCTTGACTTCTCCGGTGCCGGCCGAGGAGGCGTAGAGGTCGCCTTTGGAGTCGACTGCTACGCCACAGGCATGGTTCAGGCCGGTGACGTCGAGGGAGGGAACGCGGGGGTGGAAGGGGGCGGCTGCGGCGGTGGTCGAAATTCCGGCCAGAAGCAAGAGTGACATAGAGAGCGACAGCCTCAAGTGCAAAACCTTCAAGATTCATCCCCCCAGCAGAAGTGATTTCGACGACTCCCCAGCCATCGAGTCAGCACATTGCAAAGAACAATTGGGGAAGCCTAAGGGCCATGATCGTTTTTGTCAAGAACCATTTTAGTTCCCATCCAGGAAGACCGAAAAAGACCGCCCGAGAAATTCCCGGGCGGCCTTGTTCATCCGATTTGCTACTTCTGATCCTCAGGATCAGTCAACTGCTTAGGACTCGATGTACATCGTTCCTAACGCGGTGTAGGTAGCAATCCATTTCGATTCATCCGGGCAGACGAATTTTTCGCCTTCTTCGGCCAGGACCGTATTTTCGGTAGCTAACAGCTTCGTTTCGCCTGTGGCCGAGGAGTGAACTGCCAGCGTCGGTTCGCCGCCGTAGTTGCAGTTGATCAGGAAGCCGCAGTGAACGTTGGCTTTCGTGCCGCCGGTGGATTTGGCAGTTCCTTCTAATGCGCCGGTCTTGACGAACGACAGTAAGCCAAGAGAGGTCACGGTGACCGTGCATGCGGTTTTACCGAGCGCACATTCTTCGAATGACAGAGCTAAAATGTGCCCGACGCCTAACGTGCTTAATTCGTTTAAGAGCGTCGTTTCGGTTAACGATTTTTTGCAGATGACCGTTCCCAGGCTCGTTTTGAGTTCCGGGTTCGTCGCGTGCGCGACGATGGTGGTCGGATTGGGGAACGGACTACCACATTCTAATTCCGCTTTTTCACAGAGCACGATGTGCGTCGCATCTGCCGACGCCGACGAGGCCCCGACGAATGCCATAGCGACCATAGCCGCGACCGCGGCGAGGCCGAGCATCTTGATGAGTCTCACTTGATTCTCCTTCCGGCGGGTAACCCCCCGCCCGATTTGATTGCCAGCCCGAACGATTCGAGCTTGCATTGGAATACCTGCCTTCAAACCCATCAGTCAAATTGTTTGCTGCAATAGGGTCAGCGACGGGCCCAAATCGCCTCTTTTTAGCTGCAAATTGCAGGGAGCGGAAAAATCGCGTGCGCGGTTCTGTGCCATGCGCCGATCCGCGGGCGCGCCCCTAGGTGCACGCGCTCAGAGTGCGCGTGGCCCGCAAGATAGACCCACGGGCCGGTGCTAGGCGACGAGACGAAGCGGGGAGCCACCGACGCTGCCGTTGAGCAGGTCGAGGACGATGCCCTCGCGCAGGCCGCCCTTGCCGATCTGCAGGGGCTGGCCGAGGAGCTCGGAGATCTTCTCGAGGAGGAGGACGCCGGTGGCGAGGATCCGCACCCGTTCGGGGTCGAGCTCGAAGCGACGCGCAACGTCGGTGGCGGGGTCGCCGCAGAGGACGCGCACACCCCGCTCCAGCGTCTCGTACTCGAGCACGGCGCCGACCAGGCGGCGCAGCGAGGTGGCGCTGCCGCCGACGGCGACGGCCTGCGCGGGGTGCTCGATCTCGACCCCGGCGAAGACGTCGTCGATGCGGTCGCGGACCTTGCGGATCTCGGCCGCCGAGGGCGGGTCGGAGGAGATCAGCTCGTCGGCGAGAGCGCCCGACCCAACCTTCCAGGAAAGGACCTCGTCAGCCCCACCGGGCACGGTGCCGAGGATTACCTCGGTCGAGCCGCCGCCGACGTCGACGACGCCGACCCGTCCCTCCGCCGGGTGGCCAAGCGTCTTGGTGGCGCCGATGAAGGAGAGCCTCCCCTCCTCCTCGTCACTGAGAACCTCGACCGGGACGCCGGCCGCCGCACTGACCTGAGCCGCCACCGCCTCACCGTTGGACGCCTCGCGCACGGCCGCGGTGGCGACCGCCCGGATCCGCTCGGCCCCCAGCTCGCGCGCCAGCCGCACCTGGGTGGCGACCACGTCGCAGACCTCGTCGACCTTTCCGGCCATGATCGCCCCGTCCTCATCGATCGCCTTGTTGATCCGCGTATAAGCCCGCTGCTCCATCACCTTCTTGAGCATCCCGTCAACCGGCTCGGCAACGAGCACCCGAGTCGTGTTCGACCCAATGTCTATGGCGGCGCAGAGCGTCACGGGGCTGGCTCCAGATGTTCCCAAATGCCTCGGATCTCAACCGCTGGCCGTAGCGGTCACTCGGGGCGGGTGGCGTCGATTTGGGGGACCACCCCGAGGAGGCGGCGAAGCCGCCCCCGCAGCGGGTGGTGGCACCAAATCGGCGACAGGACCCGCCCCGCTGCGACCAAACGCGTCATACGCTTGGGTGCGACGCGTCCTCGAACTCCCTGAACAGCCCCGTGACGACGAAGGCGACCTGCTCGCCGATATCGACCGCGTTGTCGCCGATCCGCTCGATCGCCCGCGCCGCGAGCAGCATCGTCATCGCCCACTCGCGCCGGTCGGCGTCGTCGCCGATCTGCAGCGCGTGGCGGAAGCACTCGCGGTTGAGGTCGTCGACGGCGTCGTCCTGGACGACGAGGTCGCGGGCCAGTTCGACGTCGCGGTCGGCGAAGGCGCGCTTGGCCTGGCTGATCAGGGCCTTGGTCTGCCCCCCCATCGCGAGGATCATCTTCACCATCTCCTCGTCAGCCGGCGGCTCGTTGCCGGTCAGCGGGATCATCTTGCAGATGTTCACGCACTGGTCGCCCATCCGCTCGACGTTCTTCAGCACGTGCAGCAGGGCCGAGATCAGGCGCAGATCGGTCGCCACCGGCGACTGCGTCGCCAGCAGCGTGATCAGCGCCTGATGCACCTCGAGGTAACGCCCGTCGATGCGATCGTCGTCGGCGACGACGATCTGGGCCAGCTCGACGTCCTGGTGCTCGATCGCCTCCAGGGTGCGGCTGAGCGCGGCGCTGACCAGGTCCAGCCCGCCGAGAGAGCTCTCCTCCAGCCGATCCAGCTCCTCCTGGTATTCGACCCTGACGCCCGTGGCGACCATGGCTACCCGAACCGCCCGCTGACGTAGTCCTCGGTCGCCTGCTGGGAAGGGCTGGTGAAGATCTTCTCGGTCGGCCCGATCTCGATCAGGCGGCCGGGCTTGCCGGTCTCCTCGAGGTTGAAGAAGGCGGTGATGTCGCTGGCGCGGGAGGCCTGCTGCATGTTGTGGGTGACGATCGCAATCGTGTACTTGCTCTTCAGCTCGCCGATCAAGTCCTCGATCGCCAGGGTCGCCACCGGGTCGAGCGCGGAGCAGGGCTCGTCCATCAGCAGGACCTCCGGCTCGACCGCGATCGCGCGGGCGATGCAGAGGCGCTGCTGCTGCCCGCCCGACAGCCCGGAGCCGGGCCGGTCGAGGCGGTCCTTGACCTCCTCCCAGAGGTGGGCGCCGCGCAGCGAGCGCTCGACGACCTCGTCCTTCTCGGCCTTCTTCACCCGGCCGACGTTGAGGTCGAGCCCGGCGGCGACGTTGTCGTAGATCGACATCGTCGGGAACGGGTTGGGCTGCTGGAAGACCATGCCGACCAGGCGCCGGACCGCCACCGGATCGACCCCCCGGGCGTAGACGTCCTGGCCGTCGAGCGTGATCTCCCCCTCGACCCGCGCCCCGGCGGTCAGCTCGTGCATACGGTTGAGAGAGCGCAGGAAGGTCGTCTTGCCGCAGCCCGAGGAGCCGATCAGGGCCGTCACCTTGTTCGGCTCGACCGTCATCGTCACGTCGGCGACCGCGTGGAAGTCGCCGTAGAAGAGGTTGACGTCGCGGGTCTCGATCGTCTTCGCCCGGCGCCCCGCGGCAACGGCGCGTGGCCCACCGTCGCCGACCGCCGTGGGCGGAAGCTGTGATTGTGACTGGGTCTCCGCCCTGGCCATCTCGGTTTCGGGCTCGGCTGCGCCTGTCGCTGGCATCGGTCGTGGTCTCCTTCTGTCCACTAGCGGATCTCGGTTCGGTACCTGCGGTAGATCAGGCGCGCAACCAGGTTGAGCACCATCACGATAACGATCAGCAGCAGCGCCGCCGCCCAGGCCCGCTCGTAGGCGGCGTCCTTGAAGACGCCCGGCGTGCGGTACTCGCTGTAGGCGTAGACGGCGAGGTTCTGCATGCGACCTTCGAAGGGGTTGGAGTTGATCGAGTCGACGACGCCGGTGGTGACCAGCAGCGGCGCGGTCTCACCGACGATGCGAGCGATCGCGATCATCACCCCGGTGACCAGGCCGGCGAAGGCGGTCGGCAGCACGACCCTGGCGATCGTCTTCCACTTCGGCGTCCCCAGCGCGTAGGCCGCTTCGCGCAGGTGATTGGGAACGATCTTCAGCACCTCCTCAGAGGTACGGATAACGATTGGGATCATCAGCACCGAAAGCGCCACCGAGCCCATCACGCCGAGCCGGATGCCGGGCCCGAAGATGAGGGCGAAGAGGGCGTAGGCGAAGAGGCCGGCGACGATCGAGGGGATGCCGGTCATCACGTCGACGAAGAAGGTGAGGGCGCGCCGCAGCCGCCCTTCGCCGTACTCGGTCAGGTAGATCGCCGCCATCAGCCCGATCGGCACCGAGATCAGGGTGGCGACGCCGGTGATCACAAGGGTGCCGACGAGCGCGTGGGCCGCGCCGCCGCCGCCGATCTTGCCGCGCGCGTCGCTGGTGATGAATTCGAGGCTAAGGCCGGGGATGCCGCGCTTCGCCACCTCGAAGACCAGGGAGAGGAGCGGGATCAGGGCGAGGGCGAAGGCGGAGACGATCAGCAGCGTGACGAGGCGGTCCTTGGCCCGGCGCGGCCCCTCGATCGCGCGCGACCAGGAGTAGGTGAGGACGCAGGCGATCGCCGCGGTCGCGACCAGCAGCAGGGCGACGTTGAAGGAGCCGGCGGCGAGCAGGAGCAGCGCGGCGAGCGCCGCCGAGGCGGCGGCGGCCCCGTAGGGCGCCCAGTCCGGCAGAACGCGTCCCTCGATCGCCGTCATTGAAGATTCTGGCGGGCGATGATCGCGCGCGCGGCGAGGTTGGTGACGAGGGTGATCGCGAAGAGGACGAGCCCGGAGGCGATCAGCGTGTTGATCGCGAGCCCGGAGGACTCGGGGAAGTCGAGGGCGATGTTGGCGGCGATCGTTGAGGGGTTGGCCTGGCTGATCAGGTTGAAGGTGACGATCCCCGAGACCGAGAGGATGATCGTCACCGCCATCGTCTCCCCCAGCGCTCGGCCGAGCCCGAGCATGGCGCCGCTGATCACCGAGGAGCGGCCGAAGGGGAGCACGGTCATCCGGATCATCTCCCAGCGGGTCGCCCCGAGGGCGAGAGCCCCTTCCTGCAGCCTGCGGGGCGTCTGGGAGAAGACCTCGCGGGCGACGGCGGAGACGATCGGCAGGATCATCACCGCGAGCACCAGGCCGGCGACCAGCATCGTGCGGCCGGTGGCCGAGGCCGGGCCCTCGAAGAAGGGGATGAAGCCGAGCTTCTCTTCAAGCCATTCCATCGGCCCGACCGCAGCGGGGCCGAGGACGAAGATTCCCCAGAGGCCGTAGACGATGCTGGGAACGGCAGCCAATAGGTCGACCAGGTAGCCGAGCACGAGGACGATCCGGCGCGGCGCGACGTGGCTGATGAAGAGGGCGACGGCGACCGCCAGCGGCACCGCGATCGAGACCGCGATCGTCGCCGCCAGCAGGGTGCCGAAGACGAGCGGGGCGATGTAGTCGACGAGGCTCTGGTTGTTCGGCAGTTCTGAGGACGAGGCTTCGACCGCCGGCAGCGCTTCGATCAGGAGGAAGAAGGCGACGCCGCCGAGCAGCGCCAGGATTGTCACCGCCGCCGCGACGGAGAGGTTCGAGAAGACCCGATCGCCGAGGCGGCGCCTACCGCCAGAGGCCGCGGCGAGGAGCTGGCCCGCGTTGGTGGTGGTGTCTAGTCGGGCCTCCAAGGCTCAGCGCCCATGAAAGCGCACGGAGCCCCGTCGCACACGACGGGGCTCCTTTGAGTGCGCTAGTTCCAACGTTTTCCTAGCCGGCTTCGATCGCTTCGACCGCCGGCGTGATCTTCGAGGTCAACGCCGAGGAGAGCGGAGCGGAGCCCGCGTTTTCGGCGGCGACTTCCTGACCTTCGGGGCTGACCGCGTATTCGAGGTAGGCCTTGACGAGTTCGGCTTCCCCCGCCGAGCCGTACTTCGTGCAGGCGATCAGATAGGAGACCAGCACGATCGGGTAGGTGCCCTGCGATTCGGTCTTGCGATCGAGTTCGAAGGGGAACATGTAGGGGCCCTTGGCGATCGACTTGTCTTCAGGCGACTCCTCGAGCACCTTCGCGGCTGCCTCCGGCGTCGGTTCGGCCCACTGCGAGCCGACCTTGATCTTGGCGATGCCGAGTTCGCCCGCTTGGCTGGCGTCGGCGTAGCCGATCGCCCCATCGCCGGCGCTGACTGCTTCGACGACACCGGAGGTGCCCTGCGCGGCCTCGCCGCCCTTGACCGGCCAGTCGCCGCTCACTTCGTAGGTCCAGACCGAGGGGACGACCTTGGAGAGGTAGTCGGTGAAGTTCTCGGTCGTGCCCGACTCGTCGGAGCGGTTCACCGGGGTGATGCGGGTGTCGGGCAATTCGACGCCGGGGTTGTCCTTGGCGATCGCCTTGTCGTTCCAGCTGGTGATTTCCTGGTTGAAGATCTTCGCCAGGGTTTCGGGCGAGAGCTGCAGCGATTCGACCCCTTCGAGGTTGTAGATGATCGCGATCGGCGAGACGTAGGCCGGGACCTCGACCAGTTGGCCGGGCTTGCAGCGGTCCAGCGCCTTGCTCAGTTCGCCTTCTTCTTCTTCGAGCGCCGCGTCGCTGCCGGCGAAGGCAACGCCACCGGCGATGAACTGTTCGCGGCCGCCACCGGAGCCGACGGCGTCGTAGGAGATCGTAGCGCCGGAGTTTTCGTTCTCGAATTCGGCGGTCCAGGCTTCCTGGGCGGCCTCCTGAGCGGTCGAGCCTGCGCCGGCGACCTGACCGGAGAGGCTGGAACTGCCGCCGCTGTCGCTGCTGCCACAAGCTGCCACGCCGACGGCCAGCACGGCCAGGGAGACGACGATGGCGATCAATCTCGAGGGCTTCACTGAGACTCCTTCTGTCGATTGCAGGGGAGCGGGCCGTCGGCCGGCTCTGGGGCCACGATCCCAGCCCTGCCCCGACAGCTTGTTACCGCCTTGTGGCGGAGTTGTAAAAAAGATGTAAAAGACCGAGAAGAACGGTCGTCGCGGCTATTCGATCGCCGCGACCGCGGCTTCGGCCCGCTTCTGCAGATCGCCGATCAGGGGGTCGGCACCCGTTTCGGTCCCTGCCGCTTCCTGTCCCCGACTACCGACCGCGTAGGCGAGCAGCCCTCGCACAACGGCGGCTTCCGCATCGGAATCGTAGGCGGTGCAGGCGATCAGATAGGAGGTGAAGACGATCGGGTAGGTGCCCCGTTCGCCGTAGCCGCGTTTGAGGTCGTACGGCATCATGTACGGGCTTTTCTTCAGCTCTTTCGCTTCCGGCGAGCTTTCAAGCGTGGTAATAGAAGAGCCGTGATTGGGTACGGCGACGTCTCCGATATCGCTACCCGTCTTGATCAGCACCGGCTTTAGATAACCCGACAGGCTCGCGTCTATGAAAGCGATCGTCCCTTCGCGCGCCTTTATCGCCTTCAACATCTTGACTTCGCTGTCGACGGGTGTCCCAACGCTTGGCACAGGCAAGACTTCGCTTGACCCGTGGCGCCAGACGCCGGGCACCGCTTCGGCGAGGTAGGCGGTGAAGTTTGCCGTCGTTCCCGAGTCGCCGGCCGGGTAGATCACTCTTATCGGACCGTTGAGTCGTTTCGCGATCGGCTGGTTGGCGTCGCGGATTTCAGGATCGCTCCAGCTGGTGATCTCACCGTCGAAGATCCTCGCCAACGTCTCAGGCGTGAGATATATAAAGGCGGCGTTGCCCACGTGCACGGCGACGAAGATTTTGGAGAGGTACGCCGGGACCTCGACCAACTGCCCCGGTTCGCAGCGTTCGACCGCCCGCCGCAGCTCGGCGCCTTCGAGCGGCGTGTCGCTGGCCGCGTATGCCGCGTCGCCGGCGATGAACCGCTGGCGACCGGCACCGGAGCCAACCGCGTCATAGGTGACCTTGGCGCCCGGCTCTTCCCGTTCAAATCCTTCGATCCAGTGTCCCTGAACTTTTTCCTGCGCCATGGACCCGGCACCGGCGATCGACGACCCATCGCCTTCGCCACTCGCGCCGGCGCTGCCGTCGCTGTCGCCGCACGCCGAGAGGACGAGTGCTCCCAGCGCAAGCAACACGGCCGCGACCACGCTCCACCTGCCTATCAAAGCAATCTGTTTTCTTCGATTAAAGATGTGGGAGAAGATAGCCGAAACTCGCCCCCACCCGCTCAGCCTTCGGGCGAAAACCGGTAGCCGATGCCGCTGTGGGTGTGGATCAGGCGCTGGCCGGGCAGCGCTTCGCTCAGCTTCGAGCGCAGGCGGCTGACGTAGACGTCGACCGAGCGGTCGTCGCTGCGCGGCTCGCGCCCCCAGACCTCCGCGTAGAGCTCCTCGCGGGTGAGAATGCGCTGGGGATGGGCGGCCAGCGTCGTCAGCAGCTGCAGCTCGCGCATAGTCAAGCTGAGCGGCTTGCCGTCAACGAGCGCAGCGTGCTCCTCCGGACGAATCTCCAGCATTCCCGGCAAAGATCGCCGGGGCCGGCGATCCCGCGGTTACGCGACGGTAAAGCTGCTGTGAACTACTTGTGAATCGTCGTCGGACGCGATCGCTCCCTCGCTCGTCGCCCCCGCACCTCCCCTGGCAGTCGACTCGGGATCGAAGCGGTAGCCGACGCCGAAGTGGGTGTGGATGTAGCGCCAGCCGGGCGAACGCTTCTCGAGCTTCTGGCGCAGCTTGCGGATGAAGACGTCGACCGAGCGGTCGCCGTGGGCCATCGCGTAGCCCCACACCCGCTGATAGATCGCCTCGCGCTCGAGCACCTGCCCCTTGGCGTCGGCGAGGAGCTGCAGCAGCTCGAACTCGCGCCGCGTGAGGTCAAGGCTGCCGGTGCCGACGAAGGCCTGGAACTGATCGGCGCGGATCTGCAGCTCGCCAACCACCAACGGCGAGGAATCGACCTCGGCGCGGCTGCGGCGCCGGCGGCGCGAGACCGCTTCGATCCGCGCCATCGCCTCCTCGGGATGGCAGGGCTTGCCGATCCAGTCGTCGACCCCGAGGCGGAGCCCGCGGACCCGCTGCGCGACGGTCGAGCGCCCGGTGCAGACGATCACCCCCAGGTCGGGGAGCATCTCGCAAACCCGCCCCAGGTAATCCCAGGCTTCGTCGCCGAGCACGGCGAGGTCGACCAGCAGCGCGTTCAGCTTCATCGCCACCAGCTCCTCGGGAGGGATCGCCCCGCTCAGGACCCGCTGCTGCCAGCCGGCGCCTTCGGTGCGCTTCGACAGCACGGTGACGAAGCCGCTGTCGTCGTCGATTACCGCGAGCCTGATGGTCTGCTGTGAGTTCAAATGGCGGACGCCGTTGCTGACGTTGCTGTTCCCAATCGCTGCGACGGCAGGATTGTATGCATCCGCTCCGACGGTCGTCTTTTGAAAATGCCTGCGTTCACAGGATTTTCACAGGCGAAAGCCCGTAATTTGCGGGAACGGCGGGCATCGCTCCCCAGAAATGGCGAACGGCCCGGGGCAGTGGGCCGTTCGCGATGACGAGAGAGGAGTTCTCGTGGACGGAGTGTGCAGGCCGCCGGGCGCCCGGCGGTGAAGATTCGGAGAAAGCACCGGAGGCGCCCTAGAAGGTCGGCGGGCGCAGACCGGTGGCGATGACGAGGAGGATCGCGGCGCCGGCCGCGTAGCGGTAGTAGACGAAGGGGCGGTAGCTCGAAGTCCGGACCAGGCGCAGCAGGAAGGCGATCGCCAGGTAACCGGAGACCGCAGCGGCGATCGTGCCGACGACCATCGGGCCGCCGACGCCGGCGGGCAGGCCTTCGTGGATCGCGCTCGCCGCCTTGAAGACGGTGGCGCCGGCGACGATCGGGATCAGCATCAGGAACGAGAAGCGCGCGGCGGCGTCGCGGTCGAGGCCGAGCCAGCGGCCGGCGGTGATCGTGATCCCCGAGCGCGAGGTCCCCGGCGCCAGCGCGAGCACTTGGGCGAGACCGATGTAGAGGCCGTCGCGAACGCTCGCCCCCTCCAGGCTCTTGCGCTGCGGCAGCTTGTCGGCGTAGAGCAGCAGCCAACCGAAGACGATCAGCTGGATGCCGATCATCCAGGGCTCACCGAGGTGTTCTTCGAAGAGGTCGGCGAAGAGGCCGCCCGCGATCACGGCGGGAACGGTGCCGACCGCGATCGCGACCGATAGCCGCTGGGCGGGGGTCGAGATCGCGCGGCTCGCTACGGCGTCGATGAAGGCGCGCGTCAACGCCACCACCTCGCGGCGGAAGTAGGCGATCGCCGCGACCAGCGTGCCGGCATGCAGGGCGACGTCGAAGGTCTTGTTGAACTGCTCGTTTTCGATCAGGAAGGTGTATTCCTGAAGCCAGGGGACGATGATCAGGTGGCCGGAGGAAGAGATCGGCAGGAACTCGGTCAGTCCTTGGACCACCCCCAGCAGCAGTGCCTCCAGCTCAGACATTGGCGGGGCATCCTACGGGGCGGCGCGGAATGCAGGGAGGAGGGCGATTGGCGCCGTCCCCTTGCGCTAGATTGCCGGACGTGAAGACTCCTTCGCGCCGATCCGCGACCACGGTCGCTCTGCTCGCAGCTCTCGTCTCGCTGCTGCTGGCGGCGCCGGCGGCCCTGGCAGACAACGGCGTCGGTCTGGCGGGCCCAACCACCGACAAGACGGTGACCTTCTTCTGCTTCGGCGTGATCGGCTTCTTCGCGCTCTTGGTGATCGTGCTGACCCTCGTGCAGGAACGGCTCGAGCGGCGTAAGGAAGAACGCAAGTACGACCTCCAGCGCTACGGCTGAGGGCCGCTGACGTCGCCAGACGGCGTCCTCGGTCGCTCGCGTGCGGAGCACGCCACGCTCCCTGCGTCCTTGCCTGGCGACGCCAGCGCCTCCTCAGTCCAGCTTGAAGCCGCTTAGAAGCCTTTTCTCGGTCTCGCCCTCGATCTTGGCGAGGACTTCGACCTGGCCGTCGAGGGGGGTGCCGCGGATCTTCGTCGCGAGCAGGTCGTCGACCTGGAAGATGCCGGCCGAGTTGTTGAGGTCGATCTCGATCAGCACCGGGCGCGTCTCCCCCGCCTCGATCCGCACCTTGTCGACCGCCGCCGCCGAGATCGAGTGGATGCCCTCCTGGCCGGCTTCAATCGGCAGTCGCGTGCGGCCCTGGGCCATGTCGAGCGCGTCGGCGACCCTGACCACCCCCGCCTCCAGGGTGTAGGGCTCGCCGCGGCGACGGTGACCGATGATCGCGTGCAGGATCTCGGCGACGACGACCGTGCGCTCGGGCTGCCTGTAGGCCTCGGCGAGCAGGCGTTCGAGCGCCCCGCTGGCGAGAAAGAGGCTGTAGGCCTCGTGGTCGGTGCGGTGGATCGACATGCCGACGTCGTGCAGCAGCGCCCCGCCGGCGACGACGACCTCGGCGTCGCGCGCCGACATGCCGTGGTCGGCGACCATCGCTGGCTCGACCCCGGCCTTGACCAGGAGTCGCAGCAAACGCAGGGCGATGTTGAGCACGATCTGCATGTGGACCCAGGAGTGGTCCGACATGCCGAGGCGCTCGGAGTGAACCTGGGTCATGTACCACCAGGCCCGCACCTGCTCGTCGCCGTTGATCGCGTCGAGGAACGTCTCCAGCTTGCGGTTGCCACGGGTGGGGGCCCGCACCTGGGCATCCGCCACCGCCTCCCGCGGCGGTTTGCGAGTCGGCCCCTTCGGATCTGGCGTCGGGACCGGCTCGCTCACGTCAAAGATCGTAGGCTCAGCCGCAGACGGGCCAGGGCGAGGAGCCCGAGCGCGAATACAGCAACGCGGCGCGATAGTCCTGCTCGGCTTCCGGAGCGGCGGCGGGGTCGCCGGAGCCGCCGACCGATTCCCAGGTGCCGTAGTCGAACTGGTACTTGCCGCGATAGGAGCCGTCGGACGAGACGGCGGTAGGGTCGCCACCCGACTCGCAGGCGCCGATCGCGTCGAGCGTCGCCCGCGAGACGCCGCCTGGCAGCGAGGCGAACCGTTCTCGCAGCTCGCGCTGCCTGCGGCGCGCTTCCGCGTGGTGGCGGGCGTCGATCCGAGCGAGCGTCACGCGGATCGTCTTCTGGAAGGCGATCGTCGGGTCTCGCAGCGTCGCGGGCGCCGGGATCGCGTCGGCAACGGCGGCCCGTTGCTGCGACTGCGCGTCGCCGCTAGCTGCGAGGGCAACCGCGGGAAGGGCGAGACTGGTGATCAGGGCAGCGATGAAATATGTGCGTTTTGTGAGCAAGCGCGAGACCGTGCCCGGGTTCGCGGCCTGACAACGTGATGGCGCTCACACTCCTCACATACTTAGTGCGGCTCGCTACGAGATCAGGCGTCAAGTTCCTTCCGTCACTTGGAATTGGGCGAGATCCTGCACTCGTGTCGGTGCAACGCGTTTTCCATGAAATGCATGGAAAACGCGTTGCACCCTCGGTCCCCGGATCGGCCTGGCGTCGCCTTACCCGCCATCATCCCGGCATCTCCGGCCCGCCCAACAGCACCCGCCTGCTGCTCGCCTGCCCCGATCGCCCGGGCCTGATCGCCGCGGTCAGTGGCTTCCTCGCCGAGGCGGGGCTCAACATCGTCGACGCCGACCAGCACTCCAGCGACGAGGGGCGCTTCTTCATGCGGATGGTCTTCGACTCGCCCCCAGAGAGCGAACGCGGGCGGCTGCGATCGCGTTTCGAGCGCGAAATCGCGAGCCCCTTTGAGATGGACCACCGCTTCGCCGAGGCGAGCGAGCGCAAACGGGTGGCGATCATGGTCTCGCGCGAGGACCACTGCCTCTCCGACCTGCTCTGGCGCTGGCGCAGCGGCGAGCTCGGCGCCGAGGTCGTCGCCGTCCTCTCCAACCACGACGAGCACCGCGGTCAGGTCGAGTCGCTCGGCCTCCCCTTCCACCACGTGCCGGTCTCGCCGGACTCGCGCGAGGAGGTCGAGGCGCGGGCGCTGGAGCTGCTCGCCGGGGTCGACCTGCTCGTCCTCGCCCGCTACATGCAGATCCTCTCGGCCGGGTTCCTCGAGCGCCTCGGCGCGCCGGCGATCAACATCCACCACAGCTTCCTGCCCGCCTTCGTCGGCGCCGACCCCTACCGCCGCGCGCACGAGCGGGGAGTGAAGCTGATCGGGGCCACCGCCCACTACGTGACCGAGGAGCTCGACGCGGGCCCGATCATCGACCAGGACGTGACCCGGGTCAGCCACCGCGACGAGGTGAGCGACCTGGAGCGGATCGGCCGCGACATCGAGCGCCTCGTCCTCGCCCGCGCCGTCAAGGCGCACCTGGACGACCGGGTGCTCCTCGACGGCCCGCGGACGATCGTCTTCTAGAAGCGAACTGGCTGGGCAGCCAGTTCGTCCACTATGGTGTCCCCGAATGGAGCAGGCAACGATTCGGCGCGCACCAGGAGCTTCGCCCTCGGCCCCGACCGCGGCGATGCCAGGCTCGCGGCTGCCGGCCGTGGCGCAGGCACTGCGCTACGTGCGCGATCCGCTTGGCCTCCTGATCCAGCTGCAGCGGCGCCACGGCGACGTCTTCAGCATGTCCTTCCCCTTCTTCGGCCGGCTCGTCTACGTCGCCAGCCCCACCCTCGTCAAGCAGCTCTTCACCGCCCCCGCCGACCTGTACCACGCTGGCGAGTCGAACGCGACGGTGCTCGAGCCGGCGCTGGGGCCAAACTCGGTCCTCACCCTCGACGAGGAGCCGCACATGCGCCAGCGCAAGCTGCTGCTGCCGCCCTTCCACGGCAAGCAGATCGACCGCTACGGCGAGCTGATCCGCGAGGCCACCCGCGAGGAGATGAAGAGCTGGCCGGTGGGCGAACCCTTCGCCCTTCGCCCCCACACCCAGCGGATCACCCTGGCGGTGATCATGCGCGCCGTCTTCGGCGTCCACGACGAGGAGCGCCTGACCCGCTTCGAGCGGCTGATCGAAGCCTTCAGCGACCGGGTCAGCGCCGTGCTCGCCTTCCCCGTGCTGCGCCGCGACCTCGGCCGCTGGAGCCCCTGGACGCGATTCCTGCGCGCACGGGCGGCCCTCGACGAGTTCATCTACGAGGAGATCGCGCTGCGGCGCGCCGAGGTCGCAAAGGGCGAGGAGCACGACGACGTGCTCTCGCTGCTGCTCGAAGCCCGCGACGAGGCCGGCGAGCCGATGAGCGACGAGGAGCTGCGCGACGAGCTGGTCACCGTGCTCGCCGCCGGGCACGAGACCACCGCGACTGGGCTGGCCTGGGCGATGGAGCGGCTGCTGCGCTCG
Organism: Solirubrobacterales bacterium; assembly: GCA_036379955.1. Classification (GTDB taxonomy): domain Bacteria; phylum Actinomycetota; class Thermoleophilia; order Solirubrobacterales; family 70-9; genus VRUE01. Next base: position 14,523 of record DASVFR010000053.1, read on the forward strand.
CCGCGCGTGCTGGCGAGGCTGCGCGAGTCCCTGGCGGCGGGCGAGGACGAGTACCTCGAAGCGACCGTGAAGGAGACGCTGCGGGCACGACCGGTGATAGTCGACGTCTCCCGCAAGGTGACCGCGCCGACCGAGATCGGGGGCTACGAGGTGCCCGCGGGCACCTTCGTGATGGCGGCGATCGCCGCCATGCACTACCGCGAGGACCTCTTCCCCCGGCCGGAGGAATTCCGCCCCGAGCGCTTCATCGACGAGAAGGCCGAGAACTACGCCTGGATCCCCTTCGGCGGCGGCGTGCGGCGCTGCGTCGGCGCCGCCTTCGCCGAATACGAGATGCGGATCGTCCTGCGCGAGTTCGTCGAACGCGCCGACCTGAGCGCGCCCGACCCCAAGCCCGAGCGGGTCAAGGTCCGCAACATCACCCTCGCCCCCGGCAAGGGGACGCGCGTCAGGCTGGATCGGCCGCTGCGCTGACGGCGGCTTCGGCCTCCTCCCAGCGCTCGTAGAGCTCGGCCAGCTTTCGCTTCGCCTCCTCGTGGCGCTCGTTGGCCCGCTCGGCGCGCCGCGGCGTCGACCAGGCGTCGGGATCGGCGAGCTCGTCCTCGATTGCGCGCAGCTCGTCCTCGGCCGCCTCGACCTGTTCGGCGAGCCGGGCCGCCTTGCGCTCGGCGCTCCTCGCCGCGGCGCCGGGCCGGCGGCGCCTACCGCCGCCGCGCGCCTCGCGCTTGGCGGCCGCCGTCTCGGCGGATGCCGCCTCCGCCGCTTCGTCGCGGCGGCGCTGAAACTCGGCCCAGCCGTGTGGGTGGCTCTCGAGGTGACCGTCCTCGCAGGCGATCGTACGGACGCCGACCGCCTCCAGCAGGGCGCGGTCGTGCGAGACGAGGATCACCGCCCCCTCGAAGGCGAGCAGGGCGTCCTCCAGCGCCTCGCGGCTCTCTATGTCGAGATGGTTGGTTGGCTCGTCGAGGATCAGGACGTTGGCCCCAGAGGCAACGAGGATCGCCAGCGAGAGGCGGCGCTGCTCGCCGCCGGAGATGTCGTCGAGCGATTTCTCCACGTCGGCACCCGAGAAGAGGAAGCCGCCGAGCAGGTCACGCGCCTTCTGGCCGGTGAGGCCGGTTCCACGCTGCGCCGCCTCGAGCACGGTCCCCTCCCCCGCCGCCGTGTCGGCGTGCTGGGAGAGGTAGCCGATCCTGACGTTGTGGCCGGTGCGAACGGAGCCGGCGGCGGGCTCGCGCTTCCCGGCCAGGGTCGCGATCAGAGTCGTCTTGCCGGCGCCGTTGGGTCCGACGAGGACGACGTGCTCGCCGCGCTCGACTTCGAGGTTCGCGCCGTCGAGCAGGACGCGGCCGGGGACCTCGATCCTGCCGTTGACGAGTTTGACCACGACCCGGCCCGGGCGCTCCGGGGCGGCAAAGGAGAAGCGCAGGCGGTGGCGGTCGCGTTCCTCGGCCTTCGCTCCATCGCGCTTGATCTTCTCGATCGTCTTCAGTCGCGATTGGGCCTGGCGCGCCTTCGTCGCCTTGTAGCGGAATCGCTCGACGAAGCGCTCCATGCGGGCGATCTCGGCTTCCTGGCGGACGATCGCCTTGCCGAGGGCGATCTCGCGCGCCGCCTGCTCCTTGCGCCAGGCGTGCCAGGGGCCGGCGAAAAAGCGTCCGCGCCGGGCCTCGATCTCCAGCACGGAGGTGCCGACCGCCTCCAGGAACCAGCGATCGTGGGCGACGAGGACGACGGCGGCCTCGAGCCCGACCAGGTAGCGCTCGAGCCACTCCAGCGAGGGGATATCGAGATGGTTGGTCGGCTCGTCGAGCAGCAGCAGATCAGGGCGGGCGGCGAGGACCCGGCCCAGCGAGGCGCGGGTCAGCTCCCCGCCGGAGAAGGTGGAGAGGCGCCGGTTGGCGTCCGCGTCGCCGAAGCCGAGGCCGCCGAGCACGGCAAGCACCTCGTCGCGCCAGCGGTAGCCGCCGCCGGCTTCGTGGCGCTGCTGGGTCGCGGCGTACTCGCGCAGCGTCTCCTCGTCGGGGTCGCCGGCGGCCATCGCCGCCTCCAGCCGCTCCAGCTCGGCCTCCGCCTCGAGCATCTCCGCCCGGCCGGTGAGGACGTAGTCGCCGAGCGTCGCCTCTGAGTCGCGCGGGGGGCGCTGGTCGTGGAGGGCGACGCGCGCTCCCTTGCGCAGCGAGACGCTGCCGGAGTCCGGCGGGCGCTCGCCGGCGAGGACGCGCAACAGGGTCGACTTGCCGGCGCCGTTGCGTCCCGAGAGAGTCATCCGCTCGCGCGGCTCGAGCTTGAAGGAGACGTCGGCGAAGAGCAGCTCGCCCCCCGCGTAGACGTCGATCGATGTCGCAGTCGCGATTGCCATGGCGAGCCTGACACTACGCTGGTCAGACAGGGCGGGGCGTATGCTCAGCGGCGTGGAAGGCGAGCGGCTGCGCGAGATCCAGGCCCCGTTGAAGGAGCGCTACCGGTCCGAGCCGGAGGCGGCGGTGGTGACGCTGTCGGCCACCGGCGAGCTGGGCGAAGGAGTCTCCTGCTCGGTGAACACCGGGCGTGCGATCGCCGCGGCGGGGTTGCACCCGGCCTCCGGTGGCGACGGCAGCCTGCTCTGCTCGGGCGACATGCTGCTCGAGGCGCTCGCCGCCTGTGCAGGGGTCACCCTGCGCGCGGTCTCGACCTCGCTGGGAATCGAGGTGCGCGGCGGCACGGTGCGGGCCGAGGGCGACCTCGACTTCCGCGGAACGCTCGCCGTCGACCGCGACACGCCGGTCGGGTTTCGAGCGATCCGGCTTGCCTTCGAGCTCGATGCCGATGCGGACGAGGAGGAGCTGGCGACGCTGCTGAAGCTGACCGAGCGCTACTGCGTCGTCCTGCAGACGATCGCCGGTGCGCCGGAGCTCTCCTCGACCATCGAGCTCGCGTAGGCGGGGCCGGTGGCCGGAGCGCTGCGGCACCTGGGAGAGCTGGCCAGAGCGCGGGCGACGCGACGCTCCGCTCAGCGTGAGGACGGCCAGGCGCTGGGTGAGCTGGAGGCGCGGCCGCTGGAGCTGCCGGCGGGGCTGGAGCTCGAATGGCTGGGCGTGTCGGGGTACCGGATGGCCTACGAGGGGCAGACGCTCTTCGTCGACCCGTACCTCTCGCGGGTCCCGTTCGGAGATCTGCTGCGGCGGCGGGCGGCGCTGCCCGACCCGACAGCACTGGACCGCTTCGTCCACGCGCCCGGCGAGGTCGCCGGCGTGCTCGTCGGCCACACCCACTTCGATCACGCGGTCGACGCGCCGGCGATCGCTCGGCGCTTCGGCTGCTCTGCGTACGGCTCGGGCTCCCTGGTCAGCCTGATGGCCTTGCACGGGCTGGCCGAGCGGGCGGTCGAGGTCGAGCCCTTCCGCACCTACGAGCTGGGACCGTTCGCGGTCAGCTTCACCCCCAGCGTGCACTCGAAGCTGCTGCTCGGCCTCGCCGTCCCCTACGACGGCGACCTCACCTGCGAGCACCTCGACGCGCTCTCGCCGAGCGCCTACCGCTGCGGCCAGGTCTGGGGGATCGCGATCGAGGTCGCCGGGCTGCGCCTCTACCACCAGGGCAGCGCCAACCTGATCGACGAGGCGATCCGCGAGCGCGGCGTCGACGTCTTTCTCGCCGGCGTCGCCGGACGCAACTTCACCGACGACTACTGGAAGCGCATCCTCCCCCGCCTCGACCCGGCCGTCGTCGTCCCAACCCACTACGACAACTTCTTCCGCCCGCTCGGCCAGCGGCTGGAGTTCGTCACCGGAGCCCAGCTCTCACAGCTGCCGGAGGAGATCGGCTCGGTAAGCGCCGATGCCCGCATCGCCGCCCTGCCCCGCGCGGACCTCTGACCGGCGAGTGCTGCATTCACCGTCAATACGATGGCGAAAGCAGCACTCACCTCATAGAAAGTGCTTGGCGACGATCTGCTCGACCGTTCCCATGGTGCGCATCGTCCAGGGGCCGACTGCGGCCTCCAGCGCCTTTAGGTCCAGCTCCGTTTCGGAGACGCCTCCGCTGGGCAGCCAGTAGAGCTCGCGTCCGGCGATCGCGAGACGGTCGTGGCCGGTGGCGAGCGCCAGGGCGTCCTTGCTCGCGGAGTCGCTGGGCTCCGTGGGTAGGAAGGCGAGCTGAAGCTTGCCTTTGGAAGCGGCGAGCGCCGACGGGTCGAACGGCTCGCGACCCGCAATCGCCCGCAGCTCCGCCGCGCCGCGCAGGAAGATCGGCACCGCGTAGCCGAGCGCCTCGCCAAGGCCCGCTTCGATCTTCACGGTGAGCGTCGGCTCATCGCCCTCCTCGCTGGCAAAGACGACGTTGCCGCTGGCGCGAAAGCAAGCGACGTCGGCGAGGCCCAGCGCCTCGAACTCGGCTTGCAGCTCCTCGTTGCGGATCCGACGCCCGCCCAGATTCATCCCCCGCAAGAAGGCGACATAGCGATTCATGGCCTCACCATACGATGGCGCGGGGGCTGTGCCTGCGCGACGTCGGCGCAGAAAGTGGAGGCGGCCGGAATTGAACCGGCGTCCGAGGCCGTAGCGCGAAGGTTTCTACAGGCTTAGCCGGCGCTTGATTCTCGTCTCCCGGGGTCCGCGCCGGCGGGCACTACGGGAGATAGAGCCCTCTGAAGTTTCCCCTGGCGGACGGGGCGATCCGCCCGGGTGAGCCCGCGTTTTGAAGCCGGTGCCCCTCCCTGCGGGCGCGGGAGGACCGACTCTCGTTGCTTAGGTCTTAGCTAAGCGGCGAGGGCGAACTCATGGTCCGCACGTATTGGTTGGTGCCGGTGTTTAACGAGGCCTCCGGCCACCTCGACCTGCAACCGTTCGCACGGACCGACCACGTCGAAGCCTGTCGCCCCCGTGCTATGTAGACCGATTGTACGGGGTGGGGTAGGAATATCCGTGATGGAGAAGGAGTTCGACGCGATCGTGCTCGGGGCCGGCGCCCCGGGCGAGGTCTGCGCGGGCCGGCTCGCCGAAGGCGGCATGTCGGTTGCGATCGTCGAGCCGGAGCTGCTCGGCGGCCAGTGCTCCTACTACGCCTGCATGCCCTCGAAGGCGCTTCTGCGGCCGGCCGACGTGCTGGCCGAGGCGCGTCGCATCCCGGGCGTCGCGGTCGACGAGAGGCTCGACCCGCAGGCGATTCTCGCGCGCCGCGACGAGGTGATCCACGACCTCGACGACTCCGGGCAGCTGCCCTGGCTGGAAGAGCGGGGCATCGAGGTCTTCCGCGGCAGCGGCGCCCTCGATGGCGAGCGGCAGGTGCGGGTTGGCGAGGACCTGCTCGCCGCCCGGCGCGTCGTGGTCGTCGCGACCGGCAGCGACGCCGCAATGCCGCCGGTCGAGGGCCTCGACACCGTAAGCGCCTGGAACAACCGCGAGGGGACGACGGCGAAGCGGGTGCCCGAGAGCATGGTCGTGCTCGGTGGCGGGCCCGTCGGCTGCGAGCTCGCTCAGGCGTGGGCTTCGCTCGGCTGCCGGGTGACCCTGATCGAGGGAGGACTGCGGCTGCTCTCGCGCGAGGAGCCCTTCGCCGGGAAGGAAGTCGCCGCCGCCTTGCGCGAGCGGCACGAGCTAGACGTGCGCACCGGCGTCAAGGCCGCGCGGGTAGCCAGCCTGAACGCGCATCCGACGTCGACCACACCAGAGGGGGGTCGATCTCCGATGCGCGGAGGAGGTCATGGCGTGAGGGTCGAGCTCGACAGCGGCAACGCCATCGATGCGGCGGAGATCCTCGTCGCGGTCGGCCGCAGGCCGCGTACCGGGGAGATAGGCCTCGACTCGGTCGACGTGAAGCCCGGCAAGGGCGGCTTCCTCGAGACCGACGCGCGGATGCGGGTCGGCGGGCGCGAGTGGCTCTACGCGATAGGCGACGTCAGCGGCCGCGCCCTCTTCACCCACATGGGCAAGTACCAGGCCTGGGTCGTCGCCGAGAACGCGCTCGGGCGACCGGTCGAGGCGATGGCCGAAGGGCTCGGCTCGCCGCGCGTCACCTTCACCGACCCGCAGGTGGCAGCGGCCGGGCTGACGCTCGCCCAGGCCGAAGAGGCCGGGGTGGACGCGCGGGCGGTCGACGTACCGACGGACGGCACGGCCGGCGCCAGCTTCCAGGGCAAGGACACCGGCGGCACCTCGCGACTGGTAGTCGACCGCGACCGCCAGGTCGTCGTCGGCGCCACCTTCACCGGCTTCGAGACCGCCGACTTCCTCCACGCTGCGACGGTCGCGATCGTCGGCGAGGTTCCCCTCCCCCGCCTGCGTCACGCCGTCGCCGCCTACCCGACTCGCAGCGAGGTCTGGCTGAAGCTGCTCGAGGCGGCCGGGCTGTAGGAGGCGTCAGACCGAGGAACGGCGCTTGAGGTCGTCGAGAAGCTCCTGCGGGAGCCCCGCGACCTCGTCGAGCTCGTCGACCGAGCTGAAGCGGCCGAGGCGCTCGCGATGGGCGAGCAGACGGGTCGCCTGGGTCACGGAGAGGTTCTCCGTCCGCAGCTGTTCGAAGGTGACCGTGTTGAGCTGGATCTCGCCACCGCTGGGCGCTGCCTGCGCGGTCGGCGGCTGAGGAGCCGGTGGCGCTGGCGCCGGAGGGATCGAGGGCGGCTCGGGAGCAGGCGGCTCGGGCGTCGGCAGTGGAGACGGGGGTGCCGGTGGCTCCGGAGCCGGCGGCGGGCCCGGCGGCGCGGGGGGAGCAGGCGGCTCGGAGGACATGGAGGGGGCCGGCGGCTCGGGCAGCGGCGGCTGAGGTGGGCTCGGCGGTGGCTGCTGGATCGGCTGCTGCTCCTGGATCGGCGGCGCCGACGGTGCGGGTGTCTGCGGCGGCTGCACACCCCCCGCCTGCACCGAGCGCAGCACGGCCTGCTCGGCCTCGAGGGCGCGGCGTTCCGCCTCTTTGGCGCGCGCCTCGGCCTCGGCGACGCTGTCGCGGACCTCCTGCAGGCGTCGCTCGCGCTCATCCTCCTCGGACTTCAGCTTTGCCAGGCGCTCGGCCTCGGCGGCTCGCCGTTCGGCCTCCTTGGTGCGCTCTTCGATCTGATGCAGGCGCTCCCTGGCCTCCTCCATCGCCCGCTCCTGCGCTTCGCGCTCCTGGCGGAGGCGAGTCTCAGCGGTATCCAGACCCGCGCCAGGCAGGGCCGCGGGCGGCGCGGGTTGTCCCAACGGCTGAGTCTCCTGCAGGCTCGGCGCCCCGGTTCCCTGCAGACGCTCGGCCTCGCCCAGGCGCCGGTCGGCCTCGGCCCGCAGCTGCTCGCTCTCCCGCTGGATCTCGCCGACCTTGTCGCGGACGCGCTGTTCGGCCGCGGCCGGGCTGTCGTAGCCAAGCGGCGCTCCCGGCGGCGGAGCCGGTGCTCCCTGGATCGGGGGCGGCGGCACCGGGGCTGGCGGCAAGGTAGGGGGCTGCGACTGGATCGGCGGCGACGCAGCCGCCTGAATCGGCGCAGGAGGCGCTGGCGGAGGCTGGACGGGCGGCATCGGCGCGGGCTGGGGCGGCTGGGCCGGTGGCAACCCCGCCTGCCCCGCCAGTTGCAGCTGTTCGCGCTCGCGCGCCGCTCGGGTCTCGACCATCTGGCGCTCGGCTTTTGCCGCTTCCTTGCGCGCTCGGCGGCCGGATAGGCCGCGGCCGCCGGGAGGGCGGTAGCGGCGTTCGGCGCGTTTCGCGGACCGCTCTTCGCGCCGGCGCTTTGCCTCCTCGCGGCTGCGCTTGCGGTGCTCGGCGCGCGCGGTGCGCTGCTCTTCGCGCGCCTGTTTGCGCTTCTCCTTGCCGCTCAGGGATGCACCGGAGCCGGGTGGCGGGACCGAGGCGGCGGAGGTCGTGCCCGGCGCGGGCGGCGGGCTTCCCGGCGGCGGAGTAGCCGGCAGCTCGGCAGTCTGGGCAGAGGTCGCGGCGGGCGGCGCCGTCGGACTCGGCGCCAACTTCGGAGGCGCGGGGGGAACGCCGGGGATCCCCGTCCCCTGCTTCTTGGCCTTTTCCTTGCCGCGCCGCTGGGTGATCAGGAGGAGCAGCAGAATCGCGGCGACGAGAGCGGCGACGATGTACAGGACGTTGTCGCTGACGAAGTTGCCGACTTCGCTCGGGGCCGAGTCGGCGTAGGCCTGAGCGGGCACGACCATGGCGAGGGCGAGAGCCGACACCGCAGCCACCAGGGCAGATCTCGATCGCATGGCCCCGACGCTACCTCATCCGGCCCTTGAACTCGCGCTCGACTTCGCGCCGCACGTCACGCTCCGCGATCTCGCGCCGACGGTCGCGTCCCTCCTTGCCGCGCGCCAGCGCCAGCTCCACCTTCGCCCGCGAACCCTTGAAGTAGATCCGGGTCGGGATCAGCGTCAAGCCCCGCTCCGCGGTCTTGCCCAGCAGGCGTTCGATCTCGGCTCGGTGCAGGAGCAGCTTGCGCGGCCGCTCGGGCTCGTGGTTCTCGCGACTGGCCGGCTCGTAGGGCGGGATGTGCAGGTTGCGAAGCCAAACCTCACCCTTCTCCACGACCGCGTAGGCGTCGCTCATCTGGGCCTTGCCGCCGCGCAGCGACTTCACCTCGGAGCCACGCAGGACGATGCCGGCCTCCATCTTCTCGATCGGTTCGAACTTGTGCCGGGCGCGGCGGTTGGTGGCGACGTCTCCCGAGGCCGGCTGGCGCTGCTTCTTCGACTTCTTAGCCATCCTCGACCCGCTCCAGGTCGACCCGGCCGCGCGGCGCGTCGATCGCGACGACGCGGACGGATGTCGGATCGCCGAGGCGCAGGACCGCGCCCGACTCGCGTCCGACCAGCGCCGTCTCGGTCCGGTTCAGCTCGAAGCGCTCCTCCCCCATGGTCCGCGCCGGGACGAAGCCCTCGTAGACGTCACCCAGCTCTCCACCGAAGGCGATGAAAGCCCCCGAGCGGATCGTCCCGGAAACCTCCCCCTCGAAGACAATGCCACGCCCGCGCTGCCCGACCTCGCGTTCGAGCAGGTAGGCGGCGCAGAGGTCGTCGCCGGCGCGCTCGATCCGGGCCGACTCGCGCTCTCGCTCGCTGCAGTGCCAGGCGACCTCGCGGGCCTCGGCGGCGCGCGGTGCCTCCTCCCCCTCCCCCAGCGCCGCCAGCAGCGCCCGGTGGACGAGCAGATCGGGGTAGCGCCGGATCGGCGAGGTGAAGTGGCAGTAGGCGGGGCTGCCGAGGCCGGCGTGACCGCTGTTGCGATCGCTGTAGGAGGCCTGCATCAGGGAGCGGAGCACGAGCGATGTATACGCCTCGCGGCCGTGCCCGCGTCGGGCCGCCTCGGCGATCACCAGGCGACTGGCCTCCGCCGCTACCTGCCCGGCCTGGCTCGGCGCCAGGCCCTGGCCCAGTGGCGGCGTCGGCACGCCGAGCGCGTCCAGCTGCTCGACCAGGCGCTCGATCCGCGACGGGTCCGGCGGGGCATGGACCCGGTACACCGACGGCACCCGCTTGCGCTCCAGCAGCTGTGCGACCTGTTCGTTGGCGAGAATCATCAGCCGCTCGATCAGGCGGTGCGACTCGGTCTGCTCGGCCGAGCGGGCGCCGACGACGTCGCCTTTCGCGTCAAAGCGGAACTCGGGCTCGAAGGACTCGACGTCGAGGCTCGTCGCGCCCCGGCGCTCGCCCAGCGCCCCCGCTGCGGCGCGGGCCACCGCGAGCGGCTCACTCACCGAGTCGGGCGCCGCCGCGCGACCGGCGAAGACACGGTCGAGGCCGTCGTAGTCGAGCCGCTCCAAAGAGCGAATGCGGCTGCGGTAGAAGCTCGCCGCCCGCGGCCTGCCCTCGGGGCTGAGCTCGATCTCCGCCGTCACCGCCAACCGCTCGGCACCGGGCGAGAGGCTGCAGGCCTCCTCGCTCAGCGCCCGCGGCAGCATCGGCTCGACCGCGCCGGGGACGTAGGTGCTGTTCGCCCGCCGCCTCGCCTCCAGGTCGAGGGGCGTGCCCGGCCGCACGTGCGCGGCGACGTCGGCGATGTGGACCCAGACGCGCACGCCGTCCTCCTCGCGCCGGGCCGAGATCGCGTCGTCGAAATCGCGCGCCGTCGCCGGGTCGACGGTGAAGGTGGGCAGCTCGGTGAGGTCGCGGCGGCGAAAGTCGCTCTCGAAGGCAGCTTCGGCGGCCCGCCCGGCTTCGACCTCGAGCGCCGCCGGAAACCCCCGGCCGCCCAGCTCCTGCGCCAGCAACCTCTCGACCGCCTCACGGGCGCGGCGAGGACGCTCCCGCTTCCGCTCCCCACCCCGCGCCCGCTGGCGCGCCCGGTAATAGCGCCAGTCGCGCTCGCTCACCCGCACCACCCGTTCCGGTGCGCTTTATGTGGGCATAGCCCGTATAAGGCGCACCGGAAGCTCATCGGCGCTGGACTTCGGCGGCGAGGACCTTGAGGGCGCGTTCGCGCGCCTCGTCACGGGGGGTGCCCAGGTCGTCGCGCGCGCGTACGTCGGGGTGCACGCCGTGCGTCTCGGCCAGATTGACGCCCTTCGGGGTGAAGTACTCGCCGACGGTCAGCTTCAGCGCGCCGCCGTTGGCAAGCGGCTCCTCCTGCTGGAAGACGCCCTTGCCGAAGGAACGGGTGCCGACCACGGTCGCACCGGCGTCGTCGGCCAGCGCCGCGGTGAGGATCTCCGCCGCCGAGGCGGTGTTGCGGTCGATCAGGACGACGATCGGCACGGCGGGAAGGTTTTCGCCGACCGTTTCGTAGACGCGCCGGCCTTGGGTGCGAGACTCGGTGCTGACCACGACTTCCCCGGCGGGCAGGAGGACGCTGGCGCTGAGCACGGCCTCGTCGAGCAGCCCACCGCCGTTTGCGCGCAGGTCGAGCACGATCCCTTCCGCACCTTCGCGCTCGAGCTTGCGGACTTCCTTGGCCAGCAGGGCGTGGACGCCCTGGCTGAAGCTGGCCATGTAGACGTAGCCCAGCTTGCGCCCATGCACTTCCTTCAGCGAGCCGGTCACGACCGGCAGGGCGATCTGCTGCCGCACGATCGTCAGCGTGCGGACCTTCCCAGCCGGCGAGCGGACGCCAACCGTCACCTCCGTCCCTTCCGGGCCCTTGATCTTCTCGGTCGAGGCTTCGCTGCTCTCCCCCGCGATCGATTCGCCGTCGACGGAGACGATCAGTTCCCCGGCCTCTATCCCGGCTTTCTCCGCCGGGGACCCGGCGAAGACCTTTTCGACCTTCAGCCCTGGCTTGACCTCGGTGACGCTGAGCCCGATCCCGGTGAAGCGACCCGAGATCGATTCCTCGAACCTCGCCTGCGCTTGCGGCGAGAAGTATTCGGAGAAGCGGTCGTGGTGACGGCGGCGCAGCTCGCGGACCATGCCCTGCAGCGAGGAGTCGCTTAGCTCGCGACCGCCGACCGACCGGTAGTAGTTGTCTTCGATCGCTTCGGCGGCTTCCGCCGTGAGCGCGGTCGAGTCGTCGACGAGGCGGTCGCGGAGGAATCCCGGCAGCTTCGCGGGGTGCCCGCCGAGCCAGATCCCGGCGCAGACGAGGAGCGCCATTGCGACCGCGAGGGCCGCGATCCAGCGCCCGCTCACGGAAAGCTCAGACCTTGAGGAAGCGACGCAGGGTAATGCCAGAGCCGACCGCGGAGACGAACACCGAGGCGGCGAAGAGGATCGCGACCAGCGCCGGGAAGGAGAGCGTGCTGTTGTTCTGCGCCGCGAGGAAGGCGAAGGTGTCGCTCAGCGGGTCGACGATCGTGATCTTGCCCAGCCACAGGATCAGTATGGCGATCAGGCCACCGGCGAAGCCGACGACGACCCCCTCGATCATGAAGGGCCAGCGGATGAACCAGCGGGTGGCGCCGACCAGGCGCATCACCTCGACCTCGCGCCGGCGCGTGTAGATCGAGAGCCGGATCGTGTTGCCGACCAGCATCAGCGAGGCGGCGATCAGCAGTGCGGTGATCACGGTGAGCACGATCTTCAGCGCGCTGGTCACCTGCTCGATCTGCTGGGACCCCTGCTGGCGATCGAAGATTTCCTGGATGATCGGCGAGAATGGCTGCGGCTTGCCGTTCGGCCCCGGCGGCACGATCGCGGCCCGGATGCCGTCGAGGTTGGCGGCGTCGTCGGCCTTGATCCGGAAGTTGGCCGGCAGCGGGTTGGAGTGCAGCTGAGCGAGGAGGTCTTCGCTCTTGGAGTCGCCCAGGTCCGCTTCGAGTTCCTTCAGCGCCTCGGCCTTGGTGATCAGTTCGACCGACTCGACGTGCGGGACCGCTTCCAGCTTGCGCTGCAGGGCGGCGATTTCGCCCGCGGTCGCGTCGTCGTAGAGCGCGGCGCGGATCTCGAGACTTTCGCGGACGCTCTCGCTCTTCGCCTGGGTCGTCTGGAAGACGGGGATGAGGACGCCGAGCAGGACGACGGTGGTCACCGTGGTGACGATCGCCGCCACGCTCGGGGCGCCGTTGCGGCGCAGGGCGCGGAAGGCCTCGGCGATGAAGAAGAAGAATCGCGACATGGATCAGATCAGCGAGTCGTGTCCGTTGGTCTGGCCCTCGGGCGCGACGCCCATCTCGGCCCGCATCCGCATGCCGAACTCGGTCGTCGACTCCTCGGTGTAGCCGCCGCTGACCTCGTCGCGGACGACGCGGCCCTCGTAGAGCTCGATCACGCGGCGGCGCATGTTGTCGACCATCTCGCGGTCGTGGGTGACGACGAGGACCGTGGTGCCGGTCTTGTTGATCCGGTACAGCAGCTGCATCACGCCGATCGAGGTGACCGGGTCGAGGTTGCCGCTGGGCTCGTCGGCGAGCAGCAGCGGCGGGTGGTTGACGAAGGCGCGGGCGATCGAGACGCGCTGCTGCTCGCCACCCGACAGCTCATCGGGATAGCTGTTGAGCTTGGTCGAGAGGCCGACGAGGCGCAGGATCTCGGGCACCTGGGCGCGGATTCGGCTGCGCGGGGCGCCGATCACCTGCAGCGCGTAGGCGACGTTGTCGTAGACGGTGCGCTCGGGCAGCAGCTTGAAGTCCTGGAAGACGGTGCCGATGTTGCGCCGCAGCTGCGGGATCTTCTTCTCGGGCAGGGCGCCGATGTCGCGGCCGGCGATGCGGACGGAGCCGTCGGTGACCGCCTCGTCGCGGATCAGGGTCTTGATCAGGGTCGACTTGCCGCAGCCAGTCGGACCGACGAGGAAGGCAAACTCGCCGCGATTGATCGCCAGTGAGACCCGATCGAGGGCCATGTGGCCGCCCGGGTAGACCTTGGTCACGTCGCGCAGCTCGATGATCGGCTTGCCGCCGGCACGGCGCCGCTGCGGTTGCGGCTGCTCGCCGCTGCTCTTTCGCTTTCCGATCCTGGCCATGCCCGCGGGACCTTCTCCGAGTACAGGGTGACTCCTGCGCGCCTTCGGGCGCGCAATTCCGCGCCCAAACGAAGTAAGCAAAAGACTAGCGAATTGTTAGCGAATGTTAGTAATCGCTAGGCAGCGCTTGGCTGTAGCGCCTTCTCTGCCGCGGCGACGATGTGATCGGCGTCGATTCCGGCGGCGGCGAGCAGGTCGGCCGGCGGCCCGCTACCCGGCCGCTCGGTCACGGCAAGGCGCTCGAGCGTGGTCGAGACGCCGTTCTCTGCGAGGACGGCGGCGACCACGTCTCCGATCCCGCCCTCGATCCAGTGGTCCTCGACGGTGAGGATCGCGCCCGTCTCACGCGCCGCGGCGAGGATCGCCTCGGCGTCGACCGGCTTCACCGAGTAGAGGTCGATCACCCGCGCCGCCACCCCGCTTTCGGCGAGCTGGGCGGCGGCGTCGAGGCATTCGTGCAGGGTGATCCCGGCGCCGATCAGGGTGATCGCGTCATCGTCGCCCGAACGCACCGTGTGGCTGCCCCCGATCTCAAACTCCTGGTCGGGGCCGTAGATGACCGGCATCTTTTCGCGCGTCGTGCGCAGGTAGCTGATGCCGCGGTGCTGGCGCATCAGGTCGAGCAGGGCGACCGCCTGGTTGGGGTCGGACGGGTAGAGGATCAGGCTGCCGAGGACCGCGCGCAACGAGGCGATGTCCTCGAGCGCCATCTGCGAGGGGCCGTCGGCGCCGATCGAGACGCCGACGTGCGAGCCGCAGAGCTTCAGGTCGGCGGCGGAGATCGCCCCCATGCGGACGAAGTCGTAGGCGCGGCTGAGGAAGGCGCCGAAAGAGGACGCGAACGGCTTCCAGCCCCGGGTCTGCATGCCGATCGCCGAGGCGACCATCTGCTGCTCGGCGATGTACATCTCGAAGAAGCGGTCCGGGTGCACGGCGGCGAAGCGCTCGGCGTAGGTCGAGTTGCCGACCTCGCCGTCGAGGGCGACGACCCGCTCGTCGATCGAGCCGAGCCAGGCGAGGGCGTCGCCGTAGGCGGCGCGGGTGGCGACCTTCTCGCCGAGCTCGTAGGCAGGGCGCTCGACCGCGGCGCGGGCGATCTCGAACGGCTTCGCCTCGGGCGGCGCCTGCACCTCGACGCTGACCTCGCGGACCCCGCCCAGCTCCTCGATCGCGGCCTCGGGATCGGCAAGCGGCTTGCCGTGCCAGCCCGGCTCGTCCTCGACCGCCGCGACGCCCGAGCCCTTCTTGGTGCGGGCGAAGATCACGGCTGGCCGGTCGGCCGCCAGGGCAGCCGCGTAGGCCGCGTCGATCGCCTCGAAGTCATGGCCGTCGATCTCCTGTACGTGCCATTCGCAGGCGGCGGCGCGAGCAGCGAGCTTCGAGGTGTCCCATTCGTGCATGGTCGGTCCGCGCTGGCCGAGCCGGTTGACGTCGACGATCGCGATCAGGTTGGCGAGGCCGGCGAAACCGGCGTGCTCGAAGGCCTCCCACATCGAGCCCTCGGCCAGCTCCGAGTCGCCGCAGAGCGTCCAGACGCGCAGCTCGGAAGACTCGAGCTTGGCGGCCGCGGTGGCGATGCCGACCGCGATCGGCAAGCCCTGGCCGAGCGAGCCGGTGGCGACGTCGACCCAGGGGATCTCCGGCGTTGGGTGTCCCTGCAGGCGCGAGCCGAACTCGCGGAAGGTGAGCAGCTCGGCGTCCTCGATCGCCCCGGCGGCCTTGTAGAGGGCGTAGAGCAGCGGCGAGGCGTGGCCCTTGGAGAAGACCAGGTGGTCGTTGGCCTTGTTCTCGGGGGCGTCGAAGTCGTAGCGCAGGTAATTGGAGAAGAGGACCGCCATCAGATCGGCCGCCGACATCCCCGAGGTGGGGTGCCCGGAGCCGGCGGCGGCGGCGGCGCGAACCGAGTCGACGCGCAGTTGCTGGGCGAGCTCCTTCACGGCCGGGACTTTATAAAGGCGCCGCCTCCTCTGCTCTCGCGCGGGCGCGCTCACACCCGGCGATCTCGCGCCCGCACTTCCGCGTCCGGGGGCGGCTTGGCTCAGCCGATCGCGACCATGCGCTCGATCGGAACCCGGGCGCGCTCGGCGACGTCGGCCGGGACGCTGACCTCGAACCTCATCTCGCGCAGGCTGTCGCGCAGCTTCGGCAGGGTGATCATCTTCATGTACTTGCAGAAGGCCATCCGGTTGGCCTCGACCAGGGTGGCCCGGGGCGCGGCCTGCCGCAGCGGATAGAGCATCCCGTTCTCGGTGGCGACGACGTACTCGCCTTCGGGGTTCTCTTCGACGTGGCGGAGCATCCCGGAGGTGGAGAGCATGTGGACGCCCTCGGGCTCGATGTCGCCGGAGGCGACGTACTCCATCGCCTGGGTCGCGCAGCCGCACTCGGGGTGGATGAGGAACTCGGCGTCGGGGTGCTCGGCCCTGGTCTGGGCGATGTCGGCGGGGCGGATGCCGGCGTGGACGTGGCACTCGCCGTCCCAGACGTGGAAGCGGGCGCGGCGCTCGGGGTTCTCGCGGATGCCGGTCTCGCGCTCGACGAAGGCGCCCAGCCACATGTCGGGGCCGAAGAGGATCTCGGTCTCGGAGCCGTGCTCGGCCCAGATGTGCTCGACCACCTTGACCGCGTTGGAGGAGGTGCAGCAGTAGTCGGTCTCGGCCTTCACCTCGGCCGAGGTGTTGACGTACATGACGACCAGGGCACCGGGGTGCTCGGCCTTCCAGGCGCGCAGCTGGTCGGCGTCGATCGAGTCGGCGAGCGAGCAGCCGGCGTCGAGGTCGGGGATCAGCACCGTCTTCTCCGGCGAGAGGATCGAGGCCGTCTCGGCCATGAAGTGGACGCCGCAGAAGGCGATCGCGTCGGCGTCGGTCGCGGCCGCCTCGCGCGAGAGCCCGAGCGAGTCGCCCATGCGGTCGGCGACGTCCTGGACCTCCGGCAGCTGGTAATTGTGGGCGAGGATCACGGCGTTGCGCTCGGCGGCGAGCGCGCGGACCTCCTCGCTCAGGGCAGCGACCTCTTCCGGCGCCAGGGCCGGCGTCATCGTAGGTTGGAGTGTGGGCAACTCCTGCATGGAGCCTTCCGTTTCCTGATGTTCGCTGGCATGACTCGCGCCTGAAACCAGTCGAATGAACTGAGCACGAGTCTACTCTCTCGACATGCCCGAGTTGCCTGAGGTTGAGATCACGGTGCGGCGGCTACACACCGCTTTGTCGGGAGCTTGTGTCGAATCGGCCGTCGCGCCGGGAATGAACGTGATGAAGACCTTTGAGCCGGCGCTGGATGCGCTTGTCGGTCGCGAGATAACCGGGATGCGGCGGGTCGGGAAGATGCCAGTGGTCGAATTTGGCGATCTCTCGCTGCTGATCCACCTGATGTCGGCAGGGCGCATTCGGATCTTCGAGAAAAGAGCAGGGCCGAAAGACCGGGCCTCTCGCATCCTCGTGCGGCTCGACGACGGTAGGGAGTTGCGGCTAAGGGAGTTCGGGACGAAGCAGCGCGCTTGGGCGAAGTTGCTGCCGACGGGCGACGTCGACGAGGACGAGGCGGTGGCGAGGCTGGGACCGGAAGCGTGGCCAGCGCCGCCGCTCGACACGTTCGCCGAGCTGATCGACCAGCCCCGGCACCTGCACCCGCTGCTGCGCCACCAGGGCGACGTCGCCGGCATCGGCCGCTCCTGGGTCGACGAGATCCTCTGGGAGGCGAGACTGTCTCCCTTCAAGAAGGGCTCGGAGCTGAGCGAGAAAGAGGTCGCGCGGCTGCACGCGGCGCTGCACGTCCTCGGCGACGCGATCGAGCACTACGAGGAGGCGATCGGCGAGCAGCTGCCGGACAAGGTCCCAATGCCGCTGCGGGTGCACAAGCGCGAGGGCCAACCCTGCCCCCGCTGCGACACGACGATCGAGGCCGTCTACTTCTCCGAGCACCAGACCAACTACTGCCCCAAGGAGCAGACGGGCGGTCGCGTGCTCAAGGACCGCCGCCTCTCACGCCTGCTCAAGTAGGCGTTCGGCTGGCTCCATCCGAACGCGGCCGGGCGCGCATCCGACATTGACCCCAACGGGGCGGGGTCAATGTCGGATGCGGCGCCTAGCGACACAAACCAATGGCTCGCCCGACGGGTTGCCCCCACGGCTCGCGAAGATCTCAAAGCAAATGCTCTCGAGCGCACGGAGCAGATCGCTCTCGGTGTAGCTATGGGTAACGGCCAACGGAATGTCTCGGTACAAATGGCCTTCTAGCTCCACCTCGGCGTAGCTGACGACAGTGGAAACCGTCCCTGGTATCGAGCTTAGATGTCGCGTGGTGCTGACGCTCATCTTTGCGGATTCGAACGGCACTCCCAGAGACGCCAAGGGACCAAAGTAGAAGGCTGACCCCGCGCTCGAGTCAGACAATGCTCTCACGTCTCCGTCGCTCCACAGGGGAGCCTCGAGGACGAGTAGATCGTCTGGCGTCATCCGATCCCCGATCAGCCGCAGCAGCGCGAGCTCGTCGTCTTGGCAGGCAAGGCTGTTGCCGAGCACGGCAACGACGTTCGGGCTCGAACGCTGACGGAAGACCATGTCCACCGTCTTCGCGTGATTGAAATCCGCGGCCACGGCCTTTATGTAGAGCCGATCCCGCGTCGCTTCCGGGATTTCGTCGAGGACACAACGGATCGCCCGGGTCAGCAGCGGCATACTCGCGTCGAAGGGGTAATAGGTGATCTCCGCGCCCGCTTCGAGCCAGTGGCCGAGCAGTGCACCGTCCTTTTGGCCGGTGCCAGGCCCGAAGCTGACGTATCGAAGTCCTTCCTTCCCAGCTCCTCGACGATCGAACGCGCGACATCGCGACCACGCGCGCCATCCCAAAGGAGCATCGCCTCTCGGTAAGCGAGATTGAGGGCTTACGCAACTCGTCGATCGCGACCGACGACTCCTCGTTCATATAGGACTTTCCGCGCGACGCGGATCGCTCCGAGAAGCAGGCGATGAAGAAGGCGCCGTCTTCGATCGCCTTGCGTACTGACATCTCCCAATGCTCCCCGAGTACGAGGCGGTCCTTGTCTCGCCAGACCTCGATGCCGGCTGAGGTCAGCTCCGCGGTCAGCCGCTTCACCTGCGCCTCGTCCTCGTGCACGTAGGAGATGAAGACGTGACCCGGGTTGATCGCCCCCCGACCGCTCACAGCCCCTCCAGAAGCATGCTGAAGTCGAGGGTCGGCGCCGAGTGGGTGAGGGCGCCGATGGAGATGAAGTCGACGCCGGTCTCGGCGATCGCGCGCACGGTCTCCAGCGTCACCCCGCCCGACGCCTCGAGCGAGGGGCCCTTGCCGGCGGCATTTTCGTCGCGGAGCGCAACCGCCTTGCGCAGGGCCTCGGGGCCCATGTTGTCGAGCAGGAGGACGTCGGCGCCGGTGCCGAGCG
Source organism: Solirubrobacterales bacterium (assembly GCA_036379955.1). Lineage (GTDB taxonomy): Bacteria > Actinomycetota > Thermoleophilia > Solirubrobacterales > 70-9 > VRUE01. Next base: position 33,208 of record DASVFR010000053.1, read on the forward strand.
CGTAGGCCACCTCTTCGAGGTCGCGGCACTCGACCTCGACCGCGAGCTCGGGGAACCTGCTGCGCGCGGAGTGCACTGCCTTCGCCAGGCCTCCCGCCATCGCGATGTGGTTCTCCTTGATCAGGATCGCGTCGTGGAGGCCCATACGGTGGTTGCGCCCGCCACCGGAGAGGACCGCGGCCTTCTCCAGCTCGCGCAGGCCCGGCGTCGTCTTGCGCGTGTCGAGGATCGCGGCGCCGGTGCCGGCGACCGCCTCGGCGAAGCGCGCGGTCAGCGTGGCGATCCCCGAGAGGTGGCCGAGGAAGTTGAGCGCCGTGCGCTCGGCCGCCAGCAGAGCCCGCGCCGGCCCACTGGCAAGCAGTACCTCGGCCGGCACGTCCTCCCGCCACTGCCCCTCGACCACCAGGCTGTCGACGTCCTCCACCCCGCACTGCCGCATCGCTTCGGCGACGACCCCGAGCCCATAGACGACGCCCGGCTGCTTCTGCACGACCCGCGCCCGCGCCCGCACCCCCTCCGGCACCGTCGCCCCTGAGGTCACGTCCCCGGCCCCCACGTCCTCCGCCAGAGCGCGTGCCACGGTGGCCTTCAATTGCAAGTCATCCGACTGCGACCTCATTTCAAGTAAAAATCGTTAATTTGCAGGGATATTTTGGAATGCATTTCAAGTAATTGCAAGTAGAGTGCAAGTAGTTATTTCGTCTTCAGTCGCCAATAGGCACGTGGATCTCTTTGCGACTTGCCAACCCACTCGACGATCCCGGCATCTCTGAGCATGGCGAGTTCGCGTTGAATTACCGGTCTTGAGGTCCCCAAGACATGCGTTAGATCTCCCGTGCTCATCCTCCCCTCCAAGCGCAGCGCCCTGCTGATCGCTCTCGCTTGCTCCGGCAATCGTTCCTCCAATTCTCGATCGACCGGTTCGGCCAGGAGTTGCAGCTCAACGCTTCCCGAGGTCTGCCTATACACGGGATCCGTTAGACCCGCGTGCCTCATCTCTTCGAACATGCGGCGTATCCCCTCCCCTGGCTCCTGTCCCAAGCTCAGGTCAGCGCAAACCCGTGCGATGCGAGGATTGCGAGCGAAACGCGTGGCTTGAAGGGGATTGATGAGGTCAACAAGCCCGGGGAAGCGGCCCGGACTCGATATCTCGATCCGGTCGTCGAAGATCTCGACTCGGATGTGATCGCCAGCCATGCTGTAGGAACGGTGTACCGCAGCGTTGACGATCCCCTCCAGCCACGCATCCTCAGGCACCAGCGGCGCGTCTTCAAATGCTCCCCCTTCCCCCAGGGCTCTCCTTGTCGGTTGCAAACGCTTGACCTCCACCCTCGCAGCCGCTAGTTGCTTTGGGATCGGCCCTTCGAGCCTGACATCGTCGACGAGTTGTTGGCGAGCTCCCGATCCGCGCTCGTAACCGCGATATCGCAATACCCTGACCAGCGCCTCGGGCAAAACAGCTTGCGGCGCTTCGGCGAAAAGCAAGCAGCCGGCGATCGTCAACTCGTCCCCTACGGCCAATCCGCGTGCATACAGCAAGCGTCTTCGGTCATGTGCCCCAACGGAGACCGCGTACTCCTCCAGAAGGTCCTCGTCGATTGCTTCCAGCGACGCTCCCGAAGAGCCCGCCTCGTAGCTAGATTGTCCCTTGTCGTAGAGAAGCTCCTGCCGCTGGTGGAAGTTGAGCCTGCGATTCTCGTCACCAACCCGGAGGAAGACCTCATCCTTCTGGTTCGCGTGAACCGTGGCGCCGGGCTCCACCTCGAAGACCAGAAGCTCATTGGGTTGCCCATCGCGATCGATGCAGCGAATCAGTTCAGGCTTTGCCCGCACCGGAGGGACACAGAAGTCGACGTTTGCCTGAAATTGGGCATTTCTCCGCTCCAGGTTCCCATGCGTTCCCTCGACCCCCCCATCGAATAGGCCGATGACAACGATCCCTCCATCCGCGTTGGCAAAGCCGATCAAGGTGTTGGCAAGGTCGCGCGGGCTAATTCTCGCCGACTTACGCTCCAACCACTGATCCTCCGCGATGCCAGCCAACGCTGGACCTACGTCTTCAGGCAGCGCGCTGAGGGCATTTTCAACGGCGATTGTTCCCATCTTCTACTTGCAATTATTGCATGTAGATTTCGAGTAAAACCAGGTCCACAATCTCACGTCCCCTATCCACACCGCGTTTAATCCCTGAGTGACCGTGCTGCCCCCCTTCCAGAGACTGCTCGACGAGCACGCCGCCGACGTGATGGGCGTGCTGCGCGGGGCCGTGGGACGAAGCGATGCGGAGGACTGCTTCCAGGAGACCTTCCTGGCGGCGCTGCGCGCCTACCCGAAGCTGGGCGACGCGAGCAACCTGCGCGGCTGGCTGCTGACGATCGCCCACCGCAAGGCGATCGACCACCACCGCGCCAACGGCAGGCGCCCCGTTCCCGTCGCCGAGCTTGCCGAGGTCGCGGTCGAGGACCCGGGGCCGGCGGACGACGGCGTCTGGGAGCTGGTCGGCGCGCTGCCGCCGAAGCAACGCGCCGCGGTCGCCCTGCGCTACGCCTGCGACCTCCCCCACGCCGAGATCGCTGCGGCGCTGGGCTGCTCGCCCGAAGCGGCGCGGCGCAGCCTGCACGAGGGGATGAAGCAACTGAGAAAGGAGCTGGCATGAGCGCCATCGACGCATCCCTGCACCGACTTGCCGAGCGCGCCGACGCGGAGGGCCTGCTCGACGTCGCCTACGCCCACGTCGACTCACCGTTCGGCGGGCTGCTGGTGGCGACGACGTCGCGCGGCATCGTCAAGCTCAGCCTGCCCAATTACGACCCCGATGAGGCGCTGGAAGAGCTGGCCGAGAAGGTCTCACCCCGGGTGCTCGAGGCCCCCACCAGGCTCGACGAGGCGCGCCGCGAGCTCGACCTCTACTTCGAGGGCAAGCTGAGCGAGTTCGACCTGCCGGTCGACTGGCGGCTCACCACCGGCTTCCGCGGCCGGGTGCAGCGCGCGATCTTCCGCATCCCCTACGGCCAGACCCGCACCTACACGGACATGGCGCGCAGCGCCGGCAACGAGCGCGCCGTGCGCGCCGCCGGCACCGCCTGCGGCTCCAACCCGATCCCGATCGTCGTCCCCTGCCACCGGGTGCTGCGCAGCGGCGGCGGCCTCGGCGGCTACGGCGGCGGCCTGCCGATGAAGGAGGCGCTGCTGAAGATGGAGGGAATCCTCTAGATCGCGCCGTACTTCTTTTTGAAATACCTAAAGTTAGGTATATGCATGCCGATATATTAGGTAGTGACGCGCCCATATGGGACAGCTTGCACTCCGCTTCTCCGGTTCCTCGCAGCGGCGATCCTGCTTCTGATCGCAAGCGTCGGCCCAGGCTTCTCGGCCGATACGGCGAGCGCCGCGACGAGCCCGCCCGCGGCCTCCGCGCCGTTCGCGTCCGCCGACGAAGAAGAATGGGAAGAAGAACCAGGGGAATGGGAAGTCGAAGACGACGAAGAAGAATGGGTGGTCGAAGAAGACGAAGGGGAATGGGAAGTCGAATACGACGAAGAAGAAGCCGAACGCGGCTCGGGTTGGGAAGCCTCCTACGAACGGCAACGTAGGGACCCCCTCGAGCCCTGCATGGCCCACCGAGCGAACGCCAGCGCCTCGGAGCAACGGGATACGGTTCGTCGGGTTCGTCGCAAGGAGATGTCGAAGGCGCGTGCCGCGAAAGCGTTCGTGGCCGACCTCGATATGGGCACACCCTCCTACTGCGAGCATCGTCGCAAGCGCCACCTGCCGACCAAGCGGCGACACGGTAGTCGCGTGGTTTGGAGCGAACCGGCACGCTGAATACAGGGAGCGACGGGCTCGACGTACGTTCGAGTCGCCTCAAGCGCCGCTGGGCACGAGTCGATCAAACCGGGGTGAACCGGCACGACCAGCCGCGCCCGCTCCCCTTCCCGTCGCGACTCGCGCTCGTTGCCTGCGCCTTCCTCGCCACGGTGCTGCTCGGCGCCTTGGCGGCGATGCCTGCGCCCGCCGCCAAACCGCCCCACGCGTTCGCGCCCGCGATCGCCGCCGGCGAAGAGGAAATCGACGAAGGCGAAACGGAAGAACCGGAAGAAGAATTCGAAGCCGAAGGGGATGGCGGCTGGCTCGAACTCGAAGACGGGAACGGTGAAGAAGAAGCGGCACCGGCTTCCGTCCTACCGCCTGAGTGCCTGCTGCGGGCGGCGCGGCCACGCGCGGTGCTCGACTCGGCGCACGAGCGGCTGCGCCTGGCCCTCGCCTTCAAAGCGTGGAACGCGACCGAACTCGATGCGAGCTTCAGCTTGAAGGGCTCACGCGGAGCGCTCAGCCTGAAGGCGGCGACCCGCCATCCGAGCCGCGCCGGCACCCTCCGGCTCACCCGCGGCCTCGACGCTCAGGCGCTGAAGAAGGCCGAGGCGGCCCACGAAGTCGTCGTCCGCGTTGACGTCCCTGCGACGCCGCGCTACTGCCACTTGACGCTGCGCCTACCCCCCGCTCGCCGATGAGGCCGCGGTCTTGTTGAGGTAGTCGCGGATGAAGTCGTCGAGGTCGCCGTCGAGGACGCGACCGGCGTCGCCCGCCTCGTGCCCGGTGCGGTGATCCTTGACCCGCTGGTCGGGATGTAGGAAGTAGCTGCGGATCTGCGATCCCCAGGCGACGTCCTTGACCTCGCCCCTCTCCTTGGCCAGCTCCTCGGCCCGCTTGCGCTCCTCGAGCTCGATCAGCTTCGAGCGTAGGAACTGCATCGCCATCGCCTTGTTCTGCGTCTGCGAGCGCTCGTTCTGGCACTGGACGACGACGTCAGTCGGGATGTGGGTGATCCGCACCGCGGAGTCGGTCTTGTTGACGTGCTGGCCGCCGGCGCCCGAGGCCCGGTAGGTGTCGACGCGCAGATCGGCGTCGTCGATCTCGACCTCGACGCCGTCGTCGACCAGCGGCCCGACGTCTAGCTGGGCGAAGCTGGTGTGGCGGCGGGCGGATGAGTCGAAGGGAGAGATCCGCACCAGCCGGTGCACGCCGCGCTCGGCGGCGAAGAGGCCGTAGGCGTTCTCACCGCGGGCGATGAAGGTCGCCGACTTGATCCCCGCCTCCTCCCCCGGCGAGGCCTCCTTCATCTCGACCTCGAAGCCGCGTCGCTCGGCCCAGCGCAAGTACATGCGCAGCAGCATCTCGGCCCAGTCCTGGGAGTCGGTGCCGCCGGCGCCGGCGTGGACGCTGACGACCGCGTCGCCGGCGTCGTAGGCACCGCTGAACAGGCGCGCCTCTTCGAGCTCGGCCAGATGACGCTCGACCGTGATGAGCTGGGTGTCGAGCTCGGCCGCCATCTCCTCGTCGTCGGTCGCCAGCTCGGCCAGCTCGCCGAGGTCGGCGACCTCGGCCTCGAGGCCACGGAAGGTCTTCAGCCGTTTCTGCGCGCGTGCGTGCGCGGCCGAGGTGCGGGCGGCAGCCTCCTGGTCGTCCCAGAAGCCGGGGCGCTGCATCTCGTCTTCGAGGCCCTCGACCTCGGTCTCCAGCGCGGCTGGGTCAAAGGTAGTCCGAGAGCAGGGTCATCTGCTCCCGGATCTCAGCCAGGCGCGCGGGCACGGACTCGGTCTGCGCGGCCTCGGCCATGTCCACAGGTTATCCGGGGGCGACGGCGGAGACGATCCAGGTCGAGGCCGGGGCGTAAACCCCCTCGGGTCCGTCGAACTCGGCGAGAGTCTCGCGCAAGTCGGCGGCGATCTTCGGCCGGATCTCGTCGATCCGGTCTTCCCAGAGGCGCAGCACCTCCCCCGCGGGGCCGAGCGCCATGTTGAACTCGACCGCGTGGTCGAGATCCCGGCCGATCTTCAGCGGCAGGTCGCAGCGCCGCAGGGAGATCCGCTCGAAGCCGGCGATCGTGAGCTGCTCGCTGACGGTGTCGGCGTTGGCCATCGAGAAGGGCCCCGGCCCACAGGTCGGCTCGTCGCTCTCCTCGGGATGGTCCAGGTACTCATCGACCACCAGCTCCGCCCGGCGCACCCATTCGTTGTCCTCCTTGCGTCGCCAGACGACGGCGCAGAATCGCCCACCCGGAGAGAGCGCCTCGCACACGTTGCGCAGCGCCGCCACGGGACTGGCGAAGAACATGATCCCCATGCGCGAGAAGGCGTAGTCGAAGGTCTCCTCGAACTTCGTCGCCTGCACGTCGCCGACGCGGAAGTCGACGTTCTCGATCCCGGCCGCCTTGGCCTCCGCCACGGCCGCGTCGATGAACGGCGGCGCCACGTCGACTCCGAGTGCCGAGCCCTCGCGGCCGACCATCTCGGCCAGCTGTCGGGTCGTGTCGCCGAAGCCACAGCCGACGTCGAGCACGCGATCTCCAGGGCGCGGCGGGTACGCCGCCATCGCGGTCTCCCCGTGCGCGCCGAGGCCGTCGATGACCAGCTCGCGGTACTGGACGAAGCGCTCGAAGAGCGGGCCGCTCCAGGCCTCGGCTGCCTCACGATTCGATGCCGCTGGCGTTCCCATCGCCTCCATGGTACGCCCGCCAGGCGGACTCGCGGTCCTCGAAGGGGCGCCAGCTGCGCACGCGGTGCTCGTGCAGCCCGAAGAGCCAGGCCATCTCCTCCGTCGAGGCATGGGTGCCGTCCTCGTCCCAGCTCCAGACGCGCCGGATCAGCGCCAGGGCCCGCCCCGCCCCGCCCTCGGTGTCGTCCTCGTAGATCTCCTCGAGCTCGATCGTCTGCTGAACGCCCCCCGGCGGCCGCGTCGCCCACAGTCGCGCCGCCTCGCGCCCCTTGCGCAGCCCCTTCATCGAGTGCAGCTCGACCTCCTCATCGAGCACTGCGACAAACGCATCCAGATCGCGGTCGTTGAACGCCCGGACGAACTCTCTGATGGGATCGGCGCTCAAGGTTGAAGGCGCCTAGATGGTCGATTCGCAATTTGAGCGGCCGCGGGGGCGTGACTGACCAAGCTGGGCGCCGCACGGCGACGAATCGAATAGCAGAGCTATTCGAGAGGAGGCGGGTGGCGATCCAGCGCCGGTCAGGCGCGTCATCCGTGGAGGCGCAAATTCGAAGCGCCCATCTAGGCGCCGTGACAACGCTTGTACTTTTTCCCTGACCCGCACCAGCAGGGGTCGTTGCGGCCGATGTCTTTCTCACGCTCGTCCTTGACCACCGTCTCTACGGGCTCGGTGACGCCGTTGCCGCCCTGGTCGGCGGAGGCGGCGACGGCTTCCAGGCCCGAACCGGCGCCCGCCGCGACCTGCTGCAGCGCCGAGGGCTGGCTTTCCAGGGTGCCGCCCGAGTAGGCGAGGGCTGGGGCGTTGCCGCCGTTTGGCGCGAACCGCCGGCGCGCCTGTTCGGCGTCGACCTCGACCTCGACGTGGAAGATCAGCTTGCTGAACTCCTCCCAGATCGAGTACATCAGCTCCTCGAACATGGCAAAGCCTTCGTTCTTGTAGGCGACCAGGGGGTCGATCTGGGCGAAGCCGCGCAGGTGGATGCCTTCGCGCAGGTAATCCATGTCGTAGAGGTGCTCGCGCCAGCGGTTGTCGATCACCTGCAGCAGGATCGAGCGCTCCAGGAAGCGCATCAGCTCGGCGCCGAACAGCCCTTCGCGCTCGTCGTAGGCGCTCATCAGGTCTTCGTCGAGCTCGTCCTGGAGCTTCTCGCGCTCGACCGCCTCCGGGCGCAGAGAGCCGACCTCGACGCTTACCGGCCAGATCTGGCTCAGCTGCGTCTCAAGGTCCGGCAGGTCCCACTCCTCGAGTTCGTCGCCCGGGGTGTACCGATCGACGAGGCGCTCGACTACGCCCTCCATCTCGTCGCGCGCGATCTCCGACATGTCGCGCCCCTCGAGGATCTCGCGGCGGTATTTGTAGACGATGCGCCGCTGCTCGTTCATCACGTCGTCGTACTCGAGCACCCGTTTGCGGAGCAGGAAGTTCTGTTCCTCGACCTTCTTCTGCGCTCCCTCGACCGTCTTGGTCAGCATCCCCGCCTCGAGCGGCATCTCCTCGCCTTCCTCGTCTACCGGCCCGAGCCGGTCGAGGATCTTGTAGATGCGGTCGCCGGCGAAGAGCCGGATCACGTCGTCTTCGGCGGAGAGGAAGAAGCGCGATTCGCCGGGATCTCCCTGGCGCCCGGAACGACCGCGCAGCTGGTTGTCGATGCGGCGCGACTCGTGGCGCTCCGTGCCGCAGATGTAGAGCCCGCCGGACTCGCGCACTTCCTCGGCCTCGGCTTCGCACTGCGGCCCCAGCTCGGCGACCTTTGCCGCGAGCTGCTCTTCGTAGCCCTCGCTCTCCGCAGTCACGCCTTTCTTCTTCAGCTCGTGGATCGCGAGCTGCTCGGCATCGCCACCGAGCTTGATGTCGACGCCGCGGCCGGCCATGTTGGTCGCGATCATCACCGCGCCCTTACGGCCGGCCTGGGCGATCAGTTCGCCCTCTCGCTGGGCGTGCTCGGGCCTGGCGTTGAGGACCGCGTGCTCGATGCCACGGCGCTTCAGCTCGCCGGAGATCATCTCCGAGACCTCGACCGAGACGGTGCCGACGAGGATCGGCTGGCCCTTTTCGTGACGGGCCTCGATCTCACCGAGGACAGCTTTCCACTTGCCGTCTTTGGTCTTGAAGATCTGGTCGTTCTGGTCGGCCCGGATCATCGGCCGGTGGGTCGGGATCTCGACCACCGGCACTTTGTAGATCTTCATGAACTCGGTCGCCTCGGTCAGTGCCGTGCCGGTCATCCCGCTGAGCTTGTCGTAGAGGCGGAAGTAGTTCTGCAGCGTGATCGTCGCCAAGGTCTGGTTCTCCTCGCCGATCGCGACGCCCTCCTTCGCCTCGACCGCTTGGTGCAGGCCCTCCGACCAGCGGCGGCCGTCGAGGATGCGCCCGGTGAACTCGTCGATGATCTTCACCTCGCCGTCGATCACCGCGTAGTCCTTGTCCTTCTTGTAGAGCGCCTCGGCCTTCAACGACTGGACCAGGTGGTTGACGAGGGTGCCGTGCTCGCCCAGGTAGAGGTTGTCGACGCCGATGAACTCCTCCGCCCGCTTCACCCCCTTCTCCGTCGGCGAGACGGTTTTGTGCTTCTCGTCGAACTCGTAGTCGTGTTCGGCCTCGGAGGTGTCCTTCGATTCGCCCAGCGAGCGCAGCTTGTCCTTGGCCTGGACGCCGTCCATCTGCCGGGCAAGGCGGGCGAACGTGTAGTAGATCTGGGCGGCCTGTTCGGGGGCGCCGGAGATGATCAGCGGGGTGCGCGCCTCGTCGATCAGGATGTTGTCGACCTCGTCGACGATCGCGAAGTCGTGGCTGCGCTGGACGCAGTGCTCGAGCGCTTCGGCCATGTTGTCGCGCAGGTAGTCGAAGCCGAACTCGGAGTTCGTCCCGTAGACGACGTCGCAGGCGTACTTGCGCTGGCGGGTGGCGTGGTCGTCGACGTCCTGGATCGCGGCAACGCTGACCCCAAGCGCCTCGTAGACCGGCTTCATCCATTCGGAGTCGCGGCGGGCGAGGTAGTCGTTGACGGTGACGACGTGGACGCTGCCGCCGGCCAGGGTGTTGAGGAAGGCGGCGAGGGTCGCGGTCAGGGTCTTGCCCTCGCCGGTCTTCATCTCAGAGATCGCGCCCTCGTGCAGGGCCATGCCGCCGACCAGCTGCACGTCGTAGTGGCGCTGGCCGATCGAACGGCGGGCCGCCTCGCGGGTGAGGGCGAACGCCTCGGGCAGCAGGTCGTCGAGCGACTCCCCGTCGGCGGCGCGCTTGCGCAGCTCGGCGGCCTCCTCGCGCAGCTCAGCGTCGTCGAGCAGCTCCATCTCGGCCTCGTAGCGCCCGATAGCCTCGGCCCGCTTCTCGTAGCCCTTGAACTTGCGCCCCTCTCCCACGCGCAGCGCCTTCGTGACCATGTCCCTTGCACCAGCCATGCGGTCAAGGGTAGCTGGCTGAGAGAGCCCAGGCCCGCGGGTCCTGTCGCGGGCAGGGCGCCCCTCGCCCCCAGCTAGGCAGTACGCCCGCGCATGCGCGCTACGGCCTTGCGGGTCCGGCTGCGCTTGCGGCGCAGCTCGCGGTGCTTCTTGACCTGGCGGCGGATGTCCTCGGCCAGCTCGTGGATCGTGTGGGCCATCTCCGGCGAGGCCTCACGAGCGCGCAGCGTCACGCCCTTCAGCCGCAGCGTCGCCTCCGCCACCTGGCTGTCCTCGATCGACGGATTCGGCTCTTCGTAGATCTCGACGTCGAGCGTGGCCAGTTCCGAAACCTGTTTCCCGACCCGGCGGAACCGCTTCGTCACGTGACCTCGCAGCTCATCGGTGATCTCGACGTTGCGCCCACGAATCTCGATCCGCATGTTTCCTCCTTGGTCTCGGGACATCGATGCTACGGGGTCACAACCGCCGGGTAAAGGTGGCCGCGACGACGCGGATCGTGCCAGCGGCGCGCAGGGCGCGAGCGCAGGCCGAGAGGGTGGCGCCCGTGGTCAGGACGTCGTCGACGAGCAGAGCGCTGAGGGGAACCTCACCGCGTGCCTCGATCGTGGGCGGGTGGCCGAGCCGCTCGCCGCGGCGCCGCCCGACCTGGCGGCCCCCGCCGCGGCGGACGAGGCAGGGCTGGAGCGGCATCCCGGTCCGCTCGGCCAGGGCGGTGGCGATCTCAGCCGCCGGATCGAAGCCGCGTCGCAGCGAGCGCATCGGGGCCGTGGGCACCGGCACGATCGCACCGCTCAGCAGGGTTGCCGGCGCCAGCCACTCGATCCGGTCGGCCATCAGGTCGGCGACGGGGAGCAGCCGTCGGAACTTGAGCGCCGCGACGAGGTCCCTTGCCACCGTCTCGTGCGAGGCCGAGGACCAGACTCGATCGAGGCCGTGAGGACCTGCGCCGGCGATCGGAGCGGCCCCGGCAAGACGGCGGGAACAGCGCGTGCAGAGAGGCGCCCCGGGCCGACAGGAACGGCCGCAGGCGGCACAGAGAGCGGGCAGGAGCCCGGTGGCGATGGCGTGCAGCGCCTTCACGCCGCGATCCTCCGCGGCGACGACGCGCGAGTGGCGCGTAGAAGGTGACGAAACCGCTACTTCGCCGCGACGCGACCCGCGATGCCTCCGACCAACATCGCCTCGGGTGCAAGCTCGGTACCGGAGAGCAAGATCGAGTCGCGGACCCAGGCGCCGGCGCCGATCCGACAGCCGTCGCCGACGATCGCCGGGCCCTGGATGCGGGCGCCCGCCCCCAGCTCGACGCCGGCACCGATCAGGGCCGGGCCCTCGACCTCGGCGCCGTCCAGTGAGCTGGCGGAGCGGATTCCGCCCCCAACCTCAGGGGCCCCAGGCTCGACCGCGACCGCGCCGAGCAGCGCGTCGAGGTTGCCCTGGCGCAGCTCGTCGAGGTTGCCGATGTCGTTCCAGTAGGCGTCGATCTCGTGCGAGTAGAAGGGGACGTCGTTCTCGAGCAGAGCCGGAAAGACGTCCATCGCCCAGTCGGCGAACCCGGGCGGGTCCCCCTCTCCCGCCGCCTTGCTGGCGCCGGGCGCGGGGAAGAAGTCGAAGACCTCGCGGCGAAACATGTAGATGCAGGTGTTGGCGAGGTCGGAGAGCGCTTCCGCCGGGTCGGGCTTCTCCTGGAAGCCCTGAATACGGCCGTCCTCGCCGGCAATCACGACTCCGTACTCATCGGTGTTCGGCACCCGCTTGGTCGCCAGCGTCACCAGCCCGTCGTGGGATTCGTGGAACTCGCGCATCGCGGCGAAGTCGAGGTCGGTGAGCGCGTCGCCGGCGACGACGAGGAACGAGTCGCCGAGGAACTCGGCGACGTTGCGAACTCCTCCCGCCGTCCCCAGGAGCCGATCCTCGTGGCTGTAGGTGAGCTCGACGCCGAAGGCGGAGCCGTCGCCGAAGTGGTCCTGGATCGTCTCCGGGAACCAGTGCAGGTTGGCGATCGCCTCGCCGAAGCCGTGGCGGGCGAGCAGGCGCACGCTGTGCTCCATCACCGGCCGGTTGAGGACCGGCACCATCGGCTTCGGCAGCGCGTAGGTAATCGGCCGCAGGCGGGTGCCGAGGCCCGCCGCCAGCACCATCGCCCTCATCAATACCGGTAATGGTCGGGCTTGTAGGGGCCCTCCACCGGGATGCCCAGATAGGCGGACTGTTCCTCGGAGAGCTCGGTGAGCTTGACGCCGAGCGCCGCCAGGTGCAGGCGCGCGACCTTCTCGTCGAGGTGCTTGGGCAGCACGGTGACCCCCTTGGCCATGAATCCGTCGGGCTGGCCGAAGAGCTCGATCTGCGCGATCACCTGGTTGGTGAACGAGTTCGACATCACGAAGCTGGGGTGCCCGGTCGCGTTGCCGAGGTTGAGCAGGCGACCCTCGGAGAGAAGGATGATCGAGTGGCCGTCGGGAAAGCGCCACTCGTCGACCTGCGGCTTGACGTTGACTCGCTCGGCCGGCGAGCCCTCGAGCCCGGCGACGTCGATCTCGTTGTCGAAGTGGCCGATGTTGCCGACGATCGCGTTGTGCTTCATCCGCGCCATGTGGTCGGCGGTGACGATGTCCCGGTTCCCCGTGGCGGTGACGAAGATGTCCGCCGTCTCGACGACTTCCTCGAGCGTGCGCACCTCGTAGCCCTCCATCGCCGCCTGCAGAGCGCAGATCGGGTCGATCTCGGTGACGATCACGCGGGCCCCCTGCCCGCGCAGCGAGGTGGCGCAGCCCTTGCCGACGTCGCCGTAGCCGCAGACGACGGCGACCTTGCCGCCGATCATCACGTCGGTGGCGCGGTTGATGCCGTCGATCAGCGAGTGGCGGCAGCCGTAGAGGTTGTCGAACTTCGACTTCGTCACCGAGTCGTTGACGTTGATCGCCGGGAAGAGCAGCTCGCCGGCCTCGGCCAATTGGTAGAGGCGGTGCACACCGGTCGTCGTCTCCTCGGTGACGCCCTTGATCCTCGCCGCGATCTCCGTCCAGCGCCGCGGGTCGGACTCGAGCGAGCGCCGCAGCGTCTCGAGCACGACGCGGAACTCCTCCGAGTCCGCCGGGGCGGGGTCGGGCACGACTCCCGCCTTCTCGAACTCGACGCCCTTGTGGACGAGCAGGGTGGCGTCGCCGCCGTCGTCGAGGATCATGTTCGGGCCCTCGCCGTCGGGCCAGAGCAGAGCCTGCTCGGTGCACCACCAGTACTCCTCAAGGGTCTCGCCTTCCCAGGCGAAGACGGGGACCCCGGCCGCGGCGATCGCGGCGGCGGCGTGGTCCTGCGTCGAGAAGATGTTGCAGCTGGCCCAGCGGACCTCGGCGCCGAGCGCGACCAGGGTCTCGATCAGCACCGCGGTCTGCACCGTCATGTGGAGCGAGCCGGTGATCCGCGCCCCCTTCAGCGGCTGCGTGGCCGCAAACTCCTCACGGGTCTGCATCAGCCCGGGCATCTCGACCTCGGCAAGCGAGATCTCCTTGCGCCCGAACTCGGCAAGCCCTATGTCGGCAACCTTGTAATCAGCGGTGGCGGTAGCCATGGATCCCTTTCTCAGCTTCTATCTCGATCAGACCCGTCGAAGAATACGGCCCTCACGTCCAGACCAGAAGCTTCCCGTAAAGCCGCATCACCCCTGGGCCGTGTGGGCCGTCGGGGTCCCCTTCTCAGGCCGCTTCGCGGCCCTGCCGGAGTCGCCCGCCGCCAAGGGGCCGCCGCTCTTTGTATGCACCACCAGGACCGCCGATAGCTTGACCGACAGCCGATAGCTGATAGCCGATAGCTCTTATCCTACGGAGAAGACGCATG
>DASVFR010000054.1:0-61439 GCA_036379955.1 Solirubrobacterales bacterium
TGTGTCGCTCCGCCAGCACGTCGATTGGGACGTCGTTCAGCGTGAGCGCCACGAGCACGGATCGTTGATGCGGAGTCAACACCTCGGCGATTCCGTCGCGCACGGCATCGATGAGCTCTGCGACCTCAGTCTGTCCGGCGAGCGAAGTCCGCGTGTCCCGCAGCCGCTCCCAGCCCTCAGCCTCCAATGGGATCTCGCGGAGGTGCCATGGCCGGGTCCGGAGCTTCACTGCGGCTTCGAGCAGGGCGAACTTGTAGGCCCAGGTGGTGAAGCGGCTTTCGCCGCGGAAGTCGTCGAGCTTTCCCAGCAGCGCGACGAGGGCGTCGTCGGCGCTCTGCTGGGCGAGGTCATCGTGATCGCTGCCGCGCAGGTGGGTGAGGGAGGAGGCGCGCCGCCCGATCTCGAAGCGGGCGGCCCTGAGCAGCAGGTCGTGGAGCTCCGTCACCGCGGCGTCGCGCTCGGCGCCGGTCGCGCGCAGGCGCCGCAGCCAGCGCCGCGACGCGTCGTCGCTCGGCGCGGTGGCCGCCTGGGACGGACTCTCGGTTGGCATCGTCATCGTCGCCGCTGCCATGCATTGTTAGCGAGCGGGCCGCGCCGATCCTTACCTCAGGTAAGAACTGGAGCGCCGGGCGCGCAGAAGAGACAACCGACCAACACGACAACGGAGGTCTCGATGTCCACCACCGCCACGCTCGACCCCCGCGAAGCCGGCCTCGCGCCGACCTTCGCCGAACGCCTCAAGGGGGATCCCGCCTACCAGGCGTTTACGCTCCTTCGCCTCGCCTTCACCGTCGCCCCGATCCTCTTCGGGCTCGACAAGTTCTTCAACGTGATGGTCGACTGGGAGAGCTACCTCGCGCCCTGGATCAACGACATCGTGCCGGGCAGCGCCTCGACCGCGATGCACCTGGTCGGCGTGGTCGAGATCGCCGCCGGCCTCTTCGTGGCGCTGAAGCCGCGCTACGGCGCCTACGTCGTCGCCGCCTGGCTCGGCGGGATCATTCTCGACCTGCTCACCTACTCGGGCTACTACGACATTGCCCTGCGCGACTTCGGCCTGTTGCTCGGCGCCCTCACCCTGGCGCGCCTGGCCAGCGTGTACGACCCGCCGGGATCGGAGGTGCGGTTCTAGGGCTCAGGGAGTCTCCGGAGCCGGGGCCGGCGCGCTCGCGACGGGCGAGCCGGCCTCCTCCGCGACCAAGCCGGCGGCCGCTTCGGCGAACGCCGTAATGCTGACCGTCGGGTCGATCCGCGCCAGGAGCTCGAGATTGTCCCAGCGCCCGATCGCGTCGATCGCCCGCTCCCCTCGCAGCTTGAAGCGCCCGATCCCGGTCCAGCTGAGCGCTCGGCCGGCGAGGGTGCCGCTCATCCGGTACTCGACGAAGACGACGTCGCCGTTGGCGGCCCAGTGCTCGACCCGCAGGCCGATGTCGGGCATCAGGCCCTTGATCCCGCGCATGTAGTCGGGCTCGTCCACCCCCCGGATGGGAGCCGGCATCCCCGAGTGATGAATCGTCGCCTCCCCGAGCCAAGTAACTCGTAGCAGAGAGTTTTGAGATTCGGCACTCCGCGGTCTTGTTCCGTAGCGGCGGAGGGCCGAGCCTCGCCGGATGCCGCGAATCAGCAGCTTCTACGGGATCACGATCTGGATGTACCACGACGAGAATCACCATCGAGGGCGGCCGCACTTTCATCGGCCTTTGGCGCCGATTGCGCCGCTGCCATAGCCCTCTACCATCAAGGTCATGCGCAGCACGCCGCTCCTAATTGACGCCAAGCCCGCCGAGGGATACGTCGTCGACGTCCGCTTTGAGGACGGCCTCACCACCAGCGTCGACCTCTCGTATCTGCTCGACTACGGAGGCGTTTTCGAGCCGCTCCGCGACCTCGACTACTTCCGCCAGCTCCGCGCGGACCCCGATGCCGGAACGATCGCCTGGCCCAACGAAGCGGACATCGCGCCCGAGACGCTCTACGCGCACGCCCAGCGGCGTGCTGCTGCAACCGCTTAGTACGAAAATCACGGCGAAGTGGAGCTAGGCGGACTCGAACCGCCGACCTCCTGGGTGCGATCCAGGTTGGCGAAATCTGGGCGGTGACTTCAGAAGGTCGCGATTAGCAGGGAATTAGCGGCGCTCCGTGGCCGCATCGCGTCCCGACGCTTTGCCGCGGATACGCAGGGATATGCGGCGATACGAAGGGAGTCGGGCACTCCTGGCGAGAAGTGCCCGAAATTTGCGCAGGGCGGTTGGAAATGACGTGGAGGGCTGTCATGTCCGCGAAAGCAAAGCTATACTTTCCCTATGCATGACCGACCCGATATGCGAGGGCTTGAGGCGACCGCTTACTCCCAGCACGGATACTTCACTACGAGCCAGGCCCGTGAGCATGGACTCAGCAGCCAGCTTCTGAGCCACTACGTGCGCGGGAACCGGTTCGAGCGGGTGCGGCGCGGGCTCTATCGCCTGCCCGGCTTTCCTCGCCCGGAAGACGACGAGATGCGGGAGAAGTGGATGGCGGTCGGCCGGGAGAAGGCCGTCCTCTCGCACCAAAGCGCGCTCGCCCTCCTCGATCTCAGCGACAACATCCCTAGCGCGGTCCACCTGCTGGTCGGACGTCGATACCGCGGCCTGCGCCGTCCGGCCGGCGTCGTCATCCACACCCGCCCCGACGAGGAAGAGGTCGACACGGTCTGGCGCGAAGGACTCGCCCTAACCGCCCCGGCGCGAACGCTCATCGACGTAGCCGATGAAATTCAGCCCGAGCAACTGGAAATGGCTGTGTGGCAGGCCCTTGGCCGCGGTCTGCTGACGACGCGCAAACTCGAAGAGGAGGCACGACGGCGCGGTAGCCCCGACGCGCTGACCGCCGCCCTCGCGGCGGTGACATCGTGAAATTCGAGACCGCCACCGCGTTCCGCATGGCCGTACCGGACGACTCGTAGTAGCCAGAGCCATGGGTCGCGCCCCTCCCTTGGAACCGGCTGGCCGGCCGCCGCGCTTTTCAGTAAGAATTGTGTACAGCTGCGGCCACATCGCGAAACGCGTCGTTCTACGGAGGTAGGGAAATCAGCAAGTACGGGGAGCTTGAGTCTGCCTTCGAAGCGCAACTGGAGAGAACGGCGCGGTTCGTCCCCGCTGCCTTCCACGTCCATTCCCCAGACAGCCACGACTGGGGTAAGGAGGTCGCTCTTGGGCCTGAGGATCCATCCAATCTCGAGGGCGAGGAGAGCCTCGATGCCTATCTGGATGCGCTAGTCGCGGCTGGGCTCGGGCTGGCCTGCGTCACCGACCACATGAAGGCCGACTATGCGGCCCGGCTCTCAGCGCGAGCCGCCAGTCGAGACGACATCACGGTCTTGCCGGGGATGGAGGTGAGCTGTCTAATCCCGCCAGGGCATGCCGAGCGGGTCCACCTCCTTGTCATATTTCCAGAGGGCACTTCGGCCGATGTGATCGAGCGGATCTTTGCCAAGCAGGCTGAGCTTCCGGGCAGTGCTGAGCGGACGGGCGAGGAGGTAGCGAAGGTTGACTCTTTGCGGGAGTGGCGCGAGCTAGTTGAAGGCCAGGGTGGGCTGCTGCTGCTCGCCCATGTCGACCAGCATCCTCGCGGACACCGTGCCTACGTGCGCCGGGTTCGCGGCGAGACGCTCGAGATGTTCATCGATGATGGCAGTGACCTCGAAGCCCAACAGAAAATCTCTTATGAGTACGCGGAGCATCTGGTCGAGATTGCACCAGCCGCCGTGGAGGTGATGAAGAACTCTGACCGTGGCCACTACATCGCATTCACGACCGCCGATGGTGAGAGTCATAGCTATGCCTGTGTCGCTCGCTCCGACCATCACAATATTTCCGACTTCGCCGACCCTGGTGCTTTCACCCATCTAAAGCTTTCCAAGATCGACTTCGAGTGTATGCGCCGGGCACTGAAATTTCATGCCACTCGGATCCGCTTCTCCGACGACATACCCGAGGCGCCGACGCCGCGACTCGTGGGTCTGCGGTTGGCCTCTACCACCGGCCTCTTCAAGGAGGCGACGATCGCCTTCAACGAGAACCTGAACACGCTGATTGGGCCACGCGGTTCGGGAAAGAGCACGATTGTCGAGGCGCTCCGCTATGTGCTGGGACAGCGCCCGCGCCTTGACGCGATCGGTGCCGCGGCCAGCGAGGACCGCAGCTTCGCCTCCCTGGCCTTGGCAACCCAAGACGCCAACCTCACTGGTACCGAGATCGAGTTGATCTACGAGGTGGCCGGAGAGCGCCACCTGCTCACTGCAACGTTCGATGCGGAAGCGGGTGTTACGACGCGCGTCTTTTTGCCCGACGGCACGGACATGAAGGTCGAGCCTGGGGCTCTGCCTGCCGCTTATGCCGCTCGCATCTTCAGCTGGAGTGAGCTCGAGACCCTGGGGCGCAACCCACAGTTGCAGCGCTCGGTGGTCGATCGGCTTGCAGACGCGCTACCGGCGCGGGTTGAAGAGCAACGCATCGCGTTGGAGGATCTGGCCGCCAACCGCCTGCAGGCTACGGCCCTTCGTGATCGGCTCGACGGCTACCTAGACGCCGAGGACGGCTTGCTCGGTCGATACGCGGAGTTGAAGCAGCGCTACGAGTTGCTGAATACCGACGAGGTCGCCGAGCTCTTCTCCGGTCTCGACCAGCTGCGCGAGAGAATCCGCGCGCTTAGGTCAGTCGACGAGAAGCTTGCCACCCTCGCCGAGGCCCTTATGGAACTGGAGCCCGATGCGCCAGCAGAGGCAACGCTGGCCCTGCTTGCGGCGGGCAGCGAGGAGCTACGTGCCTATTGGCAGGAGGAGATCACCGAGAAGCTCGATATCGATGCCCTTGGTGAGCAGGCAAAGGGCCAGATCTCCCAAGCACTCGCCGAGGTGGCCGGACGCCGACAGACTCTGGCTGTCGAGATCCAGGCCCAGGTTGAGCTGGAGCGTCAGCGCGAGGAGGAGCTGCGTGAGAAGACGGACGCCGATGCCACCAGTCAGGTGCAAAGCAACCAGCGCGAGGCTGCTCGCGAGCGTTATGAGGCTGCGGCGAAGCTGCGTGACGAATACGTTGAGACGTACGACGAACTGGCCAACGTCTTGGCCGAGCGTGATGGTCTGCTCGTCGCCCGGGCGACGAGCCTGAGCGAGATCGGTAGTGCTCGTGAGGAGATCGCAACGAGCCTAAACCAGCGCCTCGAGGAGATCGAGAAGCCCGGGGAGCCTGGGGTACGTATCGAGGTAGAACTCGGCGCGGATCGCTCCGCCCTGACCAGTTGGCTTGAAAGTGAATTCCTAAACCTTGACCGCGGCGGCCACTACAAGGAGCGTCGCCTGGCTGAGCGACTGGCGCAGGTCGACCCTGTGAGAATCGCTGAAGCAATCGCCGGCCAGGTGCCCGAGCCGCTTATCGGCGAGGGGGCACTGAAGGTCGAGGAGGCTCAAAAGCTGATTGGCGCCTTCAAGCTTTGGGAGTCCGACGAAGCGGCCGTCGTGACTCGGGTTGACGAGCGGTTGATCGAGATCCTTGCTCTACAGGAGCAAGTAGCAGAGGATGTAGTGCGGATCCTCTCTGATGGCACCCCCGTGGATCGGCTTTCACCGGGTGGGCGCAGCAGCGCAATGCTGCCACTAATCGCGATGTCTGACTCGGCGCCGCTGATCATTGATCAGCCGGAGGACAATCTCGACAACCGCATGGTTGGGGTTACCCTCTCTTCGATCTTGGCCGAGTTGAAGGAGCGCCGCCAGATCATCGTCACCACCCACAACCCAAACATCGTCGTTGGCGGCGACGCCGAGCAGGTAGTGGTCTTGGATGCCCCGAGTGTCGACGAGGCGAAGGTTGAGTTGACTGGAAGCATTGATGACGACGAGGTCATTGATGCCGTCATTCGAATCATGGAGGGCGGCAAGGAGGCCTTCGAGGCGCGAGAGCGTCGGTACGAACGCCACTTGAACCCGACCTGATCGCCCCGTAGGAGGTCAGGGCTACAAATTCGCCCTTAAGCTGCGTCTGCCGACGCCGCTTCATTGAACATCGCGTAAGGGCCCCACGTCATGACAAGCCAGTCGCCCTCTTGGGTGCCAGGAACAGCCGGCTCACCCTTTTCCTGCTCGCTGATCCAGCGCATCCGTCCGACCTTCGTATCGCCATCCACGCGTAGCTCGGCATCGACCACGCAGATCACAGGTGCCTGAAAATCGAGGCGCACGATTTCGAAGTCTTCAAGTTCGTACATGGAGAAGAGGTCCCGCATCTGGCCAGCGTCCTTTCCGCGCGAGCCCTCGCGGGTCAGCTTTGCCAAGAGACCCGCCATCTTTCCGTAGTTCTTGGATTTCCAGCCATCGAGAAATTCGGCTGCGCGGCCGAAGATTGCCTCGCTCTCAAATCCGTCATCGCTCGGCGTCAGGGTGCTCGCCTGCCAGGCGTCCGTGGCCTTCTTGAGTCGCTCGGTCTCGGCCATCTGCTCAAGCACCTCGCCCATAGTCGGCTCTCGCTCTTTCGGCTCGGCCTGCTTTTCGCGGCTCTGCGCCCAATCGGCTACCGCCAGGAGCCGGTTCCAGGCTTTGGTGGCGACGATGACGTTGTTGAAGTTGGGAAGCATCCCGTGGACGATTCCGTTCCGGTACAGCTCGTATACCTCATCCTCGGACGTCTTCCTGAAACTCTGCGTGAAGGTTCGATGGGCGCGACTGAGGCCCATGTGGTGCCCAACGACGCTGTCCCACGCGGCCATTTCGTCGTCGCTCCGAGCGTGCAGGCCGCGCCGCTGTTCGGTCTCAAAATCGTTAACGAAGCCATCCATGACGGCGAGGAGCTTGAGAACGACGGAATCGAAGCGCTCCGCCTCGTAGTCCTCTTGCGCTCGTTCGATCATCGGGAGTCGAGTGCGCATCGCCGGGAAGCGGCGGAGCCGGTGCAGCATGAATCGGATGGTGTCGGCTTCCTGGTAGTAGGCGATCAACGTTTGCTCCGCATCCTCTGGCTCCATCGGGACAAGCTTTTTCACGACTTCGGTTTTCAGGCTCTCGTGGAAAATCCAATGCCGCTTTCCGAGGCGTTCATAGAATCCGTCAATCGTCTGGACGAGATCGCTTAGCTGGCTCTCGATCTTTCGTAGTGCGCTCCGCTGCTCTCGGCCGACAAGGAGCGTCAGAGACTTGAAGCCGCGTAGCTGCTCCGTCATTTCGACAACGCTCGGCAGATCGCGAGCTGACTTGTACGGATCGGGAGGCGTGTCGGTCATATTGGATGGAGTAGTTGACGTGTGCTGTTACCTGAGCAGTCGCGCGAACTCGTCTCGGCCGACCCCAGCGGTGCGCAAGATGCTCGCAAGCGTTCCTCGCTTGATCTCCCTGTTCCCATGGACTGGCACCGGAATCGCGTCAGGGATGCCCGGATGTCGGAGGACGTGATGGCTGCCGCGCACCCGCTTCACGTACCAACCCTCCTTTTCGAGGGCAACGATGACCTGCTTGCCGTTGACCGCCGGGAGCTTGGCGCTCACGCCGCGTGGACGGCGACGCTGCCGCGATGGACGGTCGGAATGGGGAGGCCGTCCTCTTGCATCACTTCGAGGTAGGCCTCGATGGCCTCCTTGGCCATCTCGGTGGCTTCCTCGATCGTCTCGCCTTGGGTGGCGACGCTCGGCAGCTCGGGCACGAAGACGCTGAAGCCGCCTTCGGGCTCCGGTTGCAGCACGATCTCGTACTCGCGCTCGATGCTCATGCGGTGAAGCTTACGCGCCCGTAGCTCTGCTGTCGTCCAAATGCAAGCCCGGAATCGGCGGCAATCGCCGGTAATCCCTTCGCATCGCCGCGATTTCGGGCACTCGTGCCCGAAATGGAGCACCAACTCAGCGGCGGTTGGAAACGTCTTGAGAAACCGAAGCCGCCCACGTGCAGGGACATCCCTTCGATGGAGCTAGCCGGACTCGAACCGGCGACCTCCTGGGTGCGATCCAGGCGCTCTTCCAGCTGAGCTATAGCCCCGAGGCACGAGGCTGGGAGGATCGTCCCAGGTGCCTCGCAGGGCCAAGGATAACCGCATAGGCTTTAGGTTTCCCGGGAACTTCGCTCATGGGCATCCTTGACGAGGCAATTCGAGAGCATCTGGAGCTGAAGCGCCAGCACGGCGCCGGCGATGGCGAGCTGAAGCAGCTCGAGGACGAGGCGTTCGGACAGGCGGAGCGGCCTGGGGCGGAGGCCGACGCGACAGCCGAGGCGCCGACTGAGTTCATGGCGCAGCCGGATGCGCCCGAGGGGCCGACGGCTCGCCGCGAGCCGACGATAGCCGATCTACAGGAGCCGCCCCCGCCGCCCATGCCTGAGCCGGCCCAGGAGAAGGAGGAGGAGCCGGCCGCGGAGGCGCCCGCCGAGGAGGAGCAGCCGGCGATGGAGCACGAGATCGTCGCCGACGCCCCGGAGCCCGCAGAGGCCGAAGTCGAGGTCACTGAGCCCGCCGGTCCCTCCACCGAGGAGCGCCAGGTCATCGCCGAACAGCCGACCGAGCTCTTCGACGTCCCCGAGGAGATCGCAGCGGCCCCCGCCCCCTCCGACGAGGAGCTCGCCGAGGAGGAGGCCGCCGAGCCCCGCCTCGGCCCGGCCGAGCCGCTCGCCGACCTCGAGGAGGACGAGGCGGCCGAGGTCACGATCCAGCGCCCCGCACCCGACGACGACGAGGAGTACGAAGACGAGGACGACGCCTTCTGGAACGAGCAGCGCCTCTCCGACGAACTCGACCAGGCGCTGGAGGGGCCCAGCGATGCCGGCCCGCTCGTCGTCGAGGAGCCCGACTCGACCGAGGAGGTGCTGCCGGTTCCCGAGGATCGTGAGCCGGCGCCGCTCGAGGAGGAGGAGGAGGCCGCGGAGGCCGAGCCTGACCAGGACGACGAGCTCGAGTCAGCCGCGCCGGGCCGCCACGACGACGTCCTCGACGAGACCCCCGACTTCCTCGAGGAGGCACCGGAGGACGACCAGCTCTGGTTCGAGCAGAAGCCGCCCAAGGACTTCGACTTCGACGACTGAAGGCCGGGCCGGCTCGGGCCACCTCCCTGAGGGGGCGCCGCCCCACCCTGACCCGCCCGATCCCGCCTACACTTTGAGACGCGGGGCCATAGCTCAGCTGGCAGAGCGTTCGGTTTGCATCCGAAAGGTCGCCGGTTCGAATCCGGCTGGCTCCACTGCTTAGGGATCGAGATAGCTCTCGGCGGGCCGAGTGCCGATACGTTGTCCGTTGCGAGCGGGTTTGACGCGCAGGTGCATGACCGAACGGCCTGGACCAGGTCGAAGTCGCAGTCCTCGCCGTACGGCAGCGCGATCTTGTGGCCGCGGCGAAGCAGGTCGGTAGCGACCATCAACTCCGCAAGGTCGCCGCGAGCCTTGAGGTTCAATGATGTCGCGATCGCCATCCGTCGAACGTAAGACGGCAAATGTCGCGATTCAAGGTCCGGTTGTAACGAAAGCGTGCCTTCTACCGCCAGGACAGGGCGACGTTTGACGATCTTGGCGTCGAGGACGATCATCGGCTAGGCGTCCCGCGCCGCGGCCGTTTTCGCGTAGGCTCGCGGTACCCCGCCGAAAGGAGATTGCGGTGCCTACTTACCTGATGCTCACCAACCTGACCGCGGAGGGCGTGCGGACCCTCAAGAACAACCCCGGCCGGGTGGCCGAGGTCAACAAAGAGGTCGAACAGATCGGAGCCAGGGTCGTCGCCCAGTACGCGACGCTCGGACAGTACGACTTCGTCACGGTGATCGAGGCCCCCGACGAGCGGACGATGGCGAAGGTCTCGGTCGAGCTCGGCTCGCGCGGGACGATGACGAGCCAGACGCTGACCGCGATGCCCTCCGACGAGCTCGCCTCCTCGCTCTAAGTTGAAGATCCTGGTCGTAGGGGGAGGCGGCCGCGAGCACGCGATCGCACGCGCCCTGGCGCGCTCGGCGCACGCGCCCGAGCTGCTCTGCGCGCCCGGCAACGCGGGAATCGCCGCCGACGCCGAGTGCCTGCCTGGCGTCGCCGCCGACGACGTCGCGGGGATCGTCGCCGCGGCGCGCGAGCGCGGCGTCGACCTCGTCGTGGTCGGCCCCGAGGCGGCCTTGGTCGCCGGCGTCGTCGACGCGCTCGAGGAGGCCGCCGTCGCCGCCTTCGGCCCGAGCGCGGCGGCGGCCGAGCTCGAGGGCTCCAAGGCCTTCGCCAAGGAGCTGATGGCCGAGGCCGGCGTGCCGACCGCCGCCCACACGCTGCTGCGCGGTCGCGAGGAGGCTCTTGCCGCGCTCTCCGAGGCTTCCTTCCCGCTGGTCCTGAAGGCCGACGGCCTGGCCGCGGGCAAGGGCGTGATCGTCTGCCCCGGCGAGGCCGAGGCGCGCGAGGCAATCGACGTCTTCTTCACCGAGCGGCGCTTCGGCGAGACGACGGTCGTGCTCGAGGAGTTCCTCGAGGGCTCCGAGCTCTCGCTGCTCGCCCTCTGCGACGGCGAGAACGTCGTGCCGCTGGCGCCGGCCCAGGACTACAAGCGGATCTTCGACGGCGACGAGGGCCCGAACACCGGCGGCATGGGCAGCTACTCGCCGGTCCCCGGCTTTGGCCCGGCCGAGGTCGAGGAGATCGTCGACGCCGTCCACCGTCCGATCGTGGCGGCGATGGCGCGCCGCGGCCGTCCCTTCCATGGCGTCCTCTACGCCGGCCTGATGATCGGCCCCGACGGGCCGAAGGTGCTCGAGTTCAACGCCCGCTTCGGCGATCCCGAGACCCAGGCGGTGCTGCCGCGGCTGCGCTCGGACCTGGTCGACCTCTGCCTCGCCGCGCGCGAGCCCGGCGGCCTGGCCGGCGCCGAGGCCGAGTTCGCCGAGGACTGGGCGGTGACCCTGGTGCTCGCCTCGGCCGGCTACCCGGAGTCCTCCTCGAAGGGGGACGTCATCCGCGGCCTCGACGCCGCTGCCGAGCTGGCCGAGGTCACCCACGCCGGCACCGCCGAGCGCGACGGCGAGATCGTTACGGCGGGCGGGCGGGTACTCAACGTAACGGCGCTCGGGCCCACCCCGGCCGCGGCCCGCGATCGCGCGTACGATGCCGCCGGGCGGATCGAGTTCGACGGGATGCAGATGCGATCCGACATCGCCGCCCGCGCGGTAGACCGCGCCGCCAGCCAGCCCCAGTCATAGAAAGGACGAGATGAGCGAGATCTCAGAGGAGCCCCAGCCCACCGAGTCGACCCCGATGCCCGCGGTCGAGGAGGCCTTCGAGGAGATCGAAGTCGACGCGCCCCTGGTCGGGATCATCATGGGCTCGAAGAACGACAAGCCGAAGATGCAACCGGCGGGTGCCGCCCTGCACGACGCCGGCATCCGCTACGAGGTGCGCGTGATGAGCGCTCACCGCGACCCCGAGCTGGTCCGCGAGTACTGCACCAACGCGCGCATGCGGGGGCTGAAGGCGATCATCGCCGGGGCCGGGATGTCGGCGGCGCTGCCAGGCGTCGCCGCCGCCCACAGCGACCTGCCCGTCATCGGCGTGCCGATCCTCGGCAAATCGCTCGGCGGACTCGACGCCCTGCTCTCCGCGGTGCAGATGCCGCCCGGAATCCCGGTCGCCTGCGTCGCCATAGACGGCGCCAAGAACGCCGGCATCCTCGCGGCGCGGATAATCAACGCGTGATCCCCAGATACACGCGGCTCGAGATTGGGGAAGCTTGGGCTCCTCAGCGCAAGTTCGAGACCTGGCTCGAGGTCGAGCTTGCCGCTACTGAGGCCTGGGCGGAGGAGGGAGTGGTTCCGAGGGAGGCCGCCGAGGCCTGCCGGGCGAAAGCTTCCTTCACCGTGGAGGCGGTCAACGAGCGCGAGAAGGTGACCGACCACGACGTCGCCGCCTTCGTCGATGTCGTCGCCGCCAGCGTCGGCGAGCACGGGCGCTGGATCCACTACGGGCTGACCTCCTCCGACGTGCTCGACACGGCGCTCGCGGTGCAGCTGCGCGAGGTCGGCGCGATCGTCGTCGCGAGCGCGCGCGCCTACCGCGACGCCCTCGTCGAGCGGGCGCTGGAGCACCGCGACACGCTCTGCACCGGGCGCACGCACGGGGTCCACGCCGAGCCGACTACCTTCGGGCTGCGCTTGGCCGGGTTCGCCTTCGAGGCCGACCGCAACCTGAAGCGGCTGGAGGAGGCCTTCGGGCAGCTCGCGGTCGGCAAGCTCTCCGGCGCCGTCGGCACCTACGCCTCGGTCCCCCCTGCGGTCGAGGCGCGGGTGATGGAGCGGCTCGGGCTGCGCCGCGAGGACGTCGCCACGCAGGTGATCCCCCGCGACCGTCACGCGGTCCTCACCTCGACGATCGCGGTCGCCGGCGGCGGTCTCGAGCGCTTCGCCACCGAGGTCCGCAACCTGCAGCGCACGGAGGTGCGCGAGGTCGAGGAGCCCTTCGCCTCCGGCCAGCAGAAGGGGTCCTCGGCGATGCCGCACAAGCGCAACCCGATCCGCACCGAGCGGATCGCAGGCCTCGCCCGCGTCCTGCGCGGCTACGCCCAGGCCGGCCTGGAGAACATCGCCCTCTGGCACGAGCGCGACATCTCCCACTCCGGCGCCGAGCGCGTGATCCTGCCCGACGCGACGATCGCGCTCGACTACATGCAGGACCTCGCCGCCAAGGTCGCCGCCGGGATGACCGTGCGAGCCGACCGCATGCGCGAGAATCTCGAGCTCACCCACGGCGCCCTCTTCAGCCAGCGCGCCCTCACCGCCCTGGTTGAGTCGGGCATGACCCGCGACGACGCCTACCGCGTCGTCCAGGAGAACGCCCAGCGCGCCTGGGACACCGGCACCGAGTTCCGCGACCTCCTCGCCGAGGCCGCCCCGCAGCTCGACCTCGACGCCGTCTTCGACTACGGCGCCTACCTGACCCACGTCCTCGAGGTCTTCGAGCGCCTGGGAGCGCTCGGGTAGGCTCCCCGCGATGGTCCTCTACACCTGTGGGCAGAAGAAATCGGGGCCGGCGACGCTGCACCCTTGCGCCAAGGCCGGCAAGGCGCTCGACGCGGCCGGGTACGAGTATGAGATCAAGACCGTCGGTGGCTACCGGCTGGCGTTCTGGACCTGGGGCAGTCGCGACGCCGACCGGGCCAAGGTGAAGGAGATGAGCGGCACCAACGAGGTACCGATCCTCGTCCTCGACGACGGCGAGGTGATCTCCGGTTCGGGCACGATCGCGCGCTGGGCGAAGGAGCATCCGGCGGAGAGAGGGTCACCCCAGTAGGAGTTCCACCTGCGCCTTTCCGGTGGAGACGAGCCGGGCTGGCGCCTCCAGTCACCCTTCGAAAAGGCTAAAACGTTCCACCCCTACCGGGGGGACCCTCTAGGCAGGGACGAGTTCGCGCGAACGTGCCGGGTGCCTCGAGCTTAGAACTACAGGGGTGCCGTCTTTGGGGGAGATCGTGATGCTGCGGCGGCCGATCTTCTCGGGCGCGGGGTCGGCCTTGCGGATCTCGCAGCGGGTGAGGACCTCGCGCAGGACGATTCGCATCTCGAACTCGGCGAAGGCAGCGCCGAGGCAGCGGCGCATGCCGCCGCCGAAGGGGACCCAGGCGTAAGTCTCGGGCGGCTCGTCGAGGAAGCGCTCGGGGCGGAAGGCGAAGGGCTCGGGGTAGACGTCGGCGCGGGTGTGGGTGAGCCAGATCGCCGGCGTCACGTCGGTGCCGGCGGGCAGGTGGAGGTCGCCGGCTTCAAGGTCGACGCTGAGGCGGCGCCCAGCCACCGGCACGACCGGCCGCAGGCGCAAGGTCTCGCTGATCGTCGCGCGCAGGTAGTCCTCCTCGCCGGCCTCGAGCGAGTCGCGCAGCCGGCCGAGCGCCACGGGATGGCGGAGCAGCAGGTCGAAGGTCCAGGCGAGCGAGGTCGCCGTCGTCTCGTGCCCGGCGAGCAGCAGGGTGAGGAGCTGGTCGCGCAGGTCGACGTCGGTGAGGCCCTCGCCGTCCTCGAAGCGGGCCGCCATCAGCACCGAGAGGATGTCCTCGCGCTCCTCGAAGCCTTCCTCGGCGCGGCGCTCGCCGATCTCGGCGTAGAGCAGCTCGTCGACCGCCTTCAGCTGCGCGTCGAACCGCTCCCACGGCCCGCGGCCGGTGAAGCGGCGGGTCGCCAGCGCGATCAGCTGGGAGAAGGTCGAGCCGGTCTGCTCGAGCACGTCGGTGAGCAGCGCGCGCAGGCGCTGCAGCCGCGGCCCCTCGGCGACGCCGAAGACGACGCGCAGGATCAGGTCGAGGGTGATCGACTGCATGCGGGGATGGATGCGGAACTCCTCGCCGAGCGGCCAGGAGTCGATCTCGGCGTCGACCAGCTCCGCCAGCAGCGGCTCGTAGGAGCGCATCCGCTCGCCGTGGAAGGCGGGCAGCATCAGCTTGCGATGGGCGAGGTGGTCGGGTCCTTCGAGCAGCAGCAGCGAGCGCGAGCCGAGCACCGGCTCGAGGAAGACCTCGCGGCCGGGGGCCAGGCCGTGCGAGCGCTCCGTGTAGAGGGCCTTGATCGCAGCAGGGTCGGAGGTCATCACCATCGGCGTCTGGAAGCCGAGGAATTTGACGCCGAAGTTGTCGCCGTAGCGCTCCCGGCACTCCTGCATGAAGGGCAGCGGCCGCAGCCCCCAGCGCAGCGTCTGCACCAGCGGCGGGCTCTTCACCTCGGGAGGGAGCACGGGGTAAGGATCGCAGACCGGGCCGTACCGATGCTCCGCTTCCCAGGTAGTTAGCATCGCCTTAATGCCGGCCGTCGCCGACCTCAAGCTGCACTCCTCCGGGAAGGTCCGCGAGATCTACGAGTGGGAGGACGATCTTCTGATGGTCGCCTCCGACCGGATCTCGATCTACGACGTGGTGATGCCGACGCCGATCCCCGACAAGGGAAAGGTGCTGAACCGGATCTCGGAATTCTGGTTCGAGCTGACGGAGGGGATCGTCCCCAACCACTTCGTCTCCGCCGACGTGCCGGAAGAGGTCGCTGAACGGGCGATGCGGGTGCGGCGGCTGGAGATGTACCCGGTCGAGTGCGTCGTCCGCGGCTACCTCTCGGGCTCGGGCTGGAAGGAATACAAGCGCGACGGGACCGTCTGCGGGATCGAGCTGCCAGCGGGGCTGCTCGAGTCCGACAGGCTGCCCGAGCCGATCTTCACCCCGGCGACGAAGGCCGAGATCGGCGACCACGACGAGAACGTCGACTTCGACCGCGCCGCCGAGATCGTCGGCGACCGGGCGCTGATGGAGGAGCTGCGGCGGGTCTCGATCGAGGTCTACAGCCGCGGCGCCGAGCACGCGGCCGAGCGCGGGATCGTCCTCGCCGACACCAAGTTCGAGTTCGGCCGCCACGCGGGCGCCGAGATCGTCCTCGCCGACGAGGTCCTCACCCCGGACTCCTCGCGCTTCTGGCCGGCCGACCGCTACGAGCCCGGCAAGACGCAGCCCTCCTTCGACAAGCAGTTCGTCCGCGACTGGGCCGACGAGGCCGGTTGGGACCACACTCCGCCGGCGCCGGAGCTGCCCGCCGACGTGGTCGAGCAGACGCGCGCCAAGTACGTCGAGGCCTACGAGCGGGTCACGGAGCGCTCCTTCTAGTGGCCGCGGTCCGGGCGCGGGTGCTGATCCGCCCCAAGGAGGGTATCCTCGACCCTCAGGGCAAGGCGGTCGAGGGGGCGCTGCCGGCGCTCGGTTTCGAGGGGATCGGGCACGTCCGGGTCGGCCGCATGGTCGAGCTCGAGGTCGAGGACCCCGAGCGGCTCGGCGAGCTCTGCGAGAAGCTGCTCGCCAACCCGCTGATCGAGGACTACGAGATCGAGCGGCTCGACGGCGGCGGCTGATGCGCTGGGGCGTCCTGCAGTTCCCCGGCTCCTGCGACGAGCGCGACGCCCTGCACGCCTGCTCGCTGCTCGGCGAGGCGCGGCTGGTCTGGCACGAGGATCGCGACCTGGCGGGGATCGACGCGGTCGTCGTCCCCGGCGGCTTCTCCTACGGCGACTACCTGCGAGCCGGCGCGATCGCCCGCTTCTCGCCGGCGATGGAGGCGGTGGCCGGGTTCGCTGCCGCGGGCGGCCCGGTGCTCGGCATCTGCAACGGCTTCCAGGTCCTCTGCGAGGCCGGCCTCCTCCCCGGCGCCCTCCTCCTCAACGAGAGCATGCGCTTCACCTGCCGCCAGCTCGACCTGATCCCAGCCGACCCCGGGGCCGATGGGCCGAAAAGCGCTGACATAGCGCGCTTTTCGGCCCATCGGCCCAGGCTGTCGATTCCGGCGAAGCACGGGGAAGGGCGGTACTGGGCGCCCGACGACGCACTCGATGCGCTCGAGGAGAGGGGGCAGGTCGCGTATCGCTACGCGCCGGGGCAGAACCCGAACGGCTCGGCTCGCGACATCGCCGGGGTGCGCAACGAGGCGGGCAACGTGGTCGGGCTGATGCCGCATCCCGAGCACGCGGTCGACCCGCTCACGGGCTCGACCGACGGCCTCAGGGTCTTCGAAGCCATCGCGGAGGCGCGGCCATGAGCTTCCGGTGCGCTTTTTCTGGTCATAGACCACATAAAGCGCACCGGAAGGGGCTGCTATGACAATCGAGGTCGCCAAGCACCGCGAGCTCGGCCTCACCGACTCGGAGTTCGAGCTGATCGTCGAGAAGCTCGGGCGCGAGCCGAACGACGTCGAGCTGGCGATGTTCAGCCTGCTCTGGTCCGAGCACTGCGCCTACAAGCACTCGCGCAAGCTGCTGCGACGACTGCCGACCGAGGGCGAGCGAGTGGTGATGGGGCCGGGCGAGAACGCCGGCGCGGTCGACGTCGGCAACGGCTACGCGGTCGCCTTCAAGGTCGAGTCGCACAACCACCCGAGCGCGGTCGAGCCCTTCCAGGGCGCGGCGACCGGGGTCGGCGGCATCCTGCGCGACGTCTTTGCGCTCGGCGCGCGGCCGATCGCGATCCTCGACTCGCTGCGCTTCGGCGAGCTCGACTCGGTCCGCTCGCGCCACCTGCTCGACGGGGCGGTGCGCGGGATCGGCCACTACGGCAACTCGATCGGCGTGCCCACCGTCGGCGGCGAGATCTACTTCGAGGCCCCCTACGAGCACAACTGCCTGGTCAACGCGATGTGCGTCGGGCTGGCGCGCACCGAGGACATGGTGCGGGCCGCGGCCGCCGGCGTCGGCAACGCGGTTCTCCTGATGGGCGCCTCGACTGGGCGCGACGGGATCGGCGGCGCCTCGGTGCTTGCCTCGGCCGAGCTCGGCGAGGGCGACGACGCGAAGCGTCCCACCGTGCAGATCGGCGACCCCTTCGAGGAGTCGAAGCTGCTCGAGTGCTGCCTGGAGCTGCTGGAGCGCGGGCTGCTGGTCTCGCTGCAGGATCTCGGCGCGGCCGGGCTCACCTCCTCGGCGGGTGAGATGGCCTCGGCTGGCGGCGTCGGCATCGACCTCGACGTGGCCAAGGTGCCGCTGCGCGAGGCCGACATGGAGCCCTTCGAGATCATGGTCTCCGAGTCGCAGGAGCGCATGCTTGGCGTGGTCGAGCCGGCGAAGGTCGCCGAGGCGATCGCCGTCTGCGACAAATGGCAGACCGGCTCGGCCGAGATCGGCGTCGTCACCGACACCGGCCAGATCCGCATCCTGCGCGACGGCGAGCTCGTCGGCGAGATGCCGGTCGAGGCCCTGGTCGACGGCTGCCCGCTCTACGACCTCGAGCCCGCGGAGCCGGAAGGCTGGATTTACGGCAACCGGCGCACCCTGAGCGAGGATGCCTCGGCCGAGGACACGCTGCTCGCCCTGCTCGCCTCGCCCAGCGTCGCCTCCAAGCGCTGGGCCTTCGAGCAGTACGACTGCCTGGTCGGCTCGCGCACCGTGCGCCGGCCGGAGGGGGCGGACGCGGCGGTCCTGCAGCTATCCGAGGCCGACAACGCGATCGCGGTCTCGATCGACGGCAATGGCCGCCGCGTCGCCTGCGACCCCTACGCCGGGACGGTGGAGGCGGTGCTCGAGTGCGCCCAGAACCTGGCCTGCGCCGGCGCCGATCCGCTCGGCCTGACCAACTGCCTCAACTTCGGCAACCCCGAGAAACCGGCGCCGGCCTGGCAGCTCGACCGCGCGGTCAGCGGTCTCGCCGACGCCTGCGAGGCGCTCGGCGTCCCCGTCGTCGGCGGCAACGTCTCCCTCTACAACGAGGGGCCGGAGGGCCCGATCTACCCGACCCCGGTGGTCGGCATGGTCGGCGAGCTTCCCGACCCTGCCGCGACCTGCGGCGGCGCCTTCGCCCGCGTGGGCGACGCGATCGCCCTGCTCGGCCCCTTCGAGCCGACCCTCCCCGGCTCGGAGCTGGCGAAGCTGCGCGGGGAGCTCGACATGGGCCTGCCGACCCCCGACATCGAGGCGGTCGCCGAGGCCTGCGCGACCGTCCGCGACGCGGTCCGCGCCGGCAAGCTCTCCTCGGTCCACGACGTAAGCGACGGCGGCCTCGCCTGCGCGCTGGCCGAGTGCGCGATCGCCGGCGGCCACGGTTGCCGCGTCGACCTCCAGCCCCTGCGCGAACGCGGCTGCTCGCCCGAGGAGGCTCTGTTCGGCGAGGGGTCCGGCGGCTTCCTAGTCAGCGGCGAGCGCGCGGCCCTCGACGCGCTCGGCGCCACCTACCTCGGCGAGGCCGCCGGCACCACCCTGGAGATTGCCGCCGGCGACCGCAGCTTCACCGTCGGGCTCGATGCGGTCGAGAGCGCCTGGCGCTCGCTGGGGTCGCAGGCCGAGCAGAGCGGCGCCTGAGACAAGGGCCGCGAAAACCGAGAACAGGTAGGCGCCGTCGGAGACGTGCAGGGCGTCGGCGAGGGTCGCCGGTTCGCCCACGATGGCGACGAGGATCGCGGTGCCGAGCACGGCGCCGACCTGGCGGAAGGCGGCGTTGACGGCGCTGGCGGTGGCGAAGCGGTCATCGGGGACGTCGCGGACCGCGGCGGAGCCGAGGGTGGGGAAGGCGAGGCCGATGCCGATGCCGGTGAGGATCGCGCCAGGCAGCCAGAGGCCGAGCCAGTCGGGCTCGGCGCCGGCCGAGCGCAGCACCATCACGCCGGCGGCGAAGAAGAGGGTGCCGGGGACGATCACCGCGCGGTGGCCGAAGCGGTCGGCGAGACGGCCGGCCGGGCCGGAGACGATCGTCGTCATCGCCGGTCCAGGCAGGGTCGCGGCACCCGCCTGCAGGACGGTGTAGCCCCAGATCGAGGTGAGGAAGAGGACGTTGCCGAGGATCAGGGAGAAGAAGGCGGCGGCGAAGAGCAGGGTGCCGAGGTTGCCGAGCCGGAAGGAGCGGTGGGCGAAGAGCGCCGGCTCGACGATCGGCCGCGGATGGCTGCTGCTGCGCCGGACGACGCCGCCGAGCAGGGCGGCGGAGGCGGCGAAGCAGGCGAGCGTCGCGGGGGCGGCCCAGCCCCAGTCGTTGCCCTCGACGATCGCCAGCGTGACCAGGGCCAGGCTCGCGGCCAGCATCAGCGCCCCGGGTAGGTCGGGCAGGCGGCCGTCGAGGCGCGGACGCTCGCGCAGGGCGCGGCGACCGGCAAGAACCACCGCGGCGCCGAGCGGCAGGTTGACGAGGAAGACGAGGCGCCAGTCGGCGAGCTCGACCAGGGCGCCGCCCAGCGTCGGCCCCGTCGCCGCCGCGGCCGCCGCGGCGGCGCCCCAGATCCCCACCCCGGTCGCCCGCTTCTCGAGCGGGAAGGCGTCGAGGACCAGGGCCAGCGAGGTCGGCGCGACCATCGCCGCCCCGACGCCCTGCACGACGCGGAAGGCGATCAGCAAGGGTAGCGAGGGCGCGACCGCGCAGAGCAGGCTGGCGGCGGTGAAGCCGGCGACGCCGAGCAGGAAGATCCGCTTGTGGCCGAAGCGGTCGGCGAGCCCGCCGGCCGGCACCAGCAGCGCCGCGATGACGACGAAGTAGCCGTCGAGCACCCAGGAGAGCGCGTCGCGACCCGAGCCGGCGAAGGAGGCCGAGATGTCGGGGAAGGCGATGTTGACGATCGTCGCGTCGAGGAAGGCGAGGAAGGCCCCCGCGCAAGCCACCGCCACCGCTCGTCTATGACCGCTGTCATACATCGCCGACCACTATAGACTATGACCGTGGGCATATCCAGAATCGCCGACGGGGAGCCGCGCGAGCCGAAGCGCCGCGACGGCCGCGCGCTGCTGATCAAGGGAGCCCGTCAGCTGCTCGCCGAGAAGGGCTACGCGGGGATGGAGCTGCGCGACGTCGCCGAGCGCGGCAAGGCCCCCCGCGGCTCGATCTACCACCACTTTCCCGGCGGCAAGCGCCAGCTCGCCGCCGAGGCGGCCCGCGTCGAGGGCGAGGAGATCCGCGCCCTGATCGAGAGCTCGCTGGAGCAGCGCGGGCTGCGCGGCACGCTCGAGCGCTTCGGCGAGATCTTCCGCCGCCGCGTCGTCGACCACCCCGAGCGGATCGGCTGCCCGGTCGCCGCCGCCGCCCTCGCCCGCCCCGAGGACCCCGAGCTGGCCGCCGCCGCGACCGCCGCCTTCGGCAGCTGGGAAGGCCCGATCGCGGCGGCGCTGCTCGACGAAGGCGTCGACCGCCGCGACGCCGAGACCTTCGCCGGCCTCGTCGTCTCCACCGTCGAGGGTGCCCTGATCCGCGCCCGCGCCGCCGGCAGCACCGAGCCGCTCGACTCGGCGATCGGCGGCCTCGGCCAAGCGCTCGACCGCCTGCTCGACCGCTAGGCGGCAGACACGAGGCGGGACATCAGCTCGACCGACCGGCGGTCGTCAAGCCCCTGGACGCGGCTGAGGTCCTGCCAAGTGCGGAAGGCGACGGCGTGGCCGATCGCGGCGCGGAGGCGGGCGCGGGCGGCGCCGCGCGCCTTCCGACCTCGCATCAGGGCCTCCCCGGCGACGGCAAGGAACTCGCGATAGCCCCCCATCAGCTCGCCGACGATCGGCACCGTAGGGGCGTCGCGGAGCAGCTTGTCCATCATCTCCTCGGTGCGGCCGTAGTAGGCGTAGAGCTCCTCCAGCGCCAGGCCCAGCCGCTCGTCAGGGTCTTCGACGACGCTCCACGCCTCGAGCTCGGGCGGTGGGTTCTCGGTCGCCCAGTGCGCCGAACAGGCGCCGAACAGAGCCCGCTCGTCGGGGAAGTGCCGGTAGAGGGTCGAGCGCCGGACGCCGGCGTGCTCGGCGACTGCGCTCATCGTGGTGCGGGCGGGCCCGAGCGTGCCGTGCAGCTCGACGGCGCTTTCGGTGATCCGCTGTCGGGTCTGCGCCTCGGCTTCGGCGCGCGCCCTCTTCTCGTACTTTCGCTTTTGTTCGGACATAGATGTACGACGAATATTGACAGATCCGTCAAGACGCGCTACCTTTTCGCGCGTCACTACTGTCCGACGAATTGAAAAGGAGAAAGCAATGGCAACGGTTATCGGTCCCAAAGACGGTAAGGCGGGATTCCTCGGCAGCATCGGAGTGCGCTTCATGATCGACGGCGAGGACGCGGGCGGCGACTTCTCGCTGGTCGAACACCCGCTCTCACCGCGGGCGCTGGCGGCGCCGCTGCACCGGCACACCCGCGAGGACGAGTACAGCTTCGTGCTCGAGGGCCGGATGGGTGGCCTGCTCGGCGACGAGGTGGTGGAGGCCGGCCCCGGCGACCTGGTCTTCAAGCCGCGCGATGAGTGGCACACCTTCTGGAACGCGGGCGACGAGCCCTGCCGGATCCTCGAGATCATCGCCCCGGCCGGCTTCGAGCACTTCTTCGAGGGGCTGGTCGACATCGGCGGCGCGCTGAAGGCGGACCCCGAGGAGCTGACGGAGCTCTCCGCCCGCTACGGCCTCGAGATGAAGCCGGAGTCGGTCCCGGAGCTGCTCGAGCGCTTCGACCTGGTGCTCGGCGAGCCGCTGGAGACGGTGCTGCAGCTGGCCTGATCCCCTTCCTGACGGCGCCGGACCAAGTGGGGCAAGGACGCAGGGAGGCCGAATAGCAGCGCTATTTGGCCGACCGAGGACGCCGCACCACGCAGGTCCGCCGCCGTCAGGCGCTGCTACCCTGCGCAGGTAGGCAGCCTGCTGCCTGCGCGTCTCCGTCCTTTCGACCGCGAGGAAAGCGCGCTTTGACTCCGCCCCAGGGGCAGCCGATAGATCGCGAGGGCCCGCGCGAGGAATGCGGGGTGTTCGGCGTATACGCGCCCGGCCACGACGTCGCCCGCCTCGCTTACTTTGGGCTCTACGCGCTGCAGCACCGCGGCCAGGAGTCGGCCGGGATCGCGACCGCCGAGGGCGGCCACATCACGACGCTGCGCGACTCCGGCCTCGTCTCCCAGGTCTTCGACGAGGAGAAGCTGCGGGCGCTGGCCGGCGACATGGCGATCGGCCACGTGCGCTACTCGACCACCGGCGGCGGCTCCTGGGAGAACGCGCAGCCGGTCTGGCGCGACGACGGCCGCGAGCTCGCCCTCGCCCACAACGGCAACCTGACCAACGCGGTCGAGCTCTGGGCCGAGCTGAAGGAGCGCGGCATTGCCTTCCGCGGCACCTCCGACTCGGAGATTATCGCTGCCCTGCTCTCCTCCAACGAGGGCAAGCTGATCGAGGACGCGGTCGCCGAGACGATGCCGCAGCTGCGGGGCGCCTACTCGACCGTGGTGATGACCAAGCGCGCGATCGTCGCCTTCCGCGACCCGCACGGGGTGCGGCCGCTCTCGCTCGGGCGCCTCGAGGATCGCTTCGTCGTCGCCTCCGAGAGCTGCGCCTTCGACATCATCGGCGCCGAGCTGATGCGCGAAGTTCACCCCGGCGAGATGGTTTCGCTGACCGAGCGCGGGCTGGAGACGCGCCAGGTGGTCAAGGCCGAGCGGCCGGCCCGCTGCGTCTTCGAGCACATCTACTTCTCCCGTCCCGACAGCCGCATGGAGGGGCGCGTGCTGCAGCAGGTGCGCGGCCGGATGGGCGAGATCCTCTGGCGCGAGGCCCCGGTCGAGGCCGACCTGGTGATCTCGGTGCCGGACTCCGGCAACCCGGCGGCGGCCGGGTTCGCGCGCGCCTCGGGGTTGCCGCGCGACGACGGACTGATCAAGAACCGCTACGTGGCGCGGACCTTCATCCAGCCCGGCCAGGAGCTGCGCAAGCACGGCCTGCGACTCAAGTTCAACCCGCTGCCTGAGATCGTCGCCGGCCAGCGGCTGGTCGTCGTCGACGACTCGATCGTGCGCGGCAACACGACGCGGCAGATCGTCGGCATGCTGCGCGACGCCGGCGCCCGCGAGGTCCACATGCGGATCACGGCCCCGCCGATCCGCAACCCCTGCCACTACGGCGTCGACATGTCGACCCGCGAGGAGATGATCGCCCATGGACGCACCGTGCAGGAGATCGCCGACGAGCTCGACTGCGACTCGCTCGCCTACCTCTCCCTCGACGGCGTCTACGAGGCGATCGGCACGGCCCCCGAGGACCACTGCGACGCCTGCTTCAGCGGCCGGTATCCGCTTGGCGACCCCGACGAGGCCAACGGAAAGTTTGCGCTTGAGGATGTCGCCGTCGTTCCCGCGTCGGGCTAGGGCGTGAGGTCGGCGACGATCGCCGCGGCGGGCCGCACGTCGTCGATACGCGCGACGGTCTCGCCGGCGTAGAGCGGGCCGGCGTCGAGCAGGTTCTCCGGGCCGTCATCGGTGGAGCCGGGCGGGGAGAGCAGGCGGCTGCCGGGACGCTGGGCCCGCGCGAGGCGCGCCTGCGTCGAGGCGGGCGCGAAGCGGGCGGTCGGCGCCGAGAGGCGATTGATGACGCGGTTCAGGGCCGGCCCGCGAGGGTCGCCGCTCAGCCAGCGGTCGGTCGCGGCGTTGGCGACGACGCGGTGCGGCGCGGGCCAGCCGAAGCCGAACAGCTCGGTGAGGATCGTGTCCCTGGCATCGAGCAGGCGGCGCCGGTACTCGGCGTGGGCGCGGCTCTCCTCGGAGAGCAGGAAGCGGGTGCCCGCGACCGTGGCGCTCGCTCCAGCCTCCAGGGCACGCTCGACGTCGCTCCGCACGGCGATCCCGCCGGCGAGCAGAAGTGGATACCCGTCGGGCAGCGCCGCCCGCACCCCCGCGAGCAGCTCGAGGGCCGGCGTGCGGCCTCTGACGTGGCCGCCCGCCTCGATCCCCTGGACGATGACGGCGTCGGCGCCCGCCCCATGCGCCGCGCGCGCCTCCTCCACCGAGCCGCACTGGTGGATCCAAACGCCGGGAACCCGGCGCCGCGGCCGGCCCCAGAAGGTGACGACCACGTCGGCCCCGACCGCCGCCTCCCACCAGTCCCGGCGCGCGAACGGAAGCAGGACGTTGACCGCGATCGGCCGGCCGGTCAGCTCGCGGGCCGCCGCCAGCTCGCGCTCGATCGCCGCGGCGCCGTTGACGGCGATCGTCCCCAGCCCGCCCGCCTCGGAGACGACGGCCGCGAGCTCGTGGCGGCTGAGCCCACCGCCCATCCCGGCCTGGATGACCGGCGCGTCGACTCCAATGCGGTCGAGGAAGTCCACGCCGGCGATCCTAGATGCAGGGGCCTATCGCCCTCTCTTCTTGCTCCGCTTCTTCACGCACCTCGTCTTGCCGTGCGCTTTTACCTTCTTGAAGCCGGTCTTGCACCGCCTCGGTTTCGGCTTCCGCATGACAGGGGGCGACGACGGTGGGACGAGCGCCTGGGTCACGGGCCGCGTTTCCGGGGTTTCGGAGGTTTCTTCGACCGGCCCGACCGACCCGCTTCGAAGCTGAAGTTTGAAGTTCCCTTCGCCGCCGTCGCGGCCGTCGACCGCGATCATGTAGGCGGTGCCCGCGCTGGCGGCGAAGGCGACTTCGCTGTCGCCGCTGTAGCACCCAGGCCCGTCGTCGCTCGCGACCGGGGTGAGATCGTCCACCGCGGAGCCGGTGTAGACGGCGAGCAGGGGGTTGAAGACGAAACCGCCGGTGGCGACGCAGGCCGCCGAGATCTCGACCGGCCCGCTTTTCGACGGCGTCCACGAGAACCAAACCGAGTGGCCGCCGGCGTTGCCCGCGTGGTCGGGCTCGCCCGACTGCTTGGTCGCAAGGGCGGTCGAGCCGGCGACGAGCCCGGGCAGGCCGGCGTCCAGCGCCTTGGCGCTGGCGAATTCGTCGTTTTCGGACTGTGCCTTCAACCACAGTTCGAACCCGCCTTCGCTTCCGTTCTTGCCGTCGACCGCGATCATGTACGTGGTGCCTGCGCTGGCGGTGAAGACCACTCTGCTGTCGTTTGCGCTGCAGATTTCCGCACCGTCGTCGTCGCTCGCGACCGGCGTGAGATCGTCCAACGCGGAGCCGGTGTACACGGCCAGCAGCGGGTCGAGGCTGCCGCCGAGGGTGCAAGTGGAGACAGCCGCCTGACCGCTGCTCGACGGCGTCCACGAGAACCAAACCGAGTGGCCGCCGGCGTTGCCCGCGTGGTCGGGCTCGCCGGCCTGCTTGGTCGCGAGGTTCGTGGTGCCGGGGATCGATTCCCCCGGCTCGATCGCCTGGGCGCCGTCGAAGTCGTCGTTCGGGGCGGTCCCTCTCAAGACCAGCTCGAATTCCCCTTGGCTGCCTTTCTTGCCGTCGACCGCGATCCTGTAAGCGACTCCGGCTTCGGCGTCGAAGGCGACTTCGCTGTCGGTCGAGTGGCAGCGTTCTTCCACCCGGTCGTCGTTGCTAGCCACCGGCGTAAGGGCGTTCACCGCCGAGCCGGTGTAGACCGCCAGCAGGGAGTTGAGAGAACCGCCGAGGGTGCAGGTCGAGAGGACGACGTAGACGTCGTAGGTCGGCGTCCACGAGTACCAGACCGAATGGCCGCCGGCATCGCCGGCGTGGCTGGGCTCGCCGAGCTCCTTGCTCGCTCCTTCGTTGCCGTCGAACTCGACGCTCAACGGCGGGCCGGCCAGTGGCTTCGCGTTGGCGAAGGCGTCGTTGGCGGGGGCGGCCCGCGCGGCAGCGGCTGTGACCGCGAGGAACGCGGCCAAGATCGACAGCGAGGCGATCAGCCTCCCCGTCGGGATACTCCGGTGCGCTGACTCGGTACGTCTCAAGATCTCTAATCAAACAGGGTTTGCTGCGAAGATGCTCGCGGTGAACGATTTCCGCATCGTCGTCCTCGCCTCGGGGACCGGCTCGAACCTGCAGGCGATCCTCGACCGAGTGCACGGGCAGGACGGGATCCAGGTGGTCGGAGTGGGCTCCGACAAGCCGGAGGCCAGGGCGCTCGAGCGCGCCCGGTCCGCCGGGGTCGAGACGGCGACCTTCTCCCGCGACGAGTACCCCGACCGCGAGGCGCGCGACGCGGCGATGGCGGAGTGGATCGGCTTACTGGAAGCCGACCTGGTCGTCCTCGCCGGCTACATGCAATTGCTCAGCGCCGGGTTCGTCGCCAACTTCCGCAACCGGATCGTCAACGTCCACCCGGCGCTGCTGCCCGAGTTCCCCGGTCTCGACGCGATCGGGCAGGCGCTGGAGGCGGGCGTCGAGGTCACCGGGGTGACGGTGCACTTCGTCGACGAGGGGATCGACACCGGGCCGACGATCGTCCAGCGCGAGGTGCCGGTTCCCGCCGGCGGCGGCCGGGCGGCGCTCGAGGAGGCGATCCACGCCGTCGAGCACGAGCTTTACCCGGAGGCGATCCGCATGATCGCGGCGGGCAAGGTTAGGATCGGCGGTGACGGCCCTCGGGTCGTGATCGTCGATGAGTGACTCTCCCGCAGATTCCGCTGCCGATGCAGTGAGCGACCGCGCGCTCGCGGTGCGCCGGGCGCTGGTCTCCGTCTCCGACAAGACCGGCGTGGCCGACTTCGCCCGCGGCCTGGCCGACCTCGGCGTCGAGATCCTCTCCACCGGCGGCACGGCGACGGCGCTGCGCGAGGCCGGCCTCGAGGTGACCGACGTCTCGGAGTTCACCGGTCAGGAGGAGATCCTCGGCGGCCGGGTGAAGACGCTGCACCCGCGCCTGCACGCGGCGCTGCTGGCGCGGCGCTCGGACCCAGAGCACATGGCGACGCTGGCGCGCGAGGGGATCGAGCCGATCGACCTGGTCTGCGTCAACCTCTACCCGTTCGAGGCGACGGTGGCCGGACACGACGTCGCCCACGAGGTCGCGGTCGAGAACATCGACATCGGCGGCCCGACGATGATACGCGCCGCGGCCAAGAACCACGAGGGCGTCGCGGTCGTGGTCAAGCCCGAGTCCTACGACGCGGTGCTCGCCGAGCTCGAGGAGAACGGGGGAGAGATCTCCGCCGCCACCCGCCACTGGCTCGCCAACGAGGCCTTCGCGCAGACCGCCCGCTACGACGCCGCGATCAGCCGCTGGTTCTCGGAGGAGTACGAGGACTATCCCGAACACCTGGCGGTCGCTTACGAGAAGGTGCTCGACCTCGCCTACGGCGAGAACCCGCACCAGCGCGGCGCCCTCTACGCCGAGGCGGGCGCGCGCAGCCACGTCCTCTCGCGGGTCTCGAAGCTGCACGGCAAAGCGCTCTCCTTCAACAACGTGCTCGACCTCGACTCGGCCCGGCGCCTGGTCGAGGACTTCGCCCAGCCGGCCTGCACGATCGTCAAGCACAACAACCCCTGCGGGGCGGCGATCGGCGCCGACGCGCTGCAGGCCTACGAGAAGGCGCTCGCCTGCGACCCGCTCTCGGCCTTCGGCGGCGTGATCGCCTTCAACCGGCCGGTCTCCGAGGCGCTGGCCGAGCGCCTGCACGAGAACTTCGTCGAGGTGTTGATCGCGCCCGAATACGAGCACGGCGCGCTTGCCGTCCTGCAGCAGAAGGAAGCGATCCGGATTCTCTGCGAGGAGGAGCGCCGCCAGCCCGACCCGGGCGAACGCGACCTCAAGCGCGTCCTGGGCGGGCTCCTGATCCAAGACCGCGACGGCGATCCCGAGCCGCGCGAGATGATGGAGGTGGTAACCGGGGGACAGCCGAGCGAGGCCCAGTGGGACGACCTCTGCTTCGCCTGGACCGTCGTCCGCCACGTCCGCTCGAACGGGATCGTGCTCGCCAAGGACGGCGCGACCCTCGGCATCGGAGCCGGTCAGATGAGCCGCGTCGACTCGGTCCGCCTCGCGGTCGAGAAGTGCCGCGCGGCCCGCGGCGAGGAGGCCGCCGCCGGGCTGCTCGCCGGCTCCTCCCTCGCCTCCGACGCCTTCTTCCCCTTCGCCGACGGCCCCGAGCTCGCAATCGAGGCCGGCGCCACCGCCGTGATCCAGCCCGGCGGCTCCAAACGCGACGCCGAGGTAATAGCGGCCTGCGAGACCGCCGGCGTCTCCATGGTCTTCACCAAGCACCGGCACTTCCGCCACTAGCAGGATTCCGTGCGACAACCGCGCGTTTCGGCGCGCAATACGTGCGCCTGGGCGGGATAGCGGCGGGCCGCGAGAGCGGTGACGCCCCGGCCGCCGGACGCGGGCCTCGCCATCACGAAGCGAGGGCAGGCGGGTTCGACTCCCGCCCGGGGCGCTAGGATGAAAAGACGTGATGGCGGGGTCCTCGTTTGTCGGAACCCCTCGCTTCGCAATCGGCCCGCGACTCGCGGGCCGATTGCGTTCTAAGCGTCCAGCTGGCGCTGCAGACGCGTCGCCTTGCGGACGTGGGCGCAGATCTCATGGGGAAGATGACGAAGGCGCGCGCGTAGCGGACGAACATCAGCTTGCGGGCGAAGAAGTAGTGGAAGTGCAGGGAGCGGTTGACGTAGGGGTTCGTCCTCTGCTCGCGCGGCAGCTCGATGTTGAGGCCGACCGAGAGACCGCCGGCCTCGGACGCGCCGCGGTTCGCCGCCTCCATCAGGCCGGGCCCGCCGCCGGTGATCACGGCGAAGCCGTGGCCCGCCAGGCAGGCCGCCGTCTCGCGGCAGAGCTCGTACCAGCGGTGCCCTTCCTGCACCCGCGCCGAGCCGAAGATCGAGACGCCGTCCTCGACGTCGCGCAGGGCATCGAAGCCGCGATCGATCTCCTCCTTGATCCGCTCGAGGCGTAGCTCGTCCTCCTCCTCGACGTCGCAGGGCGAGCGCAGCAGCTCCCTGTCTCGCTTACCGGTGGCGGCCATACGGTCTCCCTCTCCGTAGTACCCCCGACCGGATTCGAACCGGTGCCGCGCGGCTTAAAAGGCCGCCGCTCTAACCAACTGAGCTACGGGGGCGCGTGTCTTGGATTCGGCTTTGGCTCGCCGTTTCCTCGACTTTGTCGCCTACCAGCGTAGAGCCTCGGGCAGGGTCGGCGTCGGCTCCGCTGCCCATTGCTGCCCAATCAAGGGCCGCGTCGAAGGCTTCGCGGTGAGCGCCGGACAGCCGCTCGCGCCTCCTGACGGCCTTCGCGTAGACCTTCATCGGGAAGTAGGGGTCCTCCCAGCCGCCCTGCTCGGCCACGTAGACCGGATCGTCCCCGCAGGCAAAGCGCAGCGATGCGTAGGTGCGGCGCAGCGAATGAGGCGATACGCGCTCGCTGATCGCGGCGATCCCCGCCTTCTCTAGCTCGACGTTGGCCTTGCCGATGGCCGACTTGAGCCGCCGTCCTACGTTGTCCGGTGTCTGCCGCGTCCCCCGCCTGCCGACGAAGACCGGATCGTCAGGGCCGGTATCCGGGCTGATCGCCGCCAGGGTCCATAGCTCCGTGACGAGGCCGGACGGCAGATCGACTTCCCGCCGCCCTGCCGGGGTCTTCGACTCTTGAACGGTTAGCGTGCCCGTGGCGAGGTCAAGATCGCGCCAGTCGAGCGCGCATAGCTCCCCGATGCGCAAGCCGGTGCCAGCCAGAGTCGCGAGGATCGCGCGGTGCCGCTTGGGGGCGGCATCGAGCAGGGCCATGAGCTGCTCAGGGTCCACCCACGTCCGGCGGGAAGCTGGCTCCTTGACTCGCCGCCGCCCGCCTCTCGACGCGGCCGGGTTGCTCGGCAGGTGGCCGTAGTCAACCGCGAGGTCGAGAATCTGGGAGAGGCGCTTCAACGTCTTGTTGATCTGAGCCGGGGCTAGCTTGCCCTCTCGCACCTTCGCGGCCTTGAAGCGGTCAACCTCGGCCACGGTGATTGCGGAAAGCCGGTGATCCTTGAAGAAGGGCAGCAGGTGATAGCTGAGTGCCCATTCGTAGTCCTTGATCGTCCGGGGGCGCAATTCGGCGCGGCGAGTCTCGATCCATTCCGAGGCAAAGACGTGGAGCGTCGGCACGTCGGCGGGAGCCTCGACAACCGCTGGTTCGTGCGGCTGCCAGGTGCCGCGCCGCACATCGGCCAGGACGTTCGCTAGCTCGTCTTCGACTTTCTGACGGTTCCAGCCTTCCTCGGACGTGCCGAGCGTGACCAACCGGCGCTTCCCGTAGGCGCGGAAACGAATCGCCCAACCACGCCCGTCTTTCGGCTCGATGATGCCGCCCGTCGCTTTGCGCGCCATCAGCCCTCATTCCCTGGGTCCAGCTTGTAGCGACCCGGACCATCGCCGACGAAACCTGGTCGCCAGACAATGCCGTCGAGCAGGTTGTCAGGGGTGATCGAGAGAGCGCCCGCCAGCCGAATCAGCGTGTCGAGAAGCGGAATGCTCTCCCCAGCCTCAAGCT
Source organism: Solirubrobacterales bacterium (assembly GCA_036379955.1). Taxonomy (GTDB): domain Bacteria; phylum Actinomycetota; class Thermoleophilia; order Solirubrobacterales; family 70-9; genus VRUE01. The sequence continues at coordinate 30,542 of DASVFR010000054.1, forward strand.
TGCCAACCGTGTGCGGGTGAAGGGACGCGCGGACGGCAATCGTGTCCTGGCTCAATCCGCTGCGGCGACGGTAGTAGCGCACGTTGTCGCAGAAGCGATCCTCGAAGGTCAAGGCGTCTCGCCTCCTGCCGTGCGATCTGAGACATCGAAGGCGCCCTCGACTATGTGCGTGTAGCCGGGGGACCACTCGACCCCTTCAACAAGGTCGCCGAAGGAAACTCCGAGGCTGCCCGCCAGCCTGACGACCGTATCGGCCCGGGGGATACGCGCCCCACGCTCCAAAAGACTGACCTGGGTGCGGTGAAGCGAGGCGCGGTAGCCAAGCTCTTCTTGGGAGAGGTTGGCGCGCTCGCGGCAGCGGGTCAGATTCTCGCCGAAGCGCTGAGCGACATCAAGACGCCGCGACATCACGCCGCCTCCATCGAGCCGGAAAGCTGCCCGAGCAGCCCAATCAGCGCCTCATGCTCGGCGTCCGCGCGGGCGTACTCGTTCTCGCGGTCATTCATCTTCGTCAGGTCGCGAAGCACCTGGCGGATGTGGCGATCCGGGGTGATCGGCGCGCCATCGAGCGCCGCGAGCAGCGCTCCGTATATGCCTTCTTCGCGATGCAGACGGGTCGGCTCGCGAAGGTCGCCGGGGTAGTTGTCTAGCTCGTCGCGGATGCCCTCTAGCGCCATCGTGAAAAGGCGGCACAGGAACTCGGCGTCAGCGACTGGGATCGCGAGGAAAATGCCGGGTCCGCGACCCGTAGGGTTTGGATCAGCCATGAGGAGCGTCGTCTCCTTGTGGTCAGGCTCCCGGTTGGCGTTTACCCGCCGCCGGGAGCCGCTTCTCTCAGGCCGCGCGCTTGCACGCACAGCCCGCTTATCGCGCCACGGTACACACTTTGCCACCCTTCACAACCTGCCTATCCGTCCAACAGTAAGAGTGTGTGAAACGTCGTCATGGTGACTCTCCGCGAATGGGTAAGAGTGTTACTTCATGCTTCCTACGAACAGAGCGAACAAACCCTCGTTTGTGTTGTGACTCGTTCTCTGGCGAACCCCGTAACACCTCGGCTACCTTGGCTGGAGGGAACCGCAACCTAGGCTTGGGACCATTGCCCAACCTCACGACCCCAAGATCGTCGGCATGCTCGTAAACGTAGTCGGGGGAGAGACTGAACCGCCGGGCAACCTCGGCTACATCGATCAGGTCAGGACTCGCGGACTCGCTGCGAAGTAGTTGGACTATGCGCTCGGCAACGGCATTTACCGAGTCATCGTCAAGGTGAACACTCGCGCTCATTGCGCCGTCCCCGTGGGTGCCACCGTGCCATCCTCTATAGGGGTTTTGGCACCTGGCACCCGGAGCCGGCCGTCATCGAGCTTGACTAGCTCCCCGGCCTTGAGCAACTCGTCGCGGAGCCGCCTGGCCGTTCCATCCTTTGGAGAACGGCCGATGGCTCTCGCGAGGTCCGGCCACTCAGTCGGATCGGCGGCCGCTGCAATCAGACTGGGGGCTAGCTCTGTCCGTTTCGGAGCATGGGAACACTCGCCGCCCTCCTCCCCAACAAACGATTCGGCAGCCTCGATGAATACCTGCTCGCGCTCGACATGAAGCCGGAGCCAGCGATCCTCTGGCTCAGGAGCGGGACGGGACTTGAAGCAATGCAGGGAGCGTCGATCACGTCTGTCGGGGTCCTTGGGATGGCGCGCTAGCCGGAATCCGACCTCGATGGACGCGCCAATGGCTGATGTGCCCCGATAGTCATTCCCCGCTCGGGAGACGTGGTGAAGCAGGATTCCAGCCGGACCCTGCCGTCGAAGCATGTTGCGCAGCGGGTCCAAAACAGCGGCGACGGCTGCGGAGTCGTTCTCGTCACCACCGGGCCACAGTGAGCGGAAGGAATCGAGGATTACCAATCCGGGTTGTACTCGCTCTATCAGCGACTCCAAATCCGCGAGGTTCCTGCCCAGATGAAAATCCTCAGCCTCGACAACTGTCACACCTGCCGATGGCAGACCGAGCGCCTTGACCCGGCGGTGAATCTCGTACTCGCCGTTCTCAGCGTCAACGAGGAGCACGTTGGTCCGTTGGCATTCGATACCGGCCACAGACTCGCCCTGCGCAACCCCGGCGGTGAGCGCCATCCCCAAGAGACTCTTGCCCTCTCCCTCCCGGCCCGAAATCAGGGTCAAGGTCCGCTCAATGGCGATCCCCTCGATTACATAGGGGATGGGCGGTGGCTCGGCCGCGACCATCTGCGCTACGTCGAGTACGCGCAAGCGGTCATGGCCGGACATCGCTGGGCGCTGCGAAGCGAGTCGCGTCGCACTCATCGTCCCGTACCTCCGGCGATCAACGGAGCAAGCGCTATGCGGCTGCTAGATGATTCGCCTTCGTCGTCTGAACCGCTCGATCTACAGCGGGAGCGACGACGAGTGCGATGGGCGCTCCGGCGTGCCGATGCCCGTCCGCGCCGCTCGCGGGGGCGAGAGCAAGCAAGGGTGCGGGCAATCCGAGGCTGGGGAGGTTCGGTCAAAGCCTTGGCAAGCTCGGCCATATCGCGTTCCACCTGCGCCTCATCCCACGGAGGCTTGGCTGGCGATCCTGGCGGCGGAGGAATCGGCATTCCCTCACGCCAGCACAATCCGATGTGTGCGTGGGGTGATCCTGAATGACCTTGCTCAGCGGAACTACGCAAAATGACCTCTCAGGTCGTACTGCACTTCTCGCAGATCACCGTAGGTCGCTACCCGGACGGAAAACACACAGGCCGCCCCGGAGGGCGGCCTGCTGAGAAGTGCGAGCCTGAAAGCTCTGAGCCAAAAGTTTCCCGATTTCGCCAGACGGAAAGCGCTGCTCATGTCGCTTTTGCGGAATCGGCTCTACAGGCTGATTTCTGGCCCATTTCGGGTGGGGGTGGTCCTAAGAGGACCACCCCAAGCTACGCATGGATGGAGGAGCGGAACGCCCCAGCGTGGAGAGGGGCGAGCGAGCGAAGGTGTCCCGAGGGAAGCAGGCCGACTTATGTCTTGGACAGGCTCAGATGGTGGCTTACGCCCTGATTGGCGAGCAGGAAATTCGCGCTAATTGGTTGCCGCAAATTCTCACCTCGCAAGGTGATTTTCACGTCATAGGTCTGCCCAACCATCCGTCGCTTACCGACTCCCCCGTCAGGCGGTCTTCCGGCCACAGCAAAAAAGTCCTCGTCGTCCTTCCACTTCCCGGCGATGAAGAGACGATGCTCTTCGCGTGTCGGCCGAAAGTCGCGCTCTGAGCCAATATCCCAGCCAACGTGATTGAAGAGGCGGGTCCCATCGTGCTCGAAAATCTCAACCTGGGGAGTAATCCTTCGTGCAACTGCGCTACTTCCCCCCTTCTCCCGTCTATTCATGACAAGCACGGTGGCGAATGACGCGGATTCTGGCCGGGTGAGCCCATCCGGCGTCATTGGCCCGGATAGTGGCCGATCTATAGCGACTAGGAAAATGCTGCTTCGCATTGAGAGTTGGATACCAGCGAAAACCGTGCCCATCAGCGGAGCAGTGAAAGCAAGTGCCAGGAGGCCAAGGCCGAGCGCTCCGGCCAGTGTCAAGACCTGGAATACGAGAGGAAAAGACGAAAACGCCCACACAACGCCGCCGATGACGCCCGCCGTCAGAAGGAAGGCTGAAACCGTCCAAATCGTGAGCGCGTTCCCGGCGAGAGTGAGGAGAGGGTGGCTGAGTAGACGGCGGATCATCGACGGCAGGGTGCGAGCCTACCGCCCTCGTATCCGGTTTCTTCACTCCGTTCTTGCGGAAGCAGTCTCAAACGCCACTGTAGAGCCAAATTGGCGTGTCGCGTCTTCGGCACAGTTCCAATAGGACCGGGGCGGGGTTACGCATGGCTCGTGCGGTCCAGCCTGTCGCCGAATTGGTGCACGCGAGTGCGCAGATCGCAATCTCAAGCGCCGAGACGGTGCGGAGCGTTGGCAAATGGCGGCTTGCCGTAAACAGATTTGAAGGCCCGGATCATTTTTTGCTCTACCTCGTAAGGATTTACATCGGGGGTGTCAAGTTTTCGCCAGGCGACGAGCAACTTTTCCGAATCTGCCAACTGCCATATCAAGCGTCCCCCGTAATGTCGCCCCCTGCCGCCTTCGCCAAACGAGCAGTACGCCGCTAGCCGATTTCTCAACTGGCCATGATTTGCCTTGCCGATGTTGAGCACGTGCGCGTCGGGGACCCAGTTCGCCACGAGCACATTGGCTGGAACTGTCGGGGGCCCGCGCCACGTTCCGCCAGGACTTTTAGACAGCCACGACGGAGGATCGAGCGCATCGCGATAGACGACATAGACTCCGCCCGCTGACCGATCTATCGCCCGAAGCCGGGATCGAAGTTCACTGAAACGGTGCCAGCCGGTGAAGCCGGTCCCTTCCAGCGCCTCGCGGGTCCAAGTCCTCCCAAGGTCGGGGTCAAAACTTAGGAAATGCACGCTCCTGCCGAATCAGTCAATCTGACGCCGCTCTTTCCCAGCGAGGCGGATCGCCACCGAGTGGTCGGAGGTAGCCGAGGTCGGCAAGATCGTCCAAGGCCGTGGCAACATCGCCAGCGTTATTCGTGACTTCCGCTCGTACGAGTGGAAAAAGAACGTCATTCGCATCGAATGGTCCGTCTTTAGCGATCTCCTCAATTGCAGTCTTCAGCCGCTCGAAATCGTCCTCGCTGAAACCAGATTGATAGTGAGGCATGGCGATGAGGATAGCCGCAAGTAGAGTCGCGTTATGCACCGTCCGTCATCTTCGGTTTGGGGCATCGCTTCAATCGCGGTAACGCTTGCCACGGCTGCGGCTGCCGTTCTCGAAGTGCTGCCGCAGGGTGCTTGGATCATGCTGCTTGTTTTGGCGGCAGCATTGGGAGTTTTGGCCGTGGCGACGTATATACGCGAAGGTCGCGCGTCACCGGAGATGGACCCTTTGGAGGAACTGAAGGCGCAATTGGCAGCGGTCGATAATGTGCGGACCTGGCTCAGCCTTCGAGAAGACCCCGATGAGCGACTTCCGCTTGACGATGATCGAGTCTTCCAGTGGGCAAAGAAGACCTACAGGCTCATTCAGAGAGAGTTCCCCGCTGAGGCGGATACCTTTATGGGCAGAAGGGACGCGCCGCTTGGGAGTGCTTATTTCGCAACCGCTTACGCCCTTCGACGGGAACAGATGGGCCGGGATGGCTATCTAGAGAGTCGCGCTGACATGGTGCGGGGAATCTTGCGGGCGGCCGGGCTGACCTGGAACGATGCGGTGATCCGCCGGACGATCTAATTCCTGACGCCCGTTCGGACTTCCGCGAGCCGATTTTCACGTGTAGCGTGCGCGCGGGTCTGTTGTGATCGCCGGGGGCGGGGGCGCGTTTCCCTGCGAGAAGGGGGAGGGGTCCAATGGGCAGCGAAGGTGGCCCGCTGCCCAAACCCTTCCGAAACGGGACGAATCGCCCCGAATCTGCTCCAACCGAATTGCCTTCAAACCCCTTTCTAGAGCCAAATCCCGCGCTAGCCGCCACGCTTAAAAGGCCGCCGCTCTAACCAACTGAGCTACGGGGGCGCGGCTGCCCATGGTAGAGGGAGTCTGAGCGCCCTGCTCGCGCGGTCAGGAGAGGTCGGGCAGGCCCTGCTCGGGGGTCGAGGCCTCGGCGTGGGTGCGGCGGGGTATGCGTCCGGCCTCGCGGGCGGCGTGGCCGGCTTCGACGGCGAGGCGCAAGGCGGTCGCCATCGCGATCGGGTCGGCGGCGCCGAAGATCGAGCTGGCGGCCATCACCGCCGAGCAGCCGAGCTCCATCGCCAGGGCGGCGTCCGACGCCGTGCCGATGCCGGCGTCGAGGACGACCGGGACCGAGGCGCGCTCGGCGATGATCGCGACGTTGTAGGGGTTGCGGATGCCGGCGCCGGAGCCGATCGGCGAGCCGAGCGGCATCACCGCGGCGCAGCCGGCCTCCTCGAGGCGGCGGGCGAGGATCGGGTCGTCGTTGGTGTAGGGGAGGACGGTGAAGCCCTCGCCGACCAGCGTCTCCGCGGCTTCGACCAGCTCGACCGCGTCGGGGAAGAGCGTGCGGTCGTCGCCGATCACCTCGAGCTTGATCCAGTCGGTTTCGAAGGCCTCGCGGGCGAGCCGGGCGGTGCGGACCGCGTCGCGGGCGGTATAGCAGCCGGCCGTGTTGGGCAGGGCGAAGAGGCCGAGCCGGTCGAGCACGTCGAGGACCGAGCCCTTGGCGTCGGGGTCGATGCGGCGCAGGGCGATCGTGACGATCTCGGCGCCTGAGGCTTCGAGGGCGCTCTCCATCTGCTCGAGCGAGCGGAAGCCGCCGGTTCCCGCGATCAGGCGCGAGGCCCAGGTGCGCCCGCCCAGCTCCCAGGCGCCCTCGGCGCCGCCCTGGATCGCGGCGAGGACCTCGACACGGCTGTCCTCGGCGAGCGGGGTCGATTCCCACTCCGCCCGTGGTGCGACTTCGCCGTCGAGGGCGATCGCGACGCCCCGCGCCCCCTCGACGACGCCGGCCGCCTCGGCCGCGTCGGCGAGCGTCGCTCCCTCCGGCAGCTCGCGCGGCTCCCCGTTCAGCTCGATCCTCATGCAGCCACCTCGGTGCCGGCAAGCTCGGCTGCGACCCTCTCGCCGGTGAGCGGGGCCAGCAGGATGCCGTTGCGGTAGTGGCCGCAGGCGAGGAAGAGGCCGTCGAGGGCGCCGGGGCCGATCAGCGGCAGGTTGTCGGGGGTCCCGGGGCGAAGGCCGGCCATCGCCTCGACCAGCTCCATCTCGGCGACGTCGGGGAGGAGGCGGTAGGCCTCGCGCAGCAGCTCGTGGACGCCGCCGGCGGTGACCGTCGTCTCGAAACCGCGCTCCTCGACCGTGGCGCCGGCGATCAGGCGGCCGTCGGGGCGCGGCACCAGGTAGACGCGCTCGGAGGCGAGGATCCGTTTGCAGGGCGCGGCGCCGTCGGGCGAGCGCAGCTCGAGGATCTGCCCCTTGACCGGCCGGACGGCCGGTCGCGCGCGCTCGGGAAGCCACGGCGTTTCGCCCGCCCAAGCGCCGGTGGCGAGGACGGTCGAGTCGGCGTGCAGCTCCTCACCCGTCGCGGTGCGCACTCCCTCGATCCGCTCGCCGACGAGCAGCGCCTCGGTGATCTCGACGCCTTGCCGCAGCTCGACGCCCCGGTCTGCGAGACCGCGGAGCAGGGCCTTGTTCAGCAGCCGCGGGTCGATCGCTCCCTCGGCCGGCGCGTGCACGCCGCCGTTGAAGGACGGGGTCAAGCCCGGCTCCAGCTCGCGGCAGCGGCGCGGCGGCAGCCACTCCGCGCCGAGGCCGAGCGAGCGCTGCAGCTCGTGCACCCGGCGCAGCTCCGCCGCCTCGTCGCGGTCGAGCGCGACGTGAAGGGCGCCCATGCGCTCGTAGCAGGTGCTCACCCCGCTCGCCGCCTCGAGCTCGGCGACGAAGGCCGGGTACGCCTCGGCGGCGGCCAGGGTCATCCGCAGCAGCTCCGGCTCGCCGAAGGCGAGCTCGCCGACCGGCGCCAGCATCCCGGCGGCGACCCGCGTCGCGCCAGCCGGGAGCTCGGCTCGGTCGAGCACCGCGACCCGCCCGCCGCGCTGCGCGATCCGCCAGGCGCAGCAGAGGCCGATTACACCACCGCCCACCACAACCGCGTCGTAACCGCTTCTCTCGCTCATCTTGCCTCCGCCGGCATTACCCGGATCAGGTCCAGACGGTCGGTGGCCTCGCTGCCACCCTCTCAGCCCTTTCGGGCTCCCGTTTCTCCCCCGATGGTACCCCCTCCGGCGAAGCGTTCCGCCGTTTTCACCCCCTATAGGGGGGAGAAACGTCAGAGCGGCGGGGAGCGATAATCGAAACGTGAGCCTGTCACCACCAGAGGGCGAGGGACCGCTGCGGCGCGAGCGGCTGCGCACGGCGCGCCTGTACTTCTGCTGTGAGGCGCGACCCGGGGGCGCCGACCCGGAGCGGCTGGTCGAGGCGGCGCTGCGCGGCGGGGTCGACGTCGTCCAGCTGCGCGAGAAGGCGCTGCCGCGGCGGGAGGTCGAGCTGGCGGCGCAGACCTTCCGTCGCCTCTGCGACGCCTACAGCTCCCTCTTCGTCGTCAACGACGACCCCGACCTGGCCCACGCCTGCGACGCCGACGGCGTCCACCTGGGACAAGACGACATGTCCGTTGCCGAGGCCAGGGAGCTCCTCGGACCAGACGCAATCATTGGGCTTTCCACGCACACAAAAGAGCAGATAGCCGCTGCTGGGGGCGGGCCTGGTCAAGCAGATCAAGGACGCAGGGAGAGTGGCGTGCTCCGCACGCAAGCGACCGAGGACGCAGATATGCGCCGGCCAGGCCCGTCATCCAGCGTCGACTACGTCAGCGTCGGGCCCATCTGGGAGACGCCGACGAAGGAGGGGCGCCCCGCGGTCGGGCTCGACCTGATCCGCCACGCTGCCGCCCACGCATCGCATCCCTTCTTTGCGATCGGCGGCATCGACGCGGGTAACGCGGCCGCGGTCGTCGACGCCGGGGCGCGGCGGCTCTGCGTGGTGCGGGCGATCCGCGACGCCCAGGATCCCACCGTCGCGGCGGAAGAGCTGCGCGGCGCCCTCGCCCCGCTGGGAGAGGCGGCGCCCGGTGCCTGACGCCGCGCCCGAGCAGCCGCGCAAGCGCAAGCAGCGCAGCGCGCGGCAAACGCCTCGCGAGCGGATGGAGCGGGGCTACGCGAAAGCGGAGGAGCGCAACCGCGAGGCCCGCGAGGCGCTCGAGCCGCTGGAGCACGGCGAGCGGCCGCTGGTGGTGACGATCGGCGCCGTCGTCGCCGGGCTCGTCGCGCTCTCGATCATGATCGGCTACCTCGCCGGCACCGAGGTCGACGGCGAGAAACCGAAGCTCGCCCAGGCTCTGGCGCCGGCGCTGCTGATGGGCGCCATGGCCTGGGGGATGTGGCGCGCCCGCTACTGGGCCGTGCTCGGCTTCCAGCTCGTCCTCGTCTTCCTCATCTTCAGCGCTACCTTCGGCCTGCTCGTGCAGGCGGCGACGGTCGCCCAAATCGTCGCGACGCTCGCCCTGCTCGCGGTTGCCGGCACCTTCTTCTTCTTCATGGTCAAGGCGATGGCCAGGATCCAGATGCCGACCCGCCTACCCCGGGACTAACACCTCTTCCGGTGCGCCTTTTACGGTCTATGACCACATAAGGCGCACCGGAAGGTGGTGGGCTATAGGCTCAGGGAAGTGGCAGATTCCTTCGACGTGATCGTCATCGGCGGGGGCCCGGGTGGCTACATCGCTGCGATCCGGGCGGCCCAGCTCGGCAAGAGAACCGCTGTCGTCGAGCGCGACAAGGCCGGCGGCCGCTGCCTCAACTACGCCTGCATTCCGGCCAAGACCCTGCTACGCACGGCCGAGATCTACGACCAGGCGCGCGAGAGCGCCGAGCTCGGCGTCCTCGCCGAGGGCGTCTCGCTCGACTGGGAGGCGCTCGGCAAGCGCCGCGCCGCAGTCTCCGAGTCGCTCTCGAGCGGCGTGAAGATGCTCTGGGACAAGAACAAGGTCGCGTCGATCGAGGGCGAGGGCTCGCTTACCGCGGATGGCAACGTCAGGGTCGGCGACGAGACCTACGAGGCCGGGACCGTCGTCCTCGCCACCGGCTCGGTCGCGCTGCCGATCCCCGGCGTCGAGTTCGGCGGCCGCGTCGTGGACACCTGGGGCGCCTGGTCGCTGCCGGCGCAGCCGCGGCGGATCGCCGTGGCCGGGGCCGGGGCCTCGGGCAGCGAGATCGCCTCCGCCTACGCCCGCTTCGGCACCGAGGTCGTCCTGATCGAGATGCTCGACCAGATCCTGCCCGCCGAGGACAAGGACATGGCGCGCGTGGTCGAGCGGACCTTCAAGAAACAGGGCATCGAGATCTCGACCGGTACGCCGGTCTCGAACGTCGAGGCCGGCGACTCGTCGGTCAAGCTCAGCTACGGCGAGCAGACGACCGAGGTCGACTACCTCTGCATCGCGGGCGGGCGCGGTCCCGACGTCGAGGGCCTGGGGCTCGAGGCGGCCGGGGTCGAGCTGACCGAACGGGGCAAGGTGAAGGTCGACGAGTACGGCCGCACCTCGAACCCGAAGGTCTACGCGATCGGCGACCTGGTCAACGCCAAGGCGCTCGCCCACAAGGCCTCCGAGGAGGGCGTCGTCGCGGTCGAGCGCGCGGCGGGCGTGGAGACCCACCCGGTCGACCAGAACCTGGTCGCCGGGGCGACCTTCTGCCACCCGCAGGTGGCGAGCGTCGGCCTGACCGAGGCCGCTGCCAAGGAGGCCGGCTTCGACGTCAAGGTCGGCAAGCAGAAGCTCGGCGGCGTCGGCGGCGCCACCGTCTACGACGACAAAGACGGCCTGGTCAAGCTCGTCGTCGACGCCAAGTACGGCGAGATCCTCGGCGCCCACGTGGTCGGCAACCGCGCCTGCGACATGGTCGCCGAGCTGGTCGCGACGATGGCGCTCGAGGGCGGCTACCAGGAGCTGGCCCGGATCGTCCACCCTCACCCGACGATCTCCGAGGCGATCCCGGAAGCGGCTCGGGCCGTCGAGGGCTGGGCGCTGCACGCCTGAGTGCTGCGCGGGTGCGTCAGTCCGCGCTTGGCGGCAGTTCGATCGTCTCGATCCCCAGCTCGGCGGCGACGATGAGAACGTCGGAGTCGGAGCTGGCGATCCTGTCCCGCGGCCGAGCCGCAGCCAAGAGAGTCACATCTGCGAGGGACAGCGGCCGCGTCTTGCGGTGGTAGTGCTCGATCCGAATTTCAGCCGCTTCGCGGGCGAGATCCTCGTCGACAGGCGCCGGTTCGATCATGGCCTCGAAGAGCGGTTCCACAACCGCCTTCACTCGCGCGGGCGAGATCCCTTCACGCCGGCTTGCCACGTCGTACACCTCGATGATGCTTGTCGCGACCATCGCGGCATTGCCCTCCCGGATGAGGCCGAGCACCTGCTTCATCCCCGGCTCTCCCAGGATCACCGCAACGAGTGCGTTGGCATCCAGCCACGTTTTCACAAGCCGAACTTGCGTTCTTCGGCTTCGAGTTCCGCTTCGCGCTCTTCCCGGCGGATGGTGTCCAGTCCGATCCCCCGACCTTCGCCCGCGAAAGCCCCGGCTGCGGCCTCGAGCGGGTCGTCGGGCGCGGGCCTGAGGACGATCTCCTCGCCGCGGTCCTCGAGCGTCACCGTCACCGTCCCCCAGCGCTTGCGGATCGGCGCCGGGATCGAGACCTGCCCGCCTTTGCTGATTTTCATGCGCTTCTTCATTTTCATGAAAATTACCATGAGATACCTCACTCCTCGGTTCGTTCATGCCCGCATAAGGTCTGGGCGTGGCCGCTCTCTCCCCCCGCGTCACCTTCTACTTCGACCTCGGCTCGCCCTACGCTTACCTGACGGCGGAGCGGGTCAGCGCGCTGTTCACCGAGGTGGGGTTGGAGCAGCCGGAGTGGCAACCGATCCTGCTCGGGGGGCTGTTCAGGGCGCTCGGCCGCGACTCGTGGGGCAACGGCCCCGAGCGCGAGGGGGGGATGGCCGAGGTCGAGCGGCGCGCCGCCGAGTACGGATTGCCGCCCATCGCCTGGCCCGAGCCCTGGCCCGGCAACATGCTGACCGCGATGCGGGCGGCGACCTTCGCCAAGCAGACTGGCCGCTGCGTCTCCTTCGCCCTCGCCGCCTTCCGCCAGGGCTTCGCCGCCGGGCGCGACCTCTCGGATCCCGACAACGTGCTGCTTGCCGCCGCCTCCTGCGAGCTGCACCCGCGGGCGGTGCTGAAGGCGATCGAGACCAAGGCGGTCAAGGGCGCCCTGCGCGAGGAGACCGATCGCGCCGCCGAGTTGGGCGTCGTCGGCGTGCCCTCGCTGCGCGTTGGCGACGCCGTCTTCTGGGGCGACGACAGAGTCGAGGAGGCGGTCGCGGCGGCCAGCTAAGGTCAGTGCGCGATGGCCGATCTCCCTCTCCCCGACGCCGCGACCTGTTACGAGCTGCTCGCGCGGATGGCGCTGATCCGCCGCTTCGAGGAGGAGGCGGGGCGCCAGTACCAGCGGGCCAGGGCCGGTGGCTTCCTGCACCTGGCGATCGGCGAGGAGGCGACGATCGTCGGCGCTACGACGGCGATGCGCGACGAAGACTACCTAATCGGCACCTACCGCACGCACGGCCACGCGATCGCCCGCGGCACCGAGCCCAAGCGCGTGATGGCCGAGCTCTTCGGCCGCGTCGAGGGCACGAGCGGCGGGCGCGGCGGCTCGATGCACATCTTCGACGCCGAGCACCGTTTCATGGGCGGCTACGGGATCGTCGGCGGCAACCTGCCGATCGCCACCGGGCTCGCCCTCGCCTCCGACTACAAGGGCGAAGACGCGGTCACGGTCTGCATGTTCGGCGACGGCGCCTCCAACGCCGGCAACTTCGGCGAGACGATGAACCTGGCGGCGCTCTGGAGCCTGCCGATCCTCTTCCTGGTCGAGAACAACCTCTACGGGATGGGCACCTCGGTCGAGCGCCACTCGGCTCAGACCGACCTCTCGGTCAAGGCCGAGGGCTACGGTGTCCCGGGACGGCGGATCGACGGCATGGACGTGCTGGCGGTGCGCGAGGCGGTCGCCGAGGGGGTGCGGGCGGCGCGCGAGGAGCGGCGGCCGACGATGATCGAGGCCTTCACCTACCGCTACCGGGGCCACTCCGCCGCCGATCCCGAGGTCTACCGCGAGCGCGAGGAGGTCGAGGAGTGGCAGGAGCGCGACCCGATCGAGAGCTTCGCCCGGCGCTGTGTCGACGCCGGCGTGCTGGGCGAGCGCGAGGTGCGCGAGGTGCGCGAGGTGGCCGAGCGCGAGGTGCTCGCGGCGGTCGAGTTCGCCGAAGCCTCGCCCGAGCCGGCGCTCGACACGCTCTACGAGAGCCTCTACGTGCTCGACAGCGCCGCCGGCTGGTACGCGGTCGACGAGCGCAGCCCGGAGCCGCATCGCGGCGAGCGCGAGGACCGGATGCCGGCGGCGGCGCGCGAACTGGCCGAGGCTGGCGCCGCCTATGCGGGGCAGCCCGACGGCCCTCGCCCGAACCCAGCCGAGCATGGCGACGTGCAGGAGGGCAGCGAGCCGGAGGTCGCGGCCGAGCGCGAAGGGGTCGATGACCGATGACCGAGCTGCGGATGCGAGAAGCGCTGCGCGACGCGATGGCCGAGGAGATGCGCCGCGACGAGGCGGTCTTCGTGATGGGCGAGGACGTCGGCGTCTTCCAGGGGGCTTTCAAGGTGACTGAGGGGCTGCTCGACGAGTTCGGCGAGCGGCGCGTGCGCGACACGCCGATCTCCGAGAACACGATCGTCGGCGCCGGGGTGGGGGCGGCGATGGCGGGGCTGCGGCCGGTGGTCGAGCTGATGACGGTCAACTTCGCCCTGCTGGCGCTCGACCAGATCGTCAACCACGCCGCCGCGATCCCCTACATGTTCAACGGGCAGGCGCGGGTGCCGCTTGTGATCCGGATGCCGGGCGGCGGCGGCCACCAGCTCGGCCCGACCCACTCGCACAGCTTCGAGGCTCTCTTCCTGCAGGTGCCGGGCCTGCTCGTCGCCTGCCCCTCGACCCCGGCCGACGGAAAGGCGCTGCTGAAGGCGGCGATCCGCGACGACAACCCCGTGATCTTCATCGAGCACGAGAGCCTCTACGGACGGCGCGGCGAGGTGCCTGACGACGGCGACGCGACGCTGCCCTTCGGCCAGGCGGCGGTGCGGCGCGAGGGCGACGACGTGACGATCGTCGGCATCCTCAAGATGGCCCACGTCGCCGAGGACGCGGCGCGCGCGCTCGCGCACGAGCACGGGGTCGAGGTCGAGGTGATCGACCCGCGCACGCTGCGCCCGCTCGACCTCGACACGATCCTCGACTCGGTGCGCAAGACCAACCGTGCCGTGATCGTCGAGGAGGGCTGGCCGCACGGGGGGGTCGGGGCGAACCTGGCGACGCTGATCACCGAGCAGGCCTTCGATCACCTCGACGCGCCGGTGCAGCGGGTCACTGGGGCGGACGTGCACATGCCTTATTCGAGGCGGTTGGAGCAGGCTGCGATACCTCACGAGGAGCACGTGGTGAAGGCGGCTCTGGCGGCGCTGGAGGGGTCGCTGTGAGGGGCGGCCTCCGCGCGCGGGTCCTGTCGCCGCCGTGGGGTGCCCTCGGCGGCCCTGCGCGCTGCTCCGGGCGAAGATTCGGAGGCACAGTCAGGGTTCCGGCCTCGCCCTCCGCAGCCTCCGGGCTCGGCGAGTGCACCCCACACCGGCGCCACCCGCGCGAGGGGCGGCTGACAGCGACGACGACAAGCGGCCGGGGTCGCCGAGGAGGAGCTTGTGGCTGAGGTGGTTATGCCCAGGTTGTCCGACTCGATGGAGGAGGGGACGGTTCTCGAGTGGCTGAAGCAGGTTGGCGACGAGGTGGCTCTTGGCGATGAGCTTGTGGAGATTGAGACGGATAAGGCGAACATGGCTTATGAAAGCGACGTGGCGGGGACGCTGAGCGAGATCCTGGTGCAGGAGGGCGAGACGGTGGCGATCGGGACTCCGATTGCCCGAGTCGATAGCGCGAATGACGGAGGGACGGGCGAGCGCACGTCCGCGGGTCCTGTCGGTGCAGGGGACCCCCCACCCCCTGCGGTCGCTAAAGCGTCCTCGGGGGTGGGTCCCCCTACACCGCCACCCGCGGAAGAGACGCCAATCAACGCACCTCCAACGTCCCCGCAAGCTTCAAGCCGAGACGGTCGAACCAAGGCGTCCCCCGTGGCTCGTCGCATCGCCCTCGAGCGGGGGGTTGAGCTTTCCGGGCTTCATGGGTCTGGGCCTGGCGGACGGATCGTCCGCGCCGACGTGGAGCGTGCCGCCCCCTCCGCTGATGCCGGGGGTGGGGTGTCCCTCGAGCCGGCGGATACTCAAAGTGGCGAGCTAATTAGCTCGCCACTTGGCGGAACGAGGGACACCCCACCCCCGGCATCTCCTGCGGCTGCCGCGCCCGGTCCCGCCGACGTTGAAACCGCTAAGGGTCAGGTCACCTACGAGGATCCTTCCAAGCTGCAGTCCACAGTCGCCCGAAGGATGTCCGAGTCGAAGGCGACCGCGCCGCATTTCTCCCTCGAGGCCGAGGTGGATATGAGCCGCCTGGTCGCCGCCCGCGCTCAGATCAAGGCGACGGCGAAGGAGGGGGACGTCGTCCCCTCCTTCAACGACATGGTGGTCAAGGCCTGCGCCCTGGCGCTGCGTGAGCACCCGCGGGCCAACGGGGCCTATCGCGACGGGCGCTTCGAGCTCTACTCACGGGTCAACGTCGGCGTCGCGGTCGCGGCCAACGACGCCCTGGTCGTGCCGACTGTCTTCGACGCCGACCGCAAGAGCTTGCGCCAGATCGCGACCGAGGCGCGGGCGCTGGCCCAGCGCGTGCGCGACGGCCAGATCACCCCGCCCGAGCTCTCCGGCGCCACCTTCACCGTCTCCAACCTCGGCATGTTCGGCATCGAGAGCTTCGCCGCCGTGATCAACCCGCCGCAGGCCGCGATCCTCGCCGTCGGCGCGATCACCGAGCGTCCCGTGGTTCGCGACGGGGCGATGTCGAGCGCTCACCTGATGCGGGTCAACCTGGCCTGCGACCACCGCATCCTTTACGGCGCCCCGGCCGCGGAATTCCTGGCCCGGATCAAAGGGTTGCTCGAAGAGCCTCTTGCGCTAGCTCTCTGAGGATGTACCCCCGGCAGGGGGTTCCACTTGACCTTTTCGGTGGAGAGCTGGCGGGTTGACACCTCAAAGCCCACGACGAAAAGGCAAACCGTTCCACCCCCTACCGGGGGTACATCCCAAGCCTGCTACCTGGGTCCGGTGCCGTTGGCGGGCTCGACGCGGAAGGCAGAGCGAGTTGGGTTCGTTGGCTTGAAGAAGGTTGCGGTCTGGGTTCTGACCCGCCAGGGGGCGGGGAGGCGGCCGTTTGGGATGCCGAGGAAGCGGGTGAAGATGACCGAGGCGCGGCGGCAGGTGATGCCCGAGCGCGGGGGCAGGTAGAGGAGGTAGCCACCGCGGGCGAAGAAGAGGGGGCCGACCTGGGCGGCGGCATTGACGGTGAAGGTGTTGGGGCAGAGCTGGCCGAGTTCGTTGCTGCGGCCACCTTCCCCGCCGCCCGTGCGGGAGACCGTGAAGCCGAGCGCTTCGCCGCGCCTGAAGTCGGCTTCGCCGCGGCCTCGCGCGACGACCCGCCAGGGCCGCGGCAGCACACCGTCCCAGTCCTCGAGGAAGCGGGTGAAGAGGCGCGAGGCGTCGGCGCACGTCAGCCCCGATCCGGCCGCCGGTTCGACCGCGTAGCTGCCGGCCGGCAGCACCGCCGACCCAATCCGGTCGTCGTGCAGAACGCGAAAGCTGGGGCAGGCCGCGGCGCCGGCGCTCGCGGGCCCGAGGACGGCGGCCGCTAGGAAGGTAGCGACGGCAGGGACGAGCGCGAGCCTCCTCACGGCCGGGAACGTACCAACACCGACGGAGGACGTGCCGGTGATTAGCCGCCCATATGGGCGGCTAATCACCGGCACGTCTCATCAGCACGTCTTCTTCGCGCCGGTCACCGCGTTCCAGGCGCGGCCGACGGAGAAGTCGGCGGCGACGCGGAAGACGCCCGGGTGCGAGGCGCGGGCGACCGTCCACTCGCCGCGACGGAGCAGGCAGCCGGCGCCGCGCTCGATCGACCAGTAGGGAGTGAAGTTGACGCGGACGAGGAACTCGCCCGGACGCGAGACGTCGAGGCCGAAGCCCTGGCGGCCGACCCAGAGCGTGCGCGCCGCGGCGGCGCCTAGCGGCTCGACCAGCGGCTTGGGGTCGCGGACGGCGTAGATGCGCCAGTGCGGCGAGCTCCAGCGCAGGTCGAGGAACGAAGGTGCGCTGAGGATCAGTCGTCTCTCGGCTTCCGATGAGTAGTCGAGCGGCGCGTCGGGCAGAGCGACGTAGGAGATCGCGTTGCCGCGCAGCCAGCGCTCATAGGCCAGCCCGGTGAGAGGGCTGTCGTCGTCGTAGAAGATGTCGTCGCGGGTGGTGTCGAGTTGGCGCAGCCAGCCGCGGGCCAGCTCGAAGTTGCCGGCGAGGTAGGCCGACTCCCAGTGGTTCGCGGTCGGGGGCACCTCGATTCGTACCCCGGCGCCCCCGTGCTCGGCCAGCCAGCGCGCCGGCGGTTCGAAGTAGGCGGCCGAGGTCGAGGGATCGCCGACGCTGCGAGCGATCTGGCTGACGCTCGCCGTCACCTGCCAGTAGAGGCCGCCCGCCAGGGCGAGAGCCAGGATCAGCAGCGAGAAGCGGTCGAGCCGCGGGCGGTGGGACAGCATCGCCGCGGCGAGCACCGGCCCGCCGAACAGCGCCCCCAGTCGCACCACGTTTCCGCCCAGGGGATTCGGGACGAGCAGCAGCGCGGTTGCCGCCAGCGCGTAGGCGAGCAGGACCCTGCGCAGCTGGCGCTCCTCGCCGGCGAGGCCCCGGGTCACGAAGAGGACTCCGCCGCAGAAGAGGGGGATCGCGACGTAGGAGGAGAAGGCGAAGGGGAACTGGCCGGGGTTGGGGAAGACGAGGTTGGGGACGAGGACGACTACGAGCGAGAGCGCAGCTGCCAGGGTCGCCATCCCGCGGGTCCTGGCGCCGCAGGGGCCCACCGCCCTTCCGGTCGCTAAAGCGTCCTTAGGGCGGTTCCCCCTACGGCGCCACCCGCGGGAGAAGCGGAGTTGGGAGATGCCCAGGTTCCAGGCGCCAACCAGCAGAACCCCGGCCAGGAAGGTCGCAGCTACGGGGCTGGAGAGGGCGCAGGCCGCAGCAGCGAGGAGCGAGAGCTTGGTCCGATCGGTCTGCAGCGCTCGCAGGGTGGCCAATCCGAACGCCACGCCGAGGGCGAAGGTGAGCTGGCCGTCGGCGAGCAGCGTCACCACTCCGGCCGCGAACCAGAGCGTTGCCCAGCGCGCTGCCTCGCCCCAGCGGTCGCGGACGAGGCGGTCGAAGAGGTAGGCGGAGGCGACGACCGAGATCGTGCCGACCAGCTGCGGTCCGATCAGCGCCGCGAGCGGCGGGAAGAGGACGCTGTAGGTGAGCGTGTAGTGCCCTCCGTACCAGCTGCCGTTCCAGATCGCGAGCCCGGCGTGCTGGAAGAGCTCGGTGCGGAAGACCTGGGCTGCGAGGTCGCCGACCTGCGGGTTCCAGGCGAGCATCAAGGCTGCCAGCGCGGCGCTGAGCCCGACCGCGGGAAGCCAGTCGGGCCTTAGAGTCTTGGACTGGGCCATGATGGGGTGAGAAAGGATAGGCGGGCGCCGTGCAACGATTTCTCTCGTGAGTGGAGAAGTCCTCGTCGTCCGCTGTGGCCTCGTCGCCTACGAGGAGGCCCTCGTCGCCCAGCGCTGGCTGCGCGCGGCACGACTCGAGGGCGCCGTTCCCGACGTGCTGCTGCTGCTCGAGCATCCACCCGTCTACACCCGCGGCCGGCGCTCCGACGACGGCGAGCTGCCGATGGCGCGCGAGTGGTACGAGATGCAGGGGATCGAGGTCGCCGAGACCGACCGCGGCGGCCGCGTCACCTACCACGGCCCCGGCCAGCTGGTCGCCTACCCGATCGTCTCGTTGCGGCCCTATGACGACGACGTGCACGAGTACGTGCGGCGCCTCGAGCAGGTCGCGATCGGCGCCCTAGCCGACCATCACGTCGGCGCCACCACGATCCAGGGCCTGACCGGCGTCTGGACCGAGCCCGAGGGCCGACGGGACGAAAACCGCGCTATGTCAGCGCAAATAGGCCCGTCGGCCTCGCGCAAGATCGGGTCGATTGGGGTGCACGTGAGCCGGGGGGTGACTACGCACGGGTTGGCGGTCAACGTCAACAACGATCTGCAGCCGTTCGAGTGGATCGTGCCCTGCGGGATCGAGGGCTGCCGCGTGACCTCGCTGAGTCGCGAGCTCGGCGCCGAGCAGGACCTCGACGCCTTTGCCGACGCGGTAACGGCGCGCTTCGCCGAGGCCTTCGAGCGTGAGCCCACGGTTGCTACCCCCGCCGAGCTGGGGCTCGACAGCGCTAGGCTCGGCGTCCCATGACGGAGACGACCGCAGACCCCGAGCGCGTGCACGTCACCCGCTCGCGCGCCAAGCCGGGTGGGACCGCCGCGGAGGCCGAGGGCACCGTCCCCTTCCGTCGCGCCCGCAAGCCGCCCTGGCTGAAGGTGCCGGCGCCCGGCGGGCCCACCTACCGGCGGCTGAAGGCCTCGATCGGTTCCGACAACCTGCACACGGTCTGCGAGGAGGCCAACTGCCCCAACGTCGGCGAGTGCTGGGAGCGCGGCACGGCGACCTTCATGATCCTCGGCGACGTCTGCACGCGGCGCTGCGGCTTCTGCAACGTGCAGACCGGCGTCCCCACCTGGAACGACCCGCTCGAGCCGCTGCGCGTCGCCAACCAGGTGAAGCGGATGGGCTTGCGCCACGCGGTCGTCACCTCGGTCGACCGCGACGATCTGCCCGACTACGGGGCGAGCGCCTTCGTCGGCGTCATCCGCGCGATCCGCATGCAGGCGCCGGGCTGCAAGGTCGAGATCCTCACCCCCGACTTCCGCGGCCAGGAGATGCCGCTGGCCAAGGTGATCCACGAGCGGCCCGACGTCTTCAACCACAACGTCGAGACCGTGCCGCGGCTCTACCCGGTGGCCCGCCGCGGCTCCAGGTTCCTGCGCTCGGCCCGGGTGCTGAAGATGGCCAAGGAGATGGGCGGCGAGCGCGTCGTCACCAAGTCGGGCCTGATGGTCGGCCTCGGCGAGTCCTTCGAGGAGATGGTCGAGGCCTTCGGCATATTGCGTGAGCACCGCGTCCAGGTCCTCACCGTCGGCCAGTACCTGCGCCCGACCGAGAACCACCTTCCCGTGGTCCGCTACTGGCACCCGGAGGAGTTCGAGGCACTCGAGCGAGCTGCCTACGAGCTCGGCTTCGAGTCGGTGGCGTCGGGTCCCCTGGTGCGGTCGAGCTACCACGCCGACCAGAACCTGCCCGGCTGAGCGCAGACCGGCGGAACTCCGTCAGGCGCGCCTAGCCGTCGTAGCCGGCGTGGACGTGGTCGCAGTGGTCGGCGCGCGCGAATGCCGGACCCGGCCCGTCGACGTCGAAGCAGTAGATCAGCTCGGTCGGGTGCGCCGGAGCCGGCAGGTAGGCGAGCGTGCGCGCCAGTTCGCCGCAGGGCGCGGTCGGCGCCGTGTCGGTGCAGGAGACTCCGTCGACCGCGGCGATGTCCATCGCCCGGCCGAAGTAGTGGTTGGAGACGTTGCCTTCGGTTGTGTACTCGGAGTGATCTGAGCGCAGGGCGGAGATCGTGATCTGGTGGTCCTGGGTGATCGCTCCGAGCAGGCCGACGATGCGCGGGTCGAGCGCGCCGCTGGTCAGGTCGTGCAGCTCGAGTTCGTTGGAGAGTGTCAGGTTCGCCCAGTCGATCGGCGCCATCACCGCGTTCGGCAGGGTCAGGTTCCACTCGACCGGGGTCGCCGTGCATTTGCCTTCCAGCGCTTCGGCCTCGTCGAGCACGGCCTGCACGTACCAGGCGGCCTGGTTGTGGGTGAAGACGCCGGCGCGCAGATCGCCGCGCGACCAGATCAGGCGGCCCATCGTCGCCGCCGAGTCGGCCGGGCTTGCGTGCACTACGCGCCCGTCTTCGTTGCCGTCGACGGCGTAGGTTTCCCACTCGGTCGCGTCGAGGCCGAGCGGGCCCTCGCTCGCCAGTTCTTCGTCGGTCATCCCCTGGCCGAAGTTCGACTCGAGCTTGGCGATCGCCGCCAGCGCCCAGACGCCGCGCTGGCCGAGGCCGTAGCGGCTGGCCGCCTCCTCGAAGGCGCGCAGGTACTCGGCGGGGATCTCCTTGCGCGCGTCAGCCGGCGGCTGGCAGCTCAGCTGCTGGATCTGCGGCTGCAGCGCGAAGGACCCCGCGGCGCCACCGAGGCCGCCGAAGCAGGCCGCGTTGGCGAGCACCTCGGAGACGTACCAGTCGGCGTGGTTGTAGGCGTAGATGGCGCCGTAGGTGTCGGCGGGCATCCCCGCGGCGCTGAGGTAACTGGCGGCGGCGTAGATCGCGTCTTCGGGGTTGTAGGGGTCGGCGACCCCGTCCCCGTTGGCGTCGACCCCGTACATGTCCCAAGAGGAGGGCATGAACTGCATCCAGCCGATCGCGCCCGCCGAGGAGATGTTGAGGTTGGTCCCGAACGCGGTCTCGACCTCGTTGATCCCGGCCAGCACCGCGGCGCCCTGAGGGCCGAGGCCGTACGCCGTCGCCGCTCGCTGGTAGATCGGGATCAGGACGGGGGGCACTCCGGAAGGGGCGCAGTTGGAGCCGGGGATCGAGGGAATGGAGAAGACGGAACTGGGGACGACGGGAGCGCTTTCGCCGCCGTCGGGCTCCGAGGAGGGCGTCGGCTCGGTCGCCGGCGGCTTCTTCCCCGCGGCGGTGCCTCCGCTCGGTCCGTCCTTCGGCTTGGCGGCCGGCGCCGCCAGCGAGTCGCCTTCTTCGATCGCGGGGCCGGGGGAGACGGGTGCCGCCGGCACGGGGGCCGGGGCGGCGGTTTCGCTCGCCGGCTGGGCCGGCGCTTCGGCGCTGGCCGGAGCCGCTTCGGTGGCTTCGGGCGTGCCTTCAGCTGCCGCGCTGGACGCGGTCAGCGCGGCGCCTATCGCTCCCGCCAGGAGGATGTTTCGCAGCCGCCTCATCAGCCGAGCACGTCCGTGACCTGCCACTCGCCGGATGCGTCGTCGCGCTGCACGTCGATGCGCAGCTCGCTCGTCACCCCGACCCGCAGCAGCGAAGCGCTGAGGGTGAAGGTGTCGCCGTGGCGCGGTCCGGGCACCACGTTCAGCACTTTCGCCTTCGGGACCTTGACGTTCGCCGGGAGGCGCGGCGGGCGGCGCAGCAGCGCCTGCGTCAGGCGCGGGCTGGCGGTGGCGTCGAAGGCGGCGCGCACGTCGGCGCCGTCGTCGCCGGTCTCGTAGAGGACGAAGGCGCCGGAGAAGCGCCTCGCGACGTCGATCGCGGCCGGGCCGGGATCCTTTGCGGTCTGCCCGACGCTGGAGGGGGTGGCGACGGGGCCAGCCGGGGATGCGCTCGAGGCCGCCCCGGCGCCGGCTTTGCTGGCGATCACGGTTTCGCGGTTGGCGACCTTGGCCCCGGCGTCGCCGCCCTCGGGCGTGAAGTCGGGGGCGGCGCCGTGCAGGACGGGAGCCGCTGGCTTGGTCGCGTTCGGGGTCGGTTGACCGGCCGGGGCGCTCGCGGGCGTCTCGGCCACCGTGGGCGCTTCACCGCCGCTTCGTCCGCCGACCACGATCGCCACTGCGGCCACCGCGCAGGTCGCGAGCAGCGCCGCGCCAACCGCGAGGCTCGATCCGGAGAGGCCGTGCCGCGCGGCGCGCTCGCCGAGCGGCCAGACGACCCGGCGCTCGGTCGTCCACGTCGCTCGTTCGAACGGCCACCTGGCGACCTCGCCCGCTGCCCGCAGGCGGTCGGCGAGGGGCCAGCCGACGCGCTCCTCGACGGCCATCGCGACGTCGCGAAACCGCTCGCCGACCCTGGCGCCGAGCGAGCGCAGTCGCGGCGCTTTGCGCCGTGCGTTGATTTGCCGTCGTCGGATCATCGAGCGGGGGTCCGTAGCTTACGTCGGAATCCCGCTGCGAAACCTGAAATCCGGCTCCTGCGATGCGATTCGCACTGAGACACTCCCGTCCATCCCAGCATCATTCTGGGTCACGTTGTTAACCGTTTTGTAAACGCGTCGATGCGGCGGCGCTAGGAGGCAGGCGCGACGGACGCTTCGGTGGCCTTGGCGAAGGTCAGCTCGCCGCCCGCCGCGTCCACCCGGACGGCGTCGCCCTCGCGGAACTCGCCCTCGAGCAGCGCCAGCGCCAGGCGGTCGATCAGCTGGCGCTGGATCGTCCGCTTCAGCGGCCGGGCGCCGTAGGTCGGGTCGTAGCCGAGGTTGCCGAGCAGGGTGCGGGCGTCGCTCGTGAGCTCGATTTCGATCCCGCGCTCGCGCACCCGGCCCGCCAGCTGCTCGACCTGGAGGTCGACGATGCGCCCGATGTCGTCCTTGGAGAGGCGGTGGAAGATCACCGTGTCGTCGATCCGGTTGAGGAACTCGGGCTTGAAGGTCGCGGCCAGGACCTCTTCGATCTGCTCGCGGATCTTCTCGTCGACCGCCTCGCCGACGATCCGGTCCGAGCCGACGTTGGAGGTCATGATCAGCACCGTGTTGGTGAAGCTGACCGTGCGGCCCTGGCCATCGGTCAGACGTCCATCGTCCATGATCTGCAGCAGCGTGTTGAAGACGTCGGGATGGGCCTTCTCGATCTCGTCGAGCAGCACCACCGCGTAGGGCCGGCGCCGCACCGCCTCGGTCAGCTGCCCGCCCTCCTCGTAGCCGACGTATCCCGGCGGCGCCCCGATCAGCCGGGCCACGGTGTGCTTCTCCATGTACTCGGACATGTCGAGGCGGACGATCGCCTGCTCGGAGTCGAACATGAACTCGGCCAGCGCCTTGGCGAGCTCGGTCTTGCCGACCCCGGTCGGTCCGAGGAAGAGGAAGCTGCCGATCGGCCGGTTCGGGTCCGAGAGCCCGGCGCGCGAGCGGCGCAGCGCGTTGGAGACCGCCTCGATCGCCTCCTCCTGGCCGATCACCCGCTCGTGCAGCCGTGCCTCCATCTGGATCAGCTTCTCGATCTCGCCCTCCATCAGGCGACTGACCGGGATGCCGGTCCATTTGGCGACGACCTCGGCGACGTCTTCCTCGGTAACTTCGTCGGCCAGCATCGAGCCGCCGTCGCCGTGCAGCTCCGCCAGGCGGGCCTCGCCGTGGGCGACCGCCTTCTCGAGCTCGGGGATCTCGCCGTAGCGCAGCTTCGCCGCCTGCTCCAGGTCGGCTTCGCGCTCGGCCCGCTCCGCTTCCCGGTTGGCCTCCTCGAGCCGCGCCCGCGCCTCGTTGATCGCGTCGATCGCGTCCTTCTCGTTCTGCCAGCGCGCCTTCATCTCGCTCGAGCGCTCGCGCAGCTCGGCGAGGTCCGCCTCCAGCGCCTGCAGCCGTTCCCTCGAGGCCTCGTCGCTCTCCTTCTTCAGCGCCGCCCGCTCGATCTCGAGCTGCTGCTCGCGGCGGTTGACCTCGTCGATCTCGGTCGGCACCGAGTCGATCTCGATCTTCAGCCGCGAAGCCGCCTCGTCGATCAGGTCGATCGCCTTGTCGGGCAGGAAGCGGTCGGCGATGTAGCGCTCCGAGAGCGTCGCCGCGGCGACCACGGCCGAGTCGCCGATCTTGACGCCGTGGTGCTCTTCGTAGCGGGGCTTCAGCCCGCGCAGGATCGCGATCGTGTCGTTGATGTCGGGCTCGCCGACGAGGACCGGCTGGAAGCGGCGCTCCAGCGCCGCGTCTTTCTCGATGTGCTTGCGGTACTCGTCGAGCGTCGTCGCGCCGACCGCGCGCAGCTCGCCGCGAGCCAGCATCGGCTTCAGCAGGTTGGCGGCGTCGACCGCGCCCTCGGCCGCCCCGGCGCCGACGATCGTGTGCAGCTCGTCGAGGAAGAGGACGATCTGACCCGCGGCCTCCTGTACCTCGGTCAGCACCGCTTTCAGCCGCTCCTCGAACTCGCCCCTGTATTTGGAGCCGGCGAGCAGCGAGCCGATGTCGAGGGCGATCACGCGACGGTCCCGCAGGCTCTCGGGTACGTCGCCGGCGACGATCCGCTGCGCGAGGCCCTCGACGATCGCCGTCTTGCCGACGCCGGGGTCGCCGATCAGCACCGGGTTGTTCTTCGTGCGGCGGGAGAGGACCTGGATTACGCGGCGGATCTCCTCGTCGCGGCCGATCACCGGGTCGAGCTTGCCGCTCTCGGCCTCGGCGGTCAGGTCGCGGCCGAATTTCTCCAGCGCCTGGACGCTGTCCTCGGGGTTGGGAGAGGTCACCCTGTGCGGCCCGCGCACCTCGGCGATCGCGGTTTCCAGCGAGGCGCGGTCGGGGAGGATCGCGGCGATGCCCGGATCGGTCTCGGCCAGCGCCAGCAGCAGGTGCTCGGTCGAGATGTACTCGTCGCCGAGCTTCGCCATCTCCTTCTCCGCCCGTCGCAGCGCCTGGGCCATGCCCGTCGACATCCGCGGTTCGGCGCTGCCGTCGCTCAGCGTCGGCAGCGCTTCGATCGCCTCGTGAGCCTTGGCGCCGATCGCGGCCGGGTCCTCGCCGAGCTTCTGCAGGATCGGCACGACGAGCCCGTCCTCCTGGACGAGCAGGGAGACGAGCAGGTGAGCCGGCGCGATCTCCGGGTTGTGCCGGGCCGCGGCCAGCTGCTGCGCCGCCGCGACCGCTTCCTGGGACTTGACGGTGAACCTATCCGGCTGCACTTGGGCCCCCTCGGTTCTTCTCCAGCTCCGCCAGGCGCCGCTCCAGCTCCAGCACCCGCTCGACCCCGGCCAGGTTGAGTCCTTCGGCGGTCAGCTGCTGGATCCGGCGCAGGCGCTCGACGTCGCGCTGCGAGTACAGGCGCGTGTTCTTCGGCGAGCGCTGCGGCTCGATCAGCCCCCGTGCCTCGTAGGTGCGCAGCGTCTGCGGGTGCATGTGGGCGAGCTCGGCGGCGACCGAGATCATGAAGACCCCCCGGTCGGAATCGATCGAGACGTTGATGCGCTGGCGCCGCATCGCGCTCACAAGACCCCACCCCCGTTCCGGTGCGCTTTATGTGGGTATACGCCGTAAAAGGCGCACCGGAAGCTCATCGGGCACCTGCCTTGCGCAGCAGGTCGGCGCGGGGGTCGGAGCCGTTGAAGGTCTCGGCCAGCGCCTCGGCCGCCTTCTCCTGCTCCTCGGTCAGCTTCTCCGGCATCTCGATCTCGAGCCGGTAGCGGATGTCGCCACGGCCCTTGCCCTTCGGCTTCGGCGCGCCCTCGCCCGTGAGGCGCTGGATCGAACCGTGCTTCGTGCCCGGGCCGACCTTGATCTTCTTCGTGCCGTCGAGGGTGGGCACCTCGATCGTTGCCCCGCGCAGCGCCTCGACGACCGTGATCGGCACCGTCACCTCGAGGTTGCCGCCGTCGAGCCGCTTGAAGACGGGAGAGCCGGCGACTCGGGTGACGACGAAGAGGTCGCCCGGGGGGCCGCCGCGCTGCCCGGCCTCGCCCTTGCCGGCGAGCCGGATGCGGGCGCCGTTCTTGACCCCGGCGGGGACCTTGACCTTGTAGCGCTTGGTCTGCTGGGTGAGACCCGAGCCGCCGCAGGTGGGGCAGGGGTCCTCGATGACCTGGCCGGCCCCGCCGCACTGCGGGCAGGGCTGGCTGATCGAGAAGAAGCCCTGGCTCTGGGCGTCGATGCCGCGTCCCTCGCAGCGCGGGCAGGTGATCGGGCTCGTCCCCGGCTTGGCGCCGCTGCCGCCGCAGGTCGTGCAGCGTTCGGCCTTGGGCACCGTCACCTGCACCTGGGCGCCGGCGATCGCTTCGTCGAAGCTGAGGCTGACCTCGGTTTCGAGGTCGCGTCCGCGGACCTGCTGCGGTTGCGCCCGGCCGCCGCCGCGCCCGAAGAGGTTGGAGAAGATGTCGCCGACGTCGAAGCCGCCTGCGCCGCCTCCGGCACCGAAGGGGCCACCGCTGCCCGCGCCACCGCCGAAGCCGCCGAACATCCCCCCGCCCGAGTCGTACTGCTTGCGCTTCTCGGGGTCGGACAGGGTGTCATAGGCCCCCTGCACCTCCTTGAACTTCTCCTCCGCTTTCGGGTCGTCCGGGTTGCGGTCAGGGTGGTATTTCCGGGCGAGCTTCCGGTACGCCTTCTTGATCTCCTCGTCCGACGCCCCCTTCGAGACGCCCAGGACCTTGTAGAGATCCTCAGCCAACTACTCGCTCACCACCACACGAGCCGGCCGGATCAACTGCTCCCCCAGCCGGTACCCCTTCTGCATCGTCTCGACGACCACACCCGACTCGATGCCGTCTGCTTCCACGGTTGAGAGCGCCTCGTGCGCCGTCGGGTCGAACTTCTCCCCTTTCGGATCCACCGCCTCGACCCCATTGCGACTCAACGAGTCCCGCAAGCTCCTGAACACGAGCAGCACCCCATGAGCGAGCCCATCCTCGGAGTCTCCCTCCGGATCAAGCCCCGCCGCCTGAATAGCTCGCTCCAAATCATCCAGGACAGGCACCACGTCCCTGAGAAGCTCCCCCTTCCCGCGCACGGCCGCCGCCTGAACCTCGCTCGTCATCCGCTTGCGGTAATTCTCGAAATCCGCCTGAGCCCTCTTAGCGAGTTCGAGGTACTCGTCTCGCTCCTTCTGGGTGTCAGCGAGCAATGCATCGAGATCGCGCTCGACTTCATCCGCCTCTCCCGCGGGTGGCGGTGTAGGGGGTACCGCCCCTGAGGACGCTTTAGCGACCGGAGGGGGCGGTGGGTCCCCTGCACCGACAGGACCCGCGGGCTGGTGCTCGTCGGTCCCTAGACCGTCCCGGGCCTCGCTCACTTGTCGTCACCCTCATCGACGACCTCGGCCTCGACCACTTCCTCCTCGTCGGCAGTCGATCCGTCGGAGCCACCGCCGTCAGCCGACTGCGCCTGCTCGGCCTGCGCCGCCTCATAGATCTTGGCCGACACCTTCTGGAAGGCCGCCGTCAGCGCTTCGGTCTTGGCGTTGATCTCCTCGGCGCTGTCGGACTCGAGCACCTCGCGGACCCCCTTGACCGCCGCCTCGATCTCCTCCTTGTCGGCGGCGTCGACCTTGTCGCCCAGCTCCTCGAGCTGTTTCTCGGACTGGTAGGCGGCGTTCTCGGCCAGGTTGCGGGCCTCGGCCAGGTCGCGCTGCTTCTTGTCCTCCTCGGCGTGGGCCTCGGCGTCGGAGACCATGCTCTGGATCTCCTCGTCGGAGAGCCCGGAGCCCGACTGGATCTCGATTCTCTGTTCCTTGCCGGTGCCCAGGTCTTTCGCGGTGACGTGCACGATGCCGTTGGCGTCGATGTCGAAGGTGACCTCGATCTGCGGCAGGCCGCGCGGCGCCGGCGGGATGCCGGTGAGCTGGAACTTGCCCAGGCTCTTGTTGCCGGCCGCCATCTCGCGCTCGCCCTGCAGGACGTGGATCTCGACCGAGGGCTGGTTGTCGTCGGCGGTCGAGAAGGTCTCCGACTTCTTGGTCGGGATCGTCGTGTTGCGCTCGATCAGCTTCGTCATCACGCCCCCCTTGGTCTCGATCCCGAGCGTCAGCGGGGTGACGTCGAGCAGCAGCACGTCCTTGACGTCGCCGGCCAGCACCCCGGCTTGGATCGCGGCGCCGACGGCGACGACCTCGTCGGGGTTGACCCCCTGGTGCGGGTCCTTGCCGGTCAGCTCCTTGACCTTCTCGCGCACCGCGGGCATCCGGGTCATGCCGCCGACGAGGACGACGTGGTCGATCTCGGCGTCGGCGTCGCCGAGCGCCCGTTTGACCGGGCCGACGACCCGATCGAGCAGCTCGGCGGTCAGCTCGTTCAGCTTCGAGCGGCTCAGCTTCATGTCGAGGTGCTTGGGCTGCCCCTCGACGGCGGTGATGAAGGGCAGGTTGATCTGCGTCTCCTGCGCTGAGGAGAGCTCGATCTTCGCCTTCTCCGCCGCCTCGTAGAGGCGCTGCAGCGAGTTCTTGTCGGCGGCGAGGTCGACGCCCTGGTCGCGCTTGAACTCGGCGACCAACCACTCGACGATCGCCTTGTCCCAGTTGTCGCCACCGAGGTGGTTGTCGCCGGCGGTCGCCTTCACCTCGAAGACGCCGTCGCCGATTTCCAGGACCGAGACGTCGAAGGTGCCGCCGCCCAGGTCGAAGACGAGGATCGTGTGGTCGGCGGTCTCCTTGTCCAGCCCGTAGGCGAGCGAGGCGGCGGTCGGCTCGTTGATGATCCGCTTGACCTCGAGGCCGGCGATCTTGCCGGCGTCCTTTGTCGCCTGGCGCTGGTCGTCGTTGAAGTAGGCGGGGACCGTGATCACGGCGCTGTCGACCGCTTCGCCGAGCTTCGCTTCGGCGTCGGTCTTCAGCTTCTGCAGGATCATCGCGCTGATCTCAGGTGGGCTGTACTGCTTGCCGCGCGCGTCGACGCGCACGTCGCCGTTGGGGCCGGCCTCGACCTCGTAGGGGACGATCGTCTCCTCCTCTTTGACCTCGGCCTCCTTGCGCCCCATGAAGCGCTTGATCGAGAAGATCGTGTTCTCCGGGTTCATCACCGCCTGGCGCTTGGCGACGGTCCCCACTAGCCTGTCGCCCCCCTCGGTAAAGGCGACAACCGACGGGGTCGTGCGCCCGCCCTCCGCGTTCTCCAGGACGGTGGGCTCGCCGCCCTCCAGCACGGCGACGCAGGAGTTGGTCGTGCCCAGGTCGATCCCGATCGTCTTACCCACTATCAAGTACCTCCAGGTCAGTTATGGTTATTTGATTCTCACCTAAGAAATCTAAGTGGCAGTATGGCAGATTTCTAACGGGATGCAAACCTTTCCCGCGTATTCTGGGTTGAAGTTCAGTGCGGGAGGGCACCCTCGTGTTGGGGGGTGCCCCGGAGGCGCCTCGACGAAACCGGCCCGGCAGCGGGTCGCAGACGAAGAGGAGAAATATCTTGAGTCACGCACAGGCAGCGATCCGGCGTTCGGTCGTGCTGCTCGCCCTTGCCGCGGCAACCGCGCTCGCCCTGCTTCCGGCAGTCGCCTCCGCCCGGGCCGGCGACGACCACCCTACGGGGCACGAGAAGCACGGCAAAGCCGATGACGGCAAGAAAGGGGGCGGCAAGTCCAAGGGCCGCGGCGGCGGCGAGGAAGTCAACGTGATGACCCGCAACCTCTACCTCGGGGCCGACCTGGCGCCGGCGATCTCCGCCTCGGGCCTGACCGCCTTCACCGACGCGACCGGCCAGATCCTGCGCGAAGTCACCGCCAACGACTTTCCGGTGCGGGCCAAGGGCCTGGCGGAAGAGATCCTCGAGAAGGAACCTGACCTGGTCGGCCTGCAGGAGGTCGCCCTCTGGCGCACCGGCCCGCCCAGCCTCGAAGTCTTCCTCAACACCGGCGCCAAACCAACGGCCGAAACGGTCCGCTACGACTACCTGGCGGAACTGCTCGCCCAGCTCAACAAGGGCAAGGGGAAAGGCGGCAAGGGCAAGCCGCAGTACCGGGTCGCGATCGAACAGCCCGAGTTCGACTTCGAAGCGCCGGCCAACGAAAACGGCCAGCCCGGCGACGGTCCCAACGGCGCGATCCCCAATGCCGAGATCAACGGCCGCCTCACCATGCGCGACGTGATCCTCGTCCGCAACGGCGCCGGAGTCACCTTCAAGCACCCGCGGGCGGGCCACTTCGCCAGCCTGCTCACGGTCTCGGTCTCCGGGGTGCAGCTCCAGGTCACGCGCGGCTGGACCGGGATCGACGCCAAGGTGCGGGGCAGCAAGCCGTTCCGCTTCGTCAACACCCACCTCGAGGCGTTCGACCCGGCCTCCGAAGTGCCCAGCATCCGTGCCCGGCAGGCGGGCGAACTGGTTGCTCCGGGCGGCCCGGCGACGAGCAAGCTGCCGGTGATCCTCGTCGGCGACCTCAACTCCGACGACGACACGGTCGAACCGGGTGACCAGCAGGCCTACCGGACCCTGCTGGGAGCCGGCATGCGAGAGCGCAGCACGAGCAAACCGCTGGGCTGCTGCCTCAACTCGAGCCTGCTCGCGGTCGGCGCCGGGGGCTCGGTGGCGGACTTCAATCACCAGGTCGACCACGTGATGACCCGCGACCCGAAGCAGGTGAAGCTGAAAGCGTCCTACGTCACCGGCCGCCAACCCGTGCACGGCTTCTGGGACTCAGACCACGCCGGTCTGTTCAGCAAGCTGATGCTCGGTCGTTAGGGGGCGTCGGGGGGGGGG
>DASVFR010000055.1:0-2861 GCA_036379955.1 Solirubrobacterales bacterium
CGGGGGTGGGTCTCCCGGAACTCTCGGCGATAGCCGGCCGGGAGATCCACCCCCGACGCCCCAACCGATCAAAGCGCAACCCCTGCTGGGAGCGCTCCTAAGCCCCGGCCCGCATCCCGTCGAGGTCGCGTCGCAGCTCCCTCAGCTCGTCGCGCAGCCGCGCCGCCTCCTCGAAGCGCAGGTCGTCGGCCGCGGCCAACATCTCCTCCTCGAGCGAGACGATCGCGCGCTCCAGCTCGGCCGGGTCGGCGAACTCGGCGGCGCGCTTGCCGCGGCGCTTGCGCGGCGCCCGATCCTCCATCGCCAGGAACTCGCTCATCTCCGAGATCCCCTTGCGCACCGTCTCCGGCGTGATCCCGTGCTCCTCGTTGTAAGCGAGCTGGATCGCGCGACGGCGGTCGGTCTCCCGCATCGCCGCCCGCATCGCCTCGGTCTCCTTGTCGGCGTACATCAGCACCCGGCCGTTGACGTTGCGCGCCGCCCGCCCGATCGTCTGCACGAGGCTGGTCTCGCCGCGCAGGAAGCCCTCCTTGTCGGCGTCGAGGATCGCGACCAGCGAGACCTCGGGCAGGTCGAGCCCCTCGCGCAGCAGGTTGACCCCGACCAGCACGTCGAACTCGCCGAGGCGCAGGTCGCGAACGATCTGGATCCGCTCGAGGGTGTCGATTTCGGAATGCAGATAGCGCACCCGCACCCCGTACTCGAGCAGGTACTCGGTCAGGTCCTCGGCCATCTTCTTGGTCAGCGTCGTGACCAGGACGCGGTCGCCGGCCTCGGCGACGATCTTGACCTCGTTCATCAGGTCGTCGATCTGGTTGCGCGTCGCGCGCAGCTCGATCTCGGGGTCGACGATCCCGGTCGGTCGCACGATCTGCTCGACCGTGCGCGAGGACTCGGCTCGCTCGAACGGCCCCGGCGTCGCCGAGACCATCACCAGCTGCGGCACCCTTTCGAGGAACTCGTCGAACTTGAGCGGCCGGTTGTCGATCGCCGAGGGCAGGCGGAAGCCGTAGTCGACCAGGGTCTGCTTGCGCGAGCGGTCGCCCTCGTACATGCCACCAATCTGCGGGATCGTCTGGTGGGACTCGTCGACGAAGACGACGAAGTCGTCGGGGAAGTAATCGATCAGCGTGTGCGGGGGGCTGCCGGGCGGACGGCCATCGAGGATGCGCGAGTAGTTCTCGATCCCGGAGGTGAAGCCGATCTCTTTCAGCATCTCGATGTCGTAGGCGGTGCGCTGACGCAGCCGGTGCGCCTCCAGCTGCTTGCCTTCGCCCTCGAGCTCAGCGGTGCGGGCGTTCAATTCAGCGCGGATTTCCTCCACCGCCCGCTCCAATGTCTCGTCGCGGGTCACGTAGTGCGAGGCGGGCCAGACCGAGACGTGGTCGATCGTGTCGAGCACCTCGCCGGTCAGCGGGTCGAAGTGCTGGATGCCCTCGATCTCCTCGCCGAAGAGCGCGATCCGGTAGGCCGACTCGGCGTAGGAGGGCATGATCTCCAGCACCTCGCCGCGCACCCGGAAGGCGCCGCGCCCGAGCGCCGTGTCGTTGCGCTGGTACTGCATCTTGACCAGCTTGCGCAGCACCTCGTCGCGGTCGATCTCCTCGCCGACCTTGAAGAGCTGCATTTTTTCGTTGTAGACCTGCGGCGAGCCGATCCCGTAGATGCATGACACGGACGCGACGATGATCGTGTCGCGGCGGGCGAAGAGCGCCGCCGTCGCCGCGTGGCGCAGGCGGTCGATCTCGTCGTTGATCGAGGAGTCCTTCTCGATGTAGAGGTCCTGGGCCGGGACGTAAGCCTCCGGCTGGTAATAGTCGTAGTAGGAGACGAAGTACTCGACCGCGTTCTCGGGGAAGAACTCGCGGAACTCGTTGCAGAGCTGCGCGGCCAGCGTCTTGTTGTGGGCGATGACGAGCGAGGGGCGCTGGACCGCGGCGATCGTCGCCGCCATCGTGAAGGTCTTGCCGGTGCCGGTGGCGCCGAGCAGGGTCTGGAAGCGCTCGCCCTCGCGCAAGCCCTCGGCGAGGCCGGCGATCGCCTTCGGCTGGTCGGCGGTGGGGGTGTAGGCGGGGTTGAGCTCGAACTCGGGCATTGGGCGTTCACATTAGGGCCTATGCCGGTGGGGGTTCCACTTGATCTTTCCGGTGGAAAGTTGGCGGGCTGGCG
This sequence comes from Solirubrobacterales bacterium, assembly GCA_036379955.1. GTDB lineage: Bacteria > Actinomycetota > Thermoleophilia > Solirubrobacterales > 70-9 > VRUE01. The sequence goes on from DASVFR010000055.1 coordinate 2,170, forward strand.
CCTCGGGGCACCCGACGAAAAGACAAACCGTTCCACCCCCACCGGCATAGGCCCTAGACTGCGCGGCCGATGACTCGCTCGCAGAAGGGCCTAACCGCATTCTTTAGCTTCGCCGGGACGATGCATTTCGTCGTGCCGCGCTTTTATGAAGCGATCATGCCGCCTTCGCTGCCTCGTCATAAAGAGGCGGTCGTGGTCAGCGGCCTGGCTGAGATCGCGGGTGGGGCCGCGGTGCTCTCGTCGCGCACGCGGCGGTTTGGGCGGTGGTGGCTGCTGGGGCTGCTTCTTGCCGTCTTCCCGGCCAACGTCCACATGGCGGTCAATCCGGAGCAGGTCAAGGGGCTGGACCTCGACCGCCTCCCCCGCTGGGCGCTCTGGGCACGCCTGCCACTGCAGCCGCTGGCGATGTTGTGGGTCTGGCGCGCTACCCGTGACTGATTCGTATATAAACGTGCGGTTTCGTCTGTAGGCGTTTTGGCTGTAGCGCTTCTGTCTAAGCAGACAGAGAATCGCCGCTATGAAACCACGAGAGCGTTTTTCCACAAATCTGCGCAAAGCGCGCAACGAGAAAGGGGTCTCGCAGGAGGAGCTCGGCTTCATGTGCGACCTGCACCGCACCGAGATCTCGCTACTCGAGCGCGGCGGCCGCGAGCCGCGGCTGGGGACGATCATCAAGCTTTCCAGCTCGCTCG
>DASVFR010000056.1:0-70131 GCA_036379955.1 Solirubrobacterales bacterium
TGGGGTCTCGGGGAACTCCCGGCGAAGCCGGCCCCGAGACCCCACCCCCAACGTCCCTCGCCCTTCGATGTGGAGATGCTTCTCTACCCGATAGGGTTGCCCCCGTGTCCCAGGCCACCCTCCATACAAGCGCCGGCGCCATCGTCCTCGAGCTGCACGACGAAGACGCCCCGAAGACGGTCGAGAACTTCCGCAAGCTCGCCGCCGACGGCTTCTACGACGAGCTGATCTTCCACCGGGTGATCCCCGACTTCATGATCCAGGGCGGCTGCCCGGAGGGGACCGGAACCGGCGGGCCCGGCTACGAATTCGAGGACGAGATCAACGAGCACAAGATCGTGCGCGGGGCGCTGGCGATGGCCAACGCCGGGCCGAACACCAACGGCTCGCAGTTCTTCATTGTCACCACCGCCTCGGCGCCGTGGCTCGACGGCAAGCACACCGTCTTCGGCGCCGTCGTCGAGGGCATGGAGGCGGTCGACGCGATCGAGTCGACTCCCACCGACGGCTCCGACCGGCCGCTCGAAGAGCAGAAGATCGAGCGCGTCGAGCTCTCCGAGTAGTAGCGACGCCTACCCGGCCAAGCTCGACCAGAACTCGACCCAGATCCGCTCCGAGGCGATGCCGGCCTCGAGCGTGATGCCCGGCCCCTCGGGCAACGCCTTGCCGACGTCGCGTCGCAGCTCTTCGTAGGTAGCGAGCTGGCGCTCGTGCGCCGGCAGCTGGACCTCCGCCATCTCCTTCGGATCGGCGCCGAAGAAGATCTTGAGCAGGGCGAGGTCGCGCAGCTCGGTCAGCTCCGCGGTCGGCTCGCCGCGCCAGTCGCGCAGCGCCGCGCGCCCCTCCGCGGTGATCGAGTAGTGCCGCCGCCGCCGGCCGCCCTCCTCGCGCCGCTCCTCCAGATAGCCGGCTGCCGCCAGACGCTCGGGCTCGGTGTAGAGCTGGGCGTGCTGCAGCGACCAGAAGTTGCCGAGGCTGACCGCGACCATCTGCTTGAGGTCGTATGGGGTCGCCTCCTCGGTCGCCTCGAGCAGGCCGAGAACGATGTAGGAGGTGGGGGTGAGGCGGATCTCGCTTGACATTGAGCGAACCTATGGTATCTCTTTAACCGTCTATTTTGGACTATAGAAAGGAAGGCGCCATGGAGACGACGATCGCCCCCTCAACGACCGAGACCGTATCCCGTCCCGCCTACGCAAAGGGCTTCGAGACGCTTGACGCCGAGGTGCAGCTCGACGCGCTGCCGGTCGAGGGTGAGATCCCGAGCTGGCTCACCGGGACCCTGCTACGCAACGGGCCGGCCAAGTTCGAGGTCGGCGAGCAGCCCTTCAAGCACTGGTTCGACGGCTTGGCGATGCTGCACAAGTTCTCCTTCGGCGGCGGCTCGGTCTCCTACGCCAACCGCTTCCTGCGCGGAACGGCCTATGCAGCGGCCGAGCGTGAGGGGAAGATCGCCTACGGCGAGTTCGCCACCGATCCCTGCCGCTCGATCTTTCGCCGCGTGGCGACCCTCTTCCGGCCGCGGATCACCGACAACTGCAACGTCAACCTCACCCGGCTCGGCGAGGAGTACGTGGCTATGACCGAGACGCCGCTGCCCGTCGCCTTCGATCCGGAGACGCTCGAGACCCTCGGCGTCGCCTTCCGCCCGCCCGGCATCCACGCCACCGCTCATCCCCACCACGACCCCGTGCGGAGCGAGCTGATCGCCTACGTCACCCACTTCGGGCCGCGCGGCGAGTACCGGGTCTTCGCCCAGCGCGACCGCGCGACCCAGCGCCGGATCGGCTCGCTGCGCGTCGCCCAACCCTCCTACATGCACAGCTTCGCCCTCACCGAGCGCTACGCGGTGCTGGTCGCCTTCCCGCTCGTGGTCAACCCGCTCGAGCTGGCCCTCGCGGGACGGCCGTTCATCGAGAACTACAAGTGGAAGCCCGAGCTCGGCACCCGCGTGCTCGTCTTCGATCGCGAGAACGGCTCGCTGCGCGGCACTTACGAGGCCGAGCCGCGCTTCTCCTTTCACCACGTCAACGCCTTCGAGCGGGACGGCGAGCTGGTTCTCGACATGTCCGCCTACGACGACGCGACGATCGTCGACTCGCTCTACCTCGAGCGGCTGCGCACGGCGCCGCCGCCCCCGGCCTCGCTTCCGCGGCTGCTGCGCTACCGGGTCGACCTCGAGGGCGGCCGGGTGGTGGAGGAGGAGCTGAGCGACGTGCCGTTCGAGCTGCCGCGGATCGACTACCGCGAGCGCAACGGGAAGCCCTACCGCTACACGTATGGAGTCGGCGCGCCCGGGCCCGACCGGGCCGAGGAGTTCCTCGACCGCCTGGTCAAGATCGACGTCGAGAGCGGTGAGGCGCGCGAGTGGCACGAGCCGGGCGCCTTCCCGGGCGAGCCGGTCTTCGTCCCCGCCCCCCATCGCGGCGAGCGCGAGGACGACGGCGTGCTGCTCTCCGTCGTCCTCGACGCCGTGATCGGCGGCTCCTACCTGCTTGCCCTCGACGCCGGTGACCTATCGGAGCTAGGCCGGGCCCGGGTGCCCCACCACATCCCGTTCGGGTTCCACGGGCAGTACTTCAGCTGAGCCGGCCGACCGCGGCCCGTGCCCGAAGCTGACGTCGGGCAGGACGCGTTCGAGCCAGGCCGGCAGGTACCAGGCGGCCCGCCCGGCGACCCGCAGGAACACCGGCAGCAGCAGCAGGCGGACGAGGAAGGCGTCGAGGAGGACGGCGACGCCGAGGATCACGCCCATCTCCTTCGGCGGCAGCGGCCCGGAGAGGGCGAAGGTGAAGAAGACGGCGACCATCACCGCGCCGGCGGCGAGGATGACGCGGCCCGAATGGCTGAGGCCGCCGATCATCGCCTCGCGCGCGTCGCCGGACTCTTCCCAGTGCTCGCGCGCCGAGGAGAGCAGGAAGACCGTGTAGTCCATCGCGATCGCGAAGACCATCGCGAAGAAGAAGATCGGTCCCCAGGCATCGAGGAAGCCCTGCGATTCGAAGCCGAGCGGGCCGGAGAGGTGGCCGTCCTGAAAGATCAGGATGGCGACGCCGAAAGCCGCCGCGGTCGAGAGCAGGTTGGCGAGCACGCCGATCGCCGCCACCAGCGGCGCCTGGAAGGCGATCAGCAGGAGCAGGAAGCCGAGCCCGAGGACGACTCCGATCGCCAGCGGCGTCTTTGCCGCGAGCGCCGCTTCGAGGTCGTGGTTCTCGGCCGCGGACCCACCGACGAGCGCCTCCGGTGGCAGCGCCGCGCGCAGCCGGTCGATGGCGTCGCCGAGGGCCGTGGTCGAGGGCCCGGCCTTCGGAATCGCTTCGACCAGCACCGCGCCCCCAGCCCCCCGCCGCGCCGGCAGCACCGCGGCGACCCCCGGGTCCGCCCGCAACACGCGGTCGACGGGCCGCGAACGTGACATATCGACACGATTTCGGCCCGTCGACCCCGGGGCGATGACCTGCAGGACGCCGGGGGCGCCGGGGCCGAAGGCGGCGCTCACCTGGCGGTAGCCGACCCGCGAGTGGTCGCCGTTGGGCACGACCTTGATCGAGGGCATGCCGGTGCGCATCCCCAGGACCGGGATCGCGAGCCCGAGTAGGACGACGAGCGCCAGGCCGCCAAAGGCGACGGGGTGGCGCCAGAGCAGCTCGCCCCAGCGGGCAAAGCGGGGTGAGCGGTGCTCGCCGCTATGCGCCCAGGGCAGGGCGAGCTTGTCGACGCGCGGGCCGAGCTTGGCGAGCACGGCGGGAAGCAGGGTCAGCGTCGCTGCCAGGACGAAGAGGACCGAGATCACGATCCCGAGCGAGACTGAGCGGAAGGCCGGGCTGGGGACGAGCATCACCGCCGAGAGCGAGGCGATCACGGTGGCCCCGGAGAGGAGCACGGCCTTGCCGGCCGTGTCCATCGTCTCGCCGACCGCCTCGACGGGCTCGTGGCTCTGCCCCGACAGCGCGTCGCGGAAGCGCATGACGATGAAGAGCGCGTAGTCGATGCCGAGCGCCAGCGCGAACATCAGCGCGAAGTTCATCGCCCAGATCGAGATCGGCGAGATCAGGGTGCCGAGGTAGAGGACGCCGGCGGAGGCGACGAGGCCGGCGATCGTCAGCAGCAGCGGCAGGCCGGCCGCGACCAGCGAGCCGAAGGCGAGGACGAGGATCGCCAGGGTCACCGGCCAGGAGAGCAGCTCCGACTTCAGCATCGCTTCGCGGTTGGCTTCGTTGAAGTCCGACCACATGCCGGCGGCGCCGGTCAGGTTGGCTTCGACCCCCGGCGCCGTGGCAGCGGCGAGCTGACCCTTGAGGTCGTCGGCGGCGGCGACCATCCCGTTGGCGTCCCCCGCCGCGGTGGCGCGGAGGACCGCCGTGTGGCCGTCGCGCGAGATCGAGAGGCCGGGACGGGGTGGGATGACCGCGCCGACCGCGGGGTCGGCAGCGAGAACGCGCTCGGCCCGGCGCAGGGTGGCGCGGAACGGGGGAGAGGCGGTCGTCAGCCGGTCGGAGTGGATCGCGACCTGCAGCGAGTAGGAGCCGGCGCCTGCGAAGGCGCGGTCGATCGCCGCGCGGGCGCGGACCGACTCCGAGCCGTTCGCCTGCCAGCCGGCGCCGGAGAGGGCGGTCTCGACCCGCGGGGCTAGTACTCCGAGGACGACCGCGACGGCGGCCCAGGAGAGGAAGACCCACTTGCGTCGTTCGGCGGCGAAGCGCCCCAGCCGCCCGATCGGTCCCAGTGTCGCCATCGCTATCCTCCAAGTTGATCGATTTACAGATTTACAACTCTACAGTTGTTAAACGGTACAATAACAGAATGATGCAGAGCCCGCTACCCGCCGATGCCGCCGAGCTGATCGCCGGCCGCTTCCAGGCGCTCGCCGACCCGACCCGGCTGCGCATCCTCGACCAGCTGCGCCGCAGCGAGGAGCTCTCGGTCGGCGAGCTGACCGAGACCCTGGGCACCTCCCAGCAGAACGTCTCCAAGCACCTGGCGGCGCTGCGCGCCGAGGGCTTCGTCACCCGCCGCAAGAGGGGGACGAGCTCGCTCTACCGGATCGGCGACCCCGCGGTGCTCGAGCTCTGCGACCGCCTCTGCGAGGCGATGGAATCGCAGCTGGAGACGCTCGGCTCGGTCCTCGCCGGCTGAGCCTTATTCGCCCGTTTCGCCGGCCTTGCGCCCCTCGCGGCGGCGCAGCAGCGCTTCTCCCGGGCGCCAGAGGCTGACCAGGCCGGCGACCAGGGTGACGAGGAAGATCTGCCCGGCCATCATCTCGAAGCCGGAGACGAAGCGCCCCGGCTGCCCGCCGGGCACCAGGTTGCCGTAGCCGGTTGTGGTCAGCGTCGTGTAGCTGAAGAAGATGAAGTCGGAGCCCGTGGGGCTCGCGTGTCCTTCGAAGAACGGGCCGCCCTGCACCCGGTCGATCACGCCGTAGAGGAAGGTGAAGAGGATGCCGAGCACGGCGTAGACGCTGAGCGCGCCGAGGATCGTGCGCGAGCCGACCTCGGGCGCTGTGAGGACGCGACGCAGCACGGCGCCCATCGCGACGGTCAGCAGCGAGATCTGGATCACCGAGGCGACGTTGAGCCAGGTGTGCTCGTCCGTTGCCGCCCCGATCGCCGCCAACCCCACGGTCAGGATCGAGAGCCCGATCGCGATCCGCACGCCCTGCGGTCGGGCGTGGGAGCTGACCAGGGCGGTGACCGAGGTGGCGCTGGTCGCCACGGTGAGGATCACCGACGTCCAGCCGCGGTTCTCGATCAGCGAGGTGAGCACGTAGGTGATCAGCACCAGCGCCAGGACGAGGCCGAACGCGTCGCTGGCCCGCTCTGCCCGTTGCCGCCACCGCTCACGTCTGCGCGTCCAGCGCGAGGCCGTCTCCATCCTCCGCACGTTCGTTTGGCGCCCCGGGTTTCCTGCTGAGCCGGATGCCTTGATACACCTCTGGCCGTGACCGAGCGAGCCTGGACCGAGGTCGACGAGTACGTATCCGGGCTGCTGGCGCCCCACGACGAGGCCCTGGAGGCGGCGCTGCGCGAGAGCGAGGCGGCCGGCTTGCCCGCTATCCAGGTGTCGCCGCCGCAGGGGAAGCTGCTCTACCTGCTGGCGCGCTCGATCGGCGCCCGCTCGATCCTCGAGTTCGGGACCCTAGGCGGCTACAGCACGATCTGGCTCGCCCGCGCGCTGCCAGAGGGCGGCCGCCTGCTGAGTCTGGAGGCCGAGCCCCGCAGCGCCAACGTGGCGAGGCGGAACGTCGAGCGCGCCGGCCTCGCCGACACGGTCGAGATCCGCGTCGGCCCGGCGCTCGACCTGCTCCCCGGCCTCGACGCCGGGGGCGCCGGTCCTTTCGACCTCACCTTCATCGACGCCGACAAGGCCAGCACGCCCGAGTACTTCGCCTGGGCACTCGACCACTCCCACCCCGGTTCGCTGATCGTCAGCGACAACGTCGTCCGCTTCGGCGAGCTCGCCAACCCCGACAGCGACGACCCGACGATCCCCGCCCAGCGCCGCCTTCACGAGATGCTCGCCGCCGACCCCCGCGTCGAGGCGACCACGATCCAAACCGTAGGCGTCAAGGGCCACGACGGCTTCAACGTCGCCCTCGTCGTCGGCTGAGCCCGGCTGAGGCGCACGGAGGGGGAGGGATTCGAACCCTCGAGACGCCTTGCGACGCCTGCCGGTTTTCAAGGTCAAGGCCGGAACGCGGGATTTGGCTTGTTCAAGCCGTTTGCTGGTTTCGTGCCACCGGCTGTGCCGCCGATGTCTTGACCCCGGTTTCGCGGTGCCCAAGTGGGACCACCCGCTCAGGAAAGCTATAGCAGCGATATGCAGGAAGAAGTAGCGGAAAAACTTTGGCCGGATCTAGCAAAGATCTCGGACGTATTAAATGACCTCCGTTTCGGTATCCTATGACTCGATGCTGGGAAAGAATCCAGCAAGAGAGAAAGGGGGGGTCGTGGAACATGCGACTCCGCCGCCTCGGCGGGAAGTTTGCCCCGTTCGCGGGGAAGAATTCTCGGTCGAGGGAGACCAACTGGAAAAACCGGCTTCGGCCGGTTTTTTTGTGGTCGAAGATCCACCAGATAGCTACGCGACCCCGTGGCGTCTAATAGGCCGGGCGCGTCGACTTTCGATGGCGCTGCTCGACCTGAGGGCTTGGGCTCGCAGGGTGGATGACAGGGAGGGCAGATTCGTGCTGCATGCCGCTCATAACCGAATGGCTGAGGCATACCTGCTGCTCGATGAACTGCTGGCGCACGGTGAGCAAGAGACTGTTGCGATGCTCACCGCCGCGCTACAGCAGTTCAGGCTCGCTAGCGCGAGCTAGGACCTACGGTCTAGGGCCCCGGCAGATAGTAGCTGCCGGGGCCCCGGCGTTCATGCAGGCAAGTTCATTGGCGCGCGCTCGCCCGCCGGCACGTAGTGCTCCAGCTCGGCTGGATGCTCCAGGGCGAAGGGGATGCCCTCTTCGGCGAGCTCGACGACCTCGGCGTAGGAGTCGCCAGCAGCGGACCAGCCCTCTACGTCGGGCGACTCGGCCCACCAGCCGTCGGCTTCGTGGTGGTAGATGACGCGCACGGTCTCCATTAGATCCTCCAGATCAGAGTAGCTTCCGGGCCTCGTCTTCGGCAAGTCCGACGTCTTTGACGAGAACTTTGCGGACCAGGCCGGAGGGAATCGTCGTCTTGTCATGGAAAGCGAAGGTCAGCGGCGGACGACTGGGAGCCTCCATGCGGCGATGCGATCCCGACTGGCGCGCAACGCGGTACAACGCGGTAGTTCAACGGCTCTCGTTCGAGGACCGCCAGCAGGCGCTTGGCCTTCATCGTCGGGAACGGGCTCACGTTCTCGCGACCCTATTCGTCGTCTTCCTCGGCGTCTTTGGAGCGACCGTCCAGGTAGGCGTCGAGCAGCGCCGCCCCTTCGGCCTCGGAGCCGGGCATCAGGTGCCCGTTTACTCCTACGCCCTACGTCAAGCCAAGTACCAGAACCCGAACACTGAGTTGGCCCTCGCGTTTGTCAACGGGGCCCACGGGAACCTTGGGTAGATCAAGGTGTCGTCGAAACCAGGGGAAGACCTGTGTTAAGTTCCCTCCCCAATGAAGCCGTCATGCGCCGAACGCTTTGCCGGTGGTGGCTTCATCTGAATGAGGCAGCCTGAAGCGGCTTGTGTTTCAGGCTGCGGCGGAACAACCACAACTTCCGTTGACTATGGGCTGGGTAGGCGTGCCGCCTGGTCCCTTCCCGGGTGGAGTCGGTGGGGGCGGGACAATTCCACCGAGCTTCTTTAGCTTCGCAATGAGGCCGTCCAAATACTCATTGTAGATATTGAGCTGTTCTTGGATACCCGCGATCAGTCCCGCGTTCACGAGAGCACCCCCGGGCTGGCCGGCTACCCCGGCTGCAATCAAAGCCAGTTTCAGCGCCTCGATTTGATCGTAGGTCTGGAGAATCAGGTTTACGACCTTGTCGATTTCTATTGCTTGCTTGACGGGGTCGATAGGAGGACACTGAATGAGCCCTCCAGTTCCCGGCTTGGGAGGAGCTGGGATGAACCACTCGGGTATGGCTCCCCCCGGATCCCCCATGTTCACTGGACTGTCTCCCGCATAGAAGTAAGGCGCTTCTGTCCCTGTCACCAACGGATCCACGCTCATGAACTGCGCCGTTCCCGGGTCATAGACCCTCGCCCGCAGATAAATCAACCCCGTGTCTTCGCTCCGATACTGCCCGCCGTAGCCGAGCGGGGTGGAGGCGGAGCCTTCATGCGTTTCGACCGCGCCGTAGGGCGTGTAGGTGTATTTGCCCGAGGCTTTGCCTTCTGAGTTAGTCAGCAGCCGGCTCGAGCCCTGCTGGTCGTGGTGGAGGTAGGTCGGCGCTTCGGAGGCGATCTGCTCGAAAGGCAGCCCTTCGGGTCCGTAGAGGTAGTAGTTGGTGCCGTCGTAAAGCAGCAGGGGCAGGGGCGCGGCGGTGTCCCAGGCCATATGGGTTGTGGTGCCGTTGATCGTCTGGCTCATCCGCAGGCCGTTGCCGTCATAGGCATAGGAGTCGTTGATTTCTTTGACGGCGCCTTCTTCGGAGCGTTTGACCGAGACCAGGTTGTGGGCCTGGTCATAGCCGTATTTGGTCGCCGGCCCTGTGCCCGGTTTGGCTTCGGTGCGCTCGCCGAGTTTGTCGAAGGCGTATTTGGTCGTCCCGGCTTCGGTGAGCTGGTTGGCTTCGTCGAATTTCTGCGTGGTCGAGCCCAGTTTGGTCGGGTTGTTGGCGGCGTTGTATTCGAAGGATGAGCCGGCGCCCGAGGTCATCCGCTCGCGTGAGTCGTAGCCGTATTCGGGTTTTTCGATCCCGGGCAGACCGGTCTGGGTCGCCGATTCGAGCTGGCCTGCTTTGTCGCGCCCGTAGGAGATCTGAGCGAACGTTTCTTCGCCCTTGGCCATCGTCGTTTTGACGAGCTGGTCGGCGGCGTTGTATTCGTAGCTGTCTTTGTCTGTCGTCGCGACAGGGAAGGTTGTGGAGCTGGGAATCGAGTCACGGTTGTAGGAGAATTTGGTTTCGTTGCCGAGCCAGTCTTTGACCGCTTCCAGGCGGCCGGCGGCGTCGAAGCTCTGGGTCACCGCTTTGGCGTTGGGATAGGTGATCTTGGTCGTCTCGTTGCCGAGGTCGTATTCGTATTTGACGAGTTCTTTGTTCCCGTTTTCGGATTCGGTCAGCCGGTCGAGTTCGTCGTAGCTGTCTTTGGTCGTCCCCGTCCCGTCTTTCATTTCGGTCACGTTGCCGTCTTTGTCGTAGACGAAGGAGACCGGTTTGGTCGCTTCTTCGGTGTATTTGACTTCTTTGAGGCGATTGCCGGCGTCATAGCTGTAGGTCGTCGTGCGGCCTTCGGGGTCTTTCAGTTCTTTCAGGCGGCCGGCGGCGTCATAGGTGCGCGTCGTTTCGCGTTTGAGCGGATCGGTGATCTTGGTCAGCTCGTTGAGGGCGTTGTGCTCGTATTTGGTGACGTTGCCGTTGCCGTCGGTCTTGCTTTCGACGTTGCCTTCTGAGTCATAGGCCGTTTTCGCCGTGTCGCCGTTGGCGGCTTTGACTTCCGTTGCCTCGTTGTCGGCGTCGTAGGCGTAGCTCGTCGCGTGGGCGTTTGGGTTGACCAGTTCTTTCAGGTTGCCGGTCGCGTCGTAGGCGTATTTGGCTTCGTGGCCGAGCGGGTCGGTCACGACTTCTGGCCGGCCCTGGGCGTCGCGTTTGGTTTTGGTTTCGAATTTGGCGGCTTCGGCGCCTTCTTCGTTGCCGCGTGGGGAGACTTCGGAGGTGACGCGGCCGTCTTCGTCATAGCCCCAGGTGCTCTTGTCGCCTGCGGGGTCGATCCGGGCTTTGCGGTCGCCGTAGGAGTCGTATTCGTATTTCGTCGTGTGGCCGAGCGGATCGGTTTCTTCTTCGAGGTCGCCGTTTTCGGCCCATTTGAATTTCGTTTCCTGGGTTTTGGCCCCCGGCGCCGGTCGTTTGATCGATTCAGGGTCGCCGGCTTTCGTGCGGGTGATCGTCGTCGTCTCGCCCTTGGGCGTCGTTTCTTCGGTCAGGTCATGGGTCGAGTTGTATGCCCATTTGGTTTCGTTTTCGTTGGCGTCGTGTTCCGAGGTCTTATTGCCTTCTTTGTAGGCGTATTTGGTGATGTGGCCGTTGGCATCTGTGAGTTCGGTCAGCTCGAAGGATTCGTCGTATTTGTATTTGGTTGTCTGCGCGATTTCGGTGCCCTGGGCCTTGGTTTCTTCGGTGGGCTCGCCCATTTCGTTGAACTTCTCGAGCGTTTTCGAGCCGTTGGGCCGCGTGATCGTCGTTTCCTTGACTCCGCCGGATTCTTTGTATTCGAAGCTGTATTTGCGTTCGAGCGGATCGGTCTGGGATTTGACCCGTTGTTTTTCGTCGTATTCGGTCGTCGTCGTATGGCCGCGCCCGTCGGTGGCTTTGGTCAGCTCGTGTTCGGAGTTGTAGGCGAAGGTCCAGTTGGGTTCGGCTTCGCCGGGCAGCGTGACTTTCGCCAGGTTGCCCGATTCGTAGGCGTATTTGACTTCGTGCCCGAGCGGGTCTTTGACCGCTTCGACGTGGCCTTCTTTGAATTTGAAGGTCAGCGTTCTGCCGGCTGTGCTTTTGAGGGTTTCCAGGTGGCCTTCTTTGTCGTAGGTCAGGGTGGTCGCGTTTTTGTGGCGATCGGTCTCTTTGACGAGCTTGCCGGTTTTGTCGAATTCGAACTGTTCTTGGCTTAGCAGCGTGAAGATCCAGTTTTCGCCCGATTCTTTGAGGCTCGCCAGGTCCCAGGCGGGCGGGGCGTATTTGCCTTCTTTCTTGTAGAAGACGGCGGTGGCGCCGTTGTCTTGGCGCACAGTCGCGGTTTCGGCTTCTTTGTTGAAGCTGAGCGAGGCCGAGTAGGGACCGGTCCAGCCGTAGCCGAAGGGACCCGATTCTTTCTGGGAGGCGGCGAGCTGGGAGTTGTAGGAGCGGGTTACGGCGAGGGTGGGGCCGCGGCCCCCCAGAGCCGGGATGTCGGTCTGTTCGTCGGTCATGTTGCCCGTGGCGGGGTCGACCGGTTTGGCGACCAGACAGGAGACGAGTTTGATCAGGGCGGGGTTGCATTCCCCTTCCTGTTCGCCTTTGGTGGGGAAGTGGGTTTCAGAGGTGCAGGCGGCGGCGAAGGAGGCGGCGAGGAGGCCCGAGGTGGCGAGCAGGACCAACAGGGCCGCAAGGGCTCGCCGCCGCCCCCTCATGAGGGATCGGGGCTCCCCGGTAAGCCAGCTAAGCCTCCCGTCCTAGCCATCTGGCCAGTATGGGGCTATGGTCAGAGAAATGCAAGTAATCGGGTCAAGATTCGGGAGATTAAGAACCTTGGCCCAGCTCGGGCCTTGCTTTGGCGGCGATGGCGGTGCTTCTCACGGTGAGCCATGCGTCGTCTTCCTCGAATGCGCCTAAAGCCGGAAGGCGCAGCGGGCGTCCTGCGCTGGGTTCTTCGCCGACCTCGAGTGCCCCGAAGCGAGGCAGTTCACGCTCGGCGTTCTGCCTTTCATCATTCGGCGCTGGGTGCGGAGCGGGAAGCTGCGGATCCTCTACCGCGCCTTTCCCACCGAGACGGTCTGGCCCGACGTCTTCAGGGTCAGCAGACGGCCGCCCTCGCTGCAGGCGAACAGGGCCGGCTCTGGCAGTACCTGGACTTCTTCTACCACCACCAGGGCCCTGAGTTCACGCGCTATGCGATCTCGCACTTCCTCGAAGTCATGGCCAGCGAAGTTCAGGGCCTCGATCTTCGGAGGTGGCGGAGGGAACGGGTCGGGGGCGATCTCGCGAGCGCGGTTCGGGCCGACGTGAGCTTGGGCAGGACATACGGCTTGCGCCCGCGACGGCCCTATACGCCGGCGTTCTTCATCGGGGCGACGGGCAGTAGGGGCAAGCCGCTGCTTCACTTCTCGCTGATCGAAGCGGGGGCGTTCGACGAAGCGGTGGAAGCGTTGTTGTCGACCTAATCGCAGCCGCGCTTCGTTCTGCGCCAAAGTAATGGGCAGCGCCGCGATCCTTTGAGGAAGTCAGGTTCTTTTGAGTGATTGGCATAGGCCCTGGCTGATGCGCCCTGTGCCACCCTCGTGCCACCGTGAGCCACCCAGACAACCGGATTCAGCCGGACGCAACCGGACTCGGCCGCGGCCTCGATGAGTCATCGCAAACCGCTCTAGCAAGCCAGATTTAGCTCCATCAGCGGAGGGGGAGGGATTCGAACCCTCGAGACACCTTTCGATGTCTGCCGGTTTTCAAGACCGGTGCATTCAACCGCTCTGCCACCCCTCCGGCATGGGCGTTCGTTCGATGCTAGACGCGAGGGAGCATGAACGAAATCGCTTGAGATGATTGTATTGTCTGCAATGCGTCGATTGTTAGTACTTGCTTCGGCGATGGTCTTCTTCGACGTCGTCTTCTTCTCCGCGATCGCGCCGCTGCTGCCGGGATACGCCGCGGACCTCCATCTCAGCAAGGCACAATGCGGGGTTCTGTCGGCCTGCTATGCGGCTGGCACTCTGGTCCTCGCCCTGCCGTCGGGCCTGCTCACGGCGCGCATCGGCCCGCGGCGCACGGTCATCGCGGGACTGCTCTTGCTCGGTTGCGCCAGCGTCGTCTTCGGCTTCGCGCGCGAGTACTTCCTGCTCGACGTGGCGCGGTTGGCGCAGGGGGGCGCGGGAGCGCTGATCTGGACCGGGGCGCTCACCTGGCTGATCACCAGTGCCCCGGCCGAGCACCGCGGCCAGGTGATTGGCACGGCGCTCGGCGCGGCCGTCGGCGGCGCCCTGGTCGGACCGGCGCTCGGCGCGCTCGCCGGCGAAGTCGGAACAGAGCCGGTGTTCAGCGGCGTGCTCGCGATTGCGATTGTCCTCGCCGTGCTCGCTTCGCGGCTACCCGAAACGGGGGTAGCGGAGCGGCAGGCGCTCCGCGAGGTGGCCGAGACGATCCTCACCCGGCCGATCTTGCTCGGCACCGCATTTGTCGCGATCCCCTCGGTGATGTTCGGGGCCGTTGAGGTCCTGGCGCCGCTGCAGATCGCCGACCTCGGCGGCGGTCACGCGCTGATCGCCGGCGGATTCATCGCCGGGGCGGCGCTGGAGGCGCTACTCGCTCCGCTTGCCGGGCGCTACTCCGACCGGGCCGGCCGCCGAACGCCGTACATGTTCGGGCTCGCCATCTGTTCGGTGGCCGTGGTGACGGTGGCCGTTGGGGCGACGATGGGGGTGGTGATGGCTGGGTTGATGCTGACCTCGCTCGGCGGCGGCATTTGCTTCACGCCCGCCCTTACCATGCTCTCCGAGCTGGCCGAATCGAGCCGACTGCACCAGGGGTTCGCCGCCGGCCTTTCCAATACGGCCTGGGCCTCGGGGCAGGTGGTCGGCGGGCTGACCGCTGGCGGGTTGGCCAGCGTGGCCGGCAACGCGACCCCTGCGCTGGCGATCGCGGTGCTGTTGCTCGTTACGGTCGCCTACTCCCACAACGCGCTCGACCCGCAAGCGATGCAACCGATCGAAGGCGGCGGCTGAGCCCGCGTACGCGGGCTCCTCGAGGGTCGCCTAGTCTGCTCGCAGAATGGCTTCGGCGAGCGGGGAGCGGGGAGCGCCCGGAACGACCTGGCGCAACTGGGCCGGAGACCAGAGCTGCGCTCCCTTCGAGCGCCTCCGCCCGCGCAACCGCGACGAGCTGACCGCGGCGGTCGCCGCGGCGGCCGCGGCCGGGCGCAAGGTCGGCGTCGCCGGCTCGGGCCACTCGTTCACCGAAGCGGCGCTGACTGCGGGCACGATGCTCGACGTCGGTGCCCTCAGCGGCGTGATCGACGCCGATCGCTCCTCCTGCCTGGTCAAGATCGGGGCCGGCACGGTGCTGGCCGAGCTGAACGAGGAGCTGAGCCGGCTCGGCCTGGCGATGGAGAACCTCGGTGACATCGATTGCCAGACGCTGGCCGGGGCGATCTCGACCGGCACCCATGGCACCGGGGCGAAGCTGGGCAACATCTCGTCCCAGATCGCGGGCATGGAGCTGGTCCTCGGCGACGGCTCGATCCGCGAGCTGAACGAGGACGGCGACCTGCTGCGCGCCGCCCGGGTCGGAATCGGCGCCCTTGGTGCGATCGCCTCGGTGACTCTGCGCTGCGTCCCGGCCTTCACCCTGCACCGGGTCGACACGCGGCGCCCGCGCGACGAGGTCCTGGCCTCCTTCCAGGAGTCGGCCGACGCCAACGAGCACTTCGAGCTCTTCACCTTCCCCTACGCGGACTCCGCCCTGGTGCTGGAGCGCAACCGAACCGACCGATCGCCCCAGCCGCGCGGCAAGGTCGCCGCCTACCTCAACGACGTCGTGCTCGAGAACTGGGCGCTGGGCGCGCTATCGGCCGCCGGGAAGGCGTTCCCGCGCGCCAACCCGGCGCTCTCGCGATTCGCCGCCGCGGTGGCCTCCGGCAGCGTCGCGACCGATCGCAGCGACCGCATCTTCGCCAACGAGCGGCGCGTCCGCTTTACCGAGATGGAGTACGGGGTGCCGCGCGAGCACGGGCCGGAGGCGGCGCAGCGGGTGATCGATTGGGTGCGCGCCAACCGCTACCCGGTCTTTTTCCCGATCGAGATGCGGGTGACGGCCGGCGACGACGCCCTGCTCAGCCCCTCGCACGAGCGCGACACCGCCTACATCGCCGTCCATCAGTACCGCGGCATGGAGTGGCGCCCCTATTTCGAGGCGGTCGAGTCGATCATGAACGAGTACGGCGGCCGCCCCCACTGGGGCAAGCGCCACTTCCAGAGCGCGGCGACGCTCCCCGCGCTCTATCCGCGCTGGGCCGACTTCCTCGCCGCCCGCGACGAGCTCGACCCGAGCCGCGTCTTCGCCAACGAATACGCCGAGCGCGTCCTTGGCCCGTAAGCGCCTCAAGGTGCAACGCATTCGCCATGTTATGGGTGGACAACGCGTTGCACCCGATCAGAGGAAGGTTTGGCCCTCGCCTCGGTACGTAGGGACGACGTCGACGATCGCGTCGCCTTCCACCAGGTGCAGGGCGTCGAAGCGCTCGCAGAGCTCACCGGCCTTGGCGTGGCGCATGTAGACGCGATCGCCGATTCGCAGCTCGCGAGCGGGCGCGCCGCTGAGCGGCGTCTGGACCTCGCCGGCGCCCTCCTCGGCGTCGAGCGCCAGACCGGCCGGCAGCCAGGGGGAGGGCAGGTGCGTCACGTCTCCGCTGCCGGAGGCGAGGTAGCCGCCGCCGAGCGCGGTCGCGATCCCGGTGCCGGGCTTGCGCACGATCGGCAGCGCGAAGCCGGCGGCGGGGGTGAGCGAGAAGCGACTGTAATGATCGAAGAGGGTGGGGGCGTAGAAGCCCGAGCCGGCGGCGATCTCGGTCACCGCATCCTCGACCCCGGTCAGCTCGAGGCTGCCGGTCCCGCCGCCGTTGACGATCGGCAGCTCAGCGAGCTCGCGGATCGCAGCGACGACCGCGCCGCGTCGCTCGGCCAGCTCGGCGGCGGAGCGCCTCTGCATCGCCCGGATCGCCGCCCCGCGCAAGCGCCGCCCCGGCGGCTCGTCGCCGACCCCGGCGATCTGGCCCTCGTAGGACATCAGCGCCGCCAGCTCGACCTGCGGGCGCCGCACGATCTCCCCCGCCAGCTCCACCGCCTGCGCGACCGTGTGCACGGGCGAGCGCTTCGGCCCGACCTTGATCCGCCCGCCCAGCCCCCACCAACCGGCGTCGAGGTCGATGCAGACGCGGACCGGCGCCGCATCGGCGCCTAGCACCGACTCGATCGCCTCCAGGTGCTCGACGCAGTCGACCATCACGATCGGCGCCGTCTCGGGGCTGGCCGCCGAGCGCAGCGACAGCTCGCCGAGCGCGCCGGCGTCCGCGGTCGGGTAGGCGAGCAGCAGGTTCTCGAAGCCCCGCTCGGCGAGCCAGAGCGTCTCAGGCAGGGTGAAGGTCAAAAGACCCTGGAAGCGCTCGTCGCGGGCGAGGATCCGCTCGGTCACGCCACGGCAGCGCAGCGACTTGCTCGCCACCCGGATCGGCTTGCCCGCTGCCCGCGCCAGCATCGCGTCGGCGTTGGCCCACATCGCGTCGAGGTCGACGAAGGCGAAGGGCGCCTCGACCTCCTCGAAGATCGCTTCGTAGCGCTCGTACGACTGCTCGGGCACGGCTCCGAGCCTAACCGCGCGACCAGTCGCAGGGCCAGGGGAGCGTCGCTAAGGTGTCCGGATGCCCGGAGAGGTGGCCGAGTGGCTGAAGGCACTCGCCTGCTAAGCGAGTAGGGGGCGCAAGCTCTCTCGAGGGTTCGAATCCCTCCCTCTCCGCTAGAAGAGCTCGTCCATCAAAGAGGTCTCCTTGGGAGCTTCAAGGCTAGAGAGACGGCTGTCGATGCTTGAGCTATGCAGCGAAACGCTGAGCGTCCGCGACCTACAGTCTGGATGGCCGTTCTTGCGCCGTTGCTCGTCACGCTGTGTTTGGCTGTGTGGGTTCATGCGTCATGGGTGGGACCTTGCATCCACCCTGTCCATCGAATCCCTGGGCCGCTCGGCCTCCCGGTGTATTTGCTCGGCCTCCCCGCGGCCCTAACCGCCTGGTATGGCTGGTCCAAGGGCCAATCGATTTGGATCGTTGGCGTCCAAATGACGCTCAGCGTGCTTTTGGCGCTCGTGTTTACGGCATTCATGTTTGCGGCAACCACCGACGTGAGCGCCTGCTTCAGCTGACCTCGGAAAGGCGGTTAGCTCGTGGCGCCCAGGTACCGTCAGTCCCTCAGAAGTCAAAGGGCATAGGAGGAAGCGATGATCGAGAGAATCGACGGGATGCCCGCGGGGACCGTGGGCCTGCGGGCTTCGGGCAAGCTCAGCAAGGAGGACTACGTCGGGGTCCTGGAGCCCGCGCTGCAAGAGGGAGTCGAGTCGGGAGAGCTGCGCTTGCTGTTCGTGCTGACCGACTTCGACGGCCTGGAGGCGAGCGCCATGGCCGAGGACTTCAAGACCGGGCTTCAGGCTTGGTTCCGCGACCATTCCGCCTGGAAGCGCTTCGCCCTGGTCACCGACGTCGAGTGGGTCGCCAAGGCGATGCATATGTTCGTCTGGCTGACTCCCGGCGAGGTCCTGATCCGCGACCTCGACGGGCTGGAGGAGGCCAAGCGCTGGGTCGCCGCTTGAGATCGGCTATCCCCCGCTTCACCTGATTGGATCCCCTCCATGACCGAGGGCGCGGACGCCGGAGCGAGCGGGGAGCAGGCGGGCAGCCAGCGACTCGCCCTGCTGCTCGCGATGGCGATGTTCGTGCTCGTCGTCGACACCTCGCTGATGAACGTCTCGATCTCGGCGGTGGTTGCCGATCTCCACACGACGGTCAGCGGCGTGCAGTCGGCGATCGCCCTGGAGGCGCTGGTCTCCGCCGCGTTCATCCTGATCGGCAGCAAGTTCGGCGACCTCTTTGGCCGCAAGCGGGCCTACGTGCTCGGCCTGCTCGGCTACGGGATCGGCGCGATCGCGATGACGCTCGCCCAGGACCTGATCGCGATCATCGTCTTCTGGGCGCTGATAGGCGGGATCGGCGCCTCGCTCCTGCTGCCCTCGATGCAGTCGCTGATCCACGGCAACTTCGAGGGAGAAGCGCAGCGGAAGGTGTACGCGATGGTGGGCGCGGCGGCCGCCATCGCGGCGGCGGTCGGGCCGCTGCTCGGTGGGTTCATCACCACCTTCCTCTCGTGGCGGGTCGGCTTCCTGCTCGAGGCCGTGATCATCGCGGCAGTCCTCTCCGGCATCGGCCTCGTGCGTGACGTGCCCTACACCGGCCCCGGGGGGGTCGACGTCGTCGGCGCGGGGCTCTCGGTCCTCGGCATGGGCGGCGTCGTCCTCGGCATCCTGGTCTGGCAGGAGGGAGGCGAGTCGGTCGTCGCGATCCTCGCGGCCGGCGCGGTCGGGCTCGGCTCGCTGGTCTATTGGCTGCGGCGGCGAAAGGCGGAGGGCAAGCCCTCGTTGATCGATCCCGACCTCTTCAGGGCCAAGGTCTTCAGGCTCGGGGTCACGGGGCAGATGCTCCAGCAGATCTCCCTTGGCGGGATGATGATCGCGCTGCCGATCTACCTGCAGATGGTGCTCGAGTACAACGCCCTGCAGGCGGGCCTCTCGATCGCTCCGCTCTCGCTGACGACGTTCGGGATGGCCCTGCTCGCCGGGCGCAGGGCGGGCGGGCGCAGCCCGAGCGCCATCATCCGCGTGGGGTTCGGGCTCGTCGCGGTTGGGCTGGTGGCGCTGATCCCGATCGTGCCGCGGGCCGACTCGGGCTGGTACCTGCTGATCCCGCTGGCGATCTCGGGGTCGGGCCTGGGCCTGCTGGTGTCCCAGCTCAACAACTACACCCTCTCGCCGATCTCGGAGGAGCGGATCAGCGAGGCCGCCGGAGTGAACTCGGCCGGCGGGTCGTTCGGGCTCTCGTTCGGGCTGGCCTTCGCCGGCGCGATCATGCTGGCCACGCTCTCGATCGCCTTCACCAAGAAGGCCGAAGCGAGCAAGGTCCTCGTCCCGGCCGAGCAGCAGCGGGTCGCCGACGCCCTGGAGGACGATGCCGAGGTGATGAGCAACTCGCAGCTCGAAGAACTGCTCGTCGGCCAGCCCCAGGACGTCCGCGAAGAGATCGTCAGCATCAACACCGACGCGAGGCCGCTCGCCCTGCAGGTGGCGCTGGCGGTCCCGCTCCTCGCCGCCCTGATCGGCTTCTTCAACTCGTTCCGCATGGTGCGCCTGCCGGACCCCAAGCCCTCGGCGGCGGCCGAGGCGGCGGCGCTGGGCTGAGCCGGCGGGCTGAGATTGCCCCTCCCCTTCGCGGGGGATATGAATTGCAGGTGGACCAGCTCGTACAAGTCGTTGGGGCGCTGCTCATCCTGAGCGCCTTCGCCGCTGCCCAATTCGGGGCCATGGACCCCCACTCGCGGGCCTACCTCGCTCTCAACCTGGTCGGCTCGGTCGTGCTGACGGGACTCGCCTTGGACGAACGCCAGTGGGGCTTCCTCCTCCTGGAGTCGGTCTGGGCGGCGGTCTCCTTCTGGGGGCTGGTCCAGATCTGGCTCGGGCGAGTGCCGTCGCGCTGAGCCGCTGCTGCGAAGCGGTTCAGCGCCGCGCGCGCAGGACGACGCGGCCGCCGCGGGCCGGGATCATCGTCACGTTGCGGTGCAGGGCCCGCTCGGGCTCTGGCTCGGCCGCCTCGAGGTCGAGGCGGCGGGCCGTCGCCTCGAGCACGACGCGCATCTCGGCCATCGCCAGGGCGGCCCCGAGGCAGCGGCGGATGCCGCCGCCGAAGGGGATCCACTCGTAGGTGCCTGGTTTGCGCCCCTCTAGCCAGCGCTCGGGTCGGAACTCGAAGGGTTCCGGGTAGAGGTCCTCGCGATGGTGGACGAGGAGGATGCTCATCCCGACCGGCGTGTCGGCCGAGATCCCGTACTCGCCCAGCTGCCAGGGCACGGTGACGCGGCGGCCGATGAAGGGGACGACCGGGCGCGAGCGCATCGTCTCGACGATCGTCGCCTCGATTCGCTCCTCGGCGCCCCCGCCTGAGCGGACGGCGCCGAGCAGCGCCTCGTGGGCGGCCGGGTTGCGGACCAGCCGCTCCCAGGCCCAGGCGAGCGAGTTGGCCGTCGTCTCGTGGCCGGCGAGGACGAGGGTGAGCAGCTCGTCACGGACTTCTTTGTCGTTCATCCGCTCCCCCTCCTCGGTCTCGGCCTGCAGCAGCAGCGAGAGGATGTCGCGGCGCTCGGCGAGGTGCTCGTCGCGGCGACGGGCCTCGATCACGGCGTAGGTCGGGCGGTCGAGCAGCCCGACGCCGACCTTGGTCAGGCCGACCGCCTCTTCCCGAGCCATGTTCATCAGTTCGCCGACCTGGGCGAGGAGGGAGGTCGAGGCGGAGACCAGGAACTTGACGGTCATCCGCATCCGGTGCTCCGGCGTGCCCCGCAGCGGCTTGCCCTCGATGCCGAAGATTCCGGCCATGATCACGTCGAGCGTGATCGCCTGCATGCGTGGCGCCAGCGCGAAGGGGCGCCCGACCGGCCAGGTCTCGATCTCGCGTTCGGTCGCGGTGCGGATCATCTCCGTGTAGCGCTCGATCGCCTCGCCGTGGAAAGGTGGCAGCAGCAGCTTGCGCTGGCGCATGTGGCGGGGGCCGACGGCGGTCAGCACCGACTGGGTGCCGAGGATCGGCCGCAGCGGCGACTCGCCGGTCAGCGAGGGCGCCTGCTCGGGCTTGGCGGTGAAGAGCGAGCGGACGTGGTCGGGGTGGCAGGTGACCACCGGGCCGCCCGGCATCGACGTCCGCATCCGCCAGACGTCGCCGAGGCGGCGGCGAGCGCCGAAGACGTACTCGATCTGGCGCTGGTTGAAGCGCAGCATCTGGGTGGCGCGGGGGAGCGGGACGACGGGTGGCTTGGGGAGCGCGGCGGCCTCGACCGGCTCGATCGGCCCCGCGGGCGAGGGCGGTGCCTCGCCGACCAGGTCGGTCGTCGGCGTCGCGGGGGTAAGGCGCTCGGCAACGACGCTCACCGAGTCATTGTGACACAGATCTATGTCATGGTTAAGCCACTCTCTACAGTGGGTTTCATGCTGCACGGCAGGCGAACCAAGATCATCGCGACCATCGGCCCGGCGAGCTGGGACGAGCCGGTGCTGACGCGCTTGATCGAGGCCGGCGCCGACGTGCTTCGCCTCAATTTCTCCCACGCCGACCGCGACCGTCACGCGCGCACGATCGAGGCGATCCGGGGTTCCGCCGAGCGAGCCGGGCGCGAGGTTGCGGTGCTCGGCGACCTGCCCGGGCCGAAGCTGCGGATCGGCGAGCTGCGCGGCGACGTCGCCGAGCTCGAGACCGGCATGCACGTGAAGCTGACGCCGCGCGAGGTCGAGGGGGATCGCGAGACGATCCCCGTCGCCTGGCCCGGCGTGACTTCCTTGCGCGAGGACGAGCCCGTCTACCTCGCCGACGGCTCGATCCGCCTGCGCGTGCGTGGCGCCGACGACGGCGGGGTCGACTGCGAGGTCGAGGTCGGCGGCACCCTCGCCTCGCACAAGGGGATGAACGTGCCCGGCGCGAGCACGCCGGCGACGACGTCGACCGACCAGGGCTGGGTCGAGTTCGCTGTCGCGCACGGCGTCGACGTCCTCGCCGTCTCCTTCGTCTCCAGCGCCGCCGACCTCGAGCAGGTCGACGAGCGGCTGCGGGCGCTCGGCTCCGACATTCCCCTCGTCGCCAAGATCGAGAAGCCGGCGGCGGCCGAGAAAGCCGAGGAGATCGTCGCCGCGGCGAGCGGCGGCATCATGGTCGCCCGTGGCGACCTCGGGATCGAGCTGCCGCTGGCCGAGGTGCCGGTCGTGCAGAAGCGCCTGATCCGAACCGCCGGGCGCTACTCGAAGCCGGCGATCACGGCGACCCAGATGCTGGCCTCGATGGTGACCGCGCGGCGGCCGACGCGAGCGGAGGTGACCGACGTCGCCAACGCGATCTACGACGGCAGCGACGCGGTGATGCTCTCCGAGGAGACCGCGGTCGGCCAGAACCCGGTCGAGGCGGTGCGGGTGATGGACCAGATCGCGCGGGCGACGGAGCCCGACCTGCGCTACGGCGAGTGGCTATTCGGCCGCACCGACCAGGGCACGCAGGACGTCGCCGACTCGGTCGCCCAGGGTGCGGTCGGGGCGGTGTACCGGCTCGGGCTGGCGGCGCTGGTCGTGCCGACGACGAGCGGGCGGACGGCGCGGCTCGTCTCCGCCCACCGGCCGAAGGTGCCGGTGCTGGCGGTCTCGCCGCGGATCGAGACCGTGCGGCGGATGGGCCTGCTCTTCGGCGTCAGCGCGGTGCTGCAGGCGCAGGTGACCGACATCAGGGAGCTGCTGAACGACTGCGCGCGGCTGGCGAAGGAGGCGGGGATCGCCTCCTCCGGCGACCTGATCGCGATCACGGCCGGCCTCCAGGAGCAGGAATTGGGCACGAATCTCTTCGAGGTCCACCGGGTGCCTTGAGGCGTTCTGGGACCAAGCGGGACAAGGAAGAGGGAGCCGGAAGGCAAGCGCCTTTCGGCGACCGATGACGCCGTAGCGCGCCGGTCTCCAGGACGCCTCAAGGCACCCGGACCTGGATGTTGAAGTCGGCGGTCTCGAGGGCGCCCATCAGGCGCAGCCAGAGCGGCAGATACATCTCGGTGCCGCGGGCGGCCTCGATCCCGCCCAGATCGATCACCGAGCCGCGTGGCCAGCCGAATTCGGTCAGCAGCTCGATCACCCTCGCCTTGGCGCCGTCGTCCTCGCCGCAGACGAAGACGCTGTGAGGACCGGGCACCCGGCCTGGGTCGACCATCACCTGGTTGTTGACCGTGTTCAGCGCCTTGACGACCTTCGCCTCGGGGAAGGCCGCCTGGATCCGCTCGCCGAGACTGTCGTCGTTGCAGACGCCGAGGGTCGGTGGCATGCCCTGTGAGAAGTCGAGCGGGTTGGCGACGTCGACGAGGACCTTGTCCGCCAGGTTCTCGGCGCCGGCCGCGGTGAGGGCCTCGAGCGAGGCCCCTCCAGAGGTGCAGTTGAAGAGCAGCTCGCCGGCCGCCGCCGCTTCGGCGAAGGTGCCGCCGCGGGCCGTTTCGTCGGCTTCGTCGAGCCACTCGAGCAGCGCCTCGCTCTCGGCCCAGCGCGAGCCCATCGTCACCTCGTGGCCCAGCCCGAGCAACCCGCTCGCGATCGTCCGACCGACCGAACCCGTTCCCAGTACCCCGACCTTCATCTCCATCTCCTTTCGTGGTCGTCCCTATTGTTCCCTCCCGCATGGGTGAGGGAGCGAAAGTCGTTCGGGTGGAGCGCGATGGCGCCGGTCTCGCGACGCTGACGCTCGACAGCCCGCCGCTCAACCTCTTCGACCGGCGCATGTTCGACGGGCTGCTGGCGGGGATCGCCGAGGTCGAGGCCGACCCGCCGCGGGCGCTGCTGATCCGCGCCGAGGGGCGGGCCGTCTCCGGCGGCGTCAACGTCGCCGAGTTCGACGGGTTGACGCCTGAGCGGGCCAGCGAGCTCTGGGACGAGCTGATCGGCTCGGTCGAGCGGGTCGAAGCGCTGCCGCTACCCGTCATCTTCGCCGCCCACGCGCTGACTCTGACCGCGGCCTTTGAGCTGGCGCTTGGCTGCGATCTGATCGTCGCCGCGCGCTCTGCCAAGTTCGGGCTGGTCGAGAAAGTGGTCGGGCTGACGCCCTCGATGGGCGGGACGCAGCGGCTGGCAGAGCGGGCCGGCAGCGGCCGGGCACGCGAGCTGGTGATGACCGGCGAGCTGTTCGGAGCCGAGGAGCTGGCCGGCTGGGCCGTCGTCAACCGCGTCTTCGACGACGAGGGCTTCGATGAGCAAGCGCGTGCCTTCGCCGCCGAGCTGGCGGCCGGGCCGACCAAGGCCCACGCGATGACCAAGCTCGTCTTGCGCCGCTTCCGCGAGGGCGGCATCCCGGCCGCGGACGAGGCGATCCGCACCGAGGCGGGTGAGCTGTTCGCGACCGAGGACCTGCAGCGCGCGGTCAAGACCTTCCTCGAGCACGGCGGCCCCGGCAACGCCAAGTTCGAGGGCCGCTGAGCCGGGCCCGACGGCCCTTCCGGTGCGCTTTATGTGGTGATAGCCCACATAAAGCGCACCGGAACCGGATACGGTGCGCACATGACCGACTTCGACGCGATCGCGCGGGGCATGACCCAGGCGGTGCCCTTCGCCGCCCACCTCGGCCTGGAGATCATCCACATCGACGAGGGCGAGGCGACGGTGCGCCTGCCCGAGCGTCAGGAGCTGACCAACCACGTCGGCTCCCAGCACGCCGGGGCGCTCTTCACCGCCGCCGAGACCGCCTCGGGTGCGGCCTTCGTCGGCGCCTTCGCCGAGCGCCTCGGCGAGGTGACCCCGCTCGCCCGCGCCGCCGAGATCTCCTACACGAAGATCGCCAAGGGCCCGATCGAGGCCCGCGCCAAGCTCGGCGTCCCCGCCGTCGAGGCCCTCGCCACCCTCGACGCCGAGGGCAAGGTCGTCTTCCCCTGCGAGATCGAGCTGACCGACTCCTCCGGCGAGCCCGTCGCCACCGCCACCGTCCAGTGGCACGTCCGTCTCAACCAGCCCGCCCCCGAAGCCGCCTAACCCCTCTGAGTCCCTAGAATCGCCCTTCGGGTTCCCCGACCCGTCTCCCGCGCCTGTAGCTCAGTTGGATAGAGCGTCGGTCTACGAAACCGAAGGTCACAGGTTCGAATCCTGTCAGGCGCGCTAAGAAATGGCTTGCTAGAGCCAAAAGGAAAGCGTTCTCGCCTCGTTTTGACCTTCGGTTTGGAGGTCTCATGAGACCCGATCGGCACGCCCGGGGAGTGCGGAATTTGTAGCCCCCTCCCTTTGCGCGCCTTGAGCGAAGGATTTGTTCGGTTACGGCGCCCGAGCGTTAGGTCCGGCCAGCGCCAGCTGCGCAAGGAGCCGTCTCCACAAGCCCATCACTTGTATTTCCCTGACCATATTCGCGATACTGGCTGCATGACCAGTAGTTGGGGAGGCTTATCTGGCTTATCCATGAGCGTGGATCGCTGATGACGCGTAGGCCTCCTAGAGCGCGGGCGTTGCTTGGGAGGCTGTGGATCCCGCTCCTAGTGTTGGCAGCGACGGCCACCACCGCAGTGGCTTGCCTCTCTCCCAAACCGACCACGCTCTCTACCTCGCTTACAGGGGGCGGCAAAGAAGGAGCAGAAATCACGGTCACCGAGGGCACCGGGGTCAACGACACCGCGACCCTCAGTGGCGAAAACGCCAGCAAAGCCACCGGCACGGTCAAATACGCCGTCTACAAAGACAAAGAATGCAAAGAACTGGTCACCAAAGCCGGTGAAGTGACGGTCAAAGAAGGCAAAGTCCCGCCCTCCGAAGAAGAGAAACTCGAAGCCGGCGCCGTCTACTACTGGCAGGCTGAATACGGCGGCGACTCGCTCGATGAAGCCTCCAAAAGCCCTTGCGGCAAAGAGGTCTTGACGGTCAAGGCCAAAACCTCGCTTTCGGCGATCCTTGCCGGTCAGGAAGAAGAAGAAACCGTCGAAGGCGAAGAAATCACTGTCACAGAAGGCTTTGAGGTCAAAGACAAAGCGACGCTCAGCGGCACCAATGCTTCGACCGCTACCGGCACGGTCAAATACTTAATCTTCTCAGACAGTGAATGCAAAGAACTGGTCGTGAGCGCTGGCGAAGGCAGCGACGAAGGAACGAAAGTAGGCAGTTCAGGAGAAGAGGAGCTGGAAGGAGAAGCTACTTACTATTGGCAGGCTGAATACTCCGGCGACTCTCTCCACCAACCATCTTCCACTACCTGTGGGAAACAGTTCGTGCTCGTGCGAACGTTCAAGTACAGATCGCTTGCATACCCTGTCAACCTTGAAGGAAAAAATTTCACCCCGAAGGAAGCCTTTAATTTCAACGGCACTATTTTTACTTGCAATACAAGCTTCACAGGGACGCTCAATTGGCCAGCGGAGTCGCTGAAGCTCAAGCCGAGCTACTCGGAATGTGAAGCCTACTCGAGGTCAGGGCCGGTCTATTCGGAAGGATGTGAATACGAACTCGCCAAGCCTAGGAAGAAGGGACCATTCGTTTTTGTGGCTAATGTCAACATTGTCTGCCCACCACCCAAGCAGATGCAGTTCTATGGTGTGCCCCCATCTATGGTCGACTGCGATGTAGAAGTCGGTCCTCAAGCAAATATCGCAAAGTTCGAACTGCAAAATATGACTGGTCCTCCAAAGTGGCTTGAGGTCTGGCCGAGACTTTTTAATTTCGCCTATGCGATCACGGTTGTTGGCTCTCCCGATTGCGGCTTGAACGTTGAAAACCGAAATGATGGAAGTTATGCAGGCACATTCGAACTGAAGGCCGTTGGAGGCGGGGAACTCTTCATCGAGCCATGACATTTGCATTTTATGACCAGCCGCTGATCATCTTCGCGAAGGTCAATTGACCCCCCTCGCCGGCGGCCTTAGGCTTCCGCGAGTGAGCGATCCAGTCGAAACGCTCTCGGGGGATCCGAGCCTCGAGTTGCCTGAGTTCGACGCTCCGCCCGACGAGCCGTTGTCGCTGTTGGAGTCCTGGCTGCGGGGCGCCGATGCGCGCCGCGTACGCGAGCCGCGGGCGCTGGCCTTGGCAACCGCCGACGCGGCGGGCAGGCCCTCCAACCGGATTGTCCTGCTCAAGCAGGTGCGGCCGGCGATCGTCTTTGCCTTCAGCTCCAAGAGTCGCAAGGGACGGGATCTTGCGGAGAATCCGCGAGCGGCAGGAACGCTCTACTGGCGAGAGACGCTGCAGCAGGTCGTCATCGAGGGCCCGGTCGAGCGGATGAGCGCGACCGAGTCCGACGGATTGTTCGCCGACCGCCCGCTCTCGGGACAGGCGACAACCGTTGCTTCCCACCAGGGCGAGGAGTTGGACGATCCGGAGCGCCTGCGACGGGAAGCCGACGGGCTGACGCGCGGCGACGAGCCCCTGAGGCGACCCGAAGATTGGGGCGGCTACCGGCTCGACCCCGACCTGATCGAGTTCTGGCACGGCAGCCCCGACCGCCTTCACCGCCGCCTCTTGTACACGAAGACGGACGGCCACTGGGCGCATCGGCGCCTGCAGCCCTAGCGGTTGGCCATTTGGGCAATGCTTGATAACGATCTCGGTACCTATCTGTATCTTGGTCAAGAAAGATCGTCTTAAGTCGGCCTGTTCGGGTCGGCTTCTGACAGCCCGACGCCGCGCCGATGAAATTCGCTCTCTCCAAGCTGGTACCGCCGTTGCTCCTCTTCGTGCTCGTGGCCGGGCTGCTCGCCGGCTGCGGCGACTCGAGCGAAGACTCGGCCGCCTCGGGCGGCCTGCCGAAGACGATCGTGCTCGGCGCGGCGATCGCGAAGAGCGGCTATCTCGCCCCCTACGACAGCAGCATCTCGGCGGTCAAGCAGCTGGTCGACGAAGTCAACGCCGAAGGTGGCATCGACGGCAGCAAGCTGAAGGTGATCGAAGTCGACGACCGCTCCGACCCGCAGCGCGCTCCGATTGCCGCCCAGGAAGTGATCGAAGAAGGCGCCGACGTGCTGGTGCTCAGCGGCGAGGCGCTGACCGCGGCCGCCGCCGCTCCCGTGGCCGAAGAAAACGACATGCTCAACTTCACCGTCGCAGTACCCGAGCCGGGGTTCGGCCCGCCCACCACCGGCCGCCTCTCGTTCGATCCTTATCCGAACCTGCTCAGCGAGGCTAGCGCCGACGCCACCTTCGTCAAGAGGCGCGGCTTCGAACGGCCCTATCTCTTCCGCGACACCTCGGCGATCTACGGCAAGGCCGCGTGCGACGGCTTCCAGCAGGCATGGGAACGGTTGGGTGGCAGCATCGCCGGCTCGGTCGACTTCAAGAACGAAGACCAGTCGATCGCCAGCCAGGTCGCCCAGCTGAACAAGTCGGACGCCGACATCGTGATGATGTGCTCCTACCCGCCCGGTGGGGCCGCCGCGGTCAAGCAGATCCGCGACTCCGGCAACGACCTGCCGATCGTCGCTTCCGGAGCCTTCGACGGTACCTACTGGTTGAAGGGGATTTCCAACACCAAAGACATCTACGTCGGCCTCATCGGCTCCACCTACGACCCACCCAGCCCCGCGGCGGCGAAGGTCTTCAAGGCGCTCAAAGAGAACGGATACGACACCGACGTCTCCAGCCCCATCCTCTCCGCCTACACCGGCGGCCAGCTGATCGTCGACGCGATCAGAGAAACGCACAGTGTCAACGGCAACGTCCTCGCCGACGCGCTCGAAGCCAAGCCGCACAACACTGTCATCGGCAAGGTCAAATACACCGAAGACGACCACCATCCGGGCGGCACCTGGTCGTTCTACGTGTTTGCCAACCGCAAGCCAAGGCTGCTGGAAAAGATTACGCCCAGCTTTATCCCCGAATATAGGAATTGAGTGAGACACACACTGTCAATCTGGGTACTAAAGGTATCCTTGGCGGTGAATGTCCAAGCCCAGCCAGCCACGGGGTAGACCCCGACAGTCGTCCGAGGTCTCCCTCGCCGGCAGTCGTCAGCTCGACCGTACGAGCCAGGTGCCGCTCTACGTTCAGCTTGCCGCGCAGCTGAACCGGATGCTCGAGGCTGACGCTTGGGAGCCGGGCGCCCGCTTCGCCTCCGAGCGGGAGATCGAGGAAGAGTTCAAAGTCTCGCGCGCGGTGATCCGGCCGGCGCTCGAGCTGCTGGAGGGCGACGGCGCGATCTTCCGGGTCAGGGGGTCGGGCGCTTTCGTCGCTCCGCCCCGGCTCGAGGTCCGGCCGGTGGGATTGGTCAAGCTCCTAATGGCCCCCGACGGGGGTCGCAGGGTAAGCGTGCTCAGCGTCCGCCGAGCCAAACCGGACGCAGCTGTCGCGCGCTCACTCGAGATCGACGACCAGCGCACCCGCGTCGCCCACGTCACTGCCCTGGTCGACGCCGGCGAGCCTGCCGCCTGCATGGTCTACTCCTATGCCTCGCTTGCCCTCGTGCCGTGGATGCTCGTGGCGGCGGAGGCGCGGAAGGGCAGTGGTGAGGCGCCGCGCCTCGACGCGGCGGACATGACGCTCACCCGCACCGAGCTCGCGGTCGAGCACAGCTTCCTGGCCGAGTGGGAGGCCGCGCAGATCGGCGCCGGCGCCGGGGACCCCACGTTTCTGGGCCGCCTCGTCCAGTTAGGCCGTCCCGCCGGCTCGCGGCGCGACCGGCCGATCGAGTTCGCCCACCTCCTCTATCGCGCCGACAGCATTCAACTCGCCTTCGATCTCGATTGAGCCGGCTGGCCAGCCAGGGCCTCGCGCACGAACCGCGAGAACGCCGCCCGATAGGCAAGGGTGAAGCGATCCGCGAGGGTGCTGACGTCGGCCTCGGCGTCGAGTGGCAGCTCGGGTGGCTCGACCGTCTCCAGCACCGCGCGATCCTCGGCGTAGACGCGCTCCTCGAGCTCGATCACTTCCTCGAGAGTCGGCTCGAAGTCCTCGCTCACGCCGGTAAGCCAGTAGTGGACCGACTCCGTGGCGCTGGCCGCGCGCGCTGCGTGAAGCAGGCAGCGTTCGCCCTTCGTCATCCACAGCCGGATCGCGATCAGGTTGGGCGCGACCGCGTAGGTGAAGCCTTCGCGCATCGAGCCCCAGGAGCTGTCGCCTTCAGGTCCCATCCGCAGCTCGCGTCGCATCGTCACCACGATCCCATCGCGTTGTACGGGGAGCGGCTCGACCACCTCCGCGACGGCGCCCATCGTCGCCTGATGCACGAATGCGAAGTGGGCGACGTCGCGGAAGTTCTCGACCGCCACCCCGACTCCCACCGGCAGCTCGAATGGCTCGCCGTGTCCCGTCTCCCACCGCTCCGGCTCGAACCAGGGCACCTCGGGCGGCTCGCCCAGCGGCTCCTCCAGCACCGTCCAGACCAGGCCCCATTGCTCCCGCGCGGGGTAGGCCGGGATCCGGGCGCGGGGCGGGATCTGGCGCTGGTCCGCCAAGGCCGGGATTCGGGTGCAGGCACCGTCATCCCCGTCCCACTCCCAACCGTGGTAAGGGCACTGAATGCCGTCCCCGATGACCTTGCCCCGCGCCAGCGATGCGCCGCGATGCGCGCAGCGGTCGCTGACCACGGCCGGCTCGCCGCTTTCGGTCAGGAAGATGGCCAGTGCCTCGCCCAGCAGCATCGCTCGCCGCGGTCCCCGTTCCAGGTCCTGGACCCGCGCCACCGGCTGCCAGCAGCGCCGCATCGCCAGCGATACCTCCCCATTGCTCGGAACCTCTTTCGTCTCCACTCCGCTCATCGTCCTACTCCTCCGTTGCTCGTCTGTAGCTCTGCCCGTCCGCCCAGGTAGGCGCGGACCAGGCCCGAATCCCCGCGCAACTCCTCCCGCTTGCCCCGTGCGCGCACGACGCCGCTGCTCAGCACCAGGCAGCGGTCGCAGAAGTCGATTGTGCGCACCGCGTTCTGCTCGACCAGCAGCATCGTCGTGCCTTCCTCCCGTAGCTCCCCGAGCAGCTCATAGATCGCGTCGATCGTCTTCGGCGCCAGCCCCAGGGAAGGCTCGTCGAGAATCAACAGCCGCGGTCGGCCGAGCAGTGCCCGGGCGATCGCCAGCTGCTGCTGCTCGCCGCCGGAGAGCCGGTCGGCGTGCTCGTCGGCCCGCTCGCGCAGGATCGGGAAGCGCTCCAGCGCCCGCTCGATCGCGGACTCGCCCTCCTCGGCGTCCCAGGCCCCGAGGCGCAGGTTCTCGGTGACGGTGAGCGTCCTGAAGACCTGCCTGCCCTCGGGCACCAGCGCCACGCCGAGCTTCGCGATCCGCTCCGGCGCCATCCCGTTCAGCTTGCGGCCGTCAAGCAGAACCTCGCCGGCGCTGAGCCGCAGCAAGCCGCAGATCGCGCGCAGCACGGAGCTCTTGCCGGCCCCGTTCGGCCCGACCATCCCGACCACCTCGCCCGGAGAGATCCTGAGATCGACACCGTGCACGACCTCGACCCCGCGGTAGGCGACCCTGGCGCCCCGTAGCTCAAGCATTTGTCGCCTCCAGGTAAGAGCGCCCCAGGTAGGCCTCGATCACGGACGGGTCGGCCTGGATCTCGGCCGGAGCGCCGATCCGCAGCGTTACCC
Organism: Solirubrobacterales bacterium; assembly: GCA_036379955.1. Taxonomy (GTDB): domain Bacteria; phylum Actinomycetota; class Thermoleophilia; order Solirubrobacterales; family 70-9; genus VRUE01. The sequence goes on from DASVFR010000056.1 coordinate 31,175, forward strand.
CATCGTCGAGCACCTGGATGCCCGGGCAGAGGCTCATCACCACGCTCATCTCGTGCTCGATCAGGAGGATGCCGCAGCCGAAGCCGTCGAGCACGCCGCGCAGGATCGCGACCAGCTCCTCGCCCTCCGTCTCGGTCAGGCCGGCGGCCGGCTCGTCCAGCAGCAGGTAACGCGGCCGGGTGGCGAGGGCGCGGGCGACGCCGAGCAGCCTTTGTTCGGCCGGCGGCAGCGAGCCCGCCGGGTGAGAGGCTCGCTCGCTCAGGCCGAGGCGGTCGAGCACGTCGACGGCGATCGCGACTGCCCGCGCCCGCCGGACTCCGACGCCCATCGCGCCGACCGCGACGCTCTCCAGGCAGCTCAGCTGCGGGAAGGGGAGAGCGCCCTGGAAGGTGCGGCTGAGGCCGGCCCGCGCCAGCCGTGACGGCGAGCGGCCGCTGACGTCGACGCCGTCCAGCTCGACGGCGCCCGCATCGGGCCGGAGGAAGCCGCTGAGGACGTTGACGAGCGTCGTCTTGCCAGCGCCGTTCGGACCGATCAAGCCCAGCGCCTCGCCGGGCCGCAGCGTCAGGTCGACCCCGCGCAACACGCGCAGGCCGCCGAAGGCGACCGCCACCCCTGTGGCGTGCAGGGCATCCGCTTCTCCCGCCGGCGCCCGCTCCACCGCTCCCTCCTTTTCACCCCCTATAGGGGGGTCAACTCGCGGAACGGCGCGATCCGCGGTCCGACGGCGGCCGAGCAGCCGCCCGAGCCAAGGCAGCTCCCCCGCCTCGCGGCCACCGGTAAGCCCGTTGGGCAGCGCGATCATCGTCGCCAGCAGGATCAGCCCGACGCCGATCGCCGCCAGGCCGGGCGTGTCGCCGATCGAGACGAGGCCGAGGATCTGGCCTCCGCCTTCCACTCCCCGCAGCACTTCGTTGACGCTCGCCACCGCGATCGTTCCCAGCACCGCTCCGAAGACGCTGCGGGCGCCGCCGGCCACCATCATCGTCAGAGTCGTCACCGAGGCGACGAAGTAGAAGGTGGTCGGCGCCAGCACGCCCGACTGGTGCACGGCGAGCGCGCCGCCGACCCCGCACAGCATCCCGCTCAGCGCGAAGGCGACCAGGCGCTCGCCGGTGACGCCGATCCCGAGCGAGCGGGCCGCGATCTCGTCCTCGCGCGTCGCCTGCAGCCGGTATCCGCGCGTCGACCATTTGTAGGCGAGGGCCACCGCTACCGCCGCCGCGGCCCAGAGTCCGGCGGAGACGACGCCCGTCGTTCGCGGGATGCTGACCAAGCCGCCGCTGCCGCCGGTCACCCGGTCCCAGTTGGCGATCACGTTGTAGGAGACGACGAGGAAGGCGAAGGTCGAGATCGGGATCGCCAGGGTCGACGTCCGCATCAGCGGCAGGCCGACGACCGCCGCGAGGGCGCCGCAGGCCACGGCGACGACCGCGGTCGAACCCACCGTCCCGAGCTGGGCGTCGGCGATCCAGTTGGGGAGCCCTGGCGTCTGCAGCGCCACGAAGGCGGCCGGCAGGGTGAGCAGCGCCGCGGCGTAGGCGCCGGCGCTGGCGAAGCCCAGCTGTCCGAACGAGTAGACCCCGCTGTTGCCGATGAAGACCTGTAGGCCGAGGACGATGATCATCTCGCAGAGGATCGTCGTCACCGTGCCGCGCAGGGACGGAGTGCCGCTGGCGCCCACCGAGACCGTCAGCGCGATCAGGACGAGCGGCGCCAGCACCGAGACGGCGAGCGAGGGCCGCGAGCGCAGGCGCACGGCGCTCACACTCTCGCCTCCCCGGTTGCCGCGCCGAGCAGGCCCCGCGGCTTGAAGATCAGGATCGCGACCGGCAGGCTGAACACGATCGCGTCGCGGAAGGGCAGCAGGTCGGCCGGCAGGTAGGCGCCGAGCAGGGAGGAGGCGGCGCCGAGGAAGAGCCCGCCGATCACCGCGCCGAGCATCCTGCCGAAGCCGCCGATCGTCACCGCGACGAAGCCGACGAGGACCGGGGTCAAGCCCATCGTCGGCGAGACCTGACCGGTCTGCATCACGATCAGCACGCCGACGATCGCGGCCAGCGCGCCGCTGATGGCGAAGGAGAGGGCGATCACGCGGTCGGCGCGGACGCCGAGCAGCCGTGCCATGTCGAAGTTCTCGGCGGCGGCCCGCATCGCCAGCCCAGCCCTCGTGCGGTAGAGAAGCCAGCCGAGGCCGACGAGCACGAAGGCCGTCAGCCCCAGGGTGACGAACTCGAGGTTGGGCACCGAGAGCGAGCCGACCGTCGTCGTTTCGCTGACGAAGGTCGGTGTCGCGACCGATTTCGGCCGCGCGTCGACCGCGGCCATCACCGCGTTCTGCAGGATCGTCGCTACCGCCAGCGAGGTGACGAGCTGCGCCGACATGTCGGCCTTGCGCACCGGCCGGAAGGCGACGAGCTCGGCCGCGAGCGCGATCAGGACCCCGGTGATCAGCGCCCCGCCCAGGGCGATCCCAAAGGGCGCCCCGGCCAGGACGTAGAGCGCGTAGGCCGAGAGCATGATGAACTCGCCGTGGGCGAAGTTCATCATGTCCATCACCGAGTAGACCAGGGTCACGCCGAGCGCGATCAGCGCGTAGAGGCTGCCCAGCGCTAGCGCGTCGATCAGGTTCTGCGCCAGCTCGGTCACGACTGCTCAAAAACTCTTAAGTCAATAGGCGAAGAGTAGCCGCCCAGAGCGGCCCGTGCCAACCGTTCACTATATGGGTACCCAACCGGTATGGCTGGGTCTGTGCGGGCGCTGCTAGGAGGCGAGCCCGGCCGGCCGGAAGCCGATCTCCGTGCCGCGGTCGAGGTTGCCTATCGTCGCCATCTCCTCCTCGGAGAGCTCAAAGCCGAAGGAGTCGATGTGCTCGCGAATCTGCTCTGGCGCCACTCCGCGCGGGATCGCCGCGTTGCCCAGCTGAGCGTGCCAGCGCAGGACCGTCTGGGCGGGCGTCTTGCCGTGGGCGTTCGCGATCTCCACGATCGCCGGCTCATCGAGCACGGCGCCTTGGGCGAGTGGGCTCCAGGCCGTGGTCAGGATCCCGTGCGCGGCGTGCCAGGCCCGCAGCTCGCCCTGTTGATGCCATGGGTGAAGCTCGACCTGGTTGACGACCGGCCGGGTGGTCGTCTCGGCTTCCAGCAGGACCAGGTCCTCGATGCGGAAGTTCGAGACGCCAATCGCGCGCGCCGCCTCCTCGCGCAGGATCTCGCCAAAAGCTCGCCAGGCGTCGAAGAGGCGGCCGTCGGTCAGGGTCGAGCGGTCGAGCATGTAAAGGTCGATGTGGTCGAGGCCAAGCCGCTCGAGGCTTGCCTCGAAGGCCGCCAGGGTCGAGTCGCGGTCGAGCTCCGTGTCGCAGAGCCGCACCGTGACGAAGTACTCCTCGCGCGGCAGCCAGGCGTTCGCCAGAGCCGCGCCGACCGCCGCCTCGTTGTCGAAGGATGCGGTGAGATCAATGTGCCTGTGGCCCGCCGCGAGCGCGACCTCGACCAGCTCCTGGGTTTCCTCGGGCAGGACGTAAGAAACGCCGAAGCCCAGCTGGGGTACTTCGATACCGTTGCTCAAGCGGACAGTCGGTGTTGTCATCTGCTCCATAGCTCCCTCCTCGCGGTTCTGCGGTCCCCCTACTACCCCCACTTGTTGTCATGATAACTAGTAGACCTTGCCGCGACCTAAAGTTTCGGTAGCCTTGGCCAAATGGCGGTAAAGCTCCATCGCTGTTCGGCCATGTGGGCCAAGATCGACGCTCACCCGTGCTGGAAAGTGCAGAAGGCGCTCGACGAGCAAGGAGTCGAGTACGAGGTCGTCAAGGGCCCGCTGCGCCCCGGCAAGCGCGACGACCTCGAGCGGCTCTCGGGCCAGCGCAAGTACCCGACGATCGAGTTCGAGGACGGCCGCGTCTACCGCGAGGAATCGAAGGACATGGCGGCGACGATCCGCGCCGGCAAGCTGTTCGAAGCGCCCGGCGCCGACGCTTCCGCCTGATCGCGTCTTCGGCCTACGCCTTCACCTCGAGCCACGTCCCCTTCGGGCCCAGGTTGTGGACTGGAGTGCGCTCGACCTTGCTCGTCGCGCCCCACGACTCGTGGATGTGGCCGCAGACGACCAGCCGCGGCGCCTTTTCCTCGATCGTGCGCAGGATCGCGCGGCTGCCGAAGTGGTCACCGGAGCCGTTGGCGTCGCAGTGCCCGTAGGGAGGGGAGTGGACGACGAGGACGGCGTTCTTCGGGCAATGGGTGAGCATCACGGTCGCCGTCTCCTCGTCGAGGTCGAAGCTCCACTCCCACGGCGTCCTCGGCACGCCGGCTCCGAGGCCGAAGAACTCGACGCCGCCGATGCTCGCGCCGCCGCCGTGCAGGATGGTGGCCGCGCTCCACCCCGCGCAGGCCTCGCGCAATGCCTCGTCGGTCTCGTTGTTGCCGGGGACCAGCACGGTCGGGGTCGCGATCTCGGCGAGGACGTCGATCGTTTCCTCCAGCCCCTCGTGCATGGAGGCGAAATCGCCGGCGCCGATCACGACATCGGCTTCCCGCGACATCTTCACTAGCGCCGCGCCGCGCTTCAGGTTGCGGTGCAGGTCGCTGAAGGCAAGGATTTTCACGCGGCCAACCTAACGGTTCGAGGGGCCGACGGGCCGCAGACGTGACATATCGACACGTTTGCGGCCCGTCGGCCCGCGGTTCGGGTAAGCTCGCGCTCGCTCATGCCCGATGTCTTCTGGATAGGCGTGGTCATCGCCGTCGCGATCTTCCTGATCGGAGTGATCGGCGGCATGCGCTCGCGCACGACGAGCCTGCGCGCCGGCGCCGCGATGGGCGCCTACATGGGCATCATGCTTGCCTTCCCACTGCTCGCGATCGGCCTCGCGACCAGCTAGCCGCCGTGCGCGGCGGCGGCGCACGCAGACCCGTCGACCTGGCCCGCCGCCTCCAGTGCGCCAACTACATCGCTGCCACGGCCTTCCTCGTCGGCGGCTCCCTGTTCGCGCTCGGCGCCGCCCTCGCTCAGTCCGGGGTCGACTTCACGACCTGCGCGACGATCTACCTCGTCGGCGGGGTCTTCTTCAGCACCGGCGGCTACACCTCGGTCCTGCAGGTGGCGAACGAGCCCGATGGCGAGCTCGGGGCGCTGCCCGCCGACGCCCGCTGGCGCTGGTGGGGGCGTGAACCGGGTCGCCTCTCCTGGCTGAGCGCCGCCGCCCTCTTCGTCGGCACGCTCGTCTTCGCCATCAATCTGGTCGACTCGTTCATCGCAGGGCTCGGCCCCGCCGCCGAGGACCGGCTCGTCTGGTCACCGGACATGATCGGCTGTGCCCTCTTCCTGATCTCCGGGCACCTGGCGATGGCCGCCATCAGCGGCGACTTCTGGCGGATCTGGCGCCGGCGCGACCTCGGCTGGTGGATCGTCGCCATCAACCAGGCCGGCTCGGTCCTCTTCATGGTCTCCGCCGTCGCCGCCTTCGTCCGCCCCTCGACCGGCGACCTGCTCTCGACCGGCGTCGCCAACTGGGGCACGTTGACCGGCGCCCTCTGCTTCGCGGTCGCCGGCCTGCTGCAGGAGTTCGAGCATCCGCTCGGCCCGCGCCGCCGCCGCGATCAGCCCTCCGCGGCCTGAGGCCGCCGCACCTGCCGTCGCCCCTCGCCGTAGCTGCGCGTCTCGTAGGCGATCATCGCCCAGAGCAGGGCGTTGGCGACGGCGAGCGCGAGCAGGGCCGGGACCTCGGTCGCGACCGGGATGAGGATCAGCAGGACGATCGCAAGCAGCAGGCGCTGGCGGTTGATCGTGTGGACGTGGCGGTAGCGGAAGGCGACGTGGCCGAGCAGGTAGGCGGCGACCCCGCCGAGCAGGGCGAAGGCGGGCACCGCGTGGAGGTGACCGCCGAAGTGACCGATCGTCGTTTTCAGGCCGAGGGCGGTGAGGACGATGCCGGCCACCATCAGCAGGTGCAGGTAGGAGTAGGAGTCGCGCGCCATCTCGTTCTGCACGCGACCCACGTCGGCGTCGATCAAGCGTTGCGCCGAGACGATCGCGACGACGTCGAAGTAGATCCACCACATCGCCGCGGTCAGGGCCACCCCCAGCACGGCGGCGGCGGCGATCCCGAGGTCGAGCGTGTGCTCGGCGCCGATCCCGATCGCGACGATCGACTCGCCGAGGGCGATGATGACGATCAGGCCGTGACGCTCGGCGAAGTGGCCCGGCACCAACTTCCAGCCCTCGGAGCCGAAGAAATAAGGGCCGGCCATGTCGAGAAAGAGGGCGAGCGCCCAGAGCGCACCCTGGGCGAGGCCGTCGAAGAGCGAGGCGGCGGCGAGCAGGGAGACCGCGACGGCGGTGCTCACCGCAAGCCCGAGCACCGAGTGGCGCAGGCCGTCGTCCTCGGGGCTGGCGAGCATGAAGAGGCCGATGTGGGCGACGCGGACGACGCCGTAGATCAGGGCGAAGGCGAGGGCGAGGCTGCCGAACGCTTCGGGCACGCAGATCGAGACCAGCAGCAGGGCCGCCATCGCCCCGAACATCACCAGCCGCACGGCGCCCTCCTCGGGGTCGAGCACGCTCGTCAGCCACGAGTAGCCGGTCCAGGCCCACCACAGCATGCCGAGCACGAGCAGTCCCTGGGTCAGGCCCGACCAGGTCGGATGGTGCGCCATCAGCGCCGTGCACTGGGTGATCGCCAGCACGAAGACGAGGTCGAAGAAGAGCTCCAGCGGCGTCACCCGCTCGCCTTCGCGCAGCGTCGCGCCGAGGCGCGACGTGTGGGTCTCCTCTCCGGCGGCCATCGCAGCATCATCGCAACCCAGCCCCGGTCCGCTCCGGTGCGCCTTGCCTTATACCCCTATAGCGGGTATAAGGCGCACCGGAGCGCCGGAGTGGGGCATAGGATCGCGGCATGGACAAGGCCAAGCGCCGGGTGCTGATCGCGATCGTCGTGCCACTGATCATGGTCGGGATCGACGGCACGATCCTCAACGTCGCCCTGCCGACGATCGCCCGCGATCTCGACACCAACTCCTCGGAGCTGGTCTGGATCAACTCCGCCTACATCATCGCCTTCGGCAGCACGATCCTGCTCTCGGCTTCGCTGGGCGACAAGTTCGGCCGCAAGCGCGTCCTGCAGATCGGCATGGCCGTCTTCATCGTCGGCTCGGCGATGTCGGGTCTCTCCGACGCCCTCGACAGCGCCTCCTTCCTGATCTTCGCCCGCGCGATCCAGGGCCTCGGCGCCGGCGCGATCCCGCCTTCGACCCTCTCGCTGATCCGCTCCGAGTTCACCGACGAAGCGGAGCGGGCGCGGGCGATCGGCCTCTGGGCCGGGATGTCGGCGATCGGCCTCGCCGCCGGCCCGATCCTCGGCGGCCTGATCCTCAACTCGACCTCGGCCTGGGGCTGGATCTTCTACATCAACGTGCCGATCGTGATCATCGGCCAGGTGCTGATCCGCCGCAACGTCGCGGAGTCCCGCGACCCGGAGGCGCCGCCGATCGACACGGTCGGCGCACTGCTCTCGCTGGCCGGCCTCTTTGCCCTCTTCTTCGGCCTGATCGAAGGGCCCGAGCGTGGTTGGGGGTCGGCGCCGGTCCTCGTCTCCTTCGTGCTGGCGGTTGCCCTGCTCGCCTACTTTGTCGTCTTCGAGCTGCGCCAGAAGTTCCCCCAGCTCGACCCGCGGCTGTTCAAGTCGGCGCCGTTCACCTCGGGGATGGTGGCGATCACCATTGCCTTCCTCGCCCTCATGGGCCTGGTCTACGAGCTCACCCTCTACCTGCAGACCGTACGCGACTTCTCGCCGCTCAAGGCGGGCGTCTCGCTGGTCCCGTTCGCGGTCGCGCTGATGATCGTCGCGCCGCTGGCGCCGAAAATCGCCGAGCGCAGGGGGGACCGGCTCACGGTGATGGCCGGGATGGTCGCCCTCGGCGCCGGCATGCTCGTCCTGCTCGCCGCCACCACGGACTCCTCCTACTGGGTCGTCCTCGTCAGCCTGGTCCTCTCGGGCGCCGGCGTCTCGCTGGTCCAGCCGCCCGCCTCGGCGGCGATGATGAGCTCGGTCTCGGCGGCGAAGGCCGGCATGGCCTCGGGGACCAACGCCGCGATCCGCCAGATCGGCGCCTCCTTCGGGATCGCGATGATGGGCGGCATCGGCGAGTCCGTCTTCGCCAGCTACCTGACCGGCTCCAAGATCTTCGAACAGATCCCGCCGTCGGCTCAGTCGACCGCCGAATCGAGCATCAGCGGCGCGATCGCGGTCGGCGAAAAGGCCGGCGGCTCGGCCGGCCAGGAGCTGATCGAAGTCGCCTCGACCGGCTTCGTCAACGGCATGCACTGGGCAGTGGCCGCCGCCGCCGCGTTCTGCGGTCTCGGCTTCGTGCTGGCGGCCAAGCTAATCCCAAAGCGAGCCGAAGCCGACGCCGATCACCGTCGTCCGGCTGGCGGGGTTTAGAGGACTCCGTGAGAGCGGGCCTCCGGGAGTCCCTCCCCAGGCCGCTTCGCGGGAGTTCCTGGGGAGGGACCCCCGGAGGTCCACGCACGCAAAGACCCGGACTGCGAAACGCCGCCGAGGTTCTAAAGCTTTTGAGGAACCGACCCTGAAAGGATTGCGACGTGGCCGAAGACCGCAAGCGCCCGGAGGCGCCGCGCACCGAGCGGGTCCTGCCGGGCGTCTGGCGCCTGCGACTGCCGCTGCCCTGGCCGGGGGTGCCGCACGGAAACGTCTGGGCGGTGGCCGCCGACGGCGGCATCGTCCTCTTCGACACCGGCATCGGCGGCAAGGGCCGCATGCGCCAGTTCGACCTGGCGCTGGCGCAGGCCGGCTTCGGCCTCGAGGACGTGAAGCTGCTCGTCTGTACCCACTCGCACACCGACCACTACGGCCTCGCCGCCCCCATAGTCGAGGGCGCCGGCTGCGAGCTCTGGATGCACCCGGCCTGGGAGCATGTCCGCCTGCTCGCCGACGACCCCGCCGCGGCCCTCGAGCAGCGGCTCGAGGTCGCCCGCCAGAGCGGCGTGCCGATGGCCGGGCTCGAACGCTACCGCGAGTCCCGCAAGGACGACGACGACAACGGGATCGACGCGATCGTCGAGCCCGACCGCGACCTGCTGCCGGGAGTCGAGGTCGAGACCGACCTCGGCACGTGGGAGGTGCACGAGACGCCCGGCCACGCTCCCTCGCACGTCGTCCTGCACCAGCCCAAGCGCAAGCTGATGATCTCCGGTGACCACCTGCTCGGCCGCACCGTCCTCTTCTTCGACCACGGCCACAGCCCCGACCCGGTCGGCGAGTTCCTGCGCGGCCTCGACGAGGTCGAGCCGCTCGACGTGGACCTCGTCCTGCCCGGCCATGGCCGGCCCTTCCGCGACCCGCAGGCGAAGATCGCCGAGGCCCGCCGCCAGGTCGCCGAGCTGCTCGACAAGACGCGCGACGCCCTCGCCGAGGGCGAGCGGACCGCGTTCGAGATCGTCGCCGAGATCGTCGGCGCCGACAACGTCAACACGCCGGTCAGCGCCTGGGTCCTGCAGATCGTCCTCTCCTGCCTCGACCACCTGACGATCCTCGGCGAGGTCGAGCCGGTTGCCGACACCGACCCCCGCCGCTGGCGACGTGCCGTCGATTAACCACCATATGCGGCAGCTAAAAGACGGCACGTCCGACCCGGGGCGTCGGTAGGCTGCGCAGCGATGGCCAGCTTCACCTTCACGCGTGAGATCGCGGCGCCGGCCGAGACCGTGTTCGGCGTGCTTACCGACCACGCCCGCTACTCGGAGATCACGCCATTGCGACGCTCGGAGCTGGAGCGGGAGGGCGATCCGGCCCCGAACGGGGTTGGCGCGATCCGCAAGCTGACCGCGGTCGGTCCCCCCCTGCGCGAGGAAGTGATCGCCTACGAGGCACCGAGCCGTTTCTCATACACGCTCCTCTCCGGGGTCCCGGTCCGCGACCACGTCGGCACGGTCGAGCTGACGTCCGAGAACGGTCGCACGAGGATGGTCTACGCGGTCCGCACCCAGCCCACCGTTCCCCTGATCGGCCCGGTCGTCGTCGCCGTCACCAAGCAGGCCGTCAAGCAGCTCGTCGACGGGATCGTCAAGGAGTCCGAGCGCCGCTCTGCCTCCGGAGGCTGACGGCCCCGGATGGGCCGCCCCCTCGACCAACGCGAGCTGCGGCGGCGGGCGATCGCCGGCGTGGGCGCGGAGGTCGAGGCCTTCGGCAGCGCCGCCCCGGACTCGCTCGTCGTCCGCCGCGAGGGCCTGCTGGCCGCGATCGTCCCCGCCTCTCCCCGGCGCTCGCTCTTCAACTCGGTCTACTACGAGGACGGGGCGGCGTTGGCCGCCGAGCTCGACGCGCTGGAAGCGCTCTACGAGTCGCACGGCGTGCGCGCCTGGACGGTCTGGGTGCCCGACGACGATCGCGAGACGGCCCGCCTGCTCGACGCTCGCGGCCACTCGCTCGACGCCGGCCCGCGGGCGATGGCGATGGAGCTCGCAGAGCTCGGCTCCGCGCCGCCGGCCCCCGCCGGGATCGATCCAGGGCCGATCTCCGCCGCGGCCTGCGCCGAGCTCAACGACCGCGCCTACGGCTACGCCGCCGACGGCTTCCGCGCCGGGCTCGCCGGCGAAACCGCGATCCGCTGGCACGGCGCCTTCGCCAGCGATGAGCCGGTCGGCTGCGTCGGCGCTCTTACCGTCGGCGAGGACTGCTGCGTCACCGGGGTCGCGACGTCGCCCGAGCACCGCGGCCGCGGGATCGCGACCTGGTTGATGTGTCGCGCCCTCGCTGAGGCGCGCGCGGCGGGGGTGGCGTCGGCCTCGCTGCAGGCGTCCCGCGCCGGCGCCCCGATCTACGAACGGCTCGGCTTCCGCGACCTCGGCTTCCTCGAGATGTGGGAGTGGCGCCGCTGAACGGCTTCTGGAAAACGGCTCTGGTCGGCGCCTGGGGCGCGGTCAGCCACTTCTGGCACACCCGGCGCGGGATCGCGATCGGCCTCGTCGTCGCCGGCGGCCTCGCCCTGGCGGGCGCCGCCTTCCTCGGTTACCAGGTGCTGAAGCGTCCCGCCGACGTGCACAACGAAGGCGTCGCCTTCAAGCCCCAGAAGCCGCCCAAGCTAGAGGCGAAGACCGTCAACTGGCCGATGTTCGGGCTCAACCCGGCCCGCACCCGCTACCTCCCTGCGAAGGGGATCAAGCCGCCCTTCCGCAAGCTCTGGCGCTTCAAGCAGCGGCCGCTGCTCGAGTTCCCGCCGATCTACGTCGGCGGCCGGCTCTACTTCGTCAACAACAACGGCACCGCCTACGCGCTCGACGCCGACACCGGCAAGGTGCTCTGGGAACGCAGCGTCGGTCGCCTCAACGCCTCCTCGCCGGCCTACTACAAGCACCGCCTCTACATCGTCAACCTCGTCCCCGGCCACATCGTCAAGCTCGACGCGAAGACCGGCAAGACGATCTGGAAGCACTCGCTGCCCGGCCGGGCCGAGTCCTCGCCGGTCGTCGTCGACCGCACCGTTTACTTCGGCTGCGAAGACGGCAACCTCTACGCGCTGAGCACGATCAGCGGCAACGTGCGCTGGGCGACCGCCCTCGGTGGCCCGGTCAAGTCGGCGCCGGCCTACTACCGCGGCACCCTCTACGTCGGCGACTACGGCGGCTACATGAACGCGGTCGACGCCAAGACCGGCAAGCTGAGGTGGCAGAGCTCTTCGCTGGGCCAGGGGTTCGGCACCTCGGGCCAGTTCTACTCGACCCCGGCCGTCGCCTTCGGTCGCGTCTACGCCGGCAACAACGACGACCGCGTCTACAGCTTCGACCGCCACGACGGCACCCTCGCCTGGAGCTACTCGACCGGCGGCTACGCCTACTCCGGCCCGACCGTCGCCAACACCAGGCACAGCCCCCCGACCGTCTACATCGGCTCCTTCGACGGCAACGTCTACGCGCTCGACGCCAAGGACGGCCACGTGCGCTGGAGCCGCTCGGCCGGCGGCCAGGTCGTCGGCTCGCTCTCGGCCGTCGGCGAAGTCGTCTACGCCGCCGAGTTCACGCACAACTCGACCGTCGGCTTCATGATGCACAGTGGCCGCCGCGTCTTCCGTTACCGCCGCGGCACCTACTCGCCGGTGATCTCCGACGGCCGCCGCATCTATCTGACCGGCTACTCGAGCATCACCGCGCTCGTGCCCTACAAGTACCGGCGCGCGGTCGCCCGCGCCCGCGTCGCGCGCTAGGGCTTGGCGCCGATCCCGCCTTCGGGCGGGGGAGGTGCCTGCGGCGGATTCGGCGCGTAGGAGGGGAAGACCGGGTGGTGGATTGCCCGGCTCAGTTCGGCGAGGCTCGCGGGGTAGTTCTGCAGCCGGTAGGAGCTGGTCGAGCCGAAGTCCTGGTAGTAGACGAGCAGCTTGCAGCGGGTGTGATGGCGGACCCAGGCCATCAGCTTGCGCACGTAGGCCGGGTCGTCGCCGCTGGAGACGCCCCACTCGGGCAGCGCGAAGGGCTTGTCGGGGAAGCGGTTGTAGAGGCCGGTGAGCGCCTTCCAATCCTGATTGTCGGAGTAGAAGTCGGTGCCGACCCAGTCGACGTAGTCGGAGCCCGGGTAGAAGTGCCGCGGGCGGTTGCCCGGGATCGTCGGCGAGCCGGCCGGCAGGGTGCCCCAGATCACCGCGATCGGGGCGCGCGGCAGGCCGGCGACGTCGCCGCGCAGCGGCGGCACGCCCGCCGCCGCCAGGCGCCGGTCGATCTCCGCCCGCTTGCCGCCGCCGTGCAGGATCACGTACATGCGCCGGAAGGCGAGCCGGTACCAGCGCGGCCGGTGAGCGGCGTCGCGGGGAGCGCCGGCGCAGTCGTATGCGGCGTAGGGGTTGATGCAGCGGTTGGGCTCGCCCAGCGGCCGCAGGTAGGCGGGCATGCGCTTAGCCCAGAAGAGCTTGTTGAGGCGGACCAGGTAGTCGTCGCCATAGCCCTGCGCGATCTCCCGCGGGTCGATCAGCTCATGCCCGTCGTCGGAGTCGGCCGTGGTGATGTGGAGGACCGGCCGCGCCTGCGCCGTCTGCCAGCGTTCGATCGACTCCTGGAAGTCCGCCCCCCAAGAGCGGAAGGACTCGATCAGAGCCGGATGCTTGTGCAACGCCGCGCTGAACTGCCCGAAGTCGGCCGGGTTGCCGGTGTCGCTGACCCCGAAGAAGATCTTCTTGCCGCGCGGCGCCAGCGCGCCGGCACCGGCGCTCGGCGCCCCGGCGAGGCCGAGCGCGAGCGCGGCGAGCGCGATCAGCGCGACTGTCCTTCCCCTGAGCGACATGGGTTCGAGCTTGATTCGACCGATGGGCGCCCCGTCCCTGCCCGCCGGCGGTCCGGGCATCGGAGGCATAGCTGAGCCTGGGCCGCCGGCGGAGGAGTGAGCTACTCGGGTCCTGTAACACTTGACGACGGTGATCGATCCGCTCGAGCGCTGGCGCGAGCACGGCGAGAAGCCCGACTTCGCCGGGCTGCCGAGCTTCGCCGGGATGCCGTACGGGGAGGACGTCGGCGACCTCGCGGGAGTGGACGTGGCGATCGTCGGCGCCCCGACCGACGACCTCGTCTCCGACCGCCCCGGCGCCCGCTTCGGCCCGCGCGCGATCCGCGCCGCCAGCTGCCCGCCCGGCCCGCACCTCGAGGCCGGCGTCGACGGCTTCGCCGCCCTGCGCGTTCTCGACTACGGCGACGCCCCGGTGCTGCCGGCCGACCCGGTCGCCACCCACGCGGCGATCGAGCGCACGGTCGGCGAGGTGCTCGACGCGGGGGCGGTGCCGATCGTCCTCGGCGGCGACCACGGCATCGCCGAGCCCGACGTCCGGGCATGCGCCGCCCGTCACGGCCCGCTCGGCCTCGTCCACTTCGACGCCCACACCGACACCGGCACCGAGGTCTTCGGGGTCGAGCGCTCGCACGGGACCCCGATGCGGCGCCTGGTCGAGGACGGCCACGTCGACCCCAGCCGCTACGTCCAGCTCGGGCTGCGCGGCTACTGGCCGGGAGAGGCCGAGTTCGCCTGGCAGGCCGAGCGCGGCATCAAGAGCCTCTTCATGCACGACCTGCGCCGGCTCGGGATCGAGCGCGCCGTGGAGGAGGCGCTTGCCGCCGTGGGGGAGGGGCCGGCCTACCTCTCGGTCGACGTCGACGTCCTCGACCCCGCCTACGCGCCCGGCACGGGCACGCCGGAGCCGGGCGGCATGTCGACCGCCGACCTGCTCTGGGCCTGCCGCGAGCTCGCCGCCCGCCTCGACCTGGTCGGGGCCGAGCTGGTCGAGGTGATCCCCACCGCGGTCGGCTCGGCCGACGTCACCGCGCTCGCCGCCGATCGCGTCGTGCGCGAGATCGTCACCGGCCTGGCGATTCGCCGCCGTCCCTGACGATTGCCAGGACCTCGTCGCCGTGCTTGGCGATGAAGCTGGGGCCGACGCCGCGGATCGCGGCCAGGGAGCGTTCGTCGGTGGGACGGGCGGTGGCGATCGCGGTCAGGGTCGAGTTGTGGGCGACGGTGAAGGCGGGCTTGCCCTGGGCGGCCCCCAGCCGCCACGCTTTCAGGCGCTCGAAGAGCGGGGCGTCGGCGGCTGCCAGCTCGGGCGGCGGCGTCGCGGCCCCGGCCGTCCGCGCGATCGTCGCCGGATCGGGCAGCCACTCGACCGGGTCGCAGACGTCGCAGCAGCGGCCCAGCGGGGCGCCCGCGGCCCGGTCGCCGAAGTGGTCGAGGACGCCGCGGCGCCGGCAGCTCTCGCCGTAGACGAACTCCTTGATCGTGCGGTAGTCGCGCCAGCCGCGCTCGCGGGCGATCGCCAGCTCCGGGTCGCCATGGCGCTGTTCGTTGAAGCGGACGAGGCGCCCGAGGTCGGTCTTCATCGCCAGCAGCGCGGCCCGGGCCGGCAGCCCGTCGCGCCCGGCCCGGCCCGCCTCCTGGTAGTAGGCCTCGAGGCTGGTCGGGATCGTCATGTGCCAGACCGAGCGCACGTCGGCCTTGTCGACCCCCATGCCGAAGGCGTTGGTGGCGACGACGACCTCGGCCTCGCCGCGCATGAAGCGCTCCTGGGCCGCCTCGCGCTCGGCCGCCTCCATCCCCGCGTGGTAGGCGAGGGCGCTGAGCCCCCGCTCTCGCAGATGAGCGGCGAGCTCGTCGGTGTCGCGACGGGTGCCACAGTAGACGATCGCCGGTCGGTTGGCCGGGTCGGAGAGGCCCGCCCCGAGCAGGGCGAGGCGCCGCGCCACCGAGCCCTTGCCCTCGAGCGGCACGACGTCGAAGGAGATGTTGGGGCGGTCGAAGCCGGAGCGGATGCGGAGCGGGTCGCGCAGCCCGAAGCGGGAGACGATCTCGGCTGCCACCGCCTCGGTCGCCGTCGCCGTGCAGGCCATGATCGTCGGCCGGCCGAGGCGTGCCGCGACCTCGGGCAAGCGTAGGTAGTCGGGCCGGAAGTCGTGCCCCCACTCCGAGACGCAGTGCGCCTCGTCGACCGCCATCAGGTCGACCCGCCGCCGCCCGACCGCTTCGAGGAACACGGTCGAGCCGAAGCGCTCGGGAGAGCAGTAGACGATCCGCGCCGAGCCGTCGCGCACCTGCGCGAGCGCCTCGCGGGCCCCCTCCGCGCTCATCCCCGAGGAGATCATCGCCACCGGCCGCCCAGCCCGAGTCAGCCGCGTCCACTGGTCCCGCATCAGCGCGATCAGCGGGCTGACGACCACCGTCAGGTCTTCCGTAGCCAGGCCCGGCAACTGGTAGCAGAGGCTCTTCCCGCCCCCGGTTGGCATCACCACCAGCGAATCGCGCCCTTCCAGAGCAGCTTCCACGGCCTCGCGCTGCCCCAGTCTCCACTCCGAGTAACCGAGCTCTTGAAGCAGTCGGAGGGCACGCCCGGGGGTGGGGCCCCCGGGCCGGCTATCGCCGGGAGTTCCCGGGGGCCCCACCCCCGGGCGTGCCCTATCGGCGTGTTCCTCAGCTATATCCGTCACGGAGCCCAGGCTATTCGCGTCCACGGACACGGGCCACCTACTGGACAGACATTCCTCCGGCGGGTGGCGTGGGGGAGGGGGTCGAGGACAGCCCGTGGACTGCCCGCAGGCCCCCCTCCCACAGGACAGGACCCGCCGGCGTCAGACGATCTGAGCTGGGACTTGTGAGAGCAACTCTGCAAGCGCGTCGATTTCCTGCGCCAGCTTGCGGGTGTCGGCCTGGCTCAGTTCGGTGTAGGAGACGAACCCGTCGCCCTGCCGGTACGGCTTCAGCGCCGCGTAGACGTCTTCGAAGCTTGCCTCGATTTCCTTCGCCAGCTTCGGGTCTTTCTTGCTGAGCAGCGGCTCAACCGCTTCGAACGCCGCCTCGGCGCCTTCGACGTTGGCCTCGAAATCGACCAGGTCGGTGTGCGAGTAGCGCTCCTCCTCGCCGGTGATCTTCGAGGCCGAGACCTCGCCCAGCAGCTCGTTGGCGCCGTTGGCGATCTGCGCCGCCTGCAGGTTGACGGTCTTCACCTTGCCCTGCAGTTCTTCGACGTCGGCGAGCAGCTGCTTCGCCACCGGCGCCATGCCGGCCGTCGTGCCTTGCACCCAGAGCGCCTTCTCGATCCGGTGGAAGCCTTCGAATTCGCTCGCCGGCACGTCGTTCTCGCGCGCGTCGATGCGGGGATCGAGGTCGCCGAAGGACTCGGCGACCGGCTCGATCCGCTCGTAGGGAATGCGGGCTGGGGCGTAGAGTGCTTTCGCTTGAGCCAGTTCGCCGGCGATCGTCGCCGCGACGAACGGCTTGGTGGCCGCGACCAGTTCGGCCGTGTTCTGCTCGAGGTAGTCGCGGTACTCGGCGACCGCCTTCTCTTCGGCGGGAGAGGCTGCCGCTGATGCCTTGCCGGTCACCCTCAGCGTGCCTCGTTCGGTATCGCCGCCGGGGCAGTAGATCGTGTACTCGCCGGGGTCGAGGTTGAGGCTGAAGCTACCCGAGAGCCCGTCGGAGAGGTTCTCCTTCTCACCGAGGATCGTGTCCCCGTCCATCACCTCGATCTCGGTCACCGCCGTCGTCCCGGTGTTTTCGGCTTCGAAGAAGATCGGCCCCGCCGGCGCCTCGGCCTCGTGCGGCACGCAGCCAGCGTCGGTGAGTTCGAAGGCCAGCTTCGTCGCCCCCGCGGGCGCGTCTTCGCTCGAGCCGCAACCGGCGGCGAGCAACGCAAGCGCGAGGACAGCCACGACCGAAATCCAACTTCTCATCAGTGAAATCTCCCTTGCCGGATTGAAGTTAGGGCACCCTAACAAAATCCGATGCAAAGAGTCGGAATGACTCAGCCGAGCAGGGTTTCGCCGACGTAGCCGCCCTTGCGGGCGCCGGGCGGGACGGCGAAGACGGCGCTGCTGACGTGCTTGATGTACTCGCCCAGGGCGTCGGATTGGCCCAGCCGGCGCTGGATCGCGACGAACTGGCGCTCGGGGTCGCGTTGGAAGCAGATGAAGAAGAGCCCGGCTTCGAGCTCGCCGAGGCTCTTGTCGACCCCGTCGGTGAAGGAGTAGCCGCGGCGCAGGATCCGCTCGCCGTCGTTGAGGGAGGCGGAGGCGAGGCGGACGTGGGAGTCGGCCGGGATCGTCGGCAGCCCGCCGGTTTCCGCTTCGAGATCGAGCGGTTCGAACTCCTCGTTGCCGCCGAGCGGGGCGCCGCGGTACTTGTCGCGGCCGATCGTCTGCTCCTGGTCTTCGAGCGAGGAGCGATCCCAGATCTCGAGCAGCATGCGGATGCGGCGGGTGACCATGTAGGTGCCGCCGCGCATCCAGGCGGGCCCTTCGCCGTCGACCCAGACGAAGCGGTCCATCGCCTCGCCGTCCTCGGCCTTGATGTTGGCGGTGCCGTCCTTGAAGCCCATCAGGTTGCGCGGCGTGTCCTGGCTGCGGCTGGTGCTCGCGGTACGGCCGAAGCCCAGCTGCGACCAGCGCATCGTCACGGCGCCGCGACCGATCCGCGCCAGGTTGCGGACCGCGTGGAAGGCGACCTGCGGGTCCTCCGAGCAGGCCTGCACGCAGAGGTCGCCGCCGCTTTCGGCGGCGTTGAGCTCGTCGCCGGGCAGCGGTGGGATCTCGCGCAGGGCTGCCGGGCGCGCGCGGCGCAGCCCCAGTCCGCGCCGTTCGAACAGGCTCGGCCCGAGCCCGAAGGTGACGGTCAGCCGCGAGGACAGCAGGCCGACCGTCTCGCCGGTGTCGTCGGGCGGAGCGAGCTGCACCGAGTTGGCGTTGCCGACCATCTCACCGGCGGTCATCTCCGCGGCCGCCGCCGACCACTCGCGCAGCAGGTCGCGCAGCTCGGCGCGGCTGCCGACGTCGACGTCGAAGGCGGCGAAGTGGAGGCGGTCCTGGGCCGGAGTCGCGATCCCGGCCTGGTGGGCCCCGTAGAACTCGACCGTGCCGGTGCCGTCGGCGGCTGCGGCGGTCTCGCTTCCGATCAGGTATCCGGCCGCCCCCCCGAGGCCGATGCCGGCCGCCCCCACGCCGGCCGAGGCCAGCAGCCGTCGCCGCGTCAGCTCGGTCATCGCGTGCGCCCGCTCAGGCGGGGCTCTCGGCTGGCGCCCGGCCGCTGCTCGTCGTCCGCGCCGGGACCGGCGCGCGTCGCAGGCGCAGCCGGTCCGGCCAGAGCACGTAGAGAACCATCGGCACGGCGTAGAGCAGGTAGATCCCGACCTCGCCGACGGTCGGCGTCGGCTGCAGGCCGAGCATCCCGGTCAGCAGCGAGCCCGAGACCGTCCCCGGCTGCACCAGCCAGGTCAGGTCCAGCGCCTGGCCCTGCAGCGTGTTGAACCAGCCCGCCTCGTGTGCGGTGTGCAGCGAGGTGGCGAGCAGGCCGGCGGCGACGAAGACGAGGATCAGGCCGGTGACGCGGAAGAAGCGGGTGAGGTTGATCCGCACGCCGCCGCGGTAGATGCCGAGTCCGATCGCGATCGCGGCGAGCAGTCCGATCACGGCCCCGGCGCCGGCGGCCGTCGTGTCGGTCGAGTCCTGGAAGGCGGCGAGCATGAAGACCGAGGTCTCAAAGCCCTCGCGCAGGACCGCGAGGAAGGCCATGCCGACCAGGGCCATCGCCGAGCCGCTGGCCAGGGCGCTTGCAGCGTTGCCTTCCAGCACCTTCTTGATGCTGCGCGCGTTGCGGCGCATCCAGACGATCATGTAGGTGACGGCGCTGACCGCGACCAGTCCGATCACCGTCTCCAGGCCCTCCTGCTCGCGCTGGGGCAGCTCCTGGCCGATCGTGCGCAGCATCACCGCGATGCCGACGCAGAGCGCGACCGCGACCGCGACCCCCGCCCACATCTGGCGCATCGCGTCCTGCCGGCCCTCGCGGACGAGGAAGGCGGCGATGATCCCGATGATCAGCGAGGCCTCGACGCCCTCGCGCAGCGCGATGACAAGGGTGGGGATCATTCGGCTCGTTCGTCCATTGCGATCTGCCTACCGGTTGGGCCGATTGTTCGGCCACCCGAATTAGGTGACCCTAATCGAGCTAGAAACCTAGCACGCCGGGAGCCATCGCGGCGCTCGGGGCGGGCAACCACGGCTCGTGCCACTGGCAGATGCCGCGCGTCAGCCTCTCCGCTTCCTTCGGGCCCCAGGTGCCGGGCTCGTAGGGATGCACCGGTCCCGGCTCGTCGAGCAACGGCTGCACGATCCGCCAGGTCTCCTCGACCGTGTCCTGGCGGGTGAAGAGCTGGTGACGGCCGGCGATCGCGTCTCCCAGCAGCCGCTCGTAGGGCTCGGGCTCCTCGCCGGGAACCTTCTCGAAGAGCACCTCGAGGTCGGCCGGCTCGAAGGCCTCTTCTCCCGCCTGCTTTGCGAACAGGCGCATGCAGGCTCCGGGCGCAGGCTCGATCCGGACCGTCATCCGGTTGGGGTCGGGGTGGTGGTTCGAGCCGCCGACGCCGAGCGGTGGCGGCCGCTTGAAGACGACGCTCACCTCGCTCGACTTCACCGGCATCCGCTTGCCGGTGCGGATGAAGAAGGGGACGCCGCTCCAGCGCCAGTTGTCGACCGCCAGCTCGACCGCGGCGAAGGTCTCGGTGGTCGAGTCCGGGGCCACGTCCTTGACGTCGCGGAATCCCTCGTACTGACCGCGCACGTAGCGCTTCGGGTCGGCGGTGCGCACCGCCTTGAAGAATTCGAGCTTCTTGTCGCGCACCGAGTCATGGTGGTTGCCCGTCGGCGGGCCCATGCCGACGAGCGCCAGCACTTGCAGGGCGTGGTTCTGGATCACGTCGCGCATCGCCCCGACCGCGTCGTAGAAGCGACCCCGGTCGTCGACCCCGAAGTCCTCGGCGATCGTCATCTGCACGTGGGAGACGTGCTGGCGGTTCCAGACCGGCTCGAGCACCGCGTTGGCGAAGCGCAGGTAGGTGATGTCCATCACCGGCTCCTTGCCCAGGTAGTGGTCGATGCGCAGGATCTGCTCCTCGCCGAGCACCTCGCAGAGTTCCGCGTTGAGCGCTCGCGCCGAGGCGAGGTCGTGACCGAAGGGCTTCTCGATCACGACGTGGGCGTTTTCGGTGAGGCCGGCGTTGCCGAGCCCGCGCACGACCGTGGCGAAGAGCGAGGGCGGGATCTCCAGGTAGAAGACCGGGCGCTCCGCCTTGCCGACGGCGTCGCTGACTCGGGCGAAGGTGTCGCTATCTCCGTAGTCGCCCTGTACGTAGGAGATGCGGCCGAGCAGCCGCTCGAGGACGTTCTCGTCGGGCTCCTTCACCGTCGCCTCGATCGCGTCGCGCCCGTGCTGGCGCAGCTGCTCGGTCGTCAACTCGTCGATCGCCACGCCGACGATCGGGCAGTCGAGCATGTCGCGCCGCTCGAGCCGGTAGAGCGCCCGGAACGTCATCTTCTTGGCGAGGTCGCCGCTGATGCCGAAGATGACGAGGACGTCGGCGGGTAGGGTGGTGGGCATGGAGCTGGGAATAGTAGGGCTCGGCCGGATGGGCGCCAACATGGCCCGCCGCCTGATGCGTGACGGTCACCGGATCGTCGCCTACGACGTCAACCCGGACGCGGTGGCCGCGCTGTCCGGCGAGGGCGCCGAGGGTGCCTCCTCGCCGGCGGATCTGGCCGCGAAGCTGAGCGCGCCGCGCTCGGTCTGGGTCATGGTCCCGGCGGGGGAGATAACCGAGCGCACGATCTTCGACGTCGCCACGGTCCTGGAGGAGGGCGACGCGATCGTCGACGGCGGCAATTCCTACTATCGCGACGACATCCGCCGCGCCGAGAAGCTGCGCGAGCAGGGGATCGACTTCGTCGACTGCGGGACCAGCGGCGGCGTCTTCGGCCTCGAGCGCGGCTACTGCTTGATGATCGGCGGGCCCGACGGGGCGGTCGAGCGCCTTGACCCGATCTTCGCCTCGCTGGCGCCCGGCGTCGAGTCGGCCGAGCGCACCCCCGGCCGCTCCGGCGACCCCTCGCCCTCCGAGAACGGCTACCTGCACTGCGGCCCGAACGGGGCCGGGCACTTCGTGAAGATGGTCCACAACGGGATCGAGTACGGCGTGATGGCCGCCTACGCCGAGGGCCTCAACATCCTCGAGAACGCCAACGCCGGCAAGGTGCAGCGCGAGGCCGACGCCGAGACGGCGCCGCTCGAGCAGCCCGAGTACTACCAGTACGACATCGACCTGCCCGAGGTGACGGAGGTCTGGCGCCGGGGCAGCGTGATCGGCTCCTGGCTGCTCGACCTGACCGCGGCGGCGATGCAGGAATCGGCCGACCTCTCCGAGTTTGCCGGCCGCGTCTCGGACTCCGGGGAGGGCCGCTGGACCTCGATCGCGGCGATCGACGAGGGCGTGCCGGCGCCCGTCCTCACCACCGCGCTCTACGAGCGCTTCGCCTCGCGCGGCCTCGACGACTTTGCCGACAAGGTGCTCTCGGCGATGCGCAAGCAGTTCGGCGGCCACGACGAGAAGCCGTCCTAGGGGAGCGCCGGTGGGAATCGAGCTCGAGGTGCTGGCCGACGAGAAGGCGGCGGCGCGCCGTGCCGCCGAGCTGATCGCCGCCGCCGGGGCGGCCGCCGACGCCGAGCGCGGCGCCTTCGCCTGGGCGATGAGCGGCGGCCGCAGCCCCTGGGCGATGCTGGCGCTCCTCGGCGACGACGACTCGATGCCGTGGGAGCGAACCGAGATGTTCCAGGTCGACGAGCGGATGGCCTCCCCGGGCAGCGAGGACCGCAACCTCACCCACATGGTCCTCTCGCTTTCCCTCGATCACCAAGCGGCGCTGCGACCGATGCCGGTCACCCAGCGCGATCTCGAGGGAGCGGCGAGGGAGTACGAAGCTTCGCTGCCAGAGCGCCTCGACTGCGTCCACCTCGGCCTCGGCCCCGACGGGCACACCGCCTCGCTCGTCCCCGGCGACCCCGTGCTCGAGGTCGGCGACCGCCGCGTCGCCCTCACCGAGACCGCCTACCAGGGCCACCGCCGGATGACGCTCACCTACCCGGCCCTCGCCGCGGCGCGCCGGATCGTCTGGCTCGTCACCGGCGCCGACAAGCGCGACGCCCTCGCCAAGCTACTCGCCGGCGACCCGTCGATCCCGGCCGGCCGGGTCGAGAACGAGGCGATGGTCGTGGTCGCCGACGCGGCTGCGGCTGCGTCTTAGGCCAACCAAAGGGGGAGAGTTTCCGCTGCCGAGCCCTTAGGAGGGCATGGCGACGGCACGCGCTCAACTTTCAGTATTGCCAGCAGTATATACTCACCCAATGGCAAAGGTCATGATCTCGATCCCCGACGCCCTGCTCGGCGCCCTCGACGCCGAGGTCTCGCGTCGCAACACCACCCGCAGCGCCCTGCTCCAGGACGCGGCCCGGCGCGAGCTCGGCCTCCTGCGCCGCGACCGCGCCGCGCTGCTCGCCGAGCTCGACGCCCTCAGCGCCACCTGGTCGGGCCCCGTCGACGCCGCCGCCCTGATCCACGCCGATCGCCGCCGCGACGCGTGAGCTCCCAGGCCGGCGCCTGGCTGGTCGACGCCAGCGTCGCGGTGAAGTGGTTTCTCCCGGTCGCTCGCGAGCCCGACGGCGAGCTGGCGAGGACCGCGATCGGCCGCCTGGCGATGCGGACGACGGCGCTCGCGATGCACGAGGTCGGCAACGTCCTCACGATCCACTCGGGGTGGCCGGTGGAGCGGATCGCCTCGGCCCTGGGCCTGCTCGGTGAGATCTGCGGCGACCCCTTCGAGCTGCGCCCCGAGGACCATCGAGTGGCCGCCGAGCTGGCCCTCGGCCACCACCTCACCTTCTACGACGCCTCCTACGCGGCGATCGCCCGTCGCACCGGCCGCCGCCTGCTCTCGGCCGACTCCGACCTGCTCGACGCCCGCTTGGCCGCGAGCCTCACGACGGCGCTTCGGACGTGAGTTCCCGCAGCCGCTGGACTCGCTGGTCGCCCTCGCCGACCATTCGTTTCAGCCAGCCTTCGATCTCGCCGACGTCGAGCTCGTCCGTCGCATAGAGCATCTGCTCGATGTCGAGCCAATCCTTGCGCCGGTCGAACATCGCCTTGCAGACAGCGAGATGCTCCGGGCTGAGGATCGAGACGGTGACGCCGCCGAAGGGGACCCGGCGAGCCTGCTTTCGCATCACGTCGTGGATCGGGTCGTAGGAGAAGAAGAGGTCGATGGCGTTGTCTCCCCACCAAAGCCGGCACTGTCCGTCGCGTTCGAGGGCCACGGGGTCCAAGGACTCGGTGCTCACGCCAAGTGCCTCCAGCTCCTCGATTGCCTCCCGCCAGCGCGCCGTCGGCAGAAAGACGTTGACGTCGATGTCGATCGTCGCTCGCGGCTCGGCGTAGTAGGCGAGGGCGAGGGCCCCGCCGAGCGCGTAGGGGACCTTCGCCTCGGTCAGGGCTTCGTGGATGACGATGACCTTCTCGGGGAGCGACGGCTCGCCGTCGAGCCTCGGTGGTGCGGGGTCTCTCATGGGCCCGTCGAATCGAGGCGGGGGAATTCGAGAGGCTTGCCTCGGCGCCGGCCGGATGGAAGGGCGTCGGCGAGCAGCAGGAGCTCGAGAAGTGCGCGCCCCCGCTCCTCCGCGGTCGCGGCCATCCAGGTCGAGACCGCACGTGCCGCCTCGTTGCGCGGCGATGGATCGCGGCTCTCCCGATAGCCCCGCTCGAGCATTTCGATCAGGATCTGTCGCAGGGTTGGGTCCAGGCGCCTCCCTTTGGCCAGCTCGGCGATCAGCTCGCGAGCCGCCTGCTCGATTGGTGGGCGGGCCACCGGCGCCCCCGCCCGCCGCGCCGCCCGCCGCAACTCCTCTGCGCTGGGCGGGTCGGCGGCCCTCTCACGCGCTTTTCCAATCACCTCGTCGGTTAGCTCGCGGAAGCTCGCAAGCGTCCGACTGCGCGGCCCGCGCGGCGAGCTATGCGACTCCCGTACCTCGAAACTTCCCTTCCGCGTAGGGACGACGAAAGCCATAGTGGTACAAATGTACCACTATTCTACGCCGTCTCCAGAGAAACCCCGTGGTTGGCGACGATCCGGCCTTGGGGGTCGTAGCGGCGCTTGACGTCGGCGAGGCGGGTGCAGACGTCGGGGGGCAGGATCGCCTCGACGTCGCAGGGACGCTCGGTGAAGTTGTAATAGGAGCCGGAGGCGGCCCAGGGCCGCATCGTCTCCTCGATCTTCGCCAGGTGCGCCGGGATCGCCTCGCCCAGCTCCGGCGTCATCGGCAGGCCGACGCTGTACATGACCCAGCCGGCGTCGAGGTGGGAGAGAGCGCCGGCGTCCTCGGCGGGGCGGCCGAGCGCGCCGCCGAGCTGGCGGATCTCGCTGAGCAGCAGCGGCGAGCCCGAGTCGGGCCCGGCGAGGTCGACGAAGACATCGATCGCCTCGTCTGGCAGGTCGGCGAGCGTCATCCCCTCGCCGATCCCTGGCACCGGGTTCTCGGGGTCCATGTGGATGTGGCTCAGCCCCGCGGTCGGCATCTGGGCGAAGGTGTCCATCATCGGCTCGGCGATCTCGTACAGCGGCGCGAACGCCGCTCGGCCCGCCTCCTCGTCGCCGACGCGGGCGCCGTCGATCGTCAGCAGCGGGGTGCCGCGCAGCGGCTCGGGGACGTCGGGGATTGGGGGCGGGGTGACGAAGCGCACCACCGAGGTCACCTCCTCGCCGACGGTGGCCGTCCAATCGCGGTAGGCGCGGACCGCCTCGGCGCCGACCGCGGCGGGGAAGAGGAGGGCGCCGCCGTAGGCCTCGGCGAAGGGCAGCAGCTCGAAGTGCAGGGCGACGACGATCGCGCTGCCGCCCCCGCCGCCGCGCAGCGCCCAGAAGAGGTCGGGGTCGTTCTCGGCGTCGACGGTGCGGGGCTCTCCGTCGGCGGTGACCAGCTCGATCGCCCGCACCCGGTTGCAGGCGAAGCCGTGCTTGCGCCCGAACCAGCTGAGCCCGCCGCCGAGCGTGAATCCGATCGCGCCGACGTCGGGCGAGGAGCCCGGCATCGAGGCCAAGCCGTGCTCGTTCGCGGCCTGGCCGAGCTCGGCCGAGAGCACGCCGGCCTCGACCCGCGCGATCCGGGTGCCGCGGTCGACCTCGATCCCCCGCATGCGCTCGGTCTTGATCAGGATCGCGCCCTCGAGCGACCCGGCCAGCGCCGCCGCGCCGTGGCCGGTGCCCTGGCCCGCGACCCGCAGGTCGTTCTCGGCTGCAAAGCGAACGGCCGCTGCAATGTCCTCGTCGCTCTCGACGAGGGCGACCGCCTCGGGCCGCTGGTCGGCGATCAAGTTCCAGGCGGCGCGCGCCTCGTCCCAATCGGGGTCGCTCGGGGTGGCGACGCGGCCGGCGATGGACAGTTCGGTGAAGTCGCTCATGGGGTCTCCTTTTCGAGCTCAGTCGAAGATCGATCGTTCAACCGCGCCTCCGGCCCCCACCAGCAGCTCGCTCACCATATCCGGGGGGAAGAGGCCGTGGGCGGCGACGCCGGGATCGGCCTCGAGCCGCGCCGCGAGCGCGGCTGGGTCGCCGACCTCGCTGCGGTAGTCGGCAATCACGCCGTCGTCGGGGCTGCGGGGCGCCTCGCGCAGCTCGACCTCGGGCCCGAGCCGGGCCAGGGTGGAGCGCAGGCCGAAGGCGAAGAGCTCGAGCGGCACCGGCCCGCTCAGCTGCTCGACCGGCTTGCTCGAGTCGGCGATGACGACGAAGCGCTCGGCCGCTGCGGCGACGATCTTCTCGCGCAGGTGGGCGCCGCCGCCGCCCTTGATCAGCCAGCCGTCGGCCGTCACCTGATCGGTGCCGTCGATCGCGATGTCGAGCCGCTCCAGCGAGCTGAACTCCTCGACCGGGATGCCAAGCGAGCGCGCCTGTTCCTCGGTAGCGACCGAGGTCGCGACGCAGCGGATCCCGCTTAGGCCCCGCGCGGCGAGCGCTGGCAGCAGGAAGGCGACCGTCGACCCGGTGCCGAGCCCGACCGTCATCCCGTCCTCGACCAGCTCCGCCGCCGCCTCCGCGGCAAGCCTCTTCTCGGCGTCGGCATCCCCCACGGCGCCGCACTCTATCCAGCGCCGAAAGCACCCTGGCCCGTCGGCGGAGCGGGCACGACTCCCATAGGATCGATGCGTGGACCGCGACACCGACCAACTCGCGATCGACACGATTCGCACCCTCTCGATCGACGCGATCCAGAAGGCGAACTCGGGACACCCGGGGACGCCGATGGCTCTCGCTCCGCTCGCCTACACGCTCTGGCAGCGCTACCTGCGCTTCGACCCCGAGGACCCGATCTGGCCCGGGCGCGACCGCTTCGTCCTCTCCGCCGGGCACGCCTCGATGCTGCTCTACTCGCTGCTGCACCTCGCCGGGGTGAAGGCGGTCGACCCCGACTACGAGGTGGTCGGCCAGCCCGCGGTCTCGCTCGCCGACGTCGAATCCTTCCGCCAGCTCGACTCGCGCGCCCCCGGCCATCCCGAGTACCGCTGGACCTCGGGCGTCGAGACGACCACCGGCCCGCTCGGCCAGGGCGTCGCAACCTCGGTCGGGATGGCGATCGCCGGCAAGTGGCAGTCCGCTCGCTACGGCGCCGATCTCTTCGGCTTCGACGTCTACGCGATCGCCGGCGACGGCTGCCTGATGGAGGGCGTCTCCAGCGAAGCCGCCTCGATCGCCGGCCACCTGAAGCTCGACAACCTCTGCTGGGTCTACGACAACAACCACATCACGATCGACGGCAAGACGCACATCACCTATGACGACGACGTCGCCGCCCGCTTCATGGGCTACGGCTGGAACGTCACCCGGGTCGGCGACGCCAACGACACCGACCTGATCGCAACCGCCTTCGAGGAGTTCAAGGGAGAGGAGGGGCGGCCGACGCTGCTGATCGTCGACAGCCACATCGGCTGGGGCGCGCCGCACAAGGTCGACACCCCGGAGGCCCACGGCGAGCCGCTGGGCGAGGAAGAGGTGCGCGAGACCAAGCGCGCCTATGGCTGGCCCGAGGACGCCCAGTTCCTCGTTCCCGACGGCGTGCGCGAGCGCTTCGCCGAGGGGGTCGGCAAGCGCGGGGCGGAGGCACGGTCGGCCTGGGAGCAGCGCTTCGCCGCCTACGCCGAGGCCGAGCCCGAGCTTGCCGCCGAGATCGAGGCGCAGCAGCGGCGTGAGCTGCCCGACGGCTGGGACGTCGACATCCCCAGCTTCGACGCCGACGAAGAGAAGGGTCTCGCCACGCGCAAGGCCTCCAACCAGGTCGAGAACGCGATCGGCGCGCGGCTGCCCTGGCTGCTTGCCGGCTCGGCCGACCTCACCGACTCGACCTCGGTCCGCCTCTCCTTCGACGGCGCCGAGGATCTCGAGCCCGGCGCCTACGACGGCCGCCAGCTCCACTACGGCATCCGCGAGCACGAGTCGGCGGCGATCTCCAACGGGCTCTCGCTTTCCAAGCTGCGCCCGCTCTGGTCGACCTACCTCACCTTCTCCGACTACGCGCGGCCCGCGATCAGGCTCTCCTCGCTGATGGAGCTGCCCGTCGTCCACGTCTTCACCCACGACTCGATCGGCCTCGGCGAGGACGGTCCCACCCATCAGCCGGTCGAGCAGCTCGCCTCGCTGCGCGTGATCCCCGGTCTCGACGTTATCCGGCCCGCCGACGCCAACGAGGTCGCCGAGGCCTGGCGCGTCGCGATCGACCGCCGCCACCAGCCGGTCGCCCTCGTCCTCACCCGCCAGAACGTGCCGGTGTTCGACCGTTCGAAGTACGCCCCGGCCGCCGGCCTGCGCCGCGGCGGCTACGTGCTCGCCGACGCCGCGGGCGGCGACCCGGAGCTGATCCTGATCGCCACCGGCAGCGAGGTCGCGCTCGCCCTCGCCGCGCACGGGGAGCTCTCGGGAGAGGGGATTCGCTCGCGCGTCGTCAGCCTGCCTTGTTGGGAGCTCTTTGACCGCCAGGACCAGGCCTACCGCGACGAGGTCCTGCCCCCCGCCGTCAACGCCCGCGTCTCGGTCGAGGAGGCCTCGACCATCGGCTGGGATCGTTACGTTGGGCCAGACGGGGTAAAGATCGGTATGCACACCTTCGGCACCTCGGCGCCGCTGAAAGACGTCCAAGACAAGTTCGGCTTCACCCCCGACCGGGTGGCTGAGGCCGCAAAGGAGCTGCTCTCATGAAGCCCACGGCGAAGCTGCACGACATCGGTCAGAGCCTCTGGCTCGACAACATCACCCGCACGATGCTGGCCGACGGCACGCTGGCGGGCTACATCGAGGAGCTCTCGGTCACCGGCCTGACCTCGAACCCGACGATCTTCGACAAGGCGATCTCCGGCGGCGAGGCCTACGACCGGCACATCATCGAGCTGAGCCAGAACGGCCACGAGCCCGAGGAGGTCTTCTTCGAGCTGGCGCTCGCCGACCTGCGCGACGCCACCGACCTGTTCAGGGGCGTGCACGAGCGCACCGCCGGGGTCGACGGGTTCTGCTCGCTCGAGGTTTCGCCGAAGATCGCCGACGACACCCGGGGGACGATCGAGCAGGCGGCTCAGCTGCACGGCCGCGCCGATCGCGACAACCTCTACGTCAAGATCCCCGGCACCGAGGCGGGCCTGCCGGCGATCGAGGAGTCGATCTTCGCCGGCATCCCGATCAACGTCACCCTGCTCTTCTCGCGCGAGCAGTACCTGGCCGCCGCCGACGCCTACCTGCGCGGCATCGAGCGCCGGATCGAGGCCGGGCTCGATCCCGACGTCGCCTCGGTCGCCTCGATCTTCATGAGCCGCTGGGACGTCGCGGTTACCGGTGAGGTGCCCGATAAGCTGCACAACCGGCTCGGCCTGGCGATCGGGTTCCGCGCCTACGCCGCCTACCGCGAGCTGCTCGACTCGCCGCGCATGCAGCGACTGATGAATGAGGGCGCTCGCCCCCAGCGCCTGCTCTGGGCCAGTACCGGCACCAAGGACCCCGATGCCTCCGACGTCCTCTACATCGAGGGCTTCGCCTCGCCCTTCACCGTCAACACGATGCCCGAGCCGACCCTGCACGCCTTCGCCGACCACGGTGAGGTCGGCGACCTGATTCCGGCCGATGGCGGCGATTGCGAGGAGGTGCTCGCCGAGTTCGCCCAGGCGGGCGTCGATGTCGACGCGCTGGCCGCGCGGCTGCAGGAGGAGGGCAAGGTGGCCTTCGTCAAGTCCTGGAACGACATGCTCGAGTCGATCGAGTCCAAGCGCGGGGCGCTCACCGGGTGAGCGCCCCCACAACCCGCTCCGGTGCGCCTTTTACGGGAATAGACCGGAAAAGGACAGCCGGAAGTGAGTGAGTTGCGGCAGGCGCCGGCCTGGGCGGCGCTCGAGAAGCACCACGCCGAGATCGAGGACGCGCACCTGCGCGACCTCTTCGCCGCCGACCCGCAGCGAGGCGAGCGGCTGGTCGCCGACGGCGCCGGCCTGCACCTCGACTTCTCCAAGAACCGGATCACGGACGAGACCGTGATGCTGCTCGGCGCGCTGGCGCGCGAGCGCGGGGTGGAGGAGCGCCGCGAAGCGATGTTCGCCGGCGAGCGCATCAACGTCTCCGAGGACCGCGCCGTCCTGCACGTGGCGCTGCGCATGCCGCGCGGGCGCTCGCTGATCGTCGACGGGGTCGACGTCGTCAAGCAGGTGCACGAGACGCTCGACCGGATGGGCGCCTTCGCCGAGCGGGTGCGCGGCGGTGAGTGGACCGGTCAAACCGGCAAGCCGATCCGCAACGTGGTCAACGTCGGCATCGGCGGCTCCGACCTCGGCCCGGTGATGGCCTACGAGGCGCTCCGACACTACTCGCGCCGCGATCTCACCTTCCGCTTCGTCTCCAACGTCGACGGCACCGACTTCGCCGAGTCCACGCGCGACCTCGATCCCGAGGAGACCCTCTTCGTCATCTCCTCCAAGACCTTCACCACCCTGGAGACGATGACCAACGCCCGCACGGCGCGCGAGTGGTCGCTGGCCGGGCTCGGCGGCGACGAGGCCGCCGTCGCCAAGCACTTCGTCGCCGTCTCGACCAATGCCGGGGAGGTGGCGAAGTTCGGCATCGACGTCGAGAACATGTTCGGCTTCTGGGAGTGGGTCGGGGGTCGCTACTCGATGGACTCGGCGATCGGCCTCTCGACCATGTTGGCAATCGGCCCCGCTCGCTTCGCGGAGATGCTGGCCGGCTTCCACGCGATGGACGAGCACTTCCGCACCGCGCCGGCGGCCGAGAACCTGCCGATGCTGATCGGGCTTTTGTCAGTGTGGTACGGAGACTTCTTCGGCGCTCAGACCTGCGGCGTCTTCCCCTACGACCAGTACCTGCACCGCTTCCCCGCCTACCTGCAGCAGCTGACGATGGAGTCCAACGGCAAGCACGTCACCCTCGACGGCGGCCGCGTCGACTACGACACCGGCGCGATCTTCTGGGGCGAGCCGGGGACCAACGGCCAGCACAGCTTCTACCAGCTGGTCCACCAGGGGACGCGGCTGATTCCCTGCGACTTCATCGGCTTCTTCCACAGCAACAACCCGCTCGGCCGCCACCATGACCTGCTGATGTCCAACGTCTTCGCCCAGGGCGAGGCGCTCGCCTTCGGCAAGACGCCCGAGCAGGTGCGCGCCGAGGGCACGCCCGAGGCGGTCGTCCCGCACCGGGTGATGGAGGGCAACCGGCCCTCGAACACGATCCTCGCCGAGCGGCTCGACCCGCACACGCTGGGGACGCTGGTCGCGCTCTACGAGCACAGCACCTTCACCCAGGGCGCGGTCTGGGGCATCGACTCCTTCGACCAGTGGGGGGTCGAGCTGGGCAAGGCCCTGGCCGTCGCGATCATCCCCGAGCTCGAGTCCGAGGCGGAGCCGAAGCTCGCCCACGACAGCTCGACCAACGCCCTGATCCGGCGCTACCGCGCCGCCCGCCGCGAGCAGTAGTCTCGCGCCATGCCCTCGCTCGACCCGCTCCCCCTGGCGGCGTCGGCGTCGAACCTGCTCGCCGCGCGCGAGCAGATGGCCTTCACCCTCGGCTTCCACATCGTCCTCTCCTGCCTCGGCGTGGCGCTGCCGGCGACGATCCTGATCGCCAACTACCTCGGCCTCAAGCGGGAGGACCCCGACGCGATGGAGCTGGCGCGGCGCTGGTCGAAGGCGATGGCCGTCACCTTCGCCGTCGGCGCCGTCACCGGCACCGTGCTCAGCTTCGAGTTCGGGCTGCTCTGGCCGCGCTTCATGGACCGCTTCGGCTCGGCCTTCGGCATCGCCTTCGGGATCGAGGGCATCTTCTTCTTCATCGAGGCGATCTTTCTCGCGATCTACATTTACGGCTGGAAGCGGCTCTCGGGCTGGGCTCACTTCTGGTCGGGGGTGCCGATGGTGATCACCGGCATCGGCGGTGCCTTCTCGGTCGTCGCCGCCAACGCCTGGATGAACCAGCCGCAGGGCTTCACCCTCGGCCCGGCCGGAAACGTCGTCGACACCGATCCGGTCAAGGTCCTCTTCAACGCGGCGACGGGCTACGAGGTGCCGCACATGATCCTCGCCGCCTACATCGTCGTCGGCTTCCTCGTCGCCTCGATCTACGCGACCGGGATGCTGAAAGGGCGGCGCGACCGCCTGCACCGGCTGGGGCTGACGATCGGCCTCGTCATCGGCCTGGTCGCGGCGCCGATCCAGTTCCTCGTCGGTGACACCGCGGCCCGCGAAGTCGCCGACCACCAGCCCGCCAAGTTCGCCGGCATGGAGTGCATCCAGGAAACCGGCACCCACCAGACCGAGTACATCGGCGGCATCTGCACATCCGACGGGGTCAAGGGTGCGATCCCGATCCCCAACCTCGACTCCTTCCTGGTCGGCTTCAGCTCCAACACGAAGGTGACCGGGCTGAACGACATTCCGCCCGACGAACGGCCGCCGGCCAACACCCTGCTGCACCTCGCCTTCGACACGATGGTCGGGATCTGCTCGCTGATGATCGCGCTCGGCCTCTGGGTGCTGTTCGTCTGGTGGCGCCGCCGCGAGCTGCCGCGCACGCCTTGGTTCCTGCGCGCCGTGGCGGTCTCCGGCGCCGCCGCGGTGCTCTCGCTCTGGTGCGGCTGGATCGTCACCGAGGTCGGTCGCCAGCCCTGGATCGTCTGGCACTACATGCGCACCGCCGAAGCGGTGACCCCGGCGCACGGCATCTGGTTCACCTTCGGCCTCGTCATCGCCGTCTACGCGACGATCGGGACGATCGCGATCCTCATCCTGCGCGCCATGTCCCGCCGCTGGCGCGAGGGCGCCGCCGACCCCGAAACCCCCTACGCACCCCCAGCGGAGGCCACGCCCTAATGCCGACGGGCCGAAAAGCGCTCTATATCTTCGGAAATAGGCCCATCGGTCCTTGGGAGGGTGGACGATGACGCGCGCGGACGCGTGTGCGGGGATCCTCTGGGCGGGGGCGACCTTCTACGCGCTCTTCGGCGGAGCGGACTTTGGCGGCGGGCTCTGGGACCTGGTCGCCGGCGGGGCCGAGCGTGGGGAGCGGCCGCGGGCCGCGATCCAGCGCTCGTTGACTCCCGTCTGGGAGGCCAACCACGTCTGGCTGATCTTCATCCTCGTCGTCCTCTGGACCGCCTTCCCACCCGCCTTCAGCGCCGTGATGACGACCCTCTACGTGCCGTTGGCGCTGGCCGCTCTCGGCATCGTCCTGCGCGGCTCGGGCTTCGCCTTCCGCAAGTCGATCGAGGGGCTGGGAGGGCGCCGCGCCGCCGGCGCCACCTTCGCGATCTCCTCGCTGTTGACGCCGTTCTTCATGGGCACGGTGGTCGGCGCGGTAGCCGACGGCAACGTCCCGGCAGCCGGCGACGGCGACGCCTGCTCCAGCTGGCTGCAGCCGCTGCCGCTGCTCACCGGGGCGATGTTCGTCGCCACCGGCGCCTACCTCGCCGCCGTCTTCCTCGTCGGCGACGCCCGCCGCGCCGGCGATGAGGAGATGCAGCGCTACTTCGCCCGCCGGGCACTGCTCGCCGCCGCCGTGGCCGGCGTCGCGGCCGCCTTCGGCCTGGTCGAGCTGCACGCCGAAACCCGTTACGTCTTCGACCGGCTGGTGCACGAGGGCCTGCCGCTGGTGATCGCCTCGGCGCTCTGCGGCCTCGGCGTGCTCGCGATCCTGCTGGCCGCGGCCCGCCGTGGCGCAGTGCCCAGCTCCCGCCTCCTGCGTCCGCTCGCCGCCGGCGCCGCCGTCGCCGTGATCTGGGGCTGGGGCGTCGCCCAGTTCCCCTACCTGCTGCCGACCTCGCTGACGATTTCGGACGCCGCCGCCCCGCCTGACACGCTCGCCATCGTGATCGTCGTCTTCCTCTTTGCCGCCGTCCTCGTCCTGCCGGCGCTCGGCCTCCTCTACTGGTTGAGCCAGAAGGAGCTGTTGGAGGAGTAGACGGCGTGGATGGCACGACGATCAAAGCGGTCCTCTTCGACATCGACGGGACGCTGCTCGTCACCGGCGGCGCCGGCGGCGTCGCCTGGCAGCGCGCCTTCGAGGAGCTGCACGGGGTCGAGGCCGACGTCGCCGAGCACACCGACGCCGGGATGACCGACCCCGAGATCGTCAAGATCGTCTTCCGCGAGGTGATCGGTCGCGAGGGCAGCGCCGAGGAGCGCGCCCAGGCGATCGGCGCCTACCTCAAGCACCTGCCGGACGCGGTCGCCGAGTCAGAGGGCTACCGGGTCATGCCCGGGATCGAGGCGCTGCTGCCGCGGCTGATCGAGAAGGGCCTGCTGCTCGGCCTCGTCACCGGCAACGTCGAGGCCGCCGCCCACATCAAGCTCGCCCGCGCCCACCTCAACCGCTTCTTCTCCTTCGGCGGCTACGGCTCCGATTCCCCAAATCGCACCGAGGTCACCGAAGCCGCCCTGCACCGTGGCTCGCTCGTCTCCGGCGGGGAGCTGGATGGCAACGCGATCGCCGTAGGCGACACCCCCCGCGACGTAGCCGCCGGCCACGGCGCCGGCATCCGCGTAGCTGGTGTCGCCACTGGCGCCTACACCGTCGACGAGCTAGAACAAGCTGGCGCAGACTGGTCCCTCAAGTCCGTCAGCCGCAACTTCCCTGCCTAAGAGCGCACCCCGGTGGGGGTGGAACGTTTTAGCCTTTTCGTAGCAAGCACTGGAGGCGCCAGCCCAATCCCACTTCTCGGAAAGGCGCAAGTGGAACCCCCACCGGGGTGCGCTCTCCTACGCCAGCGAGCAGCGAGCCTGGTAGATCGACAGGAACCCGTTCTCGAAGCCGTTTCTCGCCGCCCGCAGGTATAGCCGCCAGACGCGCACCCGTTCGGGACCGGCCAGGCGCAGCGCCTCGTCCAGGTTCTCGTCGAGGCGACGCGCCCAGTGGCGCAGGGTCTCGGCGTAGTCGGCGCCGTGCTCGGAGACGTGGCGGGTGACGAGGCCGGCTCGTTCCAGCGCCAGCAGCACGCGCGAGAGGTGCAGCGGTTCGCCGTCGGGGAAGACGTAGCGCTCGGAGAAGGCGCCGGCGTCGGGATCGGTGTGGCGCAGGCGGGCGATGCCGTGGTTGAGCAGCCGCCCGCCCGGCTCCAGCAGCCCGGCCAGGGTGCGCGCGTAGACGTCGATCTGCTCCTCGCCGACGTGCTCGACCATCCCAATCGAGGCGATCGCGTCGAAGCGCTCCCCGGTGGAGGCAAGGTCGCGGTAGTCCATCACCCGGATCTCGACCCGGTCGGCGACCCCGGCCTCCTCCGTGCGCCTGCGGGCCAGCTCGGCCTGCGGCGGCGAGAGCGTGATGCCGACCACCCTCGCGCCGTACTTCGTCGCCGCCCGCAGCGGGAAGGCCCCCCAGCCGCAGCCGACGTCGAGCACCCGGTCGCCTTCGCTCAGCGCCAGCTTGCGCGCCACCGTGTCGAGCTTCTCTTCCTGCGCCTGCTCCAGGGTCTCCGCGCCCTCGGCCCAGAAGGCGCAGCTGTAGGTCATCGAGGCGTCG
This sequence comes from Solirubrobacterales bacterium, assembly GCA_036379955.1. Taxonomy (GTDB): domain Bacteria; phylum Actinomycetota; class Thermoleophilia; order Solirubrobacterales; family 70-9; genus VRUE01. The sequence continues at coordinate 66,572 of DASVFR010000056.1, forward strand.
AGGAAGAGGGCGAAGAACTCGTTGGAGACGTCGTAGTGGTGGCGGACTGCCTTGGCGTCGCGCTCCTTGCTGTGGCGGCGGCCGCTGAGCACCAGCTCGGCTGCCGGCCGGCGCGGCGGCCGCTGGATGCCGGCGGCGCGCACCGCGGCGAGCAGCAGGCGCGCCATGTCGCCGCCCTGCAGCGGCGGCGGCTGCCAGGTGTCGAGCAGCTCGATCACGGCGTCCATGTCGTCGACCTCGATCGCGCCGCTGACGTAGGCGCGGCCGAGACCGAGCTGTCCCGGTGCCCGCAGCGCGTGCGCCGCGGCCAGCGGCGAGCGCACGAAGAAGGTCGGCCCGGCGCCGTCGGTCGCCGGCAGTCGCGTCCCGTCCCAGAACTCGACCGAGAAGGGCCGCTCGGGGATTCGGGCCTCTATCTCACGTCGCAGGGGAGCGGTACTGGAGAACGCCAAGACAGCGACTTTACCTTTCCCGATGCCGGAGCCCGTATGATCGCGGCCTTCCATGGCAGGCGCGGGGCCTCTCCCATCCGACATCCAGCCGGTCGCCAACGAGACGCGCGATCGCATCATCACCGGTTTGGTGACGCTGATCCCGTTCGTCGCGATCGGGTTTGCGGGATGGCAGGTCTGGGGCGAGGCCCTGCACTGGAGCGACGTCTTCCTCTTCGGAGGCATGTACCTGTTCACGGGACTGGGGATAACGGTCGGCTTTCACCGCCACCTCACTCACCGCAGCTTCAAGACGACGAAGTGGCTGCACGGGTTGCTCGGGATCCTCGGCTCGGCGGCGATCGAGGGCCCGGTGATCTCCTGGGTCGCCGACCACCGCAAGCACCACACCTTCTCCGATGAACTGGGCGACCCGCACAGCCCCCACGTCGACCACGGCCACGGCTGGTCGGGGGCGATGCGCGGCCTCTTCCACGCCCACATGGGTTGGCTCTTCATCCACACCCAGCGCGGCAACAAGGAGCGCTTCGCGCCGGATCTGATCGAGGACCCGGTGATCAGCTGGGTCGACCGCACCTTCCTGGTCTGGGCGATCGGCGGCCTCCTGCTCCCCTTCTTCCTCGGCTGGATCGTCGGCGGCACCCTCTTCGCCGCCGTCACCGGCCTGCTCTGGGGCGGCCTGATCCGCGTCTTCGTCCTGCACCACTTCACCTACAGCATCAACTCGCTCTGCCACGTCTTCGGCAACCGCGACTACGAGACGACCGACCAGTCCCGCAACCTCGCCCTGATCGCGATTCCGACCTTCGGCGAGGCCTGGCACAACAACCACCACGCCTTCCCGACCTCGGCCGTCCACGGGCTCGGTCGCTGGCAGTTCGACTTCTCGGCGCTGGTCATCGACAGCCTCGAGCGCGTCGGCCTCGTCTGGGACGTGGTCCGGGTCTCACCAGAGCGCCTTGCCGCCAAGGCGGTCTCCTAGGGCGATTCCTTCGCCTCGTACCAGTCGACCCAGGCGCCGCAAGCAAACGGGAGAGGGACGATGCGGGGCCCGCCGGCCTTGACCGCCACCAGTTCGCCGAGGACCGCCTTCCCCGAGTAGCCGCTGAGGCGCTGCAGCGATGTCGGATCGTCGGCGGTGATGGTGAAGCGGGCCGCCCCCCCGTCGCTGCGCAGGTTGCCGGCCGGCCAGAACTGCCCGTTGCTGGCGAGGCTGATCGTCGTCGGTCGCTGCCCGTCCTGAGCCGCCGGCAGCGGCTGGCGCAGCAGTCCGGGCGCGGTCAGCGTCAGGCCGAAGGGCGAGAAGTACTGCAGGGAGAGCTCCCACTTGCCCGGTGGCAGCCGCAGTGTCTGGAAGGCGCTCTCTCCCGTCCGCAGTTCCGAGTCCGGGGACCAGCGCCCCTTGCCACCGATCACGGCGCCGCTGAACAGCGAGGCCCGGCCGCGGTTGCCGAAGAGGATGCGCAGCTCCGGCGCGTCGCAGTCGGCGTGCGCCGCCGGCTCGGTCCCCTCGAGCAGCACGTGGCGGTTCTCCGGTGCCGGCCCGGTCCGCCTCCAGAGCAGGTAGGACGGGGTGGAGGCGACCTGCTTGAAGTTGGGCGGAGCCTGGCTGTTCCAGGCCGCCCGCCCGGTGATCACGTAGGGGAAGCGGTTCAGCGTCGTCCGTGAGAAGGAGTCGAAGTCGATCGGGCTGTAGGCGTCGCCGGTGTCGAAGGGCTTCTCGGGACTGGCGGCGACCTCGGCGTCGGGGAACTCGACCAGGGGGACGTGCGTGTCGGCACCCATCAGCTCGTAGGCCGCGTAGCGGTCCTGTCCCGCGTAGAGGACGGGTTCGCCTTCGATCTCCGGGATGAACGCCTGCAGCTCCGCCCCGTGCCCCGGCGGCCCCACCGGCGCATCCCGCAGCACCAACAAGCTCGAGTACCCCGCCCCGGCGACGAACACCACCGCCAGCGCCGCCCACCCGACTCGCACCCACCCCGACTTCGGGGCCGAGCTCGAAGAGGAGGGGGCGGATCGCGATCAGCATCGCCAGCGGGGCGGCGATCATCAGCGCCTTCGCCTGCGAGTACTCGCCGCTGGTCGCAAGTGCGGCGAGATAGAGGACCGTGCAGGCGGCAAGCGCGACTGGCACCGCGTACTGGCGTCGCCGCAGCCACCAGGCCGTTCCGAGCACCAGCGCGAGCACGCCGATCGCGATCGCCACCCCGGTCAGGTGCGCGCCGCCGGCGGCGCTCAGCCGGTAGTTGGAGGCAGGCCAGACGCCGAGCGCCTCGACCGGCGAGACCGGTCCGTAGGTATTCGTTCCTGCGACCCGGTTGAAGCCATGGACGAAGGCGAAGGGCCCGACCAGCATCGCCGTAACGGCCAGGCCGCCGAGAAGGACGAGCGGCAGCAGCACCTGCGGTCGCAGCAGTGTCCGGGCCAGTGCTCGCGGCCGTAGCGCCGTCCGGATCTCAGGCACGGTCGCTGCCCAGAAGACGACGATCCCCAGCGGCCAGGCGAGCCCCGCGAAGCTATACGAGAAGAAGATCCCCCCCGCGAGCGCCAGCGGCGCCAGCCACCACCAACTCCCCGAGGCCGACGGGCCGAAAAGCGCTGACATAGTGCGCTTTTCGGCCCGTCGGCCTCGGTCGAGGTCGTGCAGGTAGACGGCGAAGGCGAGGACGAAGAGCGCCTCGGCGGTCTCCTTGAAGGCGCCCTGGGCGTAGTAGGAGGCCCCGAGGTAGGGCACCGCGACGAGGACCGCGGCGAGCACCCGTCGTACCGGCCCCAGATCGCCGAGCGCCCCAAGCGCCGTGACCGCCGTCAGCACCCCGATCGCGAGGATCTCGCCGACGAAGGCCTGGCCGAGGCCGATCCCGGGCAGCGCCGCGACCGCGTCGGCGAGCGCGTGTGGGCCCAGCGGGTAGCCGGCTTCCGGCGCCGGCCCCAGACCGCTGCGCAGCCACTCGGCCCAGGCCAGGTGCAGCCCGAGGTCGTTGTTGAAGCCGACACCGAGGAACCCCCAGCGGCCGCTGACCGCAAAGGGGATCGAGAGAACCAAGACGACCACCGCCGCGACCGCCAGCCCCACCCAACCCGGGGCCGATGGGCCGAAAAGCGCTG
>DASVFR010000057.1:0-8445 GCA_036379955.1 Solirubrobacterales bacterium
CGAGGCCTTCGATCGCAGCGATTGAATCTCCGAGCGGGGTCTCGCGCTCCCGGGCGATCACGACGGCGAACGCGGCGACGTTCATGAAGAGGTAGACCATCAGGTAGAAGACCACGCTCTTGGTACCGAGGTCGCTCGCGACGACGACGCCCGCCAGGATGTAGCCGGCCTGCGCGACGCCTGACCAGGCAAGCATCCGCTTCAGCGAGCGCTGCCCGATGGCGCCGATGTTCCCGACGATGATCGAGATCGCCGCGAGGGCGGCCATTGCGGTGTCCCAGTCGTCCACGGCGGGAAGGAGCGCCACGTTGAAGAACCGCAGCAGGATTGCGAACGCCGCCGCCTTGGTCGCCACGGCCATGAAGGTGGTGACCGGTGTTGGCGCGCCCTGATAGACGTCGGGCGTCCACTGGTGGAACGGAGCGACCGATGCCTTGAAGGCGAGACCGGTCAAGGAGAGACCGATTCCGACGAGCAGCAGCGGGTCGCCCAAAACGTCGCCGCGCATCCCCGACGCGATTCCCGGGAAGTCCGTCGAACCGGATGCGCCATAGACGAATGCAAGCCCATACAGCAGGGTCGCCGAGCCGAGCGAGCCGACGATCAGGTACTTGAGCCCCGACTCGAGCGATTTCTCCCGCCCCATGTTGGCGGCGCAGAGGATGTAGAGCGGGATCGAGAGCGTCTCGATCGCGACGAAGAAGGTGACCAGATTGGTGGCTTGGGCGAGCAGCGTCATGCCCAGTACCGAGCCCAGCAGCAGCGCGTGGTACTCGCCTGAGCCGGCCTGCTCGGTGGCGGGCTCGCCGATCGAGAGGAGGACGGCGCAGGCGGCGGTGAGGATTGCGATCAGCGAGATCGAGATCGCCAGGTCGTCGAGGCGCAGGGCGCCGGCGATCAGGTCGGTCGGGTCGTTCCACTGCCAGATCAGCAGGCCGGCGGTGGCGCCAAGGGTGACGAGGATCAGGAGTGGGGCGGTCCGTTGGAACGGTTTGAAGACCGCGCTTAGGAGGACGACGCAGAGGCCGGCGGTGAGGGCCAGGATCGGCGAGAGCGCGGCGTAGTCGATGTGCGGGGCGTTGAAATTCATCGTTGTGCGGAGAGTTCGTAGGTGCGGGCGTCGTTTACACCGGGGCATTGGTCGCTTGCTTCGGCGTTGGTGGTCGAGTGACCACCGAGGGTGGTGAACGTCGAACTGCCGACGAAGACGGGGCCGCACGCTGCTGCGACCGCCTGCTTTGCGGACTCGTTCGTCCGCTTCAAGATCAGCTGCGGGTAGAGGGCCAGGCCGAGGATGCAGAGGACCAGCGGGACGAGGACTACGCCGTCGCGCAGTCCGATCTCTCGCGACGTGACCCCGCTGGTCAACCGGTTGTGCATCGTGCGCTGATAGAGCCTGAGCGCGTAGTAGGCGGACATTGCCACGCCGGTGATCGCGACGATCGCAAAGACGATCTTGGAGTCGAAGAGGCCGTTGAGGATGTAGAACTCGCCGACGAAGTTGGCGGAGCCTGGCATTGCCAGTGTCGCCAGCGTGACGATTAGGAAGAGTGCTGCCAGGACTGGGGCGCGCATCGCCATGCCGCCCATCTCACGCAGGTCCTCGGTGCCGGAGCGCTCGGCGAGGATCGCCACGATGACGAAGAGGGGCGCGACGACGAGGCCGTGGTTGACCATCTGCAGCACCGCGCCGTCGGAGGCGTCGGCGCGCAGGGCGAAGATGCCGGCGGTGATGAAGCCGAGCTGGGCGACCGAGGAGTAGCCGGCGACGAGGCGCATGTTGGTCTGGGTGAAGGCCATCACCGAGCCGTAGAGGATCGAGGCCAGGGCGATCACCAGGATCACTTCCTGGAATTCGACCGTGGCGCTGGGGAAGAGAGGCAGGACGACGCGCAGGAAGCCGTAGGCGCCGACCTTGGCCAGCACACCGGAGAAGACCGCCAGGGCCGGCAACGGCGCCGCCCGGTAGGCGTCGGGCATCCAGCCGTGCAGGAGGAAGGCCGGCATCTTGACCAGGAAGGCGGCGGCGAAGAACCAGAAGATCCAGCGCTGGCTGCCCTCGGCGATCGGGTGCTTGGCGAGCTCGGCGATCGAGAAGGTGAGGTGGTGATCGCCGTTCTGGGCGGCGATGATCGCCGTGGCGATCGCCGCGACCAGCATCAGCAGCGAGCCGATCAGCGTGTAGACGATCATCTTCAGCGTCGCCGCCGAGGCCGTCGGCCCGCCCTCGCGGTCGCTGCCCCAGGCGCCGAAGAGGAAGTAGAACGGCACCAGCATCAGGTCGAAGAAGAGGACGAAGAGCAGCAGGTCCTGGGCGACGAAGGCGCCGAGGGTGGCGGTCTCGCCGAGCAGCATCATCAGGAAGAAGAGGTGGGGCCGGACCTGCTCGCGGAAGGCGGCGAAGGCGGTGCCCGCCGTCCACAGGACCGCGGTTAGCAGGACGAGGAAGACGTTGAGGCCGTCGACGCCGAGGCTGTAGTCGACGCCGAGGCCGGGGATCCAGTTGACGTCGACGGTGTCCTGCAGGCCGGTCGCGCCGGAGTCGAAGCCGGCCAGCAGCGCGATCGCGATGCCGAGCGTCACCGCCGCGCCCAGCGTCGCCCACCAACCTGTGTAGCGCCGCGGCACGGCGAGCCCGAGGAGGCCGAAGGCGAGCGGTGTCCAGAGCAGCGAGTTGATCATGAGCTGCTCAGCAGGAAGTAGAGGGCGAGGCCGGCGAAGCCGACGATCAGCAGCAGCGCGTAGCTGCGTACGAAGCCGCTCTGCACGATGCGGACGAGGCGACCGCCGCCGCCGACCACGTCCTCGGTGCCGATCACTAGCCCGTCGACGACGACGCGCTCGAAGGTCCGGTTGGCGAAGCGGCCGATCGCTAGCGCCGGGCGCACGACGAGGAAGTCGATCGCCTCGTCGAAGTACCACTTGTTGAGGCAGAGCAGGTAGACCGGGCGCAGCCGCTCGCGGAAGAGCCGCGGCCAGTCGGGCTCGCGCACCCAGAGCAGCCAGGCGGTGGCGATTCCGAGGATCGAGATCGCGCCGCCGATCGCGAGGCCGCGCCACTCGGCGCCGACGCTCGGGTGGACCTCGCTCAGCGGCGAGTTTGCGAAGGCGGGGTCGAGGAACTTGAAGAGCACGTCGCTGACGCCGGGGACCTGGATCAGGCCGGCGAACAGCGCACCGAAGCCGAGCACGGCCATCGCCACCGCCATCGGCTTCGACTGCTCGGCGATGTGGTGGTGGGCGCCGGGGAAGCCGACCTCGGCGTCCTCCTCCTCTTCGGTCGCCGGGTTGATCGCCGGGCCGTGGAAGAGCTCGCCGCTCTCGACCAGGTGCTGGGCCTCGGGGCAGGGGTCGCCGGGCAGCACGCGGAAGACGAGGCGGAAGGTGTAGAGCGCAGTGAGGAAGGCGCCGACGTAGCCGCCGATCGCCATCCACGTGTACATCCCGCCGCGCGCCTCGGCGTAGGCGAGGATCGAGTCCTTGGAGAAGAAGCCGGAGGTGAGCGGGAAGGCGGCGAGGGCGAGCGAGCCGATCAGGAAGAGGATCGAGGTGAAGCGCATCGCCTTCCAGAAGCCGCTCATCCGGTCGATGTCCTGGCGGTTCGCCATCGCCGAGATGATCGAGCCGGCCGCCATGAAGAGCAGCGCCTTGAAGAAGGCGTGCGTCATCAGGTGGAAGAGGCCCTGCGCGTAGGCGCCGATCGAGACGCCCATGATCATGTAACCGATCTGGCTCATCGTCGAGTAGGCGATCGCCCGCTTCAGGTCGGTCTGGGCGATCGCGATCGTCCCCGCGACGAGCAGCGTCGCGAGGCCGACGTAGGCGGCGATGTCGGCCGCGGTGGGTGCCAGCACGAAGAGCACGTGGGTACGGGCAATCAGGTAGACGCCGGCGGTCACCATCGTCGCCGCGTGGATCAGCGAGGAGACCGGGGTCGGGCCCTCCATCGCGTCGGGCAGCCAGGTGTGGAGCGGCAGCTGCGCCGACTTGGCGAAGGCGCCGACGAGGAGCAGCAGGCAGATCGCGGTCACGGTCCACTCGTTCGTGGAGAAGACTTCCGGCGCCTTGGCGAAGACGGCGCCGTAGTCGAAGCTGCCGAGTTCGCGGAAGATCAGGAAGGCAGCGAGGACGAGGCCGATGTCGCCGACGACGTTGATCACGAAGGCCTTCATTCCCGCCTTGGTCGCCGTCTCGCGCCGGTACCAGAAGCTGATCAGCGCGTAGGAGGCAAAGCCGACGAAGGCCCAGCCGACGATCAGCAGCACGAAGTTGCCGGCGAGGACGAGCAGCAGCATCGAGAAGACGAAGAAGTTGAGGTAGCTGAAGAAGCGGTGGTAGCCCTCGTCGGAGCGCATGTAGCCGAACGAGTAGAGATGGATCAGGGTGGAGACCCCGGTGACGACGAGAACCATGAAGGTCGAGAGCTGGTCGACGTAGATGCCGAGCTTTACGTCGAGGCCGGCGACGCCGGCGTAGTCCCAGAGCGAGGACGCGTGGTGGCGGGCGTCGGGCTCCTGGCCGAGCAGGTTGACGAGCATCGCGACACCGCAGGCGAAGGCGAGCCCGATCGAGGCGGTGCCGAGGACGCCGGCGACGCGCGCCGGGATGACCTTGAAGCTGAGTCCGATCAGGACCGAGCCGAGCAGCGGGAAGAGCAGGACCAGCCAGGCCCAGGTCGTGGCGCTCATGACAACCGGCTCCGCTCCGCTCCCGGCGCGGAGAACCAGAGATGCACGCTTGGTCGCTCCGCGATCACCCGCGCAGCTCCCGCAGTGAGTCGACGTCGAGCGGCAGCTTGCGACGGAAGATCGCGACGATCAGGCCGAGGCCGACGACTACCTCACAGGCCGCGACGACCATGACCACGATCGCGAACACCTGACCCTGCTGATTGCCGACCATCTTGCTGAAGGCGACGAGAGCCAGGTTGCCGGCGTTGAGCATGAGCTCGAGGCAGAGCAGGATGACGATCGGGCTGCGCCGGAGGAGAATTCCCATCGCTCCGACCGCGAAGAGCAGGGAGGACAAGACCACGTACCACTCGATGTTCACCGCGCCTCCCTCCTCGCGGCGAGGACTATGGCGCCCACTGCCGCCAGCAGCAGGAGGATCGAGGAGGCCTCGAAGGGGAGGAGGAAGCGTTCGAGGAGGAGCTTGCCGATCCCGGCGGGGTTGCCGAAGCCGGGGCCGACGTCGGCGCCATGGGTTTCGAAGGCGAGGAGCGACGAGCCGAGGACGGCTATGGACAGCTCCACGAAGAGAGCCGCGCCCAGGAGCGGCGCCAGGAACTTTTGACCCGGGATCGGGTCGAACTCCGGTTCCTCGGTCCCGCCGACGTAGGCGACCACGAAGACGTAGAGGACCATGACGGCGCCGGCGTAGACGACGACCTGGGCGGCGGCGACGAAGGCCGCGGTGAGCAGGAGGAAGAGGACGGCGAGCGAGAAGAGGTGGACGATCAGGGCGAGGACGCCGTAGAAGGGGTTGCGCAGGGCGACGACGCCGACCGCGCCGCCGAGGGCGCCGAGCGCCGCGAGGAAGAACATCACCGCTTCCATCACTCGCCCTCCGCTCGCAGCGGGGTGCGCTCGATCGCCTCGGCGAGCAGCATCTCCTTGGTAAAGATCAGGTCGTCGCGGTCGTAGTCGGCCATCTCGTAGTCGTGGCCCATCGTGATCGCGTCGAAGGGGCAGGCGATCTCGCAGTAGCCGCAGAAGATGCAGCGCGAGAGGTTGATCTCGTAGACGGCCGCGTAGCGCTCGCCGGCCGAGACCCGCTCGCCGGGAATGTTCTCGGCGGCGACGACGCGGATGCAGTCGGCCGGGCAGGCGGCGGCGCAGAGCGAGCAGCCGACGCACTTCTCCAGCCCGGTGTCCTCGAACTTATGAAGCTTGTGGCGGCCGCGGAAGCGCGGGTAGACGGGGGTCTTCTCCTCGGGGTACTGGATCGTCAGCGGCCCCTCGATCAGCCGCGCCATCGTCGTCTTCAGCCCGCGCAGCGTCTCGCCGAAGGCGCGGTAGGCGCCGCCGACCCCGCCGGGCTCCGGCCCCCTCTGGACCTCGACCACGTCCTGGTCCTTCAGGTACGGGAACTCAGCCACGCCGCCCCCTCCCATGCTTCCCTCGGGTGCAACGTCTTTTCCATGCATTGCATGTCAAACGCGTTGCACCCATTAGGTGGTGACCACCAGGACCGCGGTGACTAGGACGTTGAGGGTCGCCAATGGCAGCAGGATCTTCCACCCGAGGCTCATCAGCTGGTCGTAGCGCAGGCGCGGCAGGGTCGCTCGCACCCAGATGAAGACGAGGACGAGGCCGAGCATCTTGGCCAGCATCCAGATCGGGTCGAGCCAGCTCGGGCCGGGGCCCATCCAGCCGCCGAGGAACATCGCCGCGGCGACGCCGCAGACGACGAGGATCTCCATGTATTCGACGAGCAGGAAGCTGCCGAAGCGCATGCCGCCGTACTCGGTCATGAAGCCCTGGACGAGTTCGGCGTCGGCCTCGGGCATGTCGAACGGCGTGCGGTTGGTCTCGGCGAAGCCGGCGAGCATGAAGATCAGGAAGCCGGCGAACTGAGGGACGACGAACCAGAGGTTGCCCTGCGCCTCGACGATGTCGACCAGCGAGAGCGAGCCGCCCATCATGATCACGCCGAGCAGGGCGAGGCCCATCGCGACCTCGTAGGAGATCAGCTGGGCGGCGCCGCGCATTGCGCCGAGCAGGCTGTACTTGGAGCCCGAGGACCAGCCGCCGAGCAGCAGGCCGTAGAAGGCGATCGAGCCGACGGCGAAGAAGTAGAGGATGCCGATCGGCACGTCGATCCCGTAGAGGCCGACGCCGCCCTGGACGTTGCCCCAGGGGATGATCGCCAGCGCCAGCACGCCGGAGAGCACCGGCAGCAGCGGGCCGAGGATGAAGAGGTTGCCGATCGCGTTCTCCGGGCGGAACGCCTGCTTGGAGATCAGCTTGCCGACGTCGGCAAGCGGCTGCAGCAGGCCGTAGGGGCCGACGCGGTTCGGTCCGTAGCGGTGCTGGAAGCGGCCGATCAGCTTGCGCTCGAGCACCGTCATCAGCGGCAGGATCCCGAAGATCACGGCGAAGATGACGAGGCTCTTGACGACCATGATCCAGGTCGCTTCGACGAACTGGGTGTCGGCGGCCGGCAGCATCAGGGAGCGGCATCCTTCTCGATCCGGACGCTGACCGGCGCCCCGTTCAGCAGCGCGTTCGCGTTCCCCTCGGCCACGCCCTCCAATAGGAAGCAAACTCCCTCGGGGACCCTCTCTCTGATTGCCACACGAGCCCCCAAGCTCGTTCCGTTCCGGGACACTCGCACCGAGTCCCCACTCTTCAGCCCAAGCTTTTCGGCGTCGGACACGGAAAGCTCAACCCGCTGCTGAGGCTGCAAGAACCGCAGGGGCGGGTTCAGCTCGGTGATGGGCCCGGCCCACAGATCCTTATAAGTGGAGAGCACCAACGCCCCTGGGTCGGCGGACGCGCTATCGCGCTGAGTGTCCGGCGACCCAGGGGTGTTGGTGCTTCCCAAATCTGAGAGGTCGGGGGAGCCCGACTCGCCGGACACTTGGCCCGAGGCGCTTCCAGCGCCCTCGGAGATGTCATCCGAGCCTCGCCGAGCGGCGTCCGCCGAGGCGGGCTCCCCCGACCCCACCGACTCAGAGTGGGAAGCAGTAGCCCTCGCCTCCTGCCACCGGATACCCCTACCCGCGATGTCGGCATCCGTGATGCCGGCGTAGAAGGGGACCGCTTCGGTTAGAGCTTTGAAGGCCGATGGCTGGGAGCTGATTCCGGTGTCGTGGCCGAGGGCTAGGGAGAGCTCGGCGAGGACGCCCCAGTTCGGGCGGATGTCGCCCGGGCGCGAGGCAGCCGGGCGGACGCGCTGGAGGCGGCCGTCGGGGTGGGTGACGGTGCCGTCTTTCTCGGCATGGGTCTCCAAGGGGAAGACGACGTCGGCCATCGCCGTCGTCGCGGTCTCGAAGGTCGAGAAGCAGACGACGTGGTCGGCTTTGGCGATCGCGTTCTTCCAGGCTTCGGTGTCGGGGAAGTCACGCAGCGGGTCGACCCCAAAGAGAAGGAGCGTCTTCAGCTCCCGTGCCTCGAGCGCCGCGCGGATCTCCTCGGTGCCCCTCCCGGTCACCGCTGTATTCGCCGTCGATGTGACGGTCAATGCAGCAGTGGTTAGGCCGGGGCCGGCGTCGGGGAGGCAGCCGGCCTCGCGCAGGCCGCGCGCGTTGGCGAACTCGGGGACTTCGAAGATCCCCGAACCCTCCGTGCCGGCGAGGTCGAGCGCGGCGGCGACGTCAAGCAGGGCCGCAACCGCGTCGTCCCCCTCGCGCGCGATCCGATCTCCCCAAACCACCACGACGCTCCCGGCCCCCCGCAGCATTTCGGCAACCTCCCGGGGCCGATGGGCCGAAAAGCGCTC
>DASVFR010000058.1:0-20804 GCA_036379955.1 Solirubrobacterales bacterium
AACTCCCGGCGAAGCCGGCCCGGAGACCCACTCCCGACGCCCCAGCCTGCTCCCTGGAGGCATCCGGGCCTAGAGACAGAATCACTCCCCATGCAAGTCGTGATGGGGATCGACCCCGGCGCGGCCAATCTCGGCTTCGGCGTGGTCAGGATCGAGGGCAACCGCATGGTCGCCCTCGACGGCGGCGTGGTCGAGACCCCTGCCGGGCTGCCGATCGAGCGGCGCCTGGAGCGGATCCACGGCGAGCTCGCGGAGCTGATCGGGTGGCATGAGCCGGGCGCGATGGCGCTCGAGGACCTCTACTTCGGCAAGAACGCCCACTCGGCGATGGCCGTCGGCCGCGCCAGCGGGGTGGCGATGCTAGTCGCGGCCCAGCGCGGGGTGAGCTGCTTCACCTACACGCCGCAGGCGATCAAGAAGGCCGTCTGCGGCTCCGGCGCGGCCGGCAAGGAACAAGTGCAGCGCATGGTCGGCACGCTGCTCGGCCTGCCCGATCCCCCGACCCCCGACCACGCCGCCGATGCGCTCGCGGTGGCGATCTGCCACGGCGGGGGGGCGGGCCGCCAGGCGGCGATCGACGCGGCAGAGGATGCGTGGGCCCAGCGAGCTCCCGCGAGGCCGGTGGCATGATCGCGGCGGTGCGCGGCGAGGTGATGGTGCGTCGGCCCGATCACGTCGTGATCGACGCGGGCGGAGTCGGCTACCGGCTCGCGGTCTCGGCCGAGACGCTGAAGGCGGTCCCGGCGATCGGCAAGGAGGCCTTCCTACACGCGGAGCTGATCTCCCGCGAGGACTCGCTCTCCCTCTTCGGCTTCGCCTCCGAGGAGGAGCGCGACCTCTTCGGCGAGCTGATCTCGGTCAGCGGCATCGGGCCCAAGGTGGCGCTGGCCGCCCTCTCCGGCGGTCCGGCGCGCGAGCTGCTGCGGGCGATCGCCGCCGGCGACGCCAAGCGATTCCAGGCGGTGCCGGGGATCGGCAAGCGCACCTCGGAGCGGATCATCGTCGAGCTGCGCGAGAAGGTCGCCGGGGAGCTGGAGGACGAGGGCGTCGTGGCAACCGCGGAAGAGGCAGATGCCCGCGGGCTCGCCCGCGACGGCCTGGTCAACCTCGGCTACGCACCGCTGGAGGCCGAGCAGCTTCTCGACGGCATCGAGAGCGACGACGCCGAGCAGCTGATCGCCGCCGCGCTGCGCAAGGCCGGCGCGTCGAGGAGCAAGGCGGCGTGAGCGAGCACCGAATTCGCACCCCCGGGATCGACGAGCCGCTGCCGAACGACGCCGACGTCAGGGTCCACGACGCTCGCGCCGACGCGCCCGACGAGGCGCTCGACAACTCCCTGCGCCCGCGCCGGCTCGCCGACTTCGTCAACCAGGTCCAAGTCACCGAGCAGCTTGCGATCTTCATCGAGGCGGCCCAGGGGAGAGGGGAGTCGCTCGACCACGTTCTGCTCGCCGGGCCGCCCGGCCTGGGCAAGACTTCGCTGGCCTGCATCGTCGCCGAGGAGATGGGCGTGCCCCTGGTCCAGACCGCCGGTCCCGCCCTCGAGCGCAAGGCCGACGTCGCCTCCTTCCTCACCGCGCTGGAGCCCGGCAGCGTCTTCTTCGTCGATGAGATCCACCGCCTCGGCCGCGCCGTCGAGGAGACGCTCTACCCGGCGATGGAGGACGGCGAGCTGCCGGTCGTGCTCGGGCAGGGCGCCGGCGCGCGCACTGTGACCCTGCCGCTGCCGCCTTTTACGCTGATCGGCGCCACGACCCGGGCCGGTTTGCTGACCACGCCGCTGCGCGACCGCTTCGGGCTCTCGCACCGCCTCGAGTACTACAGCCCCGAGCATCTGGCGGAGATCGTCGTCCGCTCGGCTGGGATCCTCGGCGTCGAGGTGGACGGGGAGGGCGCGCGCACGATCGCCGAGCGCTCGCGCGGCACTCCCCGCGTGGCCAATCGCTTGCTAAAGCGAGTCCGCGACATCGCCCAGGTCCGCGACCACGGCGCGATCGACGCCGGGGTTGCCGCATCCGCCCTGGAGATGCTCGAGGTCGACGCCGCCGGCCTCGACCGCAGCGACCGCGCCCTGCTCGACACGATCGCGGCCAAGTTCGCCGGCGGCCCGGTCGGGCTCTCGACCCTGGCGGTGGCGATCGGCGAGGAGGCGGACACGATCGAGGACGTCCTCGAGCCCTATCTGCTCCAGCAGGGACTGCTGAAGCGGACGCCGCGCGGCCGCGTCATCACCCCGCGGGCCTATGAGCACCTCGGCCTCGAAGTCCCCGATGCCGTAAGAAGCCTCTTCTAAACGCCGCTCTCAGTAACCTGGCGGGGATGCCGTTCTTCATCTGTCCCAACTGCGGCCACAGGGAGGCCAGCTCGGAGCGGACCGCGGGCTTCAGCACGCGTCCGAAGGGCTGCTCCAAATGCGGCTTCGGCTTCGTCTTCGAGTTGCTCGACGACTACTACCCGGCGCCCAACGCGGCCTTCTTCGTCTGCGACCAGCAGGCCCGCGTGATCGACGCCGGGCGGGGCAGCTACGAGCTGACCGGGCTGACCGACGAGGACGTCATCGGCCGGCCCGTCCAGGAAGTCTTGGGGCTGCAGTGGCGCGACCCCGGCGAAGGCGGCGAGGAGGCGGACACCAACGGCGACGGCTCCACCGACCCGATCGAGACCTCGCTCGAGTGGGGCGTGCGCTCGCTCGGCAAGAAAGTCTCGGTGAACGCCGAGGGAGATCTGCCGGCGGAGGCGGTCGCCGACGTCTTTCCCGCCTACGACGACGACGGAGGACTTTTGATCGTCCTCACCCCCGAGGCCTGAGCGATGGGCAAACGGCGCCGAAACGCTTTCATCCTGCTCTTCGTCCTCGGCCTCGTCGCCGTCTCGGCCCTGGTCATCGCCAGCAAGGAAACGAAGCTTGGGCTCGACCTCAAGGGCGGCGTGCAGCTGGTCCTCCAGGGTCGCCCCACCCCGCAGCAGCCGAGCATCACCGGCGCCTCGATGGACCGGGCCGTCGACATCATCCGCGAAGGCTGCGATCAGCTCGGCGTCTCGGAGATCGAGGTCGCCCGCGTGGGCGCAGACCAGATCCAGGTCGGCATCCCGGGCGCGACGAGCGTCGGCAAGGCAACCGAATGCGCGACCAAGCCGGCCCGCCTCTACTTCTACGACTGGGAACCGAACCTGATCGGCCGCGAGAAGCTCATCGCCGGCAATCCCGGGGCGGAACCCCCCGAAAAGGTGCTCGAAGAAGCAAATGAAGAATGGACGAAGGCGAATCGACCTCCCACCGCCTTCAAAAATCAGCAGCTGGTCTACGCCGGCGCCTATCCGACCGAGTACGCGGCCGCCAAGCTCGCCTCCGAACAGAAGCTCGTGCCCAACTGCGAAAACTGCAGCTCGCCGACCACTTGGTACCTGTTCGAGAAGAAGGAACCGCACAAGCTGATCGACGGGCCCGAGGTCGCCAGGGAAGACCTCTACGTCGATCCAAACGGGCGCAGGCGCCCCCCTGGCGTCGGCATCGTGGTCAAGGTGCCGCAGGGCACGATCGTCGTCTCCGAAAAGCCCAGCGACCGCAACGGCCAGGTCTTCGAGAACGCCGAACCGGGCTGGTTCGCGCTGAACGACGATTACGCGCTCTCGGGCACCGAAATCACCCGCCCGAAGCAGGAAACCGACGAAGTCGGCAGGCCCAACGTCACCTTCGGCTTCACCGACTCGGGCCGGGAAGCCTTTCACGAAGTGACCCGCCAGATCGCCCAGCGCGGCGCCGCCCGGGCGATCGGCCCGGCCGCGAGCCAAGAAGCCGAACGGCTCTCCGGGCGCTTCGCAGTCATCCTCGACAACGAAGTCAAGACCCGCCCGATCATCAACTTCGCCCAGAATCCCGACGGGATCGACGGCCGCACCGGGGCCCAGATCTCCGGCGGCTTCAACAGCATCGGCGAAGCCCAGGACCTCGCCAGCTTCCTGCAGCGCGGTGCCCTGCCGATCAACCTCAACCTGATCAGCCAGTCGCAGGTCTCGGCGACGCTGGGCAGCGAAGCGCTACACGAGGGCATCAAAGCCGGGATCATCGGCCTCGCCCTCGTCGTCATCTTCCTGCTCTTCTTCTACCGCTTCCTCGGCCTGATCGCGGCGCTGGCGCTGGGCGCCTACGGGGTCATCTTCTTCGCCCTGATCGACCTGATCCCGATCACGCTGACGCTGCCCGGGATCGCCGGCCTGATCCTGACGATCGGCGTCGCCGCCGACTCGAACATCGTCATCTTCGAGCGGATCAAGGAGGAGGTGCGCGCGGGGAGATCCATGTCCAGCGCAATACCGGCCGGCTACCGCCGCGGCATCGCGACGATCGTCGACGCCAACGTCGTCACCCTGCTCACCGCCTTCGTCCTCTTCGTCCTCGCAACGGCCGGGGTCAAGGGCTTCGCCTTCGTGCTCGGCGTCGGCACGATCGTCTCGCTGCTGACGGCGGTCGTCTTCACGCAGGCGCTGCTCGGCACGATGAGCCGCTCGAGCATCCTGCGCTCGCCGAACGCGCTCGGCGCCTCCCGCCAGCGCGTGCGCTGGCACTTCGACTTCATGGGCGCGAGTCGCTGGTTCTTCACGATCTCCGGCTGCATCCTGCTGGTCGGCGCGCTCTCGCTGGCGACGAAGCAGTTCAACCTCGGCATCGACTTCGAGTCCGGAACCCGGATCGAGGTCGCGCTGAAGAAGCAGACCGACGAGGAAGGCGTGCGGGAAGCGCTCGACGAAGCCGGGATCTCGGGCGGCGAGGTGCAGCAGGAGTCGAACCCGGGGCTCGGCGAAAACGCCTTCCTGATCCAGTCGAGCACGCTGAAGCCGAGTGAAATCAACGACCTGCAACGCAAGCTGGAAGGCGAGTTCGGGATCGTTGCCGACGGCTTCGACAGCACCAGCGTCGGCCCGACCTTCGGCCAGACCGTCGCCAACAGCGCCCGCAACGCGCTGATCTTCTCGCTGCTGATCATCTGCGCCTACATCGCCTTCCGCTTCGACCCGAAGTTCGCC
This sequence comes from Solirubrobacterales bacterium, assembly GCA_036379955.1. Taxonomy (GTDB): domain Bacteria; phylum Actinomycetota; class Thermoleophilia; order Solirubrobacterales; family 70-9; genus VRUE01. Next base: position 5,026 of record DASVFR010000058.1, read on the forward strand.
GTGCCGGTGCTGATCGCGCTCTTCCACGACGTGCTGATCACCGGCGGCATCTACTCCCTGACCGGTCGCGAAGTGACGAGTGGCACCGTCGCCGCCTTCCTCACCATCCTCGGCTATTCGATGTACGACACGATCATCGTCTTCGACCGAATACGCGAGAACATGCCGCGCATGCCGCGGGCGGCGTTCTCGCAGATCGTCAACCGCTCGATGAGCGAGGTGCTCACCCGCTCGCTGGCGACCAGCTTCACCACCCTGCTCGCCGTCGCCTCGCTGCTGATCTTCGGCGGCGCGACCCTGCAGGACTTCGCCTTCGCGATGCTGGTCGGGATCGCCTCCGGTACCTATTCCTCGATCTTCATCGCCTCACCGGTGCTGACCGCCTGGAAGGAACGCGAGCCCGGCTTCGCCCGCCGCCGCGAGCGGATCGCGGCGCTCGAGGGCGCCGTGCCCGCCTTTGCCGACGAGACCGAGCTGGCGCGGCTCGGCGAAGACGAGGAGACCGACGCCGAGCTGCAGGAGGACGCGGGCGCCGCCGCGACGGCGGCAAAGCAGCCGCAGCCGGCCGCCGTGGCGACGGCCGAGCAGGATGAGCCCGAGCGCGACGGCGGCAGCCCCTCCAGCAACGGCGAGCCGCCGGCGGCCGATCCGGCCGAGGCCGCCAAGCGCGAACGCGAAGAGCGCCGCCGCGAACGCCGCAAGCAGCGGCGCAAACACGGGAGGAGTCGCTAACGTGGCACTGCTCGTCTACTTCACGATGGGGATCGCCCTCTGGCACTTCACCGTCTTCCTGCCCGACCGTTTCTGGCAGGGCATCGTCGGCGCCTTCCTCGGTGCGACGCTCGGGGCCGTGATCTTCGGCCTGATCGTCGAGGCGTTCACCGGCAAAGGGCTTGGCGACACCGACGTGACAACGGCGCTGGTCGCTATTCCCGGGACGGCGATCGGGCTGGCGGTTGTCTGGGTGCTTGGGGTGCGGGCGGAGCAGGCTGCGGCGGAGTAGTCCGGCTTGCGCAGGCTTCGGCCGAGTAGGCCGTACCCCGGTGGGGGTTCCACTTGCGCCTTTCCGAGGAGCGGAATTGGCTGGCGCCTCAAGCGCTCTATGCGGAAAAGCTAAAACGTTCCACCCCCACCGGGGTACGACCTTTCCAGGGATGCCCTGGTATTTGCAGCTTTTTGCAGGCGTGAATCCGTCCAACGTGCTTCTTAGCCTGCTTGCGTGGCGGAAGCTCTTCGCGCATACAAGGCTGAGCCTTACTCGTTCAGCGAGGCCCAGATGCTTTCGGCTGAGCTTGGGCTGAGCGAGCCCGTTGCCATTGCCCTTGTGCGTCGGGGCTATCGGACGCCGGAGGAGGCTCGGGCGTTTCTCGATGCTGATGAGACCTACCCCCCGGGGGCCTTTCGCTCGATGTCCGCGGTTGTCGCTCAAATCACCGCAGCGATCGAAGCTGGGGAGCGAATTACTGTTCACGGCGATTTCGACGTCGACGGAGTCTGTGCGACCACGGTGCTCGTCAGTGCGCTTCGGGGGCTTGGTGCGGATTGCGACTGGCTGATTCCGGATCGCATGGCCGATGGCTATGGCCTGAGCGCTAAGAATGTTCGGAAGTTTGCAGAGCGAGGCACGTCGCTGATTCTCACGGCTGATTGCGGCATTACTGCTGTCGAGGAGGTAGGGCTTGCTCGGGAGCTTGGGATGGAGGTGGTCGTCACGGATCACCATCAGCCCGGGGATGAGCTTCCCAGCTGCCCGATCCTGCATCCGGCGGTCGATGGCTATCCCTTCGAGGATCTGTGCGGTACCGCCGTCTCCTGGAAATTGGCGTCGGCTCTGCGAGGGGCATCGGGGGTGGGGTCCTCAGGAACTCCCGGCGATAGCCGGCCTGAGGACCCCACCCCCGATGCCCCTGGGACCGTCGATATCGACCTGGTCGCCCTCGCGACGGTCGCCGATCTGGTGCCTCTGGTTGGGGAGAATCGGGGTCTCGTCAAGAAGGGCCTCGAGGAGATCCGGCGAGCCAAGCGGCCGGGGATCAGGGCACTGCTAGAGGCAGCGAAGTGCGATCCCAATCAACTCGACGAGGGGGATCTTGCGTTCCGGCTGGCGCCGCGGATCAATGCGGCGGGCCGGTTGTACAGGGCCGACGCCGGGGTGGAGCTGTTCCTGACCGAGGACGAGGGCCGGGCTAAGGAGATCGCGGTTGAGCTGAGCCGGGCTAACTCCGAGAGGCGGGCCACTGAGCGGGAGGTCACCAATGCCGCGGAAGCGGCGCTGCGAGAGCTGCCGGAGACGCTGCGGGCCGCGCCTGCGATCGTGGTGGCGGGGGAGGGGTGGCATCCGGGCGTTATCGGGATCGTGGCTTCGCGGCTGGTCGAGAAGCATCACAAGCCTGCGGTCGTGATCTCCCTTGACGGCGAGGGCGGTGGGCGTGGGTCCGGGCGGAGCATTCCGGGATTCGACCTCCTCGCGGGTCTCGAGGCGTGCAAGGAGCACCTGGTCGGATTTGGTGGACATAAAGCCGCCGCGGGACTGGAGATTGAGACGGCGAAGGTCGAGGCGTTTCGCGCGGCGTTCGCGGCTCATGCGTCCTCTGTGCTGACGCTCGAGGACTTGCGGCGAACGGAGCGGGTCGACGCGGTGGTGGGCGGGGCTTCGCTGGGGCTGGACCTGGCCGAGGAGTTGCGGCGGCTGGCGCCGTTTGGGATGGGGAATCCGAACGTGCGATTGCTGGTGCCCTCGGCGCGGGTGCGTGACGTGCGCTCGATCGGCGAGGGGAAGCACGCGCGCTTCAGCTTGCACAGCGGCTCGCACCGCGCGCTTGGCGTCGCCTTCGGCCGCGCCAGTCTTGGAGTCGGCGAGGAGGACCTGGTCGACGCCACCGTGCGGCTCGAGGTCAACCGCTGGAACGGAGCGGTCGAGCCGCAGGTGGTGCTGCGCGAGCTCTACCCGCGCGCCGCCAGCGAGGAGTCGGTCGAGGCCGAGCGCTGGTGGCAGCGCTTCGAGGCTGAGCTGGCTCGCGATCCGGAAGGCTGGCCGCCGGCGCCGGTTGAGCTCCCTCCTTGCGAGCGACGGGTGCTGCGCAGCCGCAACGCGGCCGTTGCCGTGGTCGGCGAGCTCGCCTCTAGCGGCGAGAGCGTCTTGGCACTCTGCGCCGATGCCGAGCTAATGGTGGCAATGGCGCGCGAGGGGATGAGGCTGGCGGATTACGTCGAGCTCGAAGCGAATCCGGGGCTCGCCGCGGGCTTCGAGCACGTCGTCCTGGTCGACCCGCCGCCCTTCGAGCACCTGCTCGACCTTGCCGGCCGGGCGAACGCGGAGGACCGCTATCTGCACCGGGTGTGGGGAGAGGCCGAGTGGCGCTTCGCGAGCTCCGCTGCCGCCGCGCAGCTCGCCCGACGGGAGACCTTGATCGCCGCCTACCGCGACCTGCGCGACGCCGGCCGCGTCGGCGGCGAGGAGCTGCGCGAAGCGCTGGGCGGTGGCGGTTCCGCGCCTCGGCGGGCCGAGACTGCGGCGCGTTGCTTCCGGGTGCTGGCCGAGCTGGATCTCGTCGAGGGCGCGCCGCGCGGGGGCGGGGGAGAGGTCGGGGTCGTATCCTCAGAGGGGACCGACCTGGAGCGCTCGACGGCGTTCCGCGCCTACGGCGCCCGCTATCAGGAGGCAAAGCTATTCCTCGAAGGACAGAGACAGCCGTAGCGAACCGAGAGCTCCTCGGCGATCTCTTCGCGGTGGTCGAGGAGTTCGACTCGGCACCGAACGGGAACGGCGCCGTTGCTGTAACGGCGACCGATGCCGGTGGCTCGAGCGAAGCCGTCGACCGCGACGCGATCGCTCACGCCTTCGAGTTCGCCTGCGAGCGCCATGCCGATCAGCTGCGGCGCTCGGGCGACGAGTTCATCACCCACCCAGTCGGGGTTGCCCAGATCTGCGCGGAAATGAAGCTCGACACGGAGACGATCTGCGCCGCCCTGCTGCACGACACCGTGGAGGACACGAGCGCCAGCCTCGAGGAGATCGAGGCCGAGTTCGGCTCCGAGATCGCCAAGCTCGTCGACGGCGTCACCAAGCTGACCGGCATCGCCTTCGAGAGCCGCGACGAGCGCCAGGCGGAGAACTACCGCAAGATGATGGTGGCGATGGCCACCGACGTCAGGGTGATCCTGATCAAGCTGGCCGATCGCCTTCACAACATGCGCACGCTGGGCGCGCTGTCCAAGCAGAAGCAGATGAGCAAGGCGCGCGAGACGCTGGAGATCTACGCGCCGCTGGCGCACCGGCTCGGGATCCACGCGATCAAGTGGGAGCTCGAGGACCTCGCCTTCGCCACGCTGCACCCGCGCAAGTACGCCGAGATCAAGAAGCTCGTCGCCCAGCAGCGCGACGAGCGCGAGCGCTTCGTCGCCGAGGCGGGGCGCTTCCTCTCAAGCGAGCTGAGCCAGGTCGGGATCGAGGCCGAGATCTCCGGCCGCGCCAAGCACTTCTACTCGATCTACACGAAGATGACGAAGAAGGGGCGGGAGTTCAACGAGATCTTCGACCTGACCGCGATGCGGGTGATCGTCGGCTCGGTCAAGGACTGCTACGGCGCGATCGGGGTTATCCACTCGCTCTGGAAGCCGCTGCCCGGCCGCTTCAAGGACTGGATCGCGATGCCGAAGGCCAACATGTACCAGGCGCTGCACACGACCGTGATCGGGCCCGAGGGCAAGCCGCTGGAGATCCAGATCCGCACCGAGGAGATGCACAAGGTCGCCGAGTACGGGATCGCGGCCCACGTCGCCTACAAGGAGGGCGGCGTCGCCGATCCGCAGAAGGAGAAGATGACCTGGCTGCGGCAGCTGGTCGAGGCCGAGGGCGACCAGGACCCGACCGAGTTCCTCGAATCGCTCAAGGTCGACCTCTTCGAGGAAGAAGTCTTCGTCTTCACGCCGAAGGGCGAGGTCAAGAACCTCTCCGCCGGCTCGACCCCGCTCGACTTCGCCTACGCCGTCCATACCGACGTCGGCCACGCCTGCGTCGGCGCCAAGGTCAACGGCTCGATCGTGCCCCTGCATTACCAGCTGCGCTCGGGCGACATCGTCGAGGTCCTGACCGCGAAGCAGAAGCGCGGCCCCTCGCGCGACTGGCTGAAGCTGGTGCGGACCAGCCGCGCCCGCAACAAGATCCGCGCCTTCTTCAAGGAGGAGAGTCGCGAGGACGCCGAGCGCAAGGGCCGCGAAGGGCTCGAGCAGGCGTTGCGCACGCGCGGTCTGCCGATGCAGAAGGTGGCCTCCTCGCCGCTGCTCGTCGACGTGATCCGCGAGATGGGCTTCCGCAAGGCGACCGACTTCTACATCGCGCTGGGTCAGGGCAAGGTCTCGACCAAGGCGGTCGCCAACAAGCTGATGCAGCGCCTGAAAGCGGGGGAGGCGGTCGAGGAGGAGGACCCGCTCGGGCTCTCGGGCCCGCGCGAGGACAAGGCGCGGCGGACCAAGGACGCCGCCAACTTCGGGATCCGGGTCAAGGGCGCCGCCGGCAGCGTCGCGGTGCGCCTCGCCAAGTGCTGCCGGCCGGTGCCGGGCGACGAGATCGCGGGCTACGTCTCCCTCGGTCGCGGGATTACCATCCATCGCACCGACTGCAAGAACATGAAGGCGCTGATGCGGGCGCCGGAAAGGTTCGTCGAGGTGAGCTGGGACGGCGAGAACGAGTCCTCCTACCGGGTCGAGCTGCAGGTCGACGCCTACGACCGCACCCGCCTGCTCGAGGACCTCTCGCGCACCTTCGCGGAGGCCGGCATCAACATCATCGGCGCCAGTTGCACGACCAACCACCCGATGGTGAAAAACCGCTTCGTCATCGAGGTCGGCGACACCGAGCAGGTCAAACAGTGCATCGCCCGCCTGCGCAACGTGGAGTCCGTCTTCGACGCTTATCGAATTACGCCTGCGGCCTGATTCAGGAGACCACGGTGAGGGCGGCGGGTTCGATGCCGAGCTTCAACTCGGTCTTCTCGCCGATGTAGTCGCCGTCGACCTGGACGGGGAAGGGGCGGAGGATGCCGTCCCTGGTCTCGGAGATCGAGGTCAGGGTCGCCTCCGCCACCCCGGCGAAATGCTCGATCTGGCGATGGCGCGCCGCCGGCTTGCGTTCGCTGAAGAGGCGGGCGATCAGCGTCGGCATGTCGCGCGTGGCGGCCCGCTTGAGCACACCGACGGCGAGAGTGCCGTCGTCGATCGCGACCCCCTCGCAGACCCGGATCGGGCTGTTGGAGAAGTAGGTGAAGGGATCGGAGTTCTGGGCGAGCGCCGTGACGCCCTCGACCTCCTGGCCGTCGATCCGCGCCCGCATTCGCACCGGGTTGACGAGGTAGGCGCGGTAGAAGGCGGAGATGGTGGCCCAGCTGAAGTAGTAGGGGCCCGCCATCGACTTCATCCGCGGATGGGCGTCGACTCGCTTGACCACCGTCGCATCGATGCCCGAGCCACAGGAGAAGACGAAGCGCCTGCCGTCCGCCATGCCGAGGTCGATCTTGCGCGGGCTCCACTCGTCGACCATCGCCAGCAGGTGCTCGGTCGCGTCGACGACGTCATTGGGGATGCCCAGCGTCCGGCAGACGACGTTGGTCGAGCCGCCGGGCAGCACCGAGACCGGCACGTCGGTGCCCGCCAGGCCGTTGGCGACCTCGTTCAGCGTCCCGTCGCCGCCAAAGGCGACGACCACGTCGTACCCATGATCGCGCACCTCGCGCCCGATCTCGGTCGCGTGGTTCTGCGCCTCGGTATCGACCGCTTCGACCTCGTAGCGCCCCTGCAGCGCGTAGACCACGAGGTTCTTCAGCCGGCTCGAGACGGTCGTCGCGTAGGGATTGACGATCAGCAGCATCCGCTTCTTGGCGGAGCGGCGGTGCATTCTGGGGCGGATTCGACTGGTCATCCGTGCGCTCCGGGAGCGTCTGGCTCTGGAATTTTGGCGAGGGATGCGAGGTCGTCCGCGAGGTTTTTCGTGAGCTTGGATTGCGCCTTCACCGCCCTGACTGCCATCTCCTGCTTGCGACAGAGCCCGCGAATCGGGAAGAGGTCCTCTATGTGCTCGGGGGTCCTCTCCATCTCGCAGATGGCTTTGACGTAGTGGTAGAAGTCCGAGAGCGCCTCCCACCGCGCGTTAGTCAGCGCCTCGGCGAAGACCTCCTCCTTGGCCATCCACACTGAGGCTGAACAGAGGTCAAGTGGGTCCCAGCTTTGCCGGTTGATGGCGACTGCTACGGCGGCGCAGTTGCTGAGCACCTCGTCATGGAGCAGCCGCGCCGCCGAACGAGCACGGTGTCGACGATTTGCTCGATCTGTCCAGTAGCTCACTCCGCCATTGATCAAGCCGCCTACGATCACTCCCAGAAGACCAAAGATCGCCGCAGTCAATGATCCACCACCCTGTGTCGTTGCCTGCGAGCCTCAATCGATGAGCGTCTCATAGCGAACCACCTCCCCGTCGTCAACTTCCCGAATCCGTCCCTCGTTGACCAGCAGGTCGGCGTGGCCGATCACCTCGGAGAGGGTCAGGAACGCCTGGGTGACGGCGACGTTGCCCCAGATCGCCTGGGCGACCTCGTATGCATTGCGGGGTCGCTCGGCGATCAGCTTGTAGATCTTCTCCTTGCGACGACCGTGGCCGGCGATGCGGCCGTCGATCAGCTCGACGTGGTCGACGATCGGCTCGCCGTGACCGGAGAGGACGATCTCCGCCGGCATCTCGCGTGTCTTGCGCATCGACTCGATGTAGGTGACGAGCGCTTGGGGGCGCGCCGCGGAGCGATCGAGCGGCGGCGAGATCAGCGGGTTCGAGGAGATGTGGGCGATCAGGTGGTCGGCGGCGATCAGGATGCGTCGCTCCTCGTCCCAGAAGACCGTGTCGGAGGGGCTGTGGCCCGGGCGGTGAAACGCCTGCAGGACGCGATCGCGGAACGAGATCGCCTGCCCGTCCTCGAGCGGCTTTGTCACCTCGACTTTCGATCCCCAGCTGCGGAAGCTGCGCGAGACGCTCTGCAGCGCCCGGGCGACGTCCTCGGGGATTCCGTTGCGCAGCATCAGCCTGACGGCGAACTCGTCTTCGCGCTCGGCGTCCTCGCTGAAGTTGGCGAGCCGCTCGGCGGCGATCCCGAGCGCCGCGACCTCGGCGCCGGAGCGCTCGGCGACGATCTCGGCCAGGCCGAGGTGATCGATGTGCTGATGGGTGACTATCAGCAGCTCGAGGTCCTCGATCGCGTGGCCGCGGGCCGCCAGCTGCGATTGCAGCTCATCGAGCGCCTTGCCCGAGTTTGGGCCGGTGTCGATCAGGGTCAGCGGCTCGTCCTCGAGCAGGTAGCAGTTGACTCGCCCGACCGCGAACGGAGTGGGGATGGAGAGGCAGTGGATGCCGGCGAGCGCGGCCTGCTCCAGCGCTTGCTCCGGCGCCATGGTCACGAGCGGATCAGCGCCAGCAGCTCGTCGCGCCTGACTTCCATGTCCGCGCGTGAGACGAGGGACTCGAGGTTGAGCCGCAGCAGCGGCTCGGTGTTCGACGGGCGCACGTTGAAGTGCCACTCGTCGTAGTCGACCGAGATCCCGTCGAGCGTCGTCTGCCTGCCGTCGGCGTAGCGCTCGGCGATCGCGGCCATCTTCGCCCCCTGGTCGTCGACCTCGGAGTTGATCTCACCGGAGATGAAGTAGCGCGAGCGGAACTCCTCCATCAGCTCGGCCAGCGAGCGCCCATCGACCGAGAGCAGCTCGAGGATGAGCAGCGCCGGGATCGTCCCCGAGTCGGCGTTCCAGAAGTCGCGGAAGTAGTAGTGGCCGGACACCTCGCCGCCGAACACCGCGCCCTCCTCGCGCATGCGCTGCTTGAAGAAGGCGTGGCCGACCCGTGAGAGCCCCGAGCGCCCGCCCTCGGCGGCGACCAGGTCGGGGACGGCCCGGCTCGAGCGCGGGTCGTAGAGGATCGTCGCCCCCGGATTGGTCGAGAGCGCCGAGCGCGCCAGCAGCGCGCAGACGAAGTCGCCGTCGCAGAACTCGCCCGTGCCGTCGATGAAGAAGCAGCGGTCGGCGTCGCCGTCCCAGGCGATGCCGAGGTCGGCGCCGCTCGCTCGCACCCGCTCCATGATCAGCGCCCGGTTCTCGGGCAGCAGGGGGTTGGGCTCGTGGTCGGGGAACTCGCCGTCGGGCTTGAAGTACATCTCGTCGAGCTCGAGATCGAGACCGCGCAGGATCGGCCCGACCATCGGCCCGGCCATCCCGTTGCCGCCGTCTACCACGACCCTCATCGGCCGCACCTTGGCGGGGTCGACGAAGGAAAGCGCGTGGGCGCGGTATTCGTCCCAGACGTCGACCTCCTCCAGCGCGCCGCCGCCGGGAGCAGGGCCGAGGCCGGCCTCGATCTCGCGCCGCACGTCGCCGATCCCGGCGTCGCCGGAGAGCGCCAGCGCCCCCTCGCGGACGAGCTTCACCCCGGTGTAGGCCCTGGGGTTGTGCGAGGCCGTCACCATCGCGCCGCCGTCTAGCTCTCGCGAGCCGACCAAGTGGTAGAGCATCTCGGTCGCGACCATGCCGGCGTCGAGCACCGTCGCCCCCTCGAAGATCATCCCGTCGCGCAGCTCGGCCGCCATCGCCGGGGCCGTGAGGCGCATGTCGCGGCCGAGGCCGACCCGCAGCTCGCCGGGCTCCTTGCCCCGCAGCCGCGCCAGCACACGGACGAAGGCGCGGCCGATGGCGAGCGCCGTCGTCTCGTCCATCTCAGAGCCGTGCAGGCCGCGGATGTCGTAAGCCTTGAAGATCCCCGGAGGGGCCAGGGTCGGCCGCTCGCTCAAAATGCCCCTCTCAGGGCCTCGTAGCTCTGCGCGAGCGTCTGCGGCATCACTTTGGTGTCGGCGATCACCGGCATGAAGTTGGTGTCGCCGCCCCAGCGCGGCACGACGTGCATGTGGATGTGGTGCTCGACCCCGGCGCCGGCGACCCGGCCCTGGTTGAAGCCGACGTTGTAGCCGTGCGGCTCGTAGACCTCCTCCAGCCGGCTCATCGCCCGCTGCGCGAGCCCCATCGTCTCGGCCACCGTCTCGGCCGGCAGGTCCTGGATGCGGCCGACGTGCTCGTAAGGCGCCACCATCAGGTGGCCGTTCGTGTAGGGGAAGAGGTTGAGGATGACGAAGCAGCGCTCGCCGCGGTGGACGATCAGGTTCGCCTCGTCGTCGTCCTGCGCCGGCTTGGCGCAGAAGATGCACTCCTCCTCGCTGTCCTTGCTCGCGTCCTTCACGTAGGCGAGGCGCCAGGGCGCCCAGATCCGGAAGTTGGCCACGCTCCGCAGGCTATAGCCAGCGCCGCTTGCGGAAGAAGAAGACCATGCCGATCAGGATCGCCGCCATCACCGCGAGGACGGCGAAGAAGCCGGCCTCGTTGTGTTCGAAGGGGACCCAGGAGTTCATCCCCATGACGCTTGCGATCAGGGTCAGCGGCAGGATCACGACGCTGATCGAGGTGAGGACGCGAAGGATGTCGTTGAGGCGGTGGGAGATCACCGCCTCGTTGGTCTCCTCGAGCGCGACCGCGACCTCCTTGTAGTTCTCGAGCATGTCCCAGATCCGCTCGTGGGCGTCGACGATGTCGTCGAAGTAGATCTCGAGGTCGAGGTCGGTCGCGAGGTAGCGTTGCTTGACCTTCTCCAGATCGCGCAGCACGGGGCGCTGCGGCCTGATCACCTTGCGGAAGTTGATGATCTCCTGCTTGACGTTAGAGATGTCGCGCACGACCTCCTCCGAGCGCCCCTCGAAGATGTCGTCCTCGAGCGCGTCGAGCTTGTTGCCGATCTTGCGCAGCATCGGAAAGCAGTAGTCGAAGCTGTCGTCGACGAGCCGGTAGAGCAGGTAGCCCGAGCCGCGTGAGAAGAGCTGCTCGCGCAGCTCCTCCTTGGCCCGGCAGCGCTCGAACAGGTACTCGACCGGCTGCAGCGGCGTGTTCGGGATCGTCACCACGTAGCCGGGCCCGACGAAGAGGTCGAGCTCGCCGGTGCCCAGCCGGCCGGCGGCGGGGTCGAAGACGGGGAAGTGGAGGACGATGAAGAGGTAGTCGTCGTAGACGTCGATCTTCGGCCGCTGGTTGCGCGAGAGCACGTCCTCGAGGTCGAGGGCGTGGAAGTCGAAGTGCTCCTCCAGCCACTCGCGCTCCAGAGCGCCCGGCCGCTCGATGTTGACCCAGCGCAGGCCGGAGGAGTCGATCTGCTCGACCCGGGGGGCCTGGGGCTCAGCCTGCGGCGCCGCGGAGACGAGGTCGCCGCGCCGGCCGGCCCTCCGCAGCCTCGGCTTCGGAAGGTTCGGCATCGTTCTGGCTCTTCAGCTCGGCGGGCATCGACGCACAAGGTTAGCCGCCGCCCCCAGTTTTGGCCGGACGGGAAACCCCCTGGTATGGTTCGTGCCTACATACGCCACATCAAGAGGGGTGGAGGGACTGGCCCATTGAAGCCCCGGCAACCACCTCGGATCTCGGTCCGAGGGGAGGTGCCAACTCCAGCAGGCCGCGTCAAGGGCCTGGAAGATGTGGGGGAAGTCCGATCGGACCTCTGCCCCACAAGAAGGCGGAGGTTTTTTTTCGTTGAAGACGGAAGGTGAGATCGGATGGCAATCGAGAACCTGAAGTGCAAGGAGTGCGGGGCGACCTACGACCTGGGCGCGCACTTCGCCTGTGAGAACTGCTTCGGGCCGCTGGAAGTGGCCTACGACTACTCCGAGCTGGACCCCGGCGAGGTCAGGCGCAAGATCCAAGCCGGTTCGCAGGGGATCTGGCGCTACGCCGACTTCCTGCCCTTCGAGGGCCGGCCCGGCGATCCCCTGGAGCCGGGGCTGACGCCGCTGGTGCGCGCCGAGCGGCTCGCCGAGCGGCTCGGGCTCGAGGCGGAGCTGTGGATCAAGAACGACGCGGCGAACCCGACTCATTCGTTCAAGGACCGGGTCGTCGCCGTCGCCGTCGCCAAGGCGCGCGAGCTCGGCTTCGAGACCGTCGCCTGCGCCTCGACCGGCAACCTCGCCAACGCGGTTGCCGCCCACGCGGCCGCGGCCGGCCTCGGCTCTTACGTCTTCGTCCCGGCCAACCTCGAGGAGCAGAAGCTGCTCGCGACGGGGGTCTACGGGACCAACCTGGTCGGCGTGCGCGGCAACTACGACGACGTCAACCGGCTCTGCACGCAGCTTGCCGAAACCCGGCCCTGGGCCTTCGTCAACGTCAACCTGCGCCCCTACTACGCCGAGGGCTCCAAGACGCTCGCCTACGAGACGGCGGAGCAGCTGGGCTGGGAGCTGCCCGACCGCGTGGTCTGCCCGATCGCCTCCGGCTCGCTCTTCACCAAGGTCGGTCGCGGCTTCCAGGAGTGGCTCGACATCGGCCTCCTGCAGGGCGAGCAGCCGGTCTTCAACGGCGCCCAGGCACAGGGCTGCAGCCCTGTGGCGACGGCCTTCGCCGAAGGCTGGGACGTCTGCAAGCCGCAGCGCCCCGACACGATCGCCAAGAGCCTGGCGATCGGCGACCCGGCCGACGGCCCCTATGCGGTCGAGCAGGCGCGGCGCACCGGGGGCGCGATCGATTCCGTCACCGACGAGGAGATCCGCGACGGGATCGGCCTACTGGCCGAGACGACGGGCATCTTCACCGAGACCGCCGGCGGGGTGACCGTCGGTGTGCTGAAGAAGCTGGCCGAGCGCGGCGAGATCGGCGCCGGCGAGCGCGTCGTCGTCTACATCACCGGCGAGGGGCTGAAGACGCTCGACGCGACTCGCGATAGGTTCCGCATGCACGAGATCGACCCCGACCTCGGGAGCTTCGAGTCCGAGTTCGCCCAGGAGGTAGCAGCCTGATGCCAGTCACCGTGAAGATCCCGACCCAGCTGCGCGCCGCGACCGACGGCCAGGCCGAGATCGAGGTCGAGGGGGCCAACGTCGGCGAGGTCCTCGACGCGGTCTTCGATGCGCACGGCACGCTGCGCGAGCGGATCACCCAGGACGGTGACCTGCGCCGCTTCGTCAACGTCTACGTCAGCGGCGAGGACATCCGCTTCCAGGACGGTCTGGCGACCAAGATCGACGATGGTGCCGAGGTGACGATCCTGCCCGCGGTAGCCGGAGGCTGAATTGGCGACTGATGCATTGACCCCCCTATAGGGGGTAAAAAGCATCACTCGATGAAGCCACCGGTTGTCATCCTCTGTGGAGGTCGCGGCACGCGACTGCGCGAGCGGACCGAGACGGTGCCCAAGGCGCTGGTCGAGATCGGTGGCCGGCCGATCCTCTGGCACGTGATCGGGATCTACGCGGCGCAGGGGTTCGGGCGCTTCCTGCTGGCGACCGGGTACCTGGGCGAGATGGTCGAAGAGTTCGTCGATCGCGAGGTCTGGCCAGGCGGGATCGAGGTCGAGTGCGTCGACACCGGGCTCGACACGCCGACCGGGGGGCGGATCGCCCGCCTGGGTGACCGGCTCGGCGGCGGGACCTTCTGCGCGACCTATGCCGACGGGGTCGCCGACGTCGACTTCGGCGCGCTGCTCGACTCGCATGAGCACAGCAGGGCCCTGGCCACGGTGACCGTCGTGCGGCCGCATCTGCAATGGGGGATCGCCGAACTTGGCCCAGGCAACCAGGTAGCGGGCTTCGTCGAGAAGCCTCGCAGCGAGCACTGGATCAACGGCGGCTTCTTTTGCTTCAACCCCGGCGCGCTCGCCTACCTGAGCGCGGACAGCGTGTTGGAGCGCGAGCCATTGCAGCGACTGGCGGCTGACGGCCAGCTCAATGCCCACCGCCATGAGGGCTTCTGGGATTGCATGGACACCTATAAGGACGCGATCGAGCTCGACGACCTCTGGGTCTCAGGCAGGGCTCCTTGGCGCACCTTCGCCACCGCATCCGACATCGACCACACCCTGACGGGGTCGATGTCGGATGCGGTGGCGGGAGACCGCGCGCCATGACCACTCTGGTAACCGGAGCCCACGGGTTCGTCGCCTCGCACCTGGTCGCGGCGCTGCTAGAGCGCGGCGACGCAGTGCGGGCGCTCGACCGGCCAGACCCGCGCATCGCCGACGTCGGCGGGCCGCGCCTCTCGGCTCTCGACCTGCTCGGCCTGCGCGACGAGGTCGAGCTGGCCGAGGGCGACCTGCGCGACGCCGAGGCGGTTGCCGCCGCCGTCGCCGGCTGCGACTCCGTCTTCCACCTCGCCGCCCAGACGATCGTTGGGGTTGCCCGCGAGTCCCCGGCCGAGACCTTCGAGGTCAACGTGCGCGGGGCCTGGAACGTGTTCGAGGCCTGCCGCGAGCACGACGCCGCGCGGGTCGTCTTCGCCTCCTCCGACAAGGCCTACGGCGCCAGCCCCGAGCTCCCCTACCGCGAGGACTTTCCGCTGCGGGCCGCCTATCCCTACGACGCCAGCAAGGCTGCCGCGGACATGATCGCCCGCAGCTACGCCCACGCCTACGGGGTGCCGGTGGCGGTGACCCGCTTCGCAAACGTCTACGGCGGCGGCGACCTCAACTTCTCGCGCCTCGTCCCCGAGACGGTCGTCGCGGTCCTCGACGGCCGGCCGCCTGTCATCCGCTCGGACGGCAGCCCCGAGCGCGACTTCCTCCACGTCGACGACGCGGTCGCGGCGTATCTGGCGATCGCTGGAGCGCTCGACGGCGAAGAAGCAAGGGGGGAGGCCTTCAACGCCGGTGGCGAGCGCCCGCACAGCGTGCGCGAGGTCGTCGAGGAGATCGCCGCCGCGGCCGGCGCCGGCATCGAGCCCGAATACCTCGGTGAGGGTACGCCCGACGGCGAGATCGACCGCCAGTACGTCGACTCGAGCAAGCTGCGCGAGCTGACCGGGTGGAGTCCACAGGTTGCGCTCGGCGACGGCCTCCGCCGCACGCTGGAGTGGTACGAGGCTCACCCGCGTGCCCGGCCTGCGAAGCTGACGGCCTGAGCCATGTGCGGGCGCTTCACGGTCACGGCCAAGAACGCGAAGTCGATCGCCGACCGCTTCCAGGTCGAGCTGGAGAAGGCCCTGGAGCGGAATCGCTCGGGCGATGCGCCGGCGCCGACGAAGGAGCGGGCGAAGAAGGTCGAGTCGACGCTCGGGCGCTTCAACGTCGCGCCGACCCAGGAGGTGCTGACGGTGCGCGCCTCACCCGACCCCGAAGAGGCGGCCGCAGGCCTGCGCGAGGCGCGGCCGATGCGCTGGGGCCTCGTGCCGCGCTGGGCCAAGGACCTCAAGGTCGGCTACCGGATGATCAACGCCAAGGCCGAGAATCTGACTTCCAGCCGCGCCTATTCGCCGCTGGTCGGCAAGTTTCGCCACCGTTGCCTGATCGTCGCCGACGGCTTCTACGAGTGGATGGTGGCCGAGGACCCCAAGCAGCCGCGCCAGCCCTGGCGCTTCACGGTCGACGGGGGAGAGCCCTTCGCCTTCGCCGGGCTCTGCACCCGCAAGGAGTGGGAGGACGCCGAGGATCGGGGCTTCGACGACGGCTGGCTCTACAGCTGCACGATCGTCACCACGACCCCGAACGAGGTCGTCGCCGAGGTCCATGACCGCATGCCCGCGATCCTGCCCACCCCCGAGGCCGAGGCCGCCTGGCTGCGCCCGGACCTGGACGTCGAGGACGCGATCGCGCTCTGCGGCCCGCTGCCCGCCTCGCGCATGGACGGCGCCCCCGCCAACCCGAAGCTGAACAAGGTCGGCAAAGGCATCGAAGGTCCCGAGCTGCTCGTCGCCCCTTAGACGTGCCGTGAGTTAGCCCACCGTATGGGTGGCTAACT
>DASVFR010000059.1:0-41429 GCA_036379955.1 Solirubrobacterales bacterium
AGCGGTTTGCCCGCTCGGCCAGCTCCTCTCGCGTCTCGTTGACCATGCCGCCGGTGATCTTCGCTCCACTCGCCAGGTGGGAGACGACCCAGAGCTTATGACGGCCGCCGTCTCCCTCGACGGGCTCCCCGTTCTCCCCCTTGCCGAGCGGCCGATGCACGACGCAGGGCTCGCCCACGACCTCGCAGGCCCAGCCCGGTACCTCGACGTAGGGCGTACGCTTGGCGACCTCCTCCCCGTAGTGGCGCGGGTTGACGCGGATACGCACAGTCGCCCGCTTCACCTAGACCACCTCCCAATCGTCAGCGTTGGCCTGCCCCCACAGAACCTCTCGGAAGGCGATGGGGTCGATCTCACGCAGCACACGGCCAGCCGGGTATTCCAGCGTGCCGACCTTGAAGGGCTCGCACGTCTCGTCCAGGCTTTCCTGCGTGCGGTCTTCTGCTTCCTCCATCGTGATCTGCTCAGTCATGGTTGCTTCCCTTCGGTAGTTGCTCGGGTACTGCGGTACTGCAAGAGCCGGCGCGGGAGTCGAACCCGCGCACAGTCCAACCGGCTCAGCGGTCCAGCGCTCCAACTCCTGACGTGTAGCGCTCGGTCCCGTTGGCATCGCTCACCCGGTAGGTGAACGATCCGTCCTCGTAGATCCGCGTCACCTCGACACACGGACGCAGCCCGTCGCTCGCATCCCACTTGGCAGCGGAGAAGCAGCGCCCCTCCCCTGCGTGGTGAGTAGAAGCGGCAGCCACCGCGCCGACGCCGACCAGCAGCAGCAGCGCGCAGAGCACTACCGCGTAGTGCCTTCGCATCTTGTCTCCCTTCGGTTAGCTCGCTCATGTACGAATGATCGTACAGACTAGGTGCCCACATTCAAGGGCGGCCGGACGAAGCGGACACATGTACGAGCGGCAGCACACAGCGGATGCCGAGCGTGAGACGGCCCGCGCGGCGGACGCGCGCTGCACTAAACGCGCGAGGGTCAGCGATCCCCGGCCGAGCTGCGCTGACTGGACATAACGGATGGAATGTCAAGGGTTGCCAGGCACGACAGCCACCGCAGCACGTCGGCCAGGCGTAAACCGACGCAGCGAGCGGCACGGCGCAGGTATGCGTGGGGGGCGGGGGAGTGGCGGTCCCCCGCGGTGGCGCTATACACCTATGGCCCTCCCCCACGACAGGATTTGGGACAAAGGCGATGCCGTGTACCCACATCGACCGTCACCCCCGGTAGCCTGTCGGCATGATCGAGCTAGGCAGGCGGGTGGCGCGGAAGCTGGCGATGGACCTCGGCTACAGCGGGTGGGGCTTCCATCGGTGGGAGGTCTGGATTCAGGAGCCTGGCACCGACCTGTGGTTTTGGCCGGAAACGATGCACCGCAAGGCGACGCGCCGGGCGGCTCTCCGGTTCGCTTGGCGGGTGCGGCTTGCACCGGGCGCGCGGATCGAGCTGGTCAACCTGGGGAACGGCCGGCATGAGCTGGTTCGGGAGTCGGTGGAGCTGCCACCCGACGTCGATCTGAATTTGCTCCGCACCAACGTCTTGAGCTACATCGACAGGGTCGCGCCCGGTCGGCGGTTTCCTCTGCCGGGATTCAGGAAGGGCTACGCCGACTGCCGCAAGGTTGTCGATGCCGCCTTCGACCGGCAGATCCGGCAGTCGTGATCGTCACCTGCCGCGAGAAGGTCACGAGCCCGATCGCCGAGGAGGTCGGGATGCAGCCGAACGCTGAGTGCCGCTGCCGCTTCGAGATCGGCCCCTTCCCGAAGGGCGCCGAAGTCGCGCTCGCCCGATGCCCTCGCGGCCACCAGTTCTACGTCGATCTGCGCCGCCGGCCCTAATTTGGCCCAAGTTCCGGCCGTGTACCCACATTCCGCCGCGACGTCGGCTAGGGTGCCGTCCTCGTGGTGAACGGAGCCGATCTGCCAGTCCCCTTCCGCCGAGTGCATCGGGTCGCGGGGCTGGGTTCGCACCGGGTCGATGGCCGCCCACTTGGGTCCGGCTCGGCGGGGGTTGATCTCCTCGTCGGGTCAGGACCGAACTTCAAAAACGAGAGCGAGGAGACGACGTGACGACCAGCAGCTTGCCGAAGCGAATCCTGACGGTAGGGATGCCCAGCGACTACCCACCGGAGTTCCGCGAGATCTCCGCTGCCTGCGACTTCGCTATCTCGGTCGCCCCGGACGGGCAGATCGCGGTGACCAAGGACCGCACCGGCGTCGTCCCGCGGCCGCCCTCGTTCCAAGAGCTGCTGAGCTGCACGCCCGTCTTCCCCAAGGACGTCGCGGAGATTCTGGGGGGGGGCACTCCCGCCGAGGAGCAGAGGCCCGCCCCGCGCTTCGAGCAAGGCGACCGGGTCACCCCCGGCCCCGACTCCACGTTCGAGGCCCTGCGAGGGCAGGTCGGCGTCGTCGCCGAAGCGGCCTTCTGCCAGGGGTGCCAGAGCTACCACTACCGAGTCGGCTTCGAGGGTGGGCAGGCGCAGATGTTGGAGGACAACATGCGGCCCGCTGACCAGGACGGCTCGGCCGACTACGCCCCCCGCGACGAGGCCCCGGCGCCGGACGGCTGGCAGGGCACCGAGCCCGCCGAGGGCACCCGCCGCTTCCTGATCCGCGAAGCCCTGCTCAAGACGATGCAGGCTTCCGAGGACGGGGTGACGCCGCTGCAACTCGCCGACGCGGTCGAGTCCACGCTGCTCAACTTCACGATCGAGGACGAGGCCGACGAGGGTTTCGAGGACGTCTCCGACGTCGGCGACTTCCCGGCCTTCGAGGTCATTGACGACGAGGGCGTGCTGTACGTCTCGCTCCGGTCGATCATCGGGATCTTCGAGCACCTGCGCTCCGGCCTGATCGACGCCGAGATCGAGGAGGAGCAGACCGAGAAGGAGCAGGACTCCGGCAGCCCTCGCTTCGGCACGATGGTCGGCGGTCGTCGCGGTGGCAGGCGCCAGGCGATGATCGAGGCCCTGCGCGAGGACGCCGCCTCCGACGAGGACGCCGAGGCCGCGGTCTCCGAACTCGAACGGACGGGTCGCGCCTTCCTCGACTCCGATGGCCGCCACGCGCCGCCGGCGTCGGGCTTCCGCGTCGAGGGCTCCCAGCTCTCCCCGCTGGCCCGCTTCCTCGACTTCCTGGGCGTTCGCTGATGGCCCCGGAAGCGGTTTCGATCGAGGACAGCTTCAAAGCCGTCGCCGGGAAGCTCCACGAGCAGATGGAGGGGGGGGGCAAGGGCCTCACCCCCGAGGCGATCACGGAGGCCGTCGCGCTCGAGTACGGGGTGCCGCTCGACCAACTGATCGAGGCGGTGTTCAAGGAGTCGGTCCTGGGGATGCTGTTCATGGCGATGGCGGGTCCCCGGCGGGGGCTCTGCACGTCCAACATCGCCGCCTTCATGGCCGGCGTTGCCTGGGAGCAAGGTAGGCGCGGCTGATGTGGGTCTGGATCGGCATAGGCGCCGTCGTCGTCGCGGTCCTGCTGCTGTTCGTCTTCTCCCTCTGCAAGACCGCCGGCGACGCTGACCGCGCGATCGAACGCTTCCGCGAGGAAGGCTGGCTTGGCTGAGGAGCCCAAAGCCCCGCCGGAGCCATCACCCGAGGAGCAGCGGGCGATCATGCTCGAGAAGATCCGCGAGGTCTTGCGCTACGCCGTCGAGGAAACCGAGGACGGCCCGGTGCTCGACCTCGACCTGCTCTGTCGCCTGCTCAACCAGCGGGCGGTGCCCTACCGGCTGATGAACCGCGAGCTGATGGCCGGCGAGCTGGGCATCGTCCGGGCCGAGCAGGACACCCAGAAGGTGCGGGCCGATGGCGGCGACGAGGAAGCCCAGCGGCGCCTCGACGCTCTCCTCGCCCGCGAGAAGCAGATCCTTGACCTACTGTGGCCGATCTAAGGAGGCAACGTGGCTGAGTCCAAGAGGCAGCGTCGGAAGCGTCGTCAGCAGGAGCGGGAGGCAGGCGGTGTCGCTCCCGAGCTGCGCGAGGAGGCCGACGCGCCGGCGATGCCCGGCGACGAGGAAGCCGAGCAGGTGACCGTCACCGGCCCTGGCGACCAGGGAGAGCGCACCTTCGCCGAGGCAGAGGCCGAGACCTTCGAGGAGCCCAGCTACGCCGCCCTGATCGGCGCTCTCGGGCCGCTGCGCCGCACGCGCCGCCACTCGCTGCTCCCCGGCATTCGCATGTTCACGGCGCTGCTCGAGGAGGCCCGCGGCGGCTACGCGGCCGACCGGCTCGGCCAGCTCGCCGAGGCCCTGGCGATCGACTTCAACCCGCTCGAGACCGATGGGATCTTGCAGGTGGCGATGGCCGAAATGGACGAGACCGGCGTTCCCGACGTCGAGCACGCCGTCCGCCTCTGCCTCGAAGCTCGCGCCCAGATCGAGGGCCAGGAGCTTGCCGAGCCCGGCGAAGACGACGAGCTGCTGGACGAGATCGAGGACGAGCCGCTGCCCCCGGCTGCCGAGGAGGAGGAGGTCGCCGACGAGGTCGAGCCTCCCGCCGCCGGCGAGTACGTCCCGCAGAGCGAGGAGGCCAAGCGCCTCGCCGCCACCGGCGCCCCCGAGGTTGACGTCAAGGCGATG
Organism: Solirubrobacterales bacterium; assembly: GCA_036379955.1. Lineage (GTDB taxonomy): Bacteria > Actinomycetota > Thermoleophilia > Solirubrobacterales > 70-9 > VRUE01. The sequence goes on from DASVFR010000059.1 coordinate 4,580, forward strand.
GACGCCCAGGTGGCTGAGCGTGAAGCCGCCGACCGCGAGACGGCCGAGCCCGACGAAGACCCGGACCCCGACGCCCCCGGCCCCGACGAGCGGTAGTGCGGCGCCTCTGGCGACTCTGGAAAGACCGCCGCCTCATTCGAGGTCGTTACTTCACGATCAAGATTGAGGGCAGGTGGTGGAGCCCCACGGACAGGAGGGCGGCGAAGGTGACCGCTCTCCTGTGCGACTTCACCGCCCACGAGTACCAAAAGCAGGTCCGTGAGATCGTCCGCCAGGGCGTTCTCTACGGGGAGGGCTACAGCTACGCGCACTTCGTCCCCGACGAGTGGCCCTACCCCGACGATCCCCCCGATCCCCTCTAGCCCAAGGAGGCTCCGTGAGCACCGCTACTCGTCGCCGCAGGCCGGCGACGTTCCGCTGCCATCGCTGCAAATGCTCGTTCGGCTACGGCCCCACCTGCCAGGAGTGCGGCGTCGGCCGCGGGCGCAAGGTGAAGCGGAAGCCCGGCCGCCGCGGAGTCGCCCACAAGCGCGGCCGCAACTCCGGCAAGGTCAAGGCACACGGAAAGAAGGGCTGATGGCTCTCGTCAAGGACACCAACTTCAAGTTCCGCCTCTCCGAGAAGCAGAAGGCCGACCTCAAGCGGCTGGCCGAGGAACGTGGCCTGTCCGCCGGCGAGCTGATCCTGCGGGCGCTCGGGCTCGAAGGCGATGAAGGGGGCACGCTGCCGGCGGCCGCGACCGGCTCCGCGCCCGACCCGAAGAAGGAACCCGGCGCCGCCGGCATCGCCGAACTGGCCGACCGGATGGCGCGCAAACGGAGGAAGAAATGAGTCGCAGGTCGGAAATCATCGGAGCCAAGCCGAAGAAGCCGCCCCTCGGCAGCGGGGAGCGCTTCCGCCAGCTCGAGGGCTCGCTGTCGCGCAAGGGCGTCCGTGATCCCGGTGCCCTGGCCGCGTGGATCGGCCGGCGCAAGTTCGGCGCCAAGAGGTTCAACGCCCTCTCGCGCGGCGGCCGGTGAGCGCGCTCGAGCCGATCGACCTCTCACAGCTCCCCCCCGGCCTCAAGATCCGGCTCCGCGATCCGCGGGCGCTGGAACGGCCGGAGGTACAGGCGCAGCTCCGCGAGCTGATCGAGCGCATCCGGGTCAACCCCCTGCTGCGCTACTACCCGCACGACAAGCAGACGCCCTTCCACTCCCACGCGCGCAAGATCCGCGTCTTCCTCGGCGGGGAACGGTCGGGCAAGACCGTCTCCGGCGTCCTCCAAGACCTGATCGACGCCGTTGACGACGACGTTCTGCCGCCCCACCTGCTCCCGTTCAAGATCTGGGAGCCGCCCTTCTACTGCCGCATCATCACCCCCGACTACGGCCGGGGGATGCAGGAAATGCTCAAGACGATGCAGGAATGGGTGCCCCCGGCCCAGCTCTACAAGGGCTCGTGGGAAGCCGCCTACTCCGACAAGCTCCACGAGCTGCTGTTTGCCAACGGCAGCTTCTTCGAGTTCATGACGCAGGAACAGGACGTCTCCAAGTTCGGCGGCACGTCGAGGCACCGGATTCACTACGACGAGGAACCGAAGGGCACCAAGGGCGAAGAAATCCACGAAGCCAACGTCAACCGCCTGATCGAGTACCGCGGCGACGAACTTTTCACCTTCTCCCCCGTCCACGGCCTCGGCTGGACCTTCGATGATCTGTGGGAAGAACGGGGTGAGGAAATCGCCCCCGACGTCTGGGACAACGAGCGGATCATCTTGGTCAGGGCCGACCAGGACGACAACCCGCACCTGGACGAGGAAGGCAAGCGCGAAGCCGAAGAAAAGATCCCCGAGCACATGCGGGCGGCTCGTAAGTCGGGGCACTTCGTCCACGCGCAGGGCCTCGTCTACCCGATGTTCGACCAGGACCAGCACACCTGCGAGCCGCTGAGCAAGGAGTTCGTCCAGGGCCTCGACTGCTTCGAGTTCATCGACCCCGGCATCGGCACCACGGCGATCCTCTTTGCCGGCTTCGACTCCGAAGAACGCCTCTGGGTCTACGACGAGCTGTACCTGCACGATCGGTGGTGTGTGCCGGAGAACGCCGCCGAGAAAATCAAGGCGAAGCGAGCCGAGTGGGGAGTGAACCCGAAGCGGTCGATCATCGACCCGGCGGCCGAGTCGCGCAACGTGCAGACCAACAAGCGCACCGACAAGGCGTACCGCGACGCCGGCATTCGGGTCCGCAAGGCGAAGTCCAACGACGTCGAAACCGGCTGCTTCGAGGTCATGCGCCGCTTCGAGCACAGCCGCGAGATCGAAGTCGAGGACGGCGTCAAGGCCCGCATCCCGTTCCCGCTGCTCATCATCGCCACCAACTGCAAGAAGACGCTCTGGGAGCGCGGCCGCTACCGCCAGGAACCGAAGGACGACGGCAGCTTCGGCGTGGTCAAGAAGGACGATCACGCGATGGACGCGCTCCGCTACGGCTGCATGGAGCGGACGGTGAAACGCCGGCGACGTCGGCGCCCCAACGACAACGTCTACAAACCCGGCACCGCCCCACCCGCAGCGAAACGACGTCGCAAACGGGCGGGCGGGCCGATGGGCAAGTTCTCCTAGTCGTTGTCCTTCTTGTAGAGCCGCAGCGCGCGGGCCTTCGCGTCCTTGCGCTTGCGGTGTTTCACCATCGTCTTCTCGTCAAACTCCCAGCGCGTCGCTTTGCCGGTGCGCGAGCCCTTGCCCTTCGCTCGGTAGACGAAGCTCGCGTACCAGCCCTTCTCGTCCTCGGCCTTCTCGGTCGTCCAGCAGTACATGTTGCCGTTGCCCTTCTGGAAGTAACGGTAGGAGGGCGGCGTCGAGATCAGTCCCGTTTCCCGCATGTACTGGTTAATGCGTTCGCTGACTCGTCGCATTGACTCGTCGCTCATGTGACTCCCTTCGGTTGGTGTGAGTACACATTTTCTCAAACGCACTTTTCACACCTGACCGTCCCAGGCACGTACTTCCGAAAGTGAAGTGTGTGTTTTGCAGGCTTTCTAAATTTTGCTTGACACCGTTTTCGACCAAGGAGGAATCCCAGCCGTGTCCCGCCTGATAGAGACCGAGGGCGACCGCCCGCTTCCGTTCCCCCCGAAGAAGTGCGCCATCACCGGCCGCGCCACCGGGAGGTTCATCGACTGCAACCGCGTGATCGACTCGCCGCTGCCACATCGGATCTACCTCAGCGTCGAGTACGTGGAAACCATCGCCCGCGAGCACCTGGGCATGGTCTCCGAAGGGAAGGCCAAGCAACTCGAAGAATGGCTCGAGCACGCCCGCAAGGAGCGCGACGAGCTGCAAGAAGTGATCGACGCCGCGGCCAAGCTCGAGGAGCACAGGCCGGACGCCGTTCGCCGAAAGGAGCTGTAGTCCAATGCCCGCGAATCAATCACTCGGAGTCGGCGCAACCCGCAGGCTCGACACGGCGATCCGCGAGATCGACGTGTCCACCGGGCCGGTGGTCTTGACGCTGCCGGACAACACCTTCGTCACTGTCGCCCCCGGCGGCAGGGAGACGTTCGACCCGCCGCTCGCCGGCATCCAGCTCTACGCACCTGGCGGGGCTCGCTATCACGTCACCTACGAGACCGACCCGGTCGGCCACGAGGAGTCGCGGCGACTGCCGGGCAGCGGGAGCGCCACCGAGAGGGCGCCTCGACAGCGTCGGAAACGATCGACGGCCAAGAGCACGCGGACCTCCGCGACCAAGTCCAAGTCCAAGTCGAAGGCGAAAGCCAAGACGAAGACCAGGAAGAAGGGCTAAGCGATGGGCGTCCGCACCGACACTCCCCCGGTTGTCCTTGCCTCCGAGGAGCGGAGCGCGACGACCCACAGCGAGGAGATCCGCAACCCCCACGAGATCGGGGGCGCCTTCCTGGTCTTCCACCTGACCAAAGCGCCACCGAAACCGCGGGCGAAAAAAGAAGAAGAAACCGAAAAAGAAAAAGCGGAACTCAAAGCCGAAGAAGAAGCCCAGGAAGGCACGCTCAAGGTCGTGATCGAAGCGAAGGACGAAGTCAGCGGTGAATGGATTCCGCTCACCGCCTTCGCCGTCACCAAAAAAGGCTCCGAACTCGAAGCCGGTGGCACGCTCGCCTACACGATCTACGCGGGCGCGCTCGAGACGGCGGCTGTGGCGAACCACGAAGTGCAGGGCCTTCCGCTGCCCCGCACCTGGCGCGCGACGGTCGAACACTCCAAGGGCGGGAAATGGACCTACTCGCTCAGCTACCAGCCCCTCGCTGCGTAGATGGAAGCGATCGTCCTCGTCGCCGCCTTCCTCGCCTTCATCGCGTGGAGAGAGCGCCAACACGCCCTCGAGCGTGCGGCCCTCTCTCGCCGCGGTGGGAAGCCCCCAGCACCCGTCGTCTCCTCCCGGCGGCGGGCGCGCAAGGGCAAGCCCGAGAAGGCGCGGGTGATCTCGGCCGACGACGACAGCGCCTTCGCCGAGGCGCGGGGATGGACCGACGAGCCCGACGAGCCTGCACCTGCTGAGGAGGACGACGACTAATGGCATCGCTCACCGACGCAGCGGCCAACGCACTCGACAAGCTCCGGCCGGCCAAACCGCCGAAGCAGGACAAGGCGGTCAAGAAGAAGCTCGAGCGCGGCCGCGAACGGCTGGCGCAGGTCGCCCCTCGGCGCAAGCAGGCGATCGAGTTCGCCCGCGGCAACCACTACGTGTCGATCGACAAGACCGGGCTCAAGCTGGTCGAGCAGTCCACGGTGCCCCGCTGGGCCGGCGGCGAAAAGCCCGACCATCGGGTTCGCCGCTCCCACGACCTGATCGGCCCGATCCTCAAGGGCAAGGTCTCCGGCGCCACCCAGCGCATCCCCGGTTATGAAGTCGTCCCCTCGACGTCAGACCCCGAGGACTACGCGGCCACTCGCCTCTCGAAGAAGATCCTCGTCGCCGGCTACGAGGAGCCCTGGGGCCTCAAGCAGGCGTTCCGCAAGTTCGTCTGGAACGCCCTGGTCACCGAGGAAGCCTTTATCATGCCCTTCTGGGACGCGACGGTAGGCCCCTTCATCGACACCGAGGAGGGGCCGATCGGGATGGGCGAGGTCCGGGCCTGCGTCTACTCCGGGCTCGAGGTCATTTGGGAGCCGGGCGTGGACTTCGAGGACTCGCGCTGGTTTGCGATCGAGCACGCGCGGCCGAAGGACGACGTCGAAGCCGAGGAAGGCTTCCTGGGTGGCGAGGGCTCGCTGAATGCCGACGCCGACGAGCACGCGATGATCGCCGGCCGGGAAAAGCCCAAGGGCGGCAACCTCGTCATGGTCACCGAGTATTTCGAGCGGCCCTCGGTCAAGCACCCGAAAGGCCGGCGCCTGACCTACGCGAACGGCCGCGAGATCTTCGCCCCCGAGGACTACCCGCTCGAAGACGCGAAGGGCCGCGTCGTGGACGCTCCGTGCCTCTACCGGGCCGTCTACTCGATCGACGGCTCGAGCGACCGCCACCGCGGCCTCGTGCAGTCGATGATCGAGATTATGCGGGCCTACGACTACGGCGCCAACAAGGCGGCCGAGTACCTGCAACTCGTCCTCGTCCCGCAGATCATGGCCCCCGAGGGCGCGATCAAGGGCGAGATAGACGACGAGCCCGGCGGCCAGGTCGAAATCGACAAGGAGGTCTGGGAAGAAACCGGCGGCGAGGGGATCAAATGGCGGGATATGCCGTCGATGCCCAACGAGTTCGGCGAGGTACAGGACCGCGCTCAGGCCGCTCTCGGCTTCGTCGCCAACGACAACGCGATCCCCAGCCAGGTCGAATCGGGCAAGGGCATCGAAGCCTTCCGCCAGAAAGACGCCGTCGCCTGGCAGGACTTTCTCGAAGACCTCGCCCGCGTCCACGCCTCGGTCGGCCGCGACATTCTCTGCATCATCCAGCGCCGCTACACCGAGGACCGGCTGTTCAAGTTCCGGGGCTCGACGGGCTGGGAGACGATGGCCGACTTCCGCGGCGCCCAGATCCGCGAGCAGACCGACGTGCGGGTGTCCTCGGCTTCCTTTGAAGCTCGCAGCCGCGCCGAAGTGCAGCAGCAGATCATGCAGATCGCCGGCCCCGAAGGGCTGTTCCCCGGCAAGTTCCCGGCCGAGGTCGTCCTGCGCGCCCTCTCCACCGGCGACATAGACCTGCTCAACGAGGCATACGAAGCCGACGAGGCGAGGATCAACTTCATCATCGCCCAGATCCGCGCCGGCACCTTCTGGGATCTGCCCAAGCGCCCGGTCTTCCCCAACGAGGACGTGCCCCGGATCAACCCCCGCACCGGCGAACCGCTGTGGATCGAAGAACCGGAATACGACGAAGAAACCGGAGCGCCGATCCCCGGCACCGGGAAAGCCGTGCAGGAGAAGTACGTCGAGGGCTGGATGCCGCGGCCCTTCGACAACGTCCCTGTGTGGAAGCTGCGCCTCGAGACCTTCATGAAGTCAGACGAGTGGGGCCACCTGCCCGCGCGAGATCAGATGGCGACGATGGACGTCTACCGCGCCCTGATCGACCTCGAGACCCGCAACGCTGCGCGAGCCCAGGAATTGCAGACGCAGCGTGCGGAAGAACTCGGGATGCAGAACGCGGCCGCTCCCCAGGGCGGAAAGCAGATGCCCTCCCAGCCCAGCGAAACCGGCGGCGGCCAAGAAGAAGGCCCCGTCAGCTCGTCTGAATAAGAGCTTGCCGAACCAGCGTCTCTGACGCACTCGGCGAAATCGCCCGAACCCGCCTACGAGCACTCGGGCCGGAGAAAGGAGCCCAAATGGGCACCCATGTAGAGGCCCCTGCCAGCCGGCAGGATCAGCCCACGGCACTAGCTCACCTGGACGACGTCCTCGAGCTTGCCCGGAGAGAGGAACCAGCGTGGCCGGAAGGCATCGCCGAGCTGCGGCGATCAGGCGCACTCCTCAACCTTGGCGAGGACGACGACGACACCGGGAAAGAGGAGGAGCCGAACCCCGACGACGACCACTCCCAGGACGGGAACCAGGGCGCCGACGAGGAAACGGAGTCCTTCACGGACTTCGACCTCGACTCGCTTCCGCCGGAGGCGCGTAGAGCAGCCGAAGCCGCTGAAAAGCGGATGCAGGCCGACTACACGCGCAAGACGCAGGAGTTGAGCCAGAGGAGCCAGGAAGCCGGTCAATACGAGGCGATCGTGCGCGGTCTCGAAGATCCCAACAGGGCTCCCGAGATCCTGCGAATCCTCGACATTGAGTTGCCTGGCGGCGAAGAAGACGATTGGCTGCTTGACGACGACGACCTCTACGAGGACGACGTCAACTCGCAGCGGCTCGAAGACCTCGAGCGGCGTCTGGAAGAAAGCGAACAGGTCGGCCAGCAACGGCAGATCGAAGACGCTGAGGACCAGCAGGTCGCGCAGGAAATCGAAGCCTGGGAGAAGGAGCACGACTTCGCTCTGAGCCCCGAGGAAATCGCCTTCGTCTACGTCTACGCGGACGAGTTCCGCGGTGAGGACGGAGCGCCCGGAGGGAAGGCCGCAATCGACCTTCTCGAGGGCATCGTCGCCGGTCGGCAGTCACAGTGGATCGAGTCGAAGAAGGCTCCCCGCAGGATGCCGAAGGGCAAAGCGGCCTCCCGGCAGGTTGACCTGTCAACGGAGACCCAGGAGGAGCGCGTCAAGCGCATGGCGGCGGCGGCAGAGGCCGCTCGCGGCTCGGGCCAATAGGCCCTATTCCTCCGCTGGAAAGGAGGGCGTCACATGCCGGCCACGGACATAGCCGTAGTCGAAGCGACGCTTAAGGAGGGCTGGACCCAGGACAACTTGGAGGTCCAGTTCCTCAAGGACGACGAACTGATGAAGCAGCTCGGCGTCAAGGACCCGGACGAGCTGATCGGTGACGTCGCTCTCACGGCCGTTCACACCGGCCGCGCGGGCGGGTTCACGATGGTCGGCCCGAACGGTTCGCGGGAAACCAACGCCCCGGACGGTCAGAAGACCGCTCAGGCGAAATGGACCCTGCGGCGTGCGTTCAACTCGGTCGAAATCGACACCGCGGCGATCAAGCGGACTGGCAACAACAGCCAGGCCGTCGCCAAGGTCGTAGACACCGAGGTATCGGGCAAGATCTCGGACACGCAGAAGCAGATCGTCCGGCAGCTTGTCACCGACCAGTCCGGCTTCATCGTCTCGCTCGAAGACACCGAAGGCGAAGCGACGGTCCTGCCGTTGCAGACCTCCGGCACCTACGGGCTCGGCGTCGAGGCAACCCGTCAGCAGTGGCTCCCGATCGGTCAGCAGATCGACATTGGGACCAAAGCCAACGAGGTCGCCTTGGCCGATGGGCGGGAAATCACCGCCTACGACGACGACGAAACCACCCCGACGATCACGATCTCAGGTGCCAAAGTGGACACCGAAGCAGATGGGAAATACTTCGTCTCGATCAAGAACTCTCGCTCGGGGGAAACGTCCTACTCGATGAACGGATTCAGGAACCTGTGCGACCCCACGGTCGCCTTCGGGGAACTGAAACCGGAAGACGAGCCTGGATGGGTTCCGGCGTTCCACGACTCCTCGGGAGGCGCCCTCACGCGCGAGCGTGTGGTCAAAGGCCGGCGCAAGGTGCGTCAGCGCGGCGTCAACCCCGATTGGGCGTGGACCTCGCTCGAGCAGGTAGAAAACCTCGAGAACGAGCTGTTCCCGCAGGTGCGCTACCAGGACCCGAACGGGATGGACACCGGCGACGGTGAGTTCGTCATGATCGGCAAGTCTCTCCGGGTCCAGGCCCACGAGGACTGCCCTGACGGCGACTTCACCTACGTCAAGAAGGAACACGTCGCCATGATTAGGGACGAGAAGCCCTACTGGCTGACGCAGAAGTTCGGCAACGGCATCCTCATGCCGCAGGCGAACTCGACCTTCCTGTACGGGTCGCTCGAGTGGTACGTCGAGTTCATGTGCAACCGCCGCAACGCGGTTGGCAACTTCACCGGACTCGAATAGGAATTACCCGGCCCGTCCCTGAGTCACATCGGGGGCGGGCCTTCCGTCGTTAACCAACCCGGAAGGGGAGAAGCAATGTCAGTCGCCGTCGAAACCGTCCGCACCGCAAAGGTGCCGGGTGACGAGTTCATGACCGAAACCGACGTCACCTTCGACAACAAATACGTGACCGGCGGGGAGCCTGTGACCGCCGAGCAGTTGGGCCTCTCTCGAGTGACGGGTGGGTTTGCCGTCCTCGTGAATCCGGGCGAAGCCGAAGCCACGCCGATCAACCAGTGTTTCTTCGACGTCGCCAACTTGAAGGTCAAGCTGTTCAACAGCAAAACCTCGAAAGAGCTGGCGAACGAAGGCGACGCCTCCAAAGTGATCGTCCGCGTCTTCGCCTTCGGGAAGTAGGAGGCGCCTGTGCCAGTCGCCATTCCCAGAGACATACTCGAGGCGAATCAGCAGTTGGAGCGGCAGTCGATCAAAGACATTGCCGAAGCCGCCCGCTGGACCGAGGAGCTGCGCAGGATCGACCCGACGCTCTCGGTCGTCTGGGTGCCGGAGAACGCAACGAACTTCGACCACCCGGCCCGTTGGCACCTGCGCAAACAGATCCCCGGCACCTACGACGAATGGTGGCCGCTGCTCCACGGCGCGGTGTCGCGTGACCCGTCTGACACCGGCTACATCGCCCCCGGCTCGTGGTTGCTCGACAACCTCACCGCCGGCGATATGTGGAATCCGCGGGTCCACCGCTCGAGGAAGGAAGCTCGGGAAAAGCACCGTGAGGCAAAGCGTCGCGCTCGCGCCCGCGAAGCCGAGCAGCGTCAGGACGAAATGGCCCTCGCCCACCGGGCAGCCAACCGCATCCGCGGGGATGGAGGGCTCACCAAGCGGACGGATCTGATCCTCCCCCCGGCCATTGCCGAGGAGAGGAAGCGGAAACGTGAAGCGGAGCTGGCGAGAGAGAAGGGACTGGATTGACCTTCAAAGAAATCTACGAAGAAGTCGTCGCCCACGGCTGGGATCAGATAGCCGGGGAAGAAGGCGGTGAAGCTCGGATCAAGCGCTGGATCAACCAGGCTTACCGGGAGATCATCGACTTCAAGGCGTGGGGCTTCCTCGAAGCTACGAAAGAAGGCAAAGCGCCGCTGACGATCGCCGACCTCGGCCATGTGCTGTCGGTGGTGAACCTGACCAATGAATCTCGCCTCGACTACACGACGAGGGCCGGGCTGGCGCATTGGGACCCGGCCCTCGCGGCGACGGGTGTGGCGACGCAATGGTTCCTTGAGGGTGAGACCGAACTGCACGTCTACCCCGGCGACACCGACTCGACGCTGCGGGTGGTCTACCTCAAGAACCCGGCCGACCTGAAAGAAGACAAAGACGAACCTGTCCTCCCCCCGGCCTACCACGGCTTGATCGTGGACGGCGCCGTGGTGCGGGCCTACAAGACGACGGACAACTTCGAGGCGGGCGGCTTCGTCCGCCAGGAGTTCGATCGGGGCCTGCGCAACATGGTCAAGACGCTCCGCAAGAGCTACGACGGCAACAAACTGATCCAGCGCACCGGCACCGTCAACGACTACCTCTAGGCCGACGATGCTCAAGCCGAACGCATTCCAGAACTTCGGTGGCCTGGTCCTCAACCAGCCCCTCGACGGCGTCGGGGGCGAGCAGGCGATCGACCTCCTCGACGTCGATTGGGGCGGCTCCCTCGGCACCCTGCGCTCGAGGGGTGGCGCGTCGGCGTTCACCGGCGCGGCCGCGACCAACTACAACGTCCTGTTCCCCCACTCCCTGATCCGGCTGCTGGCGCGGCGAGCGGCCACCCTCTACGCGATCAACGAAGCGGGCAACGAGATCGCCGGCAAAAGCATCGTCGTCCCCGAAAACAAGCACCTGGCCTTCGCCAAGCTGGGCACCCCCTCGGCGAGCTACACCTACATCGCCGACCAGGAAAACACCCTCAAGCGCTACGACGGCACCGACTTCACGAGCCCCACCTGCACGGTCGCTGGGGCAAAAGGCGTGGCGATGCCGAAGGGCAAGTACCTCTGCGTGTGGCCGGACGGCGGCAATCGGCTCGTGATCGCTGGGACGACCGGCGCCGGCGGGCCAGCCGGGGCGATCAGCTCGGGCTCGCATGTGTGGTTCTCCATGCCGGGCAACGCCGAGGAATACGAAGGCACCGCCTACGTGCAGCTCACCCCCGGCGACGGCGAGGAAATCACCGGCTGTGTCTGCTGGGGCGGCATGGTCTTCGTGTTCAAGGAAACCAAGTGCTTCATCTTCTTCGGCGTCTCGGCCGACCAGGAAGGCAAGCCGATTTTCAACTTCCGCACGATGGACCTCGGCACTCGGATCACGGCGCCGGCGTCCTTCGCCGGCGAGAAGGCCGTCGTCGGCAACGACTCGGTCTACTTCGTCGCCGACGACGGCGTGTACGCGACCACCGGCGGCGAACCCTCTCTGCTCTCCACCGACCTCGAACCGCTCGCCAAAAGCCAGCCGCTCGTCGGGCCGGTCCTCATCACGCTCGGCGAACGGCGCTGGGTGGACGCCGAGGGGATCGCCTACATGAACGAGTGCATCTACGTCGGGCTGGTCTCGGGCGGCGTGGTCGATCGCGTCATGAAGTACGACCTGCGCAAGCAGGGCTGGACGATCCTCAGCGCCTCGCTGAATGCGATGGTCGGCTGGGTCGAACAGACCAACACCCGCGGCCGCGTCTTCTTCTCGGGCTCGGGCGCCGGCAACAAGAAGATCTTCTTTTACACCACGGCCGTCGATACCGATGCCTCGGTGACGATGGACCCGCGCTGGCAGTCGGGCTTCTACGATCTGGAAGACGCCGACGAAAAGACCCTCACCAACATGAAGGTGTGGGGCACCGGCGAAGTCACGGTCAAGGTCGCCGAGGACTACAAGGAAATCGGGACCGGGACGAAATTCAAACTCGGCACGTCGCCGAAAATCGCACAGCGACAGCTCAAAAAGTCGCAGACGGCGACGCTGTTCTCACATCAGATCTCAGGAACGGCGCCGTGGTCGGTGCAGCGCATCGACCGCTACCTGCGCGAGACGCGGGTGCCGGCGACGAAGAAGAAAGGCTAGGCAATGGCGACTACGGCCAAGTGGTACGGGCAGGCTCTCGTGGGGCAATTCGGTGGCACGGCTGCGCGCCGTGTCGATTGGGCTGCCGACACGATCAAGATTGCCCTCGTCAAAGCCGCCTACACCCCCGACCAGGACAAACACGACTTCTGGGACGACGTCAGCGCCAATGAGGTCGAAGGCACCAACTACACCAAAGGTGGGAAGGAACTCACCGAAAAGACGGTCACCTACGACGAAGCCTCCAACACCGTGCGCCTCAAAGCGAAAACGGTGGAATGGAAAGAAGTCACCGTCGAATACCGCTACGCCGTGATCTACAAGGACACCGGCGTTGCGGGGACGTCGCCGGTGCTCGGCTACCTCGACACCGGCGCCACGCAGAAAATCACGGCTGGCCTCGTCAAGGTCGAATGGGACGCGACGGACGGAGCCTTCCGCGTAATCGTCTCGTAGGGGTGCAGCATGGCGACCATCGCCGAAAAGCTCGCCACCCTGGCGGTCACCGACAACCTCAACCGGAATGAAAACCCCCTCGCCGGGGAATGGAAACTTCTCAAACCGGGAGTCAAGACCGGCCGCGCCAACAACACCGCCGGAGAAGAAGGCTACTCAGCGGACAGCCTGTTCACCGCCGGCGAGGATGACGCCTATTGGAGCAAAACGTCCTACGCGGTCGGTGCCGACGCTGTCGCCGCGCTGTGCAGGATCACCCGCCTCCCGACGACGGCCGAACGTCAGATCGGGCTCTGGGTTCTTCGCAGCAAAGCCACCCCCGAAACGACGCAGTCGGGATACCGCCTCCGGGCCGAATGGCTGAGCGGCAAAAAAATCAAGTTCGTCCTCGAGAAGTGGGTCGCGGGAGTGATGAGCGAACTCAAAAAAACCGAAGTCGAAACCTACGGTGTGGGCTCGCGCATTGCCATCGTCGTCAGCGGCGGGAAAGTCTATTTCTTCGCCAGCAAAGAAAAAGAATCTGCCTTTGAACAGGTGCTTGAAGCCGAAGACGTCACCTACACCGAAGGCTACTCGGGGATCTGGGGCAAGGGGAGCGGCGAATTTCGAGCGATGAACTTCGCCACCGGCAACCTCGAACTCGAAGAAGTCGCCGGCGTTATCAAACCCAACCCGGCGACGGCCACCGCCTCTCGAGCGGAACCAGCCATCGCCATGAATCCCGAATGGGTCGTCGCCACGGCGACCGCGTCGATGGCCGGGGGTTCGGAAGTTGCCGGAGGCGCGATGCCCTCGCCGACCGACCACAAGCGCGGGCTGCCGCTGCCCTTCCCTTCGATCCTCGCCAACCCCGGCCGAGTGGGGCCTTCTCGCTTCTCGGCCTCTGACCGCAAGACCCTGGGGCTCGACTGATGGCCGAACAAGACCAACTCGCAGGGATGGACGAAGAAGGGCTGCGCCGCACTCTCGGCGAGCTACTGGCCTCCAACAAGGCCACGCAGGCGAACCTCGAGACGTTGCAGCAGCAGTTCCCGATCCAGCCCGACAACACCGCGGACTCGATCCCCAATTGGGAAGAACTCGAAGAAGGCGGGCTCTCGCCGCCCAACCCCGAAGAAGGCGAACCCGAATCCTTCGCGGAACAGCTCGGCGTCGCCAGCTTCTCCGACCTGCTCTGGATCGAAGTCGCGGCCAACGGGGCGATCCTGCGAGGCGGCGAAGGGCTGACGGTCGAACACCCTTCGACCGGGATCTACAAGATTTTCATGCAGACCAAAACCCAGGAATCCTTCGACTACCCCGGAGCGATCCGCACCCTCACTCCTTCCACCGCCGGGTTGCAGTCGGTGTCCGGCAACGTCAACTTGATAACCAGCGGCGGCGGCGTCAAAGGGTGGGAAATCGTCTTGGTCGAAAACGTCGCTGGGTCAACGAAGGTCAACGCAGACTTCCACTTCTCCGCTGCCAACCTGTCAGCGGAATAACCAACACAGGAGGACGATCACAAATGGCACGCATGGGACTAGCTGCACGAGGGCGCCAACGTCCTCCTACCGGGCGTCAGGAGGAAATCGCCCGCGTTGGTCGCGCCGCTCGAGTAGGCGGCCAGCCTCAGCGCGGCGTCGGGGCGCAAGGGAAGGGCAAAGGAGCCGAACGAGGCAGGGGCGTCGGCGTCAACCCGCAGGGCGTGGGGATGATGAATCCTCCCGGCCAGGGCAACGGCCAGAAGTTCAACCCGAAGACCGACATTCAGCAGGGCCTCGGGCGCCAGCTCTCGCGGCGCGTCGCCACCGGCGCGATCACCGAGAAACAGGCGCAGCGGACGGCCAAGGAACGGCAGACCCTCAAAGCCGCCTACGGCGAGGACTGGCGCGACAAGGTCTTCGGCGGCGCCGGCAAGCTCCAAGCGGCGCGGCAGAAGCTCGCCGAAAATCCCGGCAACGCGAAGCTGATCGCCCTCAACAAACGCTTGCAGGGGAGCCGCCAGGACGCGGTCCAGGCTGCTCGCGCGAAGCTCAAGGGCGGCGGCGGCACCGAAGCGCCGGGCAACAGCGGCAACGCGCCGGCGATCGGCAAACGCCGGCGTGCCGCAGGTGCGCCCGTCCCCGGTCGTGGTCGCGGCCGCGGTCGGAGCATGAGGCCGCCCGGCATGGAACTCCTCGACAACCGCGTTAGGCGCGGCCGGGGGTACTAAGTCATGGCCCGCCCGCGCCGCCAGCAGATCCTCGCCTCTCGGCCCCGCCGCCCGGCTGTACGTCGGAACGTCGCGGTAGGAGCCCGTCGTCCTCGGCCAGGTGCCGGGGGCGGCGGCCGCGGCGGTGGGGGAGCTGGCGGTGGCGGGGGCGGCCGTGGTCCGGCGCCGATGCCGTGGGACTCGACGGCGCAGCGCGAAGCCTCCGGGCTCGGCAACGAAGCCGCGGACACCCGCGCCTCGCTGTCGAACCGCTGGCAGCAGCAACAGGAAGAAATGGGCCTGGGCGAAGGGGCGAGCAATCCCTACTCGCACGCCTCCCAGCTCGCGCGGGAACGCGACAACAACCAGCGCGGCGTGACGAACACTGCCGGCAACAACCTCTACTCGGGCTCGACGGTCAACGCGCAGCGGCAGACCCAGAGCCAGTACGACGAAGGCTTCAACCAGCTCACGGCCGCCTACGACCGCAGCAAACAGGCGTTTGAACGCGGCAGCGGCAAGACCGAACGCGACTACCAGCAGGGCATGGCGGCGATCAAGGAAGGGGCGATCAACCGAGCGCTCGCTTCCGAACCGCAGCCCCTCGCTCCGGGTGGTGGCGGTGGCGCTCGCCGCGCAGGACGTCGGGCTCCCGCCCGTCGCGCTCCGGCCCGTCGCCCGGCAGGTCGGCGCGGTGGCGGTCTCGCTGCGATGGGTGCAATCGCTTATGGAGGAAGAAGGAGGCGTAGGTAATGGCTCGCTCGAGGCGTCAGCAGATCCAAGCTCAGGGGCGTGCAGCCCGTCGTGGACGGCGCGGAGGCGGCGGTGGTGGCCGTGGTCGCGCCGCGGCGGTTGGTCGCTTCACGCAGCCGCACACCGGCAGGGAAGCCGGACGCATCGCCAACGCCGAGGCCGGGACCGAATACAACCCCGAAATCCGCAACAAGCGCTCGCAGGCGGCGGGCTCGGCCCAGCGCGAAAAGGACATAACCGCGTGGTTCGGTCAGCTCGCCGGCGAATACGCCGACTCCCAGGCGAAAGGCAACGAAGCGTTCAAGACGCAGCAGGACGCTGTCGGCAAGCAGCTCGCCGAAGCCAGCCAGCGCGGGCAGGACGAGCAGAAAGGGATCTCCGAACGGGATGCTGCCTTCGCCAAACTCGTCGGCGGCCCGATCGACACCGAAGGCGCAGCTCGCATCGCCGCGGCCGCTTCGGCTGCGGATCGCTCGCGGGTGACGCTCTCGCAGCTCCCCGCTTCCGAGCAGGCCAACTTCATTGCTGCGCTTGGCGGCCAGCGCACGGCCTCGCGCCTACAGGGGATCGAGGCCCGCAAGTCGGAGAACGATCGCCGGCAGAAAATCCTTGACGACCTCGCCGGCATCCGCAAGGAAAAGGGCCAGGCCCGCGTCGCCAACAAGGAGAAGATCCGCGAAGCCGACCGCGCCGAGCGTCACGCCCGGATCGCCGACAAGCAGAGTCGAGCCAAGCTCGGCAACGAACGGCGGCAGATCGCCAACGAAACCGCCTACGACCGCGCGATCGAACGGCAGGCCGAACTCGGCGTCGCCGGCAACCGCGTCTCCGCGGGCGGCCAGATCGGCGCCGCGAAGATCTACGCCGGCGCCAGCAAGCGCACGGCGAGGGCGACCGAACGCGCAGCCGAAGAAGGGCGTCGAGGTCACGTCGCCTCGGCTCGCGGCCAGGTCGGCGCCGCCAAGATCTACGGCAAGGGCGGGGGCAGCTCCGGGGGCTACAACACCCGCGAAGCCCAGGCCCTCCTCTCCTCGGCCGGCAAGGCGTTCAAGAGCCCGGCGGCCGCGGTCAACTACCTCGTCAACCGCGGCGTCAAACTCGGCGTCGCACGCAAGGCCGTCCACCATGCAGTCGGTGGTGGAGGCGGCCGTCGCCGACGTCGAGGGACTGGCCGCGCTCAGGGCGGCGTCCACAGGTAGGCGCCGATGCCCGCTCGTGCCGGCAGCACGATCCTCGTCCCCGGTGGTCGGGTTGTTCACCTGCCCGATCGCACCCCCAAGAAGCGACGTCCTCGACGTCGTCCCACGACCCCTGCTCCGAAACCGCCGCGCAAGACGCGGCCGCCGCGCAAAGCACCGGAGCCGAGGCCGACGAGGAAACGGGAAGTAGCGGGACCGCCGGCGCCGCCGCGTCCGTCGCGCAACCCCTACGAAGCCCTCGAGCGGGCGGAAAAGAAACTCGCCCGGCACCGCAACGCCGAGTTGCGGGAAGCGACGAAACGACTGAGGCACGCCCTCGCCTCCGAGGCGAAGTTCAAAGCGAGCCGGAAGACGCCGGAAGGCTCGCCGATGAAAGCGAACTTCCCCGACCGCCGGCTCAAGAAGGTCGCCCCGCGCGCCTACAAGAAGTCGCTGCGGATCGCCAGAGGCCCGCACGGCTCCTCTCGCGGGCTCGGTGAACCCGAAGACCTGACGACCGCGATCACCATTGCTGCCCCCGGAGGCGGCTTCGTCGGCGCCCTGGGCAAGCGCGCAGTCGAGGTCGGCGGCAAGACGGTCCTCAAGGAGGTCGGCGAGGCGGCCGCGGGCAAGATCGAGTCCACGGCGCTCAAGGCCGAGACGCGGGCGGTGCGCGCGGGCTCGGGAGTGAAGGCCGCCGGTCGGCTCGCCTCGCGGGCGGCGCGCAAGGTCGCCGGCAAGGAGGCGTCCTCGGCCGAGCGGGCGGCAGCTCGAGCGGCGGCGAAGCGGGCGGCCGCGAAGGCTGCCTCGCGGGAGTCGCGCTTCGCCCAGGTCTCGCTCCCCGGCGTCAAGCTCGGCAAGGTCGCCGGCGCGCAGACGCTCCCTGTCGTCAGGGGCCACGAGCAGGCGATCGTCCACAGCCCGAAGAAGGTGGCGAAACGCACGGTGATCGGCGCCGAGGGCCTGGTCCTGGGGCCGGTGAAGGCGGCGGCCGACGTCGCCACGAGCGGCGGTCGTGCCGTCTCGAGCGTCGCGCACACCGCCGGCATCCCCGGCTTCCGCGGCTACTCGGGTGCGGAGATCGCGGCCCCGATCAAGGGCCTGGGCAAGGAACAGCTCGACTTCGCCAAGCAGGTCGCCAAGGTCGTCACCGCCTCCGACTCCAAGGAGGTCCAGAAGGAAGTCGAAGACAACCTCGGCCTGATGCTGCCGATCGTCCTCGGGCTCGGGGCAAAGGCCGGCGGCGAGCGGCTGACGAAGGGGCGCGTGGTCGAGGGCGTGCGCAAGATCGCCAACCGCGCCCGCAGGGAGCCGCTGAGCGACTTCCGCGGCAAGACCCCTCGGGTCTTCGAGAAGGCCGGCCAGCACAAGGCAGAGGCCGTCAGGGTCGCCAACGCGAAAGCCCGCGCCCGCCGCGACGAGCAGGGGGCCACCGGCCGCTACGTCCACCAGGCCCGCGGAGCGAAGGGCGGGGAGGTCGTCCGCCGCGGTGTGCGGCCGCAGAAGGGACGGCTCGCCAGGGCGACGTCGCGCGGACTGAGCAAGGCCGAGGCCGAAGGGCATCTTGTCGTCCGCCCGGCCGACGTCATTCCCTTCGCCACCCGCCACTCGATCGACCTCTCCAACCCGGCTCGCGCGATCGAGCAGGTGAAGGCGCACCGCGCTTCCCTCGAGCCGCTGCCCGAGGGGGCGACGCTGCCGGCGAGCAAGCTCCACACCCGCGACCTGCTCGACTACATCGAACGCAACGCCGACGTCCTCGCCAACCCGCGGGTGCGCAAGGCGCTCGAGGAGAGGCGGAAGGCCGGCGCCTACCGGCGCAAGCACGCAAAAGAGCTGGCGCCCGAGCACTCCGAACGGGCGCGCTACTCCTCGGTGGCGACGGTGAAGCGGCGGCCGCTGCCCGAGCACATGTTCCCGAAAGACGTCCGCGACCTCGTCCGGGCCGAGCCCAAACACGGCGTCCTGGCGAAAGACGTCCTGCGGCGCGAAGCCCGCGAGGATCATGCCCAGGCACGCAATCTCAAACGCTCTGCGCGGACGCTCGTGCGCCAGGCAGAGAAGCGGGCCGAGGGGGCCAAGCGGCGCGTCCTGCGCGCTCAGGCGGCCGAGAGGGAGGTCCAGGGGGTAGCCAAGCTGCGCGTCTCCCAGGCCGACCGGAAGCTGCTGCGCCAGGTGCCCGAGTACGTGGACGCCGTCAGGAACAACAACCGGGCGCAGAAGACCCTCCGCGAGGCGCGCACGCGCTACGGCAACTTCGCCCGCAACGGGCAGGGCCTCTACCGCCACGGCCAGGTCTCCGCACAAGCGAAGGTGATCGTCAACGGGCTCAAGGCCGCAGAGCGCCAGGCCCTCGAGACGCGCGCCCAGCTCGATCGGGTGAAGGGCCACGTCCTCGCCCGCGCCCACGTCGAGACGGGTAGGGCCGCTCGAGGCGAGCAGGCCGGCCCCCTCGCCGGTCTCGGCCGCGGTCCTCGCGGCACCCTGGCCCAGCTCGAGCACCGCGGCGGCAAGGTCGCCCAGGCCCAGGCCGAGCACACCGCCCGCACCGCCGAGCTGGCCCGAGCCCGCGAACTGGCGGCAGAGCGGGTGGCCGAAGCCAAGGGCTACGCGCACATGGCGAAGCTCAAGCACCGCGCCAGCCAGGGCTTCGATCCTTCGCTCGAGGCCGAGTTCGTCGCCCGCGAAGCTGCGGACCTGCGCGCCGAAGGTCGGCCCCAGCCCGAGTACGTCCACACCGGCCGGGCTCGGGAAGCCCCCGGCTACGGCACCACCGGCGCCAAGCTCTCGCAGTTCCCTGGCAAATCGAAGTTCCGCAAGGGCACGGCCGAGCGCTACGGCATGGTCGAGGAGGGGCTGGTCCCCGACATTCGGGAGAGCTTCCGGCGGCCGGCGATTCGCCGCGAGTCCTACCGCGCCCTGCGGGGGATGCTCAACGACAACGAGTTCCGGGTGTCGGGCAAGGACGAGTGGACGTCGAACGAGATCCGCGAACTGTTCAACGAAGGCGTCCTCGACCGGCGCCAGTGGGTCGCCGTCCCCCGCCAGCTCTACAAGCGGGCCTACGGGAAGTTCGACCCCGAGGTCGCCACCGCCGAGATCAAGCTGGCCCTCGACGGCAAAGCGCCGGGCACCCACTTCAAGCTCGTCCGCAAGCCGGCCGCCGATCAGTTCTTCTCCCAGCTCTCCGATGCCCTGGTCAGCTCGAAGCTGGTCAAGGTCAACCGGGCGACCAACTTCCTGATCCTGGCGACGTCGCCGAGCTGGGCAGCCGCGCAGGTGGCAGCGGAGTACGTGCAGGGCTCGATCGCGCAGCCGCGTCTCCTCAATCCGCGCTTCGTCAAGAAGGCCATGCGCGCCTACAAAGCGATGCCGCCCCACAAGCGCCAGGCGTTCGACGCTTGGGTGGGGGTGACGGCGCGTGAGCTCAGCCGCAAGGAGGAGATGGGATTCGGCACCGTCGAGGACGCGGCTGACGCCTACAGCGCCTTCCACTCGACGCCGCTGGGCAAGCTCATTAACTCGATCCACGACTTCGACCAGTGGAAGGGTGGCCGCATCCGCACGCTGGTCGCCATCGCCAAGGCCGACAAGGAGCTGAATGGGCACCTGAATCGCTTTGTCCGCGGGCTCGGGAAGCTGGACGAGCAGATGGGCAAGCAGCTCAAGGCAATGCGGGGCAAGCCTCTCGAGGAGCAGCTTGCCTTCATCGGCGACCACCCGAAGCTCGCCCACCGTTACCAGACCTACTTGGACGACGTCATGGGCAACTGGACGGCGCTGACGAAGAACGAGCGGGTGGCCTCGCAGCTCATGATCTTCTACCCCTTCCTGCGTATGTCGCTGCGCTGGACCTTCTACGCCTTCCCCAAGCACCACCCGATCCGCGCGGCGACGCTGGCCTACCTGAGCCAGCAGAACGCCGTCCAGGTCAAACGGCTGCTCGGCGGCGATCCCTCCTACTTCACCGCCTGGATGAAGGTGCCGGTCAACCTCGGCCACGGCAAAGTCGCCTGGGTGCCTCTGGCCCGCATCGTCCCTGGCGCCAACGCCCCGCTCGAAGCGATCGGCGGTGGGATCGAAGGGCCGAAGGGCACCGTCGCCCTGCGGACGGCACAGCCCGTCCTCGGCGCGGCCGCGACCCTCGCCACCGGCGTCAACCCGCTCACCGGCAAGCAGGAAAAGGGCTCGTTTTGGTCGGCGCTCGAGCAGCTATTCCCGACGTCGCTCTCGGCGCCGGGTCGCGCGCTCAACGAAGTGCTGATCCCCAGCGGCCGCAAGCCGGGTGAGGGGCTGGGCAAGGTCAGCCCGATCTTCGGCACCGAACGGCAAGAGGCGCTGGACAAGCTCTCGGCGAAGCTCGTTGGCTACGGCTCGGCCGAGCGCTATGCCCGCGGCCTGGTCGCTCCGCTGCTGCCCGAAGCCGGCGACAAAGTCAAGGACAAGGAAATGCTCGGGCGGATCATGCGCGCCCTCGAGCGCAACAGCCCGACCGTCCATCGCAAACTCGCCAGCGACTACGCCGACAAGATCAAGAACCTCCGCTTTGAAGGCAAGGGCAAGGCGGCGGCGAGGCTGCGGGCCGAGGCCGAACGTCGATTTGAAGGCATGGAAAAGACCTACGACGAGGCCAACAACCTGCTCGACGCGATGTTTGAAAAGTGGAAAGTGCCCTTCAAGAAGGAAGACAACATCTTCCTCGAAGAATACGGCCGCCTCGAGTACGGGACCGAACCGAAGGAACCGACGTCGATCGGCGGAACCAGCATCGGCGGGGCTCCGATCGGCGCCGGCACCGCGGGGCAAAGCACGGTCGGCGGGGTGCGGATCAAGCACGGTCCCGGCCGGCTCTCGGCTCAGGCCCGTAACTCACGACAGACGACCATCGGGGGGGTGCCCGTCAGGTGAGCCCGGCAGATCAGATCGAAGCGAGGCTGCGGGATCTCGAGGCGATGGTCTTCGGCATCCGCGGCGAGGGCGGCCTGGGCGACCAGCTCGCCGGCCTCCGCGACGACTTCAAGGCATGGCGGAAGGAAGACCGCGACCGGCGGGAACTGGCGGCTCGAGCGATGGTGATTGCGCTCGGCTCGGCGGTGGTCGGCCTGCTCGCGGTGATCGTGACCCTTATCGGAATGGTGGTGACGCGATGAAGCAGGTTCGACTCAACCGCGCCGAGGTCTGGATTGCCGACCATGCGCTGCCGATCTTCGGGGCCGTGGCCCTGGCGATCATCGCCGGCGCCGTGGCGATCTTCGTGGTCTTCCTCAACCAGAGGGACACCGCGCATCAGGTCAACGTGCTCAAGCCCCAGGTGACGCGGGTGAACAAGGCGATCTGCGATCGGCAGTCGCTCACCCACCCCGACCGCGCCACCCGCTGCGCGGAACGCATCCGCGTCGGCCTAATCAACTGCCGGCACTCGGAGCCCTGTCGCGCGGCCTTCCTCGCCGTGGCGACTTCACCCCCGCCAGCGCGGCCGATCTCGACGTTGACGGGAGGGGGTGGTGCCATTCAGCAGCCGTCTAACCACGGCCATCAGCACCCGAGCCCCGGTTCGCAGCCGGGGCAGGGACACGGCCACGGACACGGAGGCGGACACGAATCAGCGCCACAAGCCCCAGAATCGCCTCCTGGCGCCGAATCCGGTGGACAGGGCGGTGGACAAGCACCGGGTCAAGAACGGCCGCCAGCGGGGCAGGGAGGCGGCCAGGGCGGCTCGTCGTCCGGTGCCGGTGTTGAAGTCTGCGTCGAAGCCGTGAACACCTGCGTCGAAGCCGAAGTCGGGCTCGGCCGCTAACCGAAGGGAGTCACCAATGTCTTTGCGATACGCGGTGATCGACGGGTGCCCTTGCCCGCGGCCGCTCTACCCGATCCTCAAGAAGCTCAAGAAGGAAACGGGCTGCGTCTACAACTCGATCTATCGAGGGGACGACGTCGCCGGCATCCTGCACAAGTTCGGCAAGCACACCCAGCGGGAGCTTTACGAAGAACTGCCGCCGGGGATGGCGAACCCGCCCGACCGGGGCACCCACATTCTCCGCGGCGACGGCGTCGTAGGGAAGCTGTTCGCCAAGCTGAGGTTCTGGCAATGCGGCATCGACGTGGACGACCAGTACGTCGAGGCCCTGATCGAGGCAGCCCGCCGGCATGGGTGGAAGCTCTACCGGCCCTACTCCTCGGGCTCGGAGTACCACCACCTCAACTTCGCGTCGAAGCCGCGCAGGTGGAAGGCGTTCTTCCGCCACGTCTTCGGTGCGCCCAAGGTGGTCGGGGTGGCACCCGCCAAGCCGGCCCCGAAGAAGCCGGTCAAGCACCACGCGAAGCCGCCGGTCCACCCGCATCCGACTCGCCTCTCCGAGGCCGGGGTGAAGTTCATCGCCGGCTTCGAGGGCTTCCGAGCGGAAGCGTATTGGGACCCCTGGGGCAACGTCTGGACGATCGCCTTCGGGCACACCGGCCCCGACGTCCATCAGGGCGAGAAGGTCGGCCGGGCGAAGGGCCTCAAACTGCTGCGCTCCGACGCGGCGACGGCGGCCCAGGCGGTCAAGGATCTCGTAGACGTCGAGCTGACGCAGAAGCAGTTCGACGCCCTCGTGTCCTTCGCCTACAACCTCGGCGGGGGAGCGCTCGCAGAATCGACCCTGCTCAAGATGCTCAACCGCGGCAACTACAAGGGTGCGCAGCAGCAGTTCAAGCGCTGGACGCACGCCGGCGGCCAAGAGCTGCCCGGCCTGGTCCGTCGCCGTGCCGCTGAGGCCCGCCTGTTCGGAGGGGGTGACTACGCATGAAGGGCATAGCTCGCGCACTCTGGAACTACCCAACCGTCTTCGCTGGGGCGGTCCAGGTGGGGAACGCGACGTTGGCTGCGGCCGGGGTTCTGCCCCCGGTCGTCGCCCTCGGGATCTCCACCGTGGCGGCGATCTGCAACTTCGTCGCCGTGACGCCGGCGAATCCGAAGTGAAGGGAGTCGGCCTCTCGATTCCGGGCACCCCGCCCTCCTACAACACGCTCGTTCACGCCCACTGGCGCAAGAACCAGCGTGCCAAGCAGGACTGGCAGCAGCGCTGCGAGATCGTCCTGATGGAGGCGCGGGTGCCCAAGGGCCTCGAGCTGGTCACCGCCACGGCGCTGCTGCACTTCAAGCAGTACCGCCGGCGAGACGAAGGCAACTTCCGGGTCGTCCTCGAGAAGGCCCTGGGAGACGCCCTCGTTAACGGAGGCTGGCTGCCCGACGACACCCCGGACCACTACCGCTTCGAGCGGCTGCGGTTCACGGAGTCCTCGACAGCCCCCCTCACGGAAGTCTCCTTGACTCTGCGGTAAGCTGTCTCTGCTCGGTAGCCCCTTCGGTTGCCTGCTCATGTGAAAGCCCTCGTCGCCCTCGCTGGCGGCGGGGGCTTTCTTCGTTCTGGGCAGCGACCAGCGGGGCGACGGCCTCGTGTCGGTGCGCCGCCCAACCCCTAGACACGATCCCGAGTCGTGCGCTGGTCGCTCTCCCGCCGGTCGCCGCGGTGGGCGCATTCCTCCGAGGCGCGACCCCGACCGGCGTTGTACGTGGAGAGCGGGCAGCATACCGATGTGCCCACATGCGCTAGGTTGGGTCGATCCCAGCAACCAACCGAAGGGAGCGTCATGCAGATCAAGGTGTGCAACGAGGAGGGCGACGCGAAGGTGCGGATCGTCAACCCCGCGGGCGAGGAGGAGCAGGTCGTCTCCGAGTCCACCGTCGCGGCCGGCCAGGAGGTCACGTTGACCCTGCCCGAGGTCCACGACGAGAGCGGCATCCAGCTCGGCGACGTCGAGGACTCGCCCCAGCCCGCCTGATGGAGGGGCAGACGCAGTCTCTCCCGGCCGGGCTCACGATCGGGCGGATGGTGGTCTACCGCTCGAAGACGGGCAGCTACGACCTGCCGGCGGTGGTCACGGCGACGCAGCTCTCGCTCGACCCGAAGGGCGTCGAGCTGGGCCATGTGCCCGAGCTGTCGGGCACCGATCGCGTCCACCTGACGGTGTTCACCTGCGGCAAGCAGGGCACCGCCCGCGAGGGCAACGCCGTCAACAACGAGGCGGCCGGCGGCTCCTACCAGGAGTTCGACATTCCCCAGCACGTCGAGGGCGACGAGATCGCTCCCGGCTCCTGGCGGTGGCCCGAGAGGGTGTAGGCTCGCCCTCGGCCGTAGCCCCCTCGCCCTTGGTTCCGCGCGGACTCGGGTGAGGGGGCACGCGGTCCTCTCAAAAGTCCGGCCAGCCGGACTCCGCAATTTCCGTCCGAAGGCCGTGGGCACAATCCGCTCATGGCACGGCTACGTCACATAGGCGCTCGGCGCAAGGCGGGCAGGCTCTCCGAGGAGACCACCACCCTCAAGCGCACCATGAGGCATGACGAGCGCTTCGGCAAGATCGCCGACAAAGCGATCGACAACCTCGACGCTCTCGAGCGCAGGGCCGCGGAGATCGTCGTCACCGAAGACGCGACCGACTGCACCCTGACCAGCCGGGAACCGGACGACCTCCGGCGCCTGGCGGCCGACGGCAACGAGGAGGCAGCGGCCGAGCTTCGCCGGCGCGAAGTCCTCGAGCCCGCGGCCGCCTGATGGACCTGTTCTCTGAGGCCGCCGGCGCCGACGTCGTCGCGCTCGAGGAGGTCCAGCGGACGGGCAAGACCAACGCGAAGGCGACGACGATCGCCATAGCCCACGGCCTCGTCTACGACCCGCATGTAGATGGCCGCCTTCGGCTCACTCCGCTCGGCCGCGAGAAGCTGGCCGGACAGAAGTTCTAGAGCCATGTACCCACATAGGCGCTAGGCTTTCCCGATCCACGCCGAGGGGGCGTGGCAATCGAAGGAGAGTCCCAGCATGAATCGAGCCGATCTCACTACGCCGTGGGCTGACCGCGGCGAACTACGCAAGCTGCTCCTGGCGGCGCGCGACGTCCACCCCCGCGACTTCCTGCTCGTCTCCCTCCTCGGGCTCAACGGCCTGCGGATCTCGGAGGCGCTGGCGGCGCAGGTGCCCGACCTCGGCAGCTCCGGCGGCCATCGCACCCTGCATGTGGTGCGCAAGGGGAGCAAGCGCGGCGTCGTGCCGCTGGCCCCGGTCGTGGTCGAGGCGATCGACAGCTTCCTCGAAGGGCGCGACGAGGGGGCGCTGCTGCCCCGTCTGCACCGCTCCGGGGTAGTTATGCAGCCGATCAGCGGGATCACCCGCCAGGCGGCCTACGAGCGCATCCAGTGGCTTGCCGAGAAGGCCGGCGTCAACCCCGAGCTGTCGCCCCACTCCCTGCGGCGCAGCTTCGCCACGATCTCCTTGCAGGACGGCGTGCCCCTGCATCGGGTGCAGCTCGCCCTCGGCCACGCCTCCCCGCTGACGACGATGATCTACTTCCAAGACGGCGACAACCTGGCGGCCAACCCGACCTTCGAGTTGGCTGAGTCTCTAGTTCGAGTGGAGGGTTAGGGATGGCCGCCAATCGACTCGGCGACGAGCTGCCGTCGCCTCGCAAATATGCCGAGCAGGTGCTTGGCAAGGGCGCCTCGGCCGAGCAGCTTGACGAGCTGTTCCGCCTGCACGCGGCCGCGCATCCGGTGGTCGAACACAGCACGGTCTACACCCGCGACCCCGAGGATGGCCGACTGCCCTGCTGCACGGTGGTGATCCTCAGTCACCGGCCCGATCAGATCGGCGGCCCCACCGCCAGGGTGATCGCCTCGGGTCAGGCGGTCTGCAACCCGCTCGACCAGTGGAGCCGGAAGCTGGGAGTGACGATCGCCTTCGGTCGGGCGCTGACGCGCCTGCGCATGGAGGTCGAGGGGGTGCGTCATGCCACTGCCGCGTGACACCTGCCCGCTCTGCGGGAAGTCGGTGCCAGTGCGGGTCAACGGCGCCCTCCGCGAACACACCGACGAGAGCGGAGAGAAGTGCGCCGGCTCGGGCAACAGCGTCGCCGAACTCGAGGAGGCGAAGCGCGATGGCTGACGGCATCGCCGGCGTCATTCGCTCGGGCTCGGGAATCCGGGTCACCTTCAAGACGGGCGAAGGGAGCCAGCTCGACACGCTCGAGGGGGAGTTCATCGGCGTCGGCGCGGACCTCAGCGACGGGGGCACGCCGATCCTCCTCGTGGACGAAGACAAGGACACCGATCAGTCGGTCTCGCTCGATTCGGTGGTGACGATCGAAGGTCTCGAATGAACCCTTCTCGCTTCCACGACGGCGGCCCGATCCTCGACGTCGGCAAGCCGATCTGGCCGCTGGTCGTGATCGGCGTCGCCCTGCTCGGTGTGCCTTGGCTGGTCGAAGTGGTGAGCGGTTGGCTATGAGCCGCCGCGTCTACGACTGGCGCAAAGACTGCCCCGACGACGTCGCCCGCCGCTGCTACCCGGCGGTCGTCGGGACAGGCCGGGGTGAACCGCTCGAGCGCGTGATTAAACGCCGCAAGATGCAGGGTCGCCCCTTGACGAGGGAGGCCGTGGCCGCGTAGGTTGCTCCGCGCCACAGCACCCCCTCTCCCTCGCTCCAAGAGCCCCGCCTGTCTGAGGAGACCGGGCGGGGCTCTTGTTGTTTTTACGTCCGGCCAGCCGGACTCGCGCTTCCGTCCGCGCCCCCCCCTACGTTCTCGGCCGTGCCGACGTCGAGAGCGAAGGGGTGAGGAGAGTGCCGAAGCAAACGATCCGCATGTACCAGTTCCAAGATCCGGGCCGCGGCTGCTTCCTGCCGAGCCCGCAGGTCGTCAAGCAGACCGACGAGGGCACGCACATCGCGGCGCCGGCGGGCTGGGACGGGGAGCGTGTTGTCCGCTACGAGTGGACCCGCGACTACTTCCTCGTTGACGACAACCTCCTCGGCGCCGCGGCGTAGAGCGTTGAGCGTCCAGGGCGTAGCGGCGGTGCTCGACCATTCCCGGTCGGAGCTTGCCACCCGGCTCGTAGCGATCTCGCTCGGCAACCACGCCGACAAGCATGGGATCACCTGGCCCTCCTCCCGCCTTGCCGCCGTCGAGGCCGGCATCGCCAGGGAAACGGCGCGCAAGGCGATCATGAAGTTGCGCGACGAGCTGGGCGAGCTGGTCATGCTGGTCGAAGCGGACAACACCACTCACCGGCCGCCGCTCTACTGGCTCCGACTTCCCGGCCTCTCGGGGGAGTTCGTTGAGGACGGTGGGGCCGACCGTTACTTCAAAGCGTTCGGTGAGGATCTGCGCGCCGAGGCCGAAGGAAGGTGCCTACTTCTAGAGGGGGAGGCTGGGGAGGATCTGTCGGTGGGGGTGCCTACAAATCGTAGGGGGCCTTATATAGAGGAACCACCAAAGGAACCGTCAGAGAAGAAACACCGCGTCAACAAACGGGTTGTCACCGACGACGAGTTCGCTCTTACTGCTGCTGTTGTTGAGCAGTTCAATAGTTCCGCCGGCACGGCGCTCTCGACCGAGGCCCACCTGACGCCGATCGTCGGGCGGATTCGGGAACGGCCCGACTACACGATCGAGCACCACCGCAAGATCATCGAAGCGGTCTTCGCTGGCGACCACTGGTGGACCGGGCCGCCGACGCCGAAGATCATCTACGGCAACCCCGCGATCTTCGAGCAGTCGGTGGAGCTGGCTCGGGCCAGGAAGAAGAAGCAGGTCGAGTCGGTTGACGTCAACGCGGAGGCCGCTCGCATCCGCAAGGAACAGGGGCTCGACTGATGCCCCGCGTCGATCCGACCAAACGCGACGTCGAGGTTCCGCCGCAAAACATTCCGGCCGAGGAGTCGGTGCTGGGAGCGATGCTCGTCGCGCAGCCGGCGATCAAGCGGGTGCGGATCGACGTCGGCCTGGTCGGCGCCCACTTCTACCTCGACAAACACAAGCTGATCTACGAAGCGATCTGCACCGTGGCCGACAGCACCGGCACCGCCGACGAGCTGCTGGTCAACGAGGAGCTGGTCCGGCGGGGCAAGGTCGAGGAGGCCGGCGGCAAGCACTACGTCTCCGAGCTGGCCGCCAAAGTCCCGGCCGCCGGCAACGCGAAGCACTACGCCGAGATCGTCTTGCAGAACGCGCAGCTCCGGGCCAAGCTCGAGGGCGGGCAGCGGATCATCGAAGGCGTCCGCAAGCGCGACGACCCCGAGGCCGCCGAGGAGCTGATCCGCCTCGGGATCGAGCTGGCGACCTCCGACTTCACGGTGGACTCCGAAGTCACGTCGGGCGAGGCGATCTTGTCGGAGCTGTTCGACTACTTCGACACCAAGGAGGAGGGCGACGTCTTTGAACTGCCGTGGCCGGCGCTCAACGACTGCGTCCTCGGCGGCTTCCGCCGCAAGCAGCTCTCGGTGCTCGCAGGGTGGACCGGAATGGGCAAGAGCTGGGGCCTGGATCAGATGCTCGCCGGCTTCAAGGAGCAGGGCTACAAATGCGCGATCTTCGCAACCGAGATGGGCCGCGAGGAGCGGGCGTCCAGGTGGCTGACGTCGGTGACGCGAGTACCGCTCGAAAAGATCTTGCGCAACCGGCTCGACCCCTCGGATATGAAACGGCTGCTCGAGGCGGCCAACAAACACAACGCCCTCCCCTTCGACTACTTCGAGGCGTTTGATTGGAGCGCCGACAAAATCGCCGAACGGGCGATCTACGGCGAATACGACGTCGTCGCCATCGACCCGATCACGGAAATCCCCGGCTTTGAAAAGCCCGACACCGCCTCGGCGATCACCCGCCGGCTGGCCCGGCTCGCCTCCCGAGGGGATATGCACGTAATCGCCGTCGCCCACTTGAACCGGAACCGACTGCGCGACCCGAAGGGAGTGAAGCCGCGGCCGCTCTGCCTCGACTTGAAGGGCTCGGGCGCCCTCGAAACGCTGGCCCACGCCGTGCTGTTCCTGCACCGCAAGCAGGACGACGAAGCGAACGTGCTGGCGGACGGCGAACTGTACTTCGACAAGGTCCGCAACGGGCTCAAGAAGAAGATCGAGGTCTACCAGTCGAGCCTCAGCCATCGGTTCTACGAGCCGAAACCGGAGCCCAAGCAGGAGTCGCTTGACGTCGGCCCCGGCACCGAACCCCCGCCTGCCCACGACACCCGAAGGGACGACTTCTGATGCCCGAGACGAAGACCAAGCCGAAACGCAAGCCGGCCCCCGTCACGGTCACCCGGCCGGACGGCTCGATCGAGCAGGTGCCGGCGTCTCGCTTCCGCCGCAAGCGCACCTACGAGTTCTCCTTGACGCAGGCCCAGCGCTCGGCCCTCTTTGCCGGCAGCTCGCCGCGGATCACGGTGCCCGCCGGCGAATCGCCCTTCGCGCCCGGCGACGTCTACGACGTGCCCGGCACTAGGAACCTCTCGCTCGGGATCATCGGCATCGCCGAGGGCGAAGGCTACGACGTGTTGGTCTACCGGGTGATCGACTCGAGGGGGCGGCTGCTGCGCGCCAGCGTCCACGGCGTTGACTTCGATTCCATCCGACGCAGCTACGACTCTAGGGGCGTGCCGCAACCCCTCCAAGACGAGGCCGACGTCGCGCAGGCGGCCGAGGAATCGGCCTACACCACTTCCCCCGGTGCCGCCCTCAAGGGCGAGCCCGAGGCGATCAGCAAGGCGGCCGAGGAAGACGTCCTCGAGCGCAAGCGCGAGAAGCGGGAGCGTCAGATCCGCTCGCCGATCGCCGAGATCAACCGGCAGCTCTCCGATCTCGAAGACAACCCGCACTTCACCGGCCAGGCCAACGACGTCCGCTACCTGCGCAAGAGGGTGGCGCGGCTCGAGCAGGACGCGCTCAAAGAGGCCGGCGTCGAGTGAACCCTTCGGCCCCGCACGTCCAATGCCCCTTCTGCCTGGGGCACCCTCGCGTCAAACCGGACGGGACGATGTATGCCCACGACCGGGGCCGACCGGGAATGCGCAAGCGGTGCCCCGGCGCCGGCAAAACCAAGGAGCAGGCGAAGGAAGACCGCAGGCTGGGGAATGTCGAGTCGGCGGTTCCGTCCGGCCGGCCGGATGAAGTACGGCCCGAGGACATTTTCTGATGCCGCTTCCCAGACTCAGCTACCGCGCCCCGGCGATCTTTAACGAGCCCGGCGTCTTCGTCGTGCTTGGGGCTCGGAGCTTCTGCCTGCTGCCGCTCCCGTCGAAGGGGCGGCGCTGATGGGGGCGACCTGCAAGGACTGCCAGGGGCGGATCACCTGGGCCGCCAGCGACGGCCGCACGCTGCCCTTCGAGTCCACCGTCTTCGGCCCCGGCGTCGTTGCGATCTCCAAGGCCGGCGGCACCTACCGCACCCGCCCCCACGGCGGCCACCCACACGTCCAGGCATACCGCCGCCACCGATGCAGGAGGAGACCATGACCGTTGCGCTGACCGTGCTCGAAGGGCTGCCCGAGCTTCGCCCCTCCGACGAGACCAACCTGATCGACCAGGAGGACCGCGAAGGCCGCAAAAGCCTGTCGCACTCGTCGCTCAACACGCAGCTCGCCTGCGCCCAGCGCTACGGCTACGAGTACGTCGATCGGATCGAGCCGGTGGTGAAGCCCTCGGCCCTCCGGCTCGGCGGCGCCTTCGCCAAGGCGACCGAGACCGGCGACCCGGCGGACGGCGTCGCCAAGCTCTCCGGCGAAGCGTCGATCTTTACCCAGGAGGACCAGGACCGGCTCACCATCGACTGCGCGATCGTCACCGGCGCGGCGACCGCCTACCTCGCGGCCTACGGCCGGCGCGAGCGGCGCGAGTTCGGCTACCGGGTCCGGCTCCGCAACCCCGAGACCGGGGCCTACTCCCGCACCTTCGATCTCGAGGGCTACGCAGACGGGCTCACCGACGACTGGACGCTGATCGAGGACAAGTTCGTCGGCCAGATCCAGGCCGTTGCGATCAAGCGCCTGCCGCTCGACCGCCAGCTCGCCCTCGAGTGCTACGGGATCTGGCGGGCGACCGGGCACGAGATCACCGACGTCTCCTACCGCTTCACTCGGAAGCCGTCGATCAAGCAGAAGAAAGGCGAGACGGTCGAGGAGTACGCCGAGCGGGTCGAAGCCGACTACAAGGAGCGGCCCGAGTTCTACTTGGTCGAGGAGCCGATCACCCGCAGCACCGCGGACCTCGTTCGGATCGAGGCCGAGCTGTGGCAATGGGCGGCCCAGCGCCGGGAGGCCCACCGGGCGCACATCTACCCGCGCAACTCCTCCCATTGCCACGACTACGGCGGCTGCCCGTTCTTGCCCCTCTGCACTGGCGACCCCGATGCACCATCGCTGTTCAAAGAGAAGGTCCGTAGCGACCGCAATCCCAGCACCAACGAGGAGGAAAACGCATGACGCTCCCCACGGAGAAGTCGGCGCAGACGCTCTCTCCCGACAAGGTCAAGGCCCTCCTCTACGGGCCGCCGAAGATCGGCAAGAGCACGTTCGCGTCCCAGATCAACCCCGACCACACCCTGTTCATCCCCACCGAGCCCGGCCTGGGCGCTCTCGAGGTCTTTGAAGCGCCCGTCTCCGATTGGGCCGGCTTCCGCGCTGTCGGGGGTGAACTGGCGAAGGACGCGAAGCAGTTCCAGGTGGTCGTGATCGACACCGTTGACGAGCTGTACCGCATGTGCAGCGACCACGTCTGCGCGGAGCTGGGGATCAAGCACCCGAGCGACGCCGACTACGGCAAGGGCTGGTCGGCGGTGCGCGACGAGTTCGCGCTGCGCGTCGGCAAGCTGACCGGGCTCGGCCTCGGGGTGTGGTTCATCAGCCACGCCGAGGACCGCGAGGTCAAAAAGAAGGTGGGCTCCAAGACGGTCACGCAGCCGTCGCTCACCGGGCAGGGCCGCAAGTTCCTGGCGGGCTTCGTGGACTTCATCTTCCTCGCCACCTGGGAAGGCGACGAGGGGGACGAGCGCGTGCTGCGGACGCAGGGCGCCGAGCACCACGAGGCGGGAGGTCGCGTCCCCGAGGGCGCCGCGCCGCTGCCGGACCCGCTGCCGCTCGACGCGGCGGTGCTCCGCAAGGCGATGGCCGACTCGCTCAAGCCGAAAGCCGCAAAGAAAACTGAGCAGAAGAAAGAGGGTGAGAAGTAATGGCCGACTACGCAGATCGCTTGGCGAAGATGCAGGACGAGTACGACGAGGCCGAGGCGAAGACCTCGGGCGGCTCGGTCCCAGACGGCGAGTATGAGGCGCTGATCGAGCGCTTCGACTTCTGGGAAAAGGAGGGCGGTGGCCCGCTCAAGCTGATAACCGAAATCAGCGTGCAGGAGGGCGAGTTCGCCGGAATGTCCGCGCCGAGCGTGTGGCACGAGTTGGAGGACCCCGACCGGATCGCCTGGACCAAGGGCTACCTCGAGCAGCTTGGGCTCGAGGGCGTCAACCTGGCCGAGCTGCCGGCGGCCCTCGAACCGCTGGCCGGCAAGTGCCGGGTCGGCATTCGCGTCGTCACCACCAACAAAGGCGACAAGACCTACCGGAACACCTACGTCAACGAAGTGCTCGAGGGCGAGGGTCCGTCAACCGGAGCGGCCGCCAAGAGCGGCGGCGACGACGACATTCCGTTCTAGGCATGGCGCGCATTTGCAAATCCTGCGGCACCGACGTCGCCCGGCACAGGAAGCAGTACGTCCACCTGGGCCGGGCGGTGCGGCTCTGCCCGATCCGCCCCCTCACCAAGAAGGAGCGGGTCGCGCGGGATTTGCCGGCCGAGCCCCAGGCGGGCGAAGCCGCGCGCTTGATCGTTGACCGCGACCTCCTGATCCCAGAGGAGGCGTAGTCGGCGTGGCAGGCAAGGCCGTCGCAAAACGGAAATCCTCGACACCCGAGGAGCGCGCCGCGAAGAAGGCGCACGAGACCGAGGCGAAGGTCAAGAAGGGGCTGGGGGCGATCCGCGAAGTGTGGATCGCCCTCGCCGCTTACCTGCACGAGTTCCACACCGAGAAGATGTGGGTGCCGCTCGGCTACGACCGCTTCGAGGACTGGCTGGGCGATCCCGAGATCGGGCTGGGCCGCTCCCAGGTCTACGCCTCGATCGAGGCTTACGAGGAGCTGGTCGTCCAGCGCGACGTCGATCCCAAGCTCCTCGCCCAGCTCGAGGCCACGAAGATCGGCGTCGTCCTGCCGGCGCTGCGGCGCGGCGAGATCACCCTGGACGAGGCCCTGGCCGACTGCGAGGCCCTGTCGCGCTCGGCGCTGCGGGAGAAGTACGGCAAGCAGGTAGCGGCCGAGCGAGTGCCGCTGGTCGAGTGCGAGCAATGCGGCAAGATGGCCCGGCCGAAGACCGAGCCCGAAGCCTCTGAGCCGATCCCCGGCCAGATCGCGCTCGCCGAAGCCAATGCCGACTGAGCTGACGCCCGACGAGCAGCGCGTCTATCCCGCCCGCCAGGAGGCCGCCTTCGACCGTCTGACACGCGCCATGCAGCGGGAGGCGTACACCCGCCACCTGCCCCCTGGCGACGTCATGCGGGACGCTGCGGTGCGGGAGTGGCGCTGGGCGCAGGCCGTCGCCGAGGAGTGGGGCGTCCAGTGATCCTCAAGGCCCCCGCCGAGATCTGCGAAGCCTTCCGCGTCGAAGCGATGAAGCGGCACTACATGACCCGCTTCCTGGGCGGTCAGCCGGCCTGCTGGCTCGCCATCCACGACCCGCTCAAGCGGCTCTGCAAAGGGAAATGGGAGGCGTTTCACTTCCTCGGCCGGCAGGAGATTCGCAACCACCCTCCCTTCCTCGGGCTCGACCCCGAGCTGGTCATGCTCATGGAATGGGATTGCCGCCTCGGCGGACCTGGCTGCGTCGAGCACCACAGGCGCTACGACAAGCACGCCGACGCCGGCCCCGGCTCCGAATTGGTCGTGCCTCGGCTGGCCGTCCCCAGCGACGTCGAGGAAGCGATCGAGGACTACGACCTCGAGACCTTGGCGGAACGCCGCTTTTCGCCCTAGCAGGCGGTATACT
Source organism: Solirubrobacterales bacterium (assembly GCA_036379955.1). Classification (GTDB taxonomy): domain Bacteria; phylum Actinomycetota; class Thermoleophilia; order Solirubrobacterales; family 70-9; genus VRUE01. The sequence goes on from DASVFR010000059.1 coordinate 39,126, forward strand.
GGCCGTGCCCGTGAGCCGACGCCCCCTCAAGACCGGGGCCAGCCAAGCGCCACTAGCAACTGTGCGCGCCTTGGACTCACGAGGCAGAGGACTCTCCTCCTCGCCCACCGTCGCGGCTTCCCTGGCCGCCACGGCACAGGCGGTGGGAGCTTCACCGGGCCGCGGCTCGTCAGAGCCAGTGGACCAAGCGACCGACTGAGAAGCGCGCGCATAGCGGGCGGCTCTGCTGGGAGGTTGCCCTGCTGATCGGCGCCCGGTGAGGAGAGTTCATGGCGGTCGGGACGCGCAGAGCAAAAGTCGCCGACGCAGAGCGGGCACGAGACAAAAGCCCTCATAGGCATGGCCCGTAAGCCGTTCGGAGAGCCCGGTTCGACTCCGGGGGCCGCCACCCACTTCAACCCATAATCCGGCCGGCCGGACGAAAGGAGATCGGTGTCTACCGCCGTCGAGCAGCGCGAGTACAGCGAAGCCGAACGCCGGCAAGGCATGGCGGTCTACGCCTTCGTCTCCGGCTCTGAGAAGCGCGGCGTCGCCCTGCTCGAGGAAGCGGACCTGGACATTCCCTGGGGCACGATCCGCTCTTGGGTCCAGCGGCACCGAGACGAGTACCGCCAGGCGAAGGCCGAAGTAGACGAGCACGCCCGGTCGCTGATGGCCGACACGCATCGTCGGATCGCCAACCTGGCGATGGAGTCAGAGGAGGAGGCGCTGCGCCAGCTCGGCGACCTGCTCCGCGAAGGCAAGATCGACAAGCGCGAACTGCCGAAGGTCTTGCAGTCGCTCGGGATCACGTCCGGCATCCACACCGAGAAGGGCGAGCTGTTGAGCGGCCACGCGACGCAGCGCGTCGGCGCCGACATTGGCGACATTGCCGCCGCCCTCGAAGCCGCCGGCGTCGAAGTGATTACCGGAGAGGCCGAGGACGACGACGAGCCGCCAGCGTTGCCGCCGGCGGCTCCGTAGCTTTCTCGTTCTCAGCGGCGCTTCTTCTTCGCTCGGGATTTCCGCTGTCGCTTCGCCCCGTCGCTGTTGCCGGTCGCCTCGGCGACTCGCATCGACGCGATCAGCGCGCGATGTTTGGCTCGCTTCTCCTCGACGGTCATTCGCCCCCCTTCCTCGCGTATTCGTAGGCGGTCTGCCGCGGCAAGCTGACGCGCTGCCGGGCGGTCTCCATCGAGACCTCCGGGTGCTCGCGTGCCTCCCGCAGCAGGGCGCAGAGCTGGTCGTGCAGCTCCGCGCCCTTCCGCTGGTGTTTGCCGTGATCCAGCGCCGCCTTGTCTAGGTCGGCGAGGATCGCTTCCGCGCTTCGCATCAGTCCTCCGGGTAGTGCTCGGGCCGGGGAACGTCGGCCAGGTCGAGCGTCCGCGCCGTCGCTTCCATGAAGTCGGCGGCGCTGCGCCACTCGTCCTCACGCGGCACGCCGGTAGCGATAGAGGCGAGCGTGTCGAGCGCCAAGGTCAGCCGCTCCTCGACCGCGTTCTTGTAGTCGATCAGCGCGTCCACGCCGCCCGTCTCGTCGTCGTCGTTCCCGTCGCTGTAGCCGATCGCTTCGGCCGTCTCGCGGATCGTCCGCTGGCCGTAGGTCTCGGCGTAGGCGAGCGCGCCGCAGGCCGGACACTCGCCGGCCGGCAGCGACCCGCCAGGGTCTAGCCGCTCGCTCAAGCGCGAGGGCTCGGCCAAGTCCTCGATCTTCGAGACCTTGCCGCAGTTGTCGCATCGTGCGGTGCTCATGTGCTGCTCCCTTCGGTTGCTCATGGGTACAAGGCCGCGCGCCGGAGTCGAACCGGCGCAAGCTCCGAGCGCGGCTAGGCGGTAGCGCCTTCGATCCGCAAGCGCCGGGCCTCCTCGCATAGCGCCCCGTAGGGCACATGTCGGATGCCCAGACACATCGCGTTCAGTTCGGCCGCGAGCGCTTCTGCGGCTCCCTGCGCGCTCATGGGCGGATCGTCGGGCGGGTAGTCGGGCGAGCGCGGCGCGTACTTCTCGGCGATCACTCGCCCGTCTCGCCGGTCGATCACCTGCCAGTCAGGGCCGAAGGCGTCAGCGGGTCGAGTGCCAGCGAAGCCGACAACGGGCGGCGTGTTCATTGGATCGCCCCCTCTCGCTCGATCAGCTCGGCGGCGAGGCTCAGCAGCTTCTCACGGCCGCCGCGTTCCTCGACAAAGCGGTTTGCCCGCTCGGCCAGCTCCTCTCGCGTCTCGTTGACCATGCCGCCGGTGATCTTCGCTCCACTCGCCAGGTGGGAGACGACCCAGAGCTTATGACGGCCGCCGTCTCCCTCGACGGGCTCCCCGTTCTCCCCCT